>DAINQE010000041.1:0-21041 GCA_036743055.1 Candidatus Sabulitectum sp. | reverse complement strand
AGCCGGCGCTATCCCGACCACATGTGGCGGGAGATAACGGACTCTACCCTTGCCCAGTGGAGCGCCTCCTACAACTACGACTATTCCAGGTATCATCTGAAATGCCTTTCCGAGGACCTTGCCCTTCTTATTGACGGTTTCGCCGACTGCCTCATCAACCCGGAGCTTTCACCCTCCGCGGTGGCAAGGATCAGATCCTCCCAGGTATCCGCCGCCTCGGCTGAGCTGGAGGATCCTGACAACAGGGTCTGGCTGGTGGCCAACAGGGGTTTCATGGGGGAAGGGCATCCCTACCTTCTCAGACCGGAAGGGGTGCCGGAGACCATTGCTTCATTCACCGCCGAGGACGCAGGGAACTGGCTCCGGCGAAGGATAATGGCCGGCAACCTGGTGATCACCCACGCCGGCCCCACCGGACCAGGGGAGCTCAGGGATATTCTCGAGGGAACATTCGGAGCGGTACCCAGGGGGAGAGATACCATACCGCCGGTTCCGGCCTTCATCTTTCCCCGGGACACCACCGTTGCTGAAATGGAGGATATCTCCACATCCTACATGGTGGTGAAATTCCAGGCTCCTCCCCCCGGACACGGCGACCAGGCGGCATTCTCCATAGCCTGCGGTGTGATCGACGAGCTTCTCTGGCAGGTTCTCAGGACCGATAACGCCCTCACCTACGCGGCCTATGCCGGCTCGACCACAAGCTATGTACAGAACTGGGGATACATGTACTCCAGTACCTCAGAACCGGAACGCGCGTCTCAGCTCATGGCGCAGATATTCACCCAGGTTGCCGGAGGTGACGCGGGTGAGGCTCTGGTGACAGGCGTGGCCAACGGGCAGAGAACGATCGAGGGCATCCGCGCCCAGTCAATGGATGCCCAGTGCCACATGCTGGGATACGGCCATATAGCAGCGGGGGACTGGACACTGGCCTACCGTCTTCAGGAGGCATATTCCGGGATAACCCCGGAGGAGGCGGGGGAAGCCCTGGCCCTCTGGGCGGAGGGCGGCGCCTGGGGTATCATTACCGAACAGGATTCACATCAACCGGAACTCGCTCCGTTGAAGGGAGATTAGTTTGAGAAAGGTCATACCAGCCATAGCGGCGTTCCTCCTCCTGACAACGGTCTCCTGCGGAGCATCCACCGCTTCCGCCGGGGACGACACCGTCAGGATCACGGGGATCGTACAGGTCCTCTACGCCGGAACCAGGTCCGAAACGGTGATACTCACCGAGGACGCCACCGGTGAGGTGTTCGCGCTTATGGGGGAACTGGCATACGATCTGGTGCCGGAGTACGGGCTTACCACCACGGTACTTGGCAGGTTCACCACCGAGGGCTACTCGGTGAGGGAAGACCTGAGGAAGGTATTCGTGATCGATTACTCCCTGGACTATGCAGGGGAGCCGGAGGAGTTCTGATCCCCGGGAATTAACGCTTTTCCAGGGCTGCTTTCTATATTCTGCCTTTCATACGCCGGGAACGGGGGTGTGTTTTGCTCGGCAGAAAAGGCAGACCCAAGGTGGAAAGGTCCAGCCTCCGCAGTCTGTACTCCAGGATATTCAGGCACAGGAAGTCCATAGCCGCCGGCATCGTGGCCCTTATCCTGGTGGACGGGCTGCAGCTGATCATACCCCAGATCCTCAGGAAGCTCATCGACGGCCTGGCGGCCGGCACCGCCCAGTCGGACTTCATCTGGAGAATGGGGCTCTCCGTGGTGGCGATAGCCATAGGGATAGCCTTCTGCAGGTTCTTCTGGAGGGTCTTCATAGTAGGGTCCAGCATGAGGCTGGAACGGGACCTGAGGGCCGAGTTCTACAGCCACCTTCAGAAGCTTCCCGCCCAGTACTACGACAACACCAGGGTTGGCGACATCATGGCCCACGCCACCAATGACATAAACGCAGTGAGGATGGCCGCCGGAATGGCCACCATAGCCTCCTTCGACGCCATCTTCATGAGCGCGGCAAGCATAGTGATGCTGCTTCTGATAGACGTTCGGCTCACACTTATAACCATGATACCCCTTCCCCTGATCGCCCTTATGATGACCAAGTTCGGAGGGGTCCTTCACGACAGGTTCGAAGCGGTTCAGAAGGCCTTCAGCGGCTTATCGGAGAAAGCCCAGGAATCCCTTTCGGGAATACGGGTGGTGAAGGCCTACGGCGACGAGGTCTCGGAACGCAAGCTGTTCGCCGAGAGGGCCCGGAGCTGTGTTGACGAGAATGTAAGGCTCACCAGGATATGGGGTTTCATGCAGCCTCTGGTCATGGGCCTTGCCATGATGAGCAGCGCCCTTCTGCTCCTTGTGGGAGGGCGGTCGGTGATCGGCGGTTCCATCTCCCTGGGTCAGTTCGTGGCCTTCTCAAGCTATCTTGCAATGCTAACCTGGCCCATGATGGCCATCGGCTGGGTGGTCAACCTGCTCCAGAGGGGCGCCGCCAGCATGGGGAGACTGGAACGGATAATGAACACCGAGCCAGCGATAACCGACGGGCCCGTTGAGGGCGAGCCCTCCCCGGCCATAGAGGTGAGGAACCTCCATTTCACATATCCGGGAACCGACACCGAAGTGCTTAAAGGGATATCCTTCGAGCTTCCCGCCTCCTCGACCCTGGGTATCGTTGGGCGCACAGGCAGCGGAAAGACCACCCTGGTGGAACTCCTTATGAGGCTTTATGACCCCCCCGAAGGCACTGTTTACATCGGCGGCACGGATGTGAGGCAGCACAGGCTCTCCGACCTCAGAGGCCTTTTCGGCTACGTTCCCCAGGAAACGTTCCTCTTCGCCCTCTCCATAGCAGAGAACATAGCCTTCGGAGCGGGAGACCTGCCCGACTCCAGGGTGCGGAGACTTGCTGACATAGCCGGAATAGCAGGGGAGATAGAGGGTTTCCCCCAGGGGTTCGAAACCATGGTGGGTGAGAGGGGCGTAACCCTTTCAGGGGGCCAGAAGCAGAGGGTGGCCATAGCCAGGGCCCTTGCGGTGAACCCCAGGATACTGGTGCTTGACGACTCCCTCAGCGCCGTGGACACTGAAACCGAGTCCGCAATCCTGGACAATCTCAAGATTGAGATAGCCGGACTCACCAACGTTATCATTGCTCACCGGATCAGCACGGTTCAGAATGCAGACCTGATCCTCGTCCTCGACAGGGGACGGCTGGTGGAGAAGGGAACCCACAGGGAACTCCTGGAGAAGGATGGATACTACGCCGAGCTTTACCGGATGCAGCAGCTGGAGGCGGAAGCCGAAAGATCCCGCGGGGGAGGTGACCGCTGATGCCTCCGCACCACGGAAGCCCCTTCGTCGACGACACCATCGAGGGAAAAGGCTATGACGGCAGGCTGGTAAGAAGGCTCCTGAGCTATGTGGCTCCCCACAGGAAGCTGGTCATTCTGGCCATGCTCTTCATGGTGGTCTCCACAGGCGTGGAACTGCTGCTCCCCTACATTACCAAGCAGGGCATAGACAAGTATCTGGCCAAGCTGTACCAGGTTTACTCCGATACTCCCGCGGCATGTGACGAACTCATGGCCCTGGAACCCGGTGAAGGGGATTTCCTGAGGCTCTCCCCGGACACGGTGATGGTTCGGAAGGCTTCCCTGGAGGGCATGGATCCCGGTATGGTACACTCCCTGGAATCCTCCGGGGGGCTGCTCAGGGACACTTATTATCTTTTTCCCGGGGACAGGTTCCAGGGGGAAGCGGGAAGGCTGCAGAACGGCACATGGCTGGTTCCCGAGGGGGAACTGAGCAGCATACCCCCGGGGGTGCTCTTCGACATCAGGGGAGACGACGTGAAGGGTATCACCCGGCTCGCGGTGTTCTTCATCGGTCTTCTGATCCTGAGCCTCTTCGCGGGATACGGCCATGTGATGACCCTTGTCATTGCCGGGCAGAGGTCCATGTACGATGTGCGCACCGCTCTGTTCAACCACATACAGACCCTGAGCCTGAACTTCTTCAGCAAGAACCCTGTGGGAAGGCTTGTCACAAGGGTTTCCAATGATGTGGAAGCCCTGAACGAGATGTTCAGCGCGGTTCTCGTCAACCTGGTCAAGGACCTTCTCCTGATATTCGGCACCATATCCATCCTCCTGTTCATGAACTGGAAGCTCGCCCTGATATCACTGTCGGTGCTGCCGGTGTTCGCCTTCGTTTCCATCCTTTTCAGAAGGAAGGTCAGGGAGGCCTACAGAAGGGTGAGGAAGCACCTGGCGGAGCTGAACTCCAGCATAGCGGAAGACGTTTCCGGTGTTAAGGTGGTCCAGGCCTTCAGGCAGGAGGGATCCAGGAGGGCCCGGTATCTCTCGATAAACGAGAACTACTTCTCTGCCAGTATGAAGCAGCTGTACATCTTCGGTGTGTTCCGCCCCGCCATCAATGTGATCGCCCAGACTGGAACCGCCCTGGTGGTGATCTACGGCGGTCTGGGCACGATATCAGGCGCCATTACCATAGGCGCCCTGGTCGCCTTCCTGAGCTATGTGCAGCAGATGTTCCGGCCCATCTCCGACATGAGCGAGAAGTACAACATCATGCAGAGCGCAATGGCCTCCAGCGAGAGGATCTTCGCCATAATGGACACCCGGGCGGAGATAACCGAGAGCCCCGGGGCTGCTCCTCCGACCACCCTGGAGGGAAGGGTGGAGTTCAAGAATGTTCACTTCGCCTATGAAAAGGACACTCCGGTCCTCAGGGACATAAGCTTCTCGGTGGAGCCCGGCAGGAGCATAGCCCTGGTGGGGCCCACAGGCGCCGGGAAAACCTCCATCATAAGCCTCCTCACCAGGTTCTGGGATGTGGACAACGGCGGCATACTGCTGGACGGGACCGACATAAGGGAACACTTCCAGGAGACCCTTCGCCGCAACATTGCCATCGTGCTGCAGGACGCCTTCATCTTCAGCAGGTCGGTGGCCGACAACATAAGCCTCAGCTCGGATCTCACCATGGATGAGATAAGACAGGCGTCGGACATGGTCCAGGCAACCGATTTCATCGAAAGGCTGCCAAAGGGCTTCGACACCGTAATGGCGGAGAGGGGGGCAACCCTTTCAACGGGCCAGAAGCAGCTGATCTGCTTCGCCAGGGCCCTGGCCCACGACCCCCGAATACTCGTTCTCGACGAAGCCACGAGCAATGTGGACCCCACCACGGAACAGCTGATCCAGAAGGCCATCGAGACCCTCATGAGGGGCAGGACCAGCCTGATCGTGGCCCACAGGCTCTCCACAATACAGAAGTGCGATGAGATAATGGTGATCGACTCAGGGCGGATCATGGAACGGGGAACCCATCAGGAACTCCTTGCCCGGAGGGGCATCTACTACAACCTGTACCTTCTCCAGTGGGGGGAGCAGTTCAAAAAGGAAGGGCCTTAAGGCCGCCCCAGGTCAGGGGTGTAAGCGGTAAGGGTTCCGTATGTGCACACGGTTGTCTGAGAAAGCTCTACCGGGTATTATCCCTTTATGGAAGTATTTCATGGCGTTAAGGGCTGTGAACGACCAGCGAAGAGGGACGGTGGCCGCAGTTGACCGTGAAACAGGATCCATATCACCCAAAGGAATCTGTAAACAAGAGCCGTAAACCGATCATCATGGTCTCTTCCACCGTGGACGGCATCGAAGATCTGCTGGAACAGATCTTTGCTATCCTCAGCGCGGAGTTCACTGTGTGGATGTCTTACAAGGGAACGGTTCCCGTGAACTCGAACAAGTCGAACTTTGAGAACTGCCTGGATGCTGTTCAGCGGTGTGATCTTTTTCTTGGGATCATTACCACCAGCTATGGGAGCGGGTTCGATGGATCGGATCCTTCAATAACCCATCAGGAGGTCCGGGCTGCCCTGAAGCGGAATATTCCCCGATGGTTTCTCGCGCACAGAGATGTTGAATTGGCCTACGACCTTGTGCGCAATCTTGGCCACAGAATCCCGGAAGGCATCCCCATTCTCAACGAACGCATGAAGAAACTGAGAAAAGGCGGCAGGCATCCTGTGATTGACGATTACCGGGTTCTGGAGATGTACGCGGAGGTTATCCAGGCAAAGAAACGACTCAGTGAGCGCCGCGGAAACTGGGCACAACCGTTTGCCACCTCAGCCGATGGGAGAGTGTTCGTAGTGTCGCAGTTCCTCCGCTACTCAAGTGCGGTTGAGGTTGTGGAAAAAGGGCCGCTCTCCGCGCTTCGACACATGCACCTGGAGAAGGACGGCAGGCAGTGAAAAAGGATTCCAGTATCAAACGGCTGCTTAACCGGATCGAGTCGGTTCATCTGGAGCATATGGCCCCCGATACGCCCATCGGGATCCTGGCTGAGACGATATGCGCTTTCCTCAATTCGGGGGGAGGCACAGTTCTCCTGGAAACAGAACCCGGAACGAACAAGTTAGAGATACGGAAGAAAGAGTTAGAGACTGAACTGAGGAAGCTCATTGCTCCCAGGGCCTTCTGGACTGTCAGTACTGCACGGGTCAATGACGCGGCTCTATTGATCGTAGATGTCCCGGCGGGACGCGACGGGCCATATTCGTCCCGGGGCAGGATCTATATACGTGATGGAGCTCGAACACTGGAGGGAACACCCGCGAGTATTCGCGAGCTGGTCGAAGCAGGCTACAGTGGAACGGAGCGATGGGAGCGTCAGAGGCTTCCCGGCGCAGGTATGGACAGGCTCAATGTGGATTTGATCAGAGATATCGGAAAGACTGGACAGGAGAAACGGAACTTCCCTTTCACCGATATACGGCGTCCGCAGAAAACACTTTCTGATCTTGGGCTGTTTAGGCAAGGCGCTATTACCAATGCTGCAGAGGTTCTTTTTGGTGTTAGACCAGCCATCCAGTTCCCGCAGATCCGATCACGAGTAACCGTATATGCTGCCCACAAAGGGAGCGACTTCATAGACAGCAGGGTTTTTGAGGGGCCGTTGCTCGAGATGCTTGAACAGATGCTGTCCATGGTGAAGAGGCATACGCCGGTTGCGAGTCTCTTCAGGGGCGGGCTTCGACGATCTGATCGACCCGCCTATCCTGAAGAGGCCGTGCGCGAAGGGTTGGTGAATGCCTTTGCTCACAGAGACTATGCAGATTTCAGCGGTGGCGTAAGCATGGACCTTTACCCCGAGAAGCTGGTTATATGGAATTCGGGTTCATTGCCCCCCGGGATTAAGGTTGGTGATCTGAAGAGGGAACATCCTTCGATGCCACGCAACCCGGACATCGTTCAGGTCTTATGGCTGCGTGGGTACATGGAACGGGTGGGTCGGGGCACTCAAAACATCGTTGCTTGGTGCACCGAGGCGGGACTTCCCGTTCCATCCTGGAGATCGGATGCAGCAGGTGTAGTTCTCACGTTCAAGTACGCCAGAAAAACCGGAGCCGATGATCTGAACCGGCGTCAGAAGGAGCTGCTCTCAAATCTCGAGGTGGGGGAGAGCATAAGACTCTCCGCCTATCAGGATCGATACATGATCAGTGAGCGGCAGGGCCGCAGGGATATCAAGGAGCTGGTGGAAGCCGGTTACCTGAACAGGGAGGGGAACGGTCCGGCGACAGTATTCATCAGGCTGGATAAACCGCTGAATCCGGCCAAACCCGGCCACAACTAGGTTCCCTCCTGGAGATCAGTATCCTGATCTGGAATCGTGCAACATGAATTATGGCAAATAGTTGCGGCTTACTTCTTCCTTTATGACCTGAACGTGTTAAGGTTTGATGCGGCCAAATCCGGCCATCCTTTGGTCGCTCCTTGCCCGGAGGGGCATCTAATACAACCTGTACCTTCTCCAGTGGGGGGAGCAGTTCAGAAAGGAAGGGCCTTAAGACCGCCCCAGGTCAGGGGAACAAGAGACACCGGTTCCGGTGTTTCCACCACCACGTTGTCAAAGTAGCAGCTCATGTAGATCTTTTCGGCGCCCTTGAACACCCCTGCTGAGAACAGGGCGGCGGAACCGTTCCGTGAAAGGGTGTCGAAGGCGCTCACCTGCCAGCCGTCGGGTTCAGGCTCCCCGGGAACCCATGCCCGTCCGTAAAAGCCGTTACCCAGGCACTGGAAGCGAACCATGAGGGGTTCGTCGGCGGCAACGGCAATGGGGTGGGAGTCAAGCAGCTCTATGGAGTCGAAGTACCATCTGTACAGGTTGAGGGACTGACCGGGAAGGCTCAGTACCAGCAGCAGGTTGTAGTCGCCGGTTTCGCTGTACCTTACCATCATTCCGCCGAAGGTGCCCACATCGATCTCCACTGAAGCGGTCATGGAGTAGTCGCCCTCGCTCATCGTCTCCCCGGCGTCCCCCCTGTAGGAGGTCGCGTCATTCACCGCGCCGCCCCCGCTGAAGTGGTACTCCCCGTTCTCCACCTGGAAGACCGATGGCCCCACGGTGTACCATCCGTCGGCATTGCCGTCGTTGAAGTCGTCCTGAAAGAAGACCGAACAAAAAAGCAGTAATGAGGGTATAACGCTCAGCGGCAAGGTAACCTCCTTCCCGGTGAACATAACTCATCGGAGGAATAAGTTGACATACTTGCGGGTGACCTCCTGGTATCTGCCCATCGAAAGGAGAAGTAATGCGAACAGCTGCTGCAGCGCTGTCATTGTTCATGTTGGCCTCATGCACCGTCAACGTTTACAACGGCGGCTCGAACCCGCCAGGAGGAGGCGGTGAGGTACAGGCCCCCGACACCACCATTTCCAGGCACCCCCTGGTCGGCGGCGGCACCGTGCTTACAGAAGAGTGCGGAGACTGGACCAGACACACCCTGATGGGCTGCCGTACCGAGACCGACGGAACGCTTCTGGAGATAAGGCCTGCGGTGAACAGAACCTCAGCCCGGGGCGGCGACACCCTGACCACATTCCAGGTCACCTTTGCCTGCAGGGCACATGGCGGTTCCTTGGAGAGCATCGGCACGGAAACCGGGCCCGGGCCGGGAAGCACTCTTCCTGTGGTTACCGGAACGGAGCTGATCAGGATACTCGCCGACAGGACCACCTTCGGCTTCCTGATCGAGGACGCGGAGGATTTCCAGAGCGACTGGCTGGCGGATGGAACCATCTCCTATACGGCGGTTTTCCAGGTTGAGGACTGGATGATGAGGGCCATCTGCACCGCCGAGAATGTGATAGCCGTTTCCGGCAGCCCTGAGTTCAGGCTGATCTTCGGCGATGACGCAAGGAGGCTCATGCAGCAGTTCTATGATATATTCGTGGTGCATGGCGGTTCGGCGCCGGTGCTTCCAGTTCAGGAAGGAGTGGCTCCGGTCAACTGATGAATAAAGGAATGGCAGGAGCTTGATGCGCAGGCTGACATTCGCCCTGGCGGCGTTATTTCTCACCCTTTCTTGCGGCGAGACACCCACCGACACCGGCGGTGGCCTGCCCACGCCCAGTTCCCTCTCCATCCAGCTTCACGCCGACACCTCGGTTTACGCAAGCTGGACCCAGTGCCCCGACGGCGATTTCGACGCGTACATCCTCTGGCGAAGCGGTTCGGCGGGAATAGCCGCCGACCCTTCCCAGGCCCAGGCCGTGGCCATTTTTCAGAACAACCCCCTTCAGAACACCCTGACGGATACCACCGTTGTCCCAGGGGAGACCTACTGGTACGCATTGGAGACCAGGAACACATCCCTGCTCTCGTCCTGGAGCAACGAGGAATCCCTCACCGTTCCCCTGAACGAACCGGAGAACCTCACGGTGTTCTTCATCGATCCATCCTATGGAAGCCTCTCCGGCGACGCGATCCTGGTAAGGACTCCCAACGGAAGCAGTTATCTGATAGACGGCGGCGACTACAGAAGCTACTGGAGCTGCGGGGAGGACAGGATACTTCCCCTGCTTGACAGCCTGGGGATAACCGAACTCGACGGTATCGTAGCCACCCACCCACATTCGGATCACATCGGAGGGTTAAGCGACGTGATCGACGCCATGCCGGTGGAGAAGGTCTGGGACTGCGGGTGGACAGGGGAGGCATCCTCCGCCTACGAGTACTTCCTGGAAACGGTGGCGGACTCCGACGCGGAGTACATCGTCGGCCACAGGGGGATGACGCTGAACTGGGACCCCGACCTCACCGTGGTTATTCTGAACCCTGAAGCCTATCCGGGAACAGGCGACATGATGAACAACGCCTCCATCGTTATCAGGATCACCTTCGAGGGCGTTTCGATGCTCTTCACAGGGGACCTGGAGACGGATGACGGCGAAGATGTGCTCCTGTCTCTGTATACCCCTGAGCAGCTGCGTGCAGACGTTCTGAAAGTGGGGCACCACGGTTCCTACACCTCAACCTCCAGCCAGTGGCTGGACGCTGTGGATCCTTCCATAGCCGCAATAGAAGTGGGCTCAGGGAACCCCTACGGTCACCCCCACTCGGAGGTGCTCAACAGGCTGGACAGCCGGGGTATCCCCGTATACAGAACGGATCAGGACGGCACTTTCGTGGTGACCACCGACGGCATCGACATCACCGTTTTCTAGCCTTTCGCTTCTTGTTCTCCAGCATGAGCATGTCGGCAACCTTGAGGACCTCGTCTATGGTCTCGCTGCAGTCCGGGGTCCAGAAAGCATGGCCCATTGAAACGGTGATGCATTCACCTTCAAGACCCTCCAGTTCCCCCGCCCGGAGGAGTGACTCCCTGATCCTGGTCTCCACCACATGGGTGTAGTCCCTGGTCATCCTGGTGAGGATTATCAGGAACTCGTCTCCCCCGTATCTCAGGACGGTGTCGGTCTTTCTGAGGGCATCCTCCAGGACCCTGGCCACAGCCTGCAGGACCCTGTCGCCGATCTGATGCCCGTAACGGTCGTTGATGTGCTTGAAGTTGTCCACATCCACCATGATGAAGCTGATGGCGGAATCAAGCCTCCTGGCCCTGTGCTCCTCGAGCTGAATGAGCCTGTTGAAGTAGTTCCGGTTGTATATGCCCGTCAGCGGATCGTGGAGCGCCTGGCTGATGAGCTGGTGCTGAAGGGCTATCCTCTTCAGGCCCTGACCGGTGTAACCCAGCAGGAGTTCCAGTATCCTGGTGTCTATGTTCCCGAACATGCTGCTGCTCCGTGACATGACCTGGAAAACGGCGTTCTTCCCCAGCCTGAAGCACACGCCTGCGGTGCCGGCGGGGCAGAATCCTTCTCCCCGGTCCCTGGAGCGGAAGTAGCAGGGCCCCGATGTGTTGAGGGCCACCTGGGCCATTCCCAGGCTGCAGCCTCCTTCGCAGGGGTAATCCTCCCTGCCGGCGGAGGCGACTATCTTCATTTCATTTCCGTCCTGCAGGAAGATGCAGCTGCAGACACCGTCGAGTATGGACTGCCCCGCCTCGGCGCATATCCTGTAGATCTCTCCGGCGGAACGGCTTTTCTGGAGTTCCCCCGCCACCGTATGAAGCTTTTCGATCCTGTCCCTGGCGGAATCGTCCCTGCCGGCCTCTTCCACGGTACCGGTAATGTCCACTATGCAGCCCTCGCAGAAATCCACGGAGTCACTGCCCGACCTGAAGGCCCGGGCCTGTTCCATTACCCAGAGGGTCCTCCCGGAGCTGTTCCGGATCCTGTAGGTGATGCTGTACTCCCTGCCTGACACCAGGGAGTCCTGCACCGCCTTCATCACCATCTCCCTGTCGAGTTCCTCTATTATGGCGCCATAGGCGACCCTTCCGGAAAGCAGCTCTTCGTCGGAATACCCTGTGAATCCGCCTGAGTCCGGAGCCACGAACTCCATCGTCCTGTGTCTGTCGGTGCGGCACTGGAAGAGCATCCCTCCTCGGAGCGCGGACTCGGGGCAGGCTCTGAACCTGTTCCACGCCAGCAGGTCGTTCTCGGTCATGGCCCTGGAATCCGCGGTTCTGTAGACCCTGTAGACGGTGCCGTCGTGGAGAGGGATGCAAAGCAGGGAAACCCTTTTTTCTTCCCCGGCGGAGTCAAGCCTGCCGGTCTCAAGTCTGAGCAGCCGGCCCGCGGAGGTCATGGCCCTTATGTAATCCTCTTCAGGGGCCATCCCCGGCGGTATGAGCCCGGTGGAAGGCTCAGCACCCTGAAGCCCCTCCTGTGACCAACCGAACTCGGCGCTGAAAGCGGGGTTGCACCTGAGGATATCACCGGCGGGGCCTGTTATCAGCGATGGCTCACAGGAGGCCTCGAAGGCCGCGGAGAGATCCTCAGGAAGAACGAGGCTGTCGGTGGACCGCTTCCCCGATTCCGGGGGGATGTGCCTGAGAACATGCAGAAGGTGCTTCCTGCCTTCCCTGTCGCTGAAGGAGGTGATGGCGGCGAATACCCTCAGCAGTTCTTCACCCCCGGATGTCTGCTTTACCATTGTTATCGCCATGGGCCTTCCACCGGCGGCTATGGACGAGGCTGAATCGGCCCTTGCCATCCAGGGGGCGGGGGTTATCAGTGAATCCAGGTCACGACCCAGGCACAGGTCCCGGGAGGGAAAACGGAAGAGCGTGAGGAATGCTTCGTTGACGCGGAGGACAGTGCCTCTCTGGTCGCAGAGGGCGAGGGCGCCGGTGGAGGATCGCCAGACACCGCTTATGTAATCAGATTCGGGAAGGCCGTTTGCACTGACACCCGCGGTCATGGAAGGCCACCTCCGGAAGAAAGCCTTTTTACAGTTTCCCAGGCCGGCGGAACCGGCTCTCCCAGTATAAGCAACCTTGCGCTGAACCCCAACAGGGACGTGGTATACTTCCGCGGATGCCGGACGGTGCGGATGAAGTCCTCCGGGGTGCCGATGAGTTCCAGCGGCAGAATGCCCGGCGTTCTCTCCATCTGCCATATGGGAGTGAATCCTGCGGGCTCCCCCGAGGCCATGTCGTCCGCCAGGTTCATCCCCAGCACGGCGAAGCACTTTGCCGCTGCCACGGCGTCGAAGGAGATATCCGCCCTTTCACCTCCGCACACCAGGAACCGTGATCCATCGCCGAGCATCAGCGAATATCTGCCCCCTGACCAGGGGAAGGGCCCCACAGGGGAGAGGGGGTTGCGCCACGAGGGTATTCCGCTGTTCCTGAGCCATTCCCTTGCCAGGGACTCCCTGCAGAGACGTTCCATGATAGTCCTGTCTCCCCCGGCTTCCCTGGAAAGCTTTTTCCTCCGCCCGGGGGATAGGACTGTTATGGCCATTTGAATACCCTTCCATTGTGTTCAAACCGAATAATATCCCCTGTCCGTGATCCGGTCAATGAGATTTGCATTTCCCGGGAATGTTGGCTAAATTATCAGTTCCCCATTATCAATTATGGACCTTATATGTGTTACACAGTTAATCCCGAAAAGGGGCAGTAATGGACAAGAAGACTCCGCTTTATGACCGTCATGTTCAGCTTGGCGCAACCATCCAGCCTTTTGCCGGCTATCTCATGCCCATAAAGTATGATGCAATCAAGAAGGAACACATGGCCGTGAGGAACTCCGTGGGCGCTTTCGATCTGACCCACATGGGCGAGTTCAGGGTAACGGGAAAGGATTCCGCCGCATTCCTGGACAACCTGCTCACCAACGACGCCGACGTGGCTCCCGGCGAGGCCTACTACTCAACAATGTGCTACCCCGACGGCGGGATAGTGGACGATCTCATCGTCTACAGGATCGCCGAACAGGAGTACCTCATGGTGGTGAACGCGGCCAATCTGGAAAAGGACTGGGCCTGGGTACAGAGCCATCTTCAGGGCTATGAGGTCTCGGTGGTGAACGAGAGCGATACCACTGCGCTGGTCGCCGTTCAGGGTCCGAAGGCCCAGGCAGTCTGCGGGAAACTCACCGGCGAGGACCTGGACTCCATAGGTTACTACGAGCACACCTCCGGAACATTCGCAGGTGTTAAGGCCCTTATCGCCCGTACAGGATACACAGGTGAGGACGGATTCGAGATCTATATGGCCTGTCCCGACGCGGAAAAGGTCTGGGACGCCGTGATGGAAGCCGGAGAAGAGTTCGGGATAGTTCCAGTGGGCCTGGGCGCCAGGGACACCCTGAGGCTGGAGGTTGGATACCCCCTCTACGGCAACGACATCGACCACAGCACCACTCCGGTGGAGGCAAAGCTCACATGGGTGCTGAAGCTGAAGACCGACAAGGACTTCATCGGCAGGGAGTTCATCGAGCAGCAGAAGAACGACAAGCCCGGCAGGTACCTGGTCGGAATGAAGGTAACCGGCAAGGGATTTCCCAGGCAGGGCACTCCCCTCTTCTCCGGCGACAGGAAGGTGGGCATCGTTACCAGTGGGTCCATCGCCCCGGCACTGGAGGAGGCTGTCTGCATGGGCTATGTGGAGAGGGGCTTCCAGAAGAACGGCAGCGAGCTGGAAGCTGAAGTAAGAGGAAAGAGGATACCTGTCAGAATAGTAAAGGTTCCCTTCTACACCGAGGGAAGCAGAAAATAAGCAGTAACCAGTCAAATAAAAAGGAGTGAATAGAATGAGCAGCATACCTGAGGACCTGCGCTACACCGAGACCCACGAGTGGGTAAAAAAAGAGGGCGATGCTTTCATAGTAGGTCTCACCGATCACGCGCAGCACGAAATGGGAGAGATAGTCATGGCCGAGCTTCCCGAAGCGGGAAGTGAACTCACCATGGGGGACGCCGCGGGAGGTCTCGAAGCGGTGAAGACCGCCGAGGACTTCTACGCCCCCATGGACGGCGAAGTGATAGAGGTGAACGGCGAGCTTGAAGGCAACCCCGCCCTTATCAACGAGTCTCCCTATGGAGAGGGCTGGCTCTTTAAAATGAAGGCCTCCGACGATTCCCAGTTCGACGGTCTTCTCTCCGCCGACGACTACAAAGCCCACATTGGAGAATAGCCCATGAGCATTTTCGTTCCCAGCCGCAAGGAACAGCGGGAGCGGATGCTGGAGGTCATAGGGGTGGAAAGGTTCCAGGACCTTCTCACCCCGATCCCCGAAGATGTAAGGCTTCGGAAAGACCTCGACCTTCCGCCGCCGGTGAGTGAGCTCGAACTCAGGAAGGAGTTCAGGGAGTTCGCGAAGCGGAACACAGCCGCGGACCTGATCTGCTTCCGGGGAGCCGGGGCATATGATCACTTCATTCCCGCCGCCATCGACAACATCCTGACCAGAAGCGAGTTCTTCACCGCATACACACCTTACCAGGCTGAGGTCAGCCAGGGCACGCTTCAGGCCATCTACGAGTACCAGACCATGATCGCCAGGCTCACAGGGTGCGACGCGGCCAACGCCTGCATGTACGACGGGTCTTCCGCCGCCGCTGAAGCGGCGCTGATGGCCATAAGGGTAACCGGAAAGAAAAGGATACTGTCCGCCGGTTCCCTTAACCCCAGGACCATCGATGTGATGCACACCTATCTTGACAATTCCGATTTCTCCATCAACGAAGTGCCCTTCCTGGAAAACGGTCTTCTCGATCTTAGCGCTGCGGGGAAGCTTGCGGAAGGTGGAGCCGCCGCCCTGGTGATCCAGTACCCCAGCTACTTCGGCCTCATCGAGGACCTTGAAGCGGCGGCGGAGCTTATCCACGGGCAGGGCGGCCTCCTTGTTGTGGTGGCCGATCCAGTCGCCCTGGGTTCCCTTGAAGCCCCGGGTCACGCCGGTGCGGACATAGTGGTGGGTGAAGGCCAGCCC
Organism: Candidatus Sabulitectum sp.; assembly: GCA_036743055.1. Lineage (GTDB taxonomy): Bacteria > Fermentibacterota > Fermentibacteria > Fermentibacterales > JCC-6 > Sabulitectum. Next base: position 5,427 of record DAINQE010000041.1, on the reverse strand, counting down.
ATGGGTGTTCCCATGAGCTACGGCGGACCCTATGTGGGTTTCATGGCCACTTCCATGGATCACATAAGGCAGATGCCCGGAAGGATAGTGGGAAGAACCGAGGACCGCGCCGGGAACACCGGCTATGTTCTAACCCTGCAGACCCGGGAACAGCACATCAAGAGGGCGAAGGCCACCAGCAACATATGCTCCAACCAGGCCCTCATGGCCCTTGCCAACGCAGTTTACCTCAGCCTCACCGGCGAGGTGGGGTTCGCCGAGGTTTCCAGGCAGTGCTGGCACAAGTCGCACTATCTGTTCCACAGGCTAATCGAGATCGATGGCGTGGAGCCTGTATTCGACGCTCCATTCTTCAGGGAGTTCGTGGTGAAGCTGCCTGTTCCAGCGGAGGACGCTGAGAAAGCGCTTCTGAAGGAGGGCTTCCTGTCAGGGCTGCCCATTCCCGGTCTGGGTTCAGGGGCAATGCTCCTTACCGCCACCGAGAAGAGGACCCGTGGGGAAATGGACCTCTTCGTCGATGCCCTGAGCAGCTTCATTAAGGGGGTGAAGTGATGGAGAAGACCATTTTCCGGCACAGCTGTCCCGGCAATACAGGTGTTGCCCTTCCGGAGCTGGACGTTCCCGAGACCTCCATCCCCGGTAAGTATTCCAGGAAAGCGCCCATCGGGCTGCCCCAGGTTACCGAGAATCAGGTACTGAGGCATTTCGTAAGGCTTTCCACGAAGAACTTCAACATCGAGAAGGGCGTTTATCCCCTGGGTTCCTGCACCATGAAGTACAACCCCAGGATGAACGAGTACCTTGCAAGAACCGAAAACCTGGCGGCGGTGCACCCCCTCTCCCCGGATGAAACGGTACAGGGATCCCTTGAGATAATGCACCGCCTTGGCGGGTTCCTCTGCGAGATCACAGGTTTCGACTCCGCCACCCTCCAGCCCGCGGCGGGTGCACAGGGCGAGTTCACCGGGCTGATGCTCATCAAGAAGTGGCAGCAGGAACGGGGGCAGGGGCACAGGAACGAAGTTCTCATGCCCGACTCTTCCCACGGCACCAACCCCGCCACCAGCACACTGGCCGGGCTGAAGGTGGTAAGCGTGAAGTCCGACGAGCACGGCAGGGTGGATGTGGAAGACCTGAGGAAGAAGGCAGGGGAGAAGACCTGCGCCTTCATGCTCACCAACCCCAATACCCTGGGCATCTTCGAGGGAAGCATCAGGGAGATCACCTCCATAGTGCACGACGCCGGAGGCCTGAACTACATGGACGGCGCCAACATGAACGCCATGATGGGCATAGCCAGGCCTGGGGACATGGGGTTCGACGTGTGCCACCTCAACCTCCACAAGACCTTCAGCACCCCCCACGGCGGGGGCGGCCCGGGGGCCGGGCCGGTCTGCTGCAGGGATTTCCTGGCGCCCTTCCTCCCGGCTTCCGGTGTGAGGAAGACTCCCGAGGGTTACCAGCTGCTTGATAAATCAGGGAAGTCCATGGGCAGGCTCCTGGCCTTCCACGGAAACGTGGGTGTTCTCTACAGGGCCTACGCCTACATCAGGCTCCTGGGCCGTGAGGGCATCGAGGAGGTCTCCCAGGTAGCCCTGATAAACGCCAACTACCTCAAGGCAAGGCTGAAGCCTTATTACGAGGTCCCAAACGACGACGGGCCCTGCATGCACGAGTTCGTCGCCAGCGGAGCAGCCATGGCGAAGAAGGGCGTAAAGACACTGGATATCGCCAAGAGGCTTCTGGACTACGGATTCCACGCGCCCACCATCTACTTCCCGCTCATTGTGAAGGAAGCCCTGATGATAGAGCCCACGGAAACCGAGAGCCTGGAGAGCCTCGACGAGTTCGTCGACGCCATGATAGCAATTGCCGAGGAGTCCGAGGAGAAGCCTCACCTGGTCACCGACGCGCCGGTGAACACCCCTGTTCTTCGCCTTGACGAGGTGAAGGCGGTAAAGGATCTCGCCCTTGTGGAGGAACTTGAAGGCTGAGAACCCGGCGACCGACAGCGTTTCGGGGGGGGAGACCCTTGAATGGGTCTCCTTTCCCATGAAGGAGAGACCGCTTGCAACGGTGGCCCTGGTGGTCATAATGCTCACCGCTTCAGCGGCTGCGGCGTACGTAATGGGCAACTCATGGTGGGGACTTCTGGGCCTGGCCCTGCTTTTCCTCTCCATGTGGAGCTACTTCCTTCCGGTTAGGTTCACCATGGACGAGAACGGAATAAGGAAGAAATCGCTTTTCGGGGAGGAAACGAAGAGGTGGAAGGATGTGAGAAACATAGTACCGGACAGTCACGGAGTGCTTCTCAGCCCTTTCAGGGAGCCCACCAGACTTGCGAAGTTCAGGGGGCTCAGCGTTCAGTTCTCCGGAAACGGAAAGGAAGTTCTTGAGTTTATTCGGTCCCGGACTGGATCCTGAAGACTACACGAAGGACACACCGGAAGACTATGACAGGCTCTGTAAGAAGATAGCCAAAAAGGTTGTGGAGAGGGATCTGGCGGTTCCAGCGATAATGTTCCTGGAATCGGTGAAGCCGGTTACCTTCCTGGGGAGCCAGATGCTGGTCTTCGCGAATCCGGTGGTTTCCCTCATAGTACAGACAGGCGAGTACTACAGATTCGTGAGGATGATAGAGGACAGGGAAAACATAGAGAAGCTTACAGTGGCAATAGAGGAAGAAAACGCTGAGGCCTCGAAGCGGAGGCGGGAGGAGAGAAAAAGAAGGAAGCTCAGAAGAAGGGCCTTCTTCCGGAAGCTCTTCCACCGCAGCGAAGAGGAACCGAAGCATGAAATCGAAGGGAGAAGCAGTGGCCGCGAATAGGGTGAATACGATACTAGCGACCGACTGCGGCAGCACCACAACCAAGTCGATACTCATTGAGTACTCCGACAAGGATGGTCGCTACCGTCTCGCAAGAAGGGGAGAAGCGCCCACAACGGTGGAGGCCCCGGCCGAGGACGTCACCAAGGGCGTGCTCAACGCAGTTGGGGAGATAGAGGACCTCGAGGGCCGCCGTTTCCTCAAGAAGGACACCGACGGAGTGGACGTGAGGGAAGGCGACGGCGACGGAGTCGACCTTTACGTCTCCACCTCCTCGGCGGGAGGCGGTCTGCAGATGACCGTTGCCGGCGTGGTGAAAACGATGACCGGGGAGAGCGCCCAGAGGGCCGCTCTGGGAGCTGGAGCCATAGTCATGGACGTGGTGGCCTCCAACGACGGCAGGCTGCCGCACGAAAAGGTAGCCGACATCAGGAGGCTCCGCCCGGACATGATCCTCCTGTCCGGGGGTATTGACGGCGGGACCATAGACCATGTGGTGGAACTTGCGGAGGTTGTAAGGGCCGCGGATCCCAAGCCCAGGTTCGGGGTGGGGTTCAAGCTCCCTGTGATCTTCGCCGGGAACAAGGATGCCAGGGAGGCGGTGTCGGAGGAACTGGGCACCACCGTGGAGCTGAAGGTGGTGGACAACCTCAGGCCCGTTCTCGAGAAGGAGAACCTGGGCCCTGCCAGGGACATCATCCACGAGCTCTTCATGGAGCACGTGATGGCCCAGGCCCCGGGATACGCCAAGCTGATGGAGTGGACCGGCCACTTCGAAGACGGCAAGTGGAAGAACGTTCCCATTATGCCCACCCCCGGCGCTGTGGGCAAGCTCATCGAAAGGGTGGCGAACCAGGAGAGCATCCATGTGATGGGCGTGGACATCGGAGGAGCCACCACCGATGTGTTCAGCGTATTCGACGACAAGGAGATGCCGGTGTTCAACCGCACGGTGAGCGCCAACCTGGGAATGAGCTACTCCGTGAGCAACGTGCTCGCAAGCGCAGGCATGGAGAACGTGATGCGCTGGGTGCCCTTCCATATGGACGAGGCAGATCTCCGCAACCGTATCAGGAACAAGATGATCCGCCCCACAACCATACCCCAGGAGCTGGAAGAGCTTATCATCGAGCAGGCCATCGCCAGAGAAGCCCTGAGGCTAGCCCTCGTTCAGCACAAGGACCTTGCCACGGGACTTAAGGGTGTTGCCCAGGAAAGGACCATAGGCGACGCCTTCGAGCAGACCCAGACCGGCGCAACCCTGGTGGACATGATGGAACTCGACCTGCTGATTGGTTCCGGCGGGGTCCTCAGCCATGCCCCCAGAAGGAGCCAGACGGCGCACATGCTGGTGGACAGCTTCCTCCCTGAGGGAGTTACCATGCTCGCCGTGGACTCCATCTTCATGATGCCCCATCTGGGCGTTCTCAGTGAGGTTCATCCGGAAGCCGCGGTGGAAGTGTTCAACAACGACTGCCTGATCAGGCTGGGTCACTGCGTGGCCCCGGCGGGAGCTTTCAAGAAGGTTTCCCACCTTGCGGAAGTAACCATGAAGATGCCCGACGGCAAGACTCTTAACGAGAAGATTCTTCCAGGCGAGATGAAGCTCATTCCCCTGGGTGAGGGCGAAAAGGCCGAAACGGTCATCATTCCCTCCAAGGGACTCGATGTGGGGGCAGGCCCCGGCGAGAAGTGGGAAGGCGAACTGGAAGGCGGCGTAGTGGGCATTCTCCTCGACGGCAGGGGAAGGCGCCCCTTCAACCTCCCGGAAGACCATGAAGAGAGGGTAAGGAAGCTCCAGAACTGGTCAGGGACCCTGGACACCTACCCCGAGCGTTTCCTCAGCATGGGAGGTGGAAAGTAATGGCATTCGCATACACACCGGGCCTGAGGGTCGCAGACGTTACCGACATTTCCAAGACCAGAAGACTTCCCCTGAAGGGTGAGGTGCTGGTCAAGGAGGGGGACCAGGTCACCGCGGAAACCGTGGTGGCAAGGACCGAACTCCCGGGAAACGTGAAAATGTTCAACATTGCCAACCTGCTCGGCGTTCCCGCCTCCGACATCCCGGAGCTCCTTCTCAAGAAGGAGGGGGAGGTCATCGGCGAGAACGAACCCATAGCCCAGAGCAAGGGTCTTTTCGGCAAGTGGTTCAAGAACACCATCAAGAGCCCCATCAAGGGCGTGTTCGAGAGCTTCAACGAGATAACCGGCCAGGCGGTGCTCAGGGAGCCTCCCATCCCCGTGGAGATCGACGCCTACGTGAACGGCGAGGTCACCGAGGTTCTTCCCGGGGAGGGAGTAGTGGTGAACACCCACTGCACCTTCGTGCAGGGCATCTTCGGCATAGGCGGAGAGGTCAGGGGTGAGATCAAGGTGGTCTGCAGCTCTCCCGACCAGGAGATAACCGCCGAGATGATCACCCCGGAATGCAAGGGCAAGGTGCTCGTTGGCGGCAGTTACATCAGCCATGCCGTTCTGAAGAAGGCAGTGTCCCAGGGAGTCAGGGCGATTGTCGTTGGAGGGTTCGATGACAAGGACCTCAAGGACCTGCTGGGCTACGATCTGGGCGTTGCCATCACCGGCCACGAGAAGAAGGG
>DAINQE010000040.1:0-23022 GCA_036743055.1 Candidatus Sabulitectum sp. | reverse complement strand
GCCGATGGTACTAGTTGGTCACCGGCTGGGAGAGTAGGTCGGCGCCGGGCATAAAACTCAAAAGGCCCCTGCAGGAAACTGCGGGGGCCTTTCTGCGTTTAGGGACGGACCACCGATGGCCGGCGGAAAGACCATGATGTATCGTAAGATGTCACCGGATGCGGAAAGGAAACAGGGGGAGATTATGGAAGTGCTTTCGATATCGCTGATGATATGGAGCCCGGCCTTCTCCAACGGGGACATGATCCCCGCCATTTACACAGCGGACGGCCAGGACCTTTCACCGCCTCTTCAATGGGAGTGCACCGGGAACCCTGGGAGCTTCGCGCTGATCTGCGAGGATCCCGATGCGCCCATGGGAACATGGGTGCACTGGGTTGTTTACAACATACCGGGAGAGAGCAGGATGCTTCCCCAGGGAGTACCCGCCGCCGAGGAACTGGAGGACGGCACGCTGCAGGGTACCAACAGCTGGGGGAACACAGGGTACGGAGGCCCTGCGCCTCCATCGGGGAAGCACAGGTATTTCTTCAGGCTCTACGCCCTGGATGGGATGCTCAATCTGCTCCCCGGCGCCACCGCCGAAGAGCTGAGGGCGGCACTGTCCGAGGCCCTGCTGGTGGAGGCTTCCTTCATGGGAGAGTACTCACGGCAGTAGACCGGGTCATTCCGCGGGAGGGAAGCTCACCGGAAGCCGGGATTGACCTGAGAACGCCGTGCCCGGCGTTTCAGCTGGATACAGCATGTCCAAGGATGATGAAGTTGTACCGAGAATAACTGCATGAAATCACGAATATTTCCAGATGAAAAGCCCTGGTTCAGAGGAACCGGGGCCTTCTGCATTTCTACCCTGGGAAAAGGAATTGTGCTTCAAATACTGGTAAAACCCCGAGAAAGTATTTCAGACAGTGTTTCATCAACAGTTGAGTGATCGTAAAAAAGGCCGAAACTTGGTGCTCCCTGGGTGCGGAATGTCCAGTAGGACCAGTGAAGACCCTCCTGATTCATCACAGTTATCCAGTCAGATATCAAGTTGTTTCGGCTGTCAATACCCGTTCCGGGAAGAGAGCCGAATTCCCCCACGTAAAGGGGTACTTCATTGCTCTCTGCCCAGCGGACAGCATCATGAATTCGCTGTCTCAATGAGTCGCTGTTCCAGTATTCCCTTCTTTCGGTGAGGTAATCAAGCCCCAGGGAAATCCGTCCACGGTTATGCGGGGCAAGGATCATTCCTTTTACCTGAACTATGTCACCGGGTCTTACGTCGAAGAGGGGTTCAATGTAGTAGGCTCTTGTCTGTATCCAGGATCCGCTTCCACGGGAACCGGCTATCTCGAGGCAGCCTTCACTGCGGTATCCGCTCTCCTGGAACGAACCGGTGAAATCTCCATCAGGATAGAAGGTCCAGTTTGAAGGTATCCCTGTGCGTCTTCGGGAGAGCTCTTCCATGTCGCCGTTAAGAACTGGCAACCCCCTGCTGTTGATGGTAATGGAAATATCATCGAAATGGACAGTCCCTGTGTTCCCCGAGGCGAACGCTTTTACTGACACCAGTTCGACTTCTTCGGGTATCACTATTTCTCCGCTTTCCCACTCAATCCAGCCGTTGGTTCGTTCGGTGAGTCTTTCCGCTTCATCTGACCAGCCCACCCAGTTCACTCCAGTAAGGATGTTTCCAGGGTATGTGCTGTTACATGGAACGGGAGAATCACCGGGCCATGTCGCTCCCGCATGGGAAACGGTGAATGGATCATAGCAATGAACGGAGTAAACGGTGTTGCTGTCATCGATAAGTCTAAGGCCTGAACACCTTCCTCCAGGGGTTTCCACGAAGATGATATGGTTTTGATCCACAACCCTGATGCTGTCGGCAAGTCTCTGTGCCAGATCCCACCAGATATCGGGATCACTGGCCGCTGGTTCATTGACAAGGTCATAGCCTGCAATTCCCGGATGGGCAGCATACCTGTCGGCAATAGAAGCCCAAATGCCGCATAGGGAGTCCTGCGCTTCCAGGGAGTTCCAGATGCCGCGACCTCCTGTGATGTCGTCGGGAGGAACTCTGTGCATGTCCAGTATCAGGTAAATTCCACGGGGTTCGCACCAGGATAGATAAGTATCAATGAGATCATAGCCGGCATCGGTCAAAAACAGCTTCCAGTGAAGGCACATCCTTACTGAGTTACACCCGATCTCCTTCAGATACTCCATGTCTTCTTCTGAAGCATACAGAAAGGGCGCTTCAGGGTCGTTCTGTACCCTGCCATAATGAAGGTCCAGGTTTATCCCCCTGAGAACCACTTCCTCTCCGCAGCCATTGAGAATGTTTTCCCCCGAAGTTGTGAGCATGGTTAGACCGTCTGGGGAAACACCGCAGACCAATAGTTGCATGAACATTATTAGCATGAATCTCCCTGTCGGAAACGATAAAACAGTCAGATGTGTGTAATCTTCATAAATACCCCGCTGCTGTCAAACCGTTCTATATCCATGGCGCATGCGCGCCCGGAAGTACCATTCCCCAGCGGTGTGATCCGGCCCTGACAGGGCCTTAACATTGGAATGATCAATTAGCCCTCGGCACTCTTGCTGGAAATTTCCTCCAGTTTCCGATTCATTGTTATTCTTTGGCATAGCCAGATCATTGAGCATGGTTTGAAGTCTCCAATGAGAACTGTTGCAGTTTCTTCAGACGCAAGAAAACCGAGAAAGGTACTGATGGTAGAGAGCCTCGCCGCAAGGTTCACCTGAGCTTGCCGCCAGAGTCCTGGCCCCGCATCAAATCCTTCAGGCCATCTCCGTTCCAGTCGCTGACAATGGGATTACCGTGCCCGAGACTAAGGGTTATCGGGCTTTCGCTGTCCATCACCATGAAAGGCGACCGGTAATCCGGTGCATATGCCAGAACCGCTTCCAGGGCAATACTTGCACAGGCACCTTTTCATGATAGTATATTGGCCTGGCACCCGTAAAAACTCAGTGAAGGAGAATGTTTTGCGCAAGAACTCGAAGGATTTTCTGGCGAAGCTGCTCAAGGAGTCAAGCCCCTCGGGATACGAGAACTCCGCAGCGGCGGTATGGCGTGAGTACGCCGGCAAGTTCAGTCATGAAGTCAAGGGCGACTTCCACGGCAACTCCTATGCCACTCTGAATCCGAAGGGGAAAGTTTCCATCTACATGTCTGGGCACATCGACGAGATCGGCTTCATGGTTAAGGCCGTAACCGACGACGGTTTCCTGAAGATCTCCCCTGTGGGCGGCGTGGATCCCCACGTGGTGGCGGGGCAGCGGGTTAACGTGTACACGAAGAACGGGCCCGTTTACGGCGTTCTGGGCAGGAAGGCGATACACCTTCTCGAAGCCGAGGAGCGCAAGAAGGTAACCGAGATCAAGGACATGTGGATCGACATCGGGGCGAAGGACAGGAAGGAAGCCGAGAAGGTGGTGGAGATAGGCGACGTTGCCACCATCGCAGTTGGTTTCGAAAAGCTCCGGGGTTCCATCTACGTTGCCAGGGGCTTCGATGACAGGATCGGCTCCTTCGCGGTGGTTGAGGCCCTCAGGCTGCTTTCCGAGGAGAAGAACTTCAGCCACAAGGTGACCTCGGTTGCCACGGTTCAGGAGGAGATAGGCGTAAGGGGAGCCATCACCAGTTCCTACGCGATTAATCCCCAGATAGGCTTCGCCGTTGACGTTACCCACACCTCGGACATGCCCGGGATAGACAAGAACCTTTTCGGGGACATCAAGCTGGGCGACGGCCCGGTGATAGCCAGGGGACCCAACATCAACCCCAGGCTCTTCGAGCTGCTTGTGAAGACCGCCCAGGAGAACAAGATACCATATAAGGTGATCGCCGAGTCCAGGGGAACAGGCACCGACGCCAACGCCATTCAGCTTGCCCGCGGCGGCGTGGCCACCGCCCTGGTGAGCATTCCCAACAGGTACATGCACACACCTGTGGAAGTGGTTTCCCTGGACGATGTGGAGAACTGCGCCAAGCTGCTGGCGAAGACCATCGCCTCCATCAAATCCGCGGAAGACTTCATCATCTGACGGATGCTTGACTGAAAGCCCCCGCCGGGCGGGGGCTTTTCAGTATGAAAGAGGAAGGTATGAGTGAACTGCTGGAGGTCATGGCCTTCGACACCAGGGTCGAGGCTGAGATAGCCCAGGGGCTGCTGGAAGAACAGGGGATAGAGTCCTTGATACGCGCAGCCGACTGCGGGGGAATGCTCATGGGGGTATCACTGGTGCGCAGGGGCGGCATCAAGCTCATGGTAAGCGGCGAAGACTTTGAAAAGGCATCCGAAGCCCTTGAGGTCCTTTCCGGGGAAGCCGACTGATCTCAGATAAGGCTACAAGCTGAAACTGTAGTAGATGCCGGAAAGAATGTACTCCGGACCGGCTATGCTCCATTCTACCTGTTCGGATTTCTCCTCATATTCCGACTCATCGTCGAAGACGGTTTCCGCCCGGCTGTAGTCCAACCCCCACTGGGAGTAGAAGCCAACTTCCTCTATTCCGGGAATACTGAAGTCGATCCTTGCCGCGGGGCCGTAGCGGTCCATGGACGACGTCAGCGGTATGGAACCGGTTTCCTCCTGGAACTCAATGGATGAGTGGAGATACCGAAGCCCGGCGCTGAATTCAGCGTTTCCAATGCCGAGCAGGGTGTAGAAAGAACTGATCCCGAAAACATGGGTTTTCGAATCGATATCGTCGGAATAGGTGTTGTCATCTGTCTCTGAAGTGGCACGGAAACCGTAGCAACCTTCAAGGCGAACTCCCGACAGGGGTTCAACTGAGACCGTGAGTACAGGTATGTCCATGCGCTCGTCCCAGATGAGGCCAGGCTGAGTTATGTCCACCGGAACGCTTACCTGGGATATTCCTGCCGTGACCGCGAATGCGGCAGCTGCGCAGGAACAGATCGTTGAAGCTAACTTTACCATTGCGTCATGTCTCCTCTAATATGGTCAGGCGTGGACTGGATATGATCGGTCTGCATCAGAAACTGTAATAGATACCCGAGACGATGTATTCCGGGGCCGAGGTCAACCACTCGTCCCTGCCTTCGCTGCCGATCTCCTGTTCGTTGCTGTAGAAGGCGATTTCCGTCTGGGTGTAGTCCACTCCCCACTGGGAATAGAGTCCTATTTCCTCCAGTCCGGGAATACTGATATCAATTCTTGCTGCAGGACCGATTCGGTCCATGGTACAGTAGAGTTCCGTCAGGTCGTACTCTGTTTCCACAGTGGTCGAAGAATGCAAATAGCGGACTCCGGCGCTGAATGCCCCTCCGCCCCGTTTGATGAACGTGTAAAATGCGGCAGCTCCGAAAGCTTCCGATCTGGAGTCCACCACCTCGTTCGTCCACATGTGCTCCTCTTCTTCGGTCGCCGACCGGAATCCGTAGAAACCCTCCAGGCGGATCCTGGAAAACGGCTCCACAGACAGGGTGATGAGGGGAACGGTTACTTCCTCCTCGTACAGGGAGTAAGCCTGGTTGATTGTCACCGGAACGGTGGTGCTGGAGAACCCGGCGGTAATGCCGCCCAGGGCCGATGCGACTATAGCCGCCGATAACGGTATGAGACTTATCATGGCGTCTCTGCCCTTTCCTGGAAGTACCTGAAGTGAACTTTTCCCTTTCGCAGGAGTATATACTCATAAAAACGAAAGGTTTCAATGAAAGCGATATTCGTAATGTTATCTGTATTTGCCGCTGCTCACTGCCAGCCCGATACCCTCGAAACGGCCGGAAGCGACAGCCTGTCCGTGACCGAATCCATCATAGAACAGGCCGTGTCCTACCTTGGTGTTCCCTATGTGTGGGGAGGGACCGACGAGAACGGCTTCGACTGCAGCGGCCTTACCTACAGGGTGTTCAACGACAATGGGATACCCCTGCCCAGAACCGTTACCGCCATAGAGGAGATGGGGGAGTACGTTGCCCGTGACAGCATGGTGCCCGGTGACATAATGATATTCCATAACCCCACCCATGCTGGGATATACCTGGGCGACGGCGAGTTCATACACTGCTCTTCCTGGCAGGACAGGGGCGTGGTGATAACCTCTATCGACCAGCCCAACTACCTCAGGCGCTATTATGCTTCAGTGAGGGTCGTGGGCACCTAAAGACTGGTCTTTATCCCTGCCCATGTGTCTGATGACAGGCCAAGCTGATCCCCATAAGCCGTAACTGTCACATCGAAGATCCTCCAGTTGATGTTCGAGCCGAAATCGCCCGGCCAGCCGTAGGCACGGAAACGAATCCCCAGCCAGTCACCTGCCTCCAGCCAATCCGGTGAGACCGAGTGCTCAAGCCACTGGTTGATGTTCGGGTTCTGGTTATTGAGGTATTCGTACCAGATATCCTCTTGATGATCCTCGTCTGACAGGCTTATCTCAAAGGACAGCGCAGGATAATCTCCACCAAGAACATTTATATGGTGAGAGATATCGATGCGTACCGAGTCGGTTCCGTCTGGAATGAAAATGTTGTTCTCCCACTCGTCTGACTCCCCGGTGCGAAGCACCGCCGAGAGATGGCTGAAGGAGATCCAATACAGTTTGGCCCCCATACTGTCGAAGGTGAATTCCTCAGAGTACCAATGTTCCGGCAGATAGCTGAAGTCCGTTTCAAGGAGGATTGCTTCTTCTGAATGGGCTGCCAGTGGCAGCAGCAGTAAGAAAAGAACGGGCCAGGATCCTTCTGCAGCACGTAACATGACAACCTCCCTTGATAAAACCGTGATAGAATATATCATTGTCTTATCAATGAAGTCAAGCTGCAATATTGCGACCTATCTGGCATTGTTTTGTCAGAAGGCCGCCCTTCCCCTTTCCAGGAGTTCTTCCACAGTGGGATAAACCGGATCGTACAGGGTTATGAACGCCGTTGCCGGTTCAGCAAGTCCAGGATAGAAACCCTCAACGGACATCTGCGAGGTGGCTGCGGAGGGATTCCTGCCCAGGTGGCTGAGTATGGCCCACAGTTCCTCGGGGTGTATGGGGATCTGGGTCCTCCCCTCCGGCCAGGTGTAGAAAAGCAGGAAGCTGTCGTAGATAAGGTACTCTTCGCCGGACCTGATGGTGAAGTTCGTTTCTGCGGTGTTCACCCGGGACCACAGTGTCAGCATGGTCGTGTTCCATCTGTACAGCTCTCGGTCGAGGTCTCTGCTGGACTCGCACCCCTCGGAGTATTTCGGGATCCCCGTGCCGGGATCCCTTCTGAAGTCCTCCTCCGGTTCCATTCCGATCTCCCTGAGGAAAAGCTCACCGTCATTGAATGCCCTGGCAGCATTCAACGAGGGCAGACCTCCCGCTGCAAGGAGGCACAGAAGGGCTGCGGCTGTGTTCATCTTGGCTCCTTCCGGTTTTGCGCTCAGTCTTCGGCGAGCACTATGATCCTGTCTTCCTCGCTGAAGGTGACCGTATTCCCTTTGACAGGGTTCACGACTATGCCGTAAGCCCTCTCCGAGTCGTTCCTGAGTGACGTTATCCTGTAGCCGATGGCGGTCTCTCCGAGCTCCGAGGCGCTTTTCACCACGGTGTGGAAGTTCACCTCCATGCCGGTCTTGACGTACCTGGAAACCGGCTTCAGGTAGATCTCGGAACCGTCGGGGTCGAAGAGGTCCCAGAACACTGCACTGAGTTCCCTGGTCTCGGATATCTGGGTAAGAAGAAGGCTCAAGACCTGGTCGCTCACTATGTAATCGTCGGCCCCGGTGATCTCAGCCAGGTTCCTGTTCCTTATGTCCCGCATCTCGGTGATCAGGGAGAAGCCCTTGTTCATCCTGCCTGCGATGTCCCTTATGTGCAGAAGGCTCATCAGTGTTCTTGAATCGGCTTCCTGGGCATCCAGGGAATCGGAGTAGCTCAGGATAAGGATGTGGTCGTAGTCCTGGATGGAAAGGCTCTCCAGGAGCGTTCTGTCGGTGGTTCTGCCGGGAAGGTACTCCAGGTCCAGGTTCGCGAGGCCTGTGGGTACATCAGGCTCGCAGCAGCTCTCGTCGGCAACCAGCTTGAGTCTGGATCCTGGAGCGACATAGTTGGAAAGCTCCCTGATTATCACCGGGGCGCGCCAGTTCCATCCCAGCATGATGATGCTCTCCGGCATGCCGGGCTGTTCCGGATGGTGGTGAACGGCGTCCTGCATTATGTGATGGCCGCGGCTGGAGAGGACCACCGTGTCATCGTCCTCTGAGATGGCTATTATGCTGTCGTCTTCCTGGAGCACGGTATCCATTGGGGGGTTCAGGGCAGGCTGCCCGTTCTTCTTCCTGATACCTATCACGCAGCTGGTGTCGTACATCTGCAGCACCTCTGAGTATTCCTTCCCGGCAAGCTCAGGCTGGTTGTGGAAGTAGATCTCGTCCGCCCCGTAGTCCAGCAGCTCCTGGTATACCACAGAAAGACCCGACTGCAGGCAGGTCTGGGCGGCCATCCTGGCTATAACATCGCCTGCCAGGACTATTTCGGCCCTGCTGCCGCCTACTATCCTTGCGGCGTCCACGTTCTCCGGATCGGTTATCAGGGCCACCATGTGAACTGTCCTGTTCACCTCGCCGGTGATGTTCGTAACCGCAAGCATGGTCTTGATGACCTCGGGATCCGGGCTGTCCCCCCCGGGGGAAAGAATGATGATGGACTTTGCGGTGTGAAGGCTCATCCTGGCCAGATCCGACGGCTCCACCGGGCTTCCGGTCCTGCAGACCACCCTGGTGTTTCGAAGGTTCGGGACCTTGTCCCTGATCTCGTCCTCCATCTCCACCTTGTCCATGTCCGCCATTATGGCTACACATGGGTTCTTCTGGTTCTCGTTGGCAATGGAGAGCTCGGAGATAATGGTGAAGACCTGCTCGGACCATCCCAGGACGACCGTGTGGCCGCTTTCCACCACTGTGGACTTGCCCTTCCTCAGTGAATCCAGCCTTGATTCCAGGCCGGTGGTGAGGATACCGATGAGAGTGCTGAAGATGAAAATGCCGCTGAAGGTTATTATGAGCATGCTGGCGAGGAAGCCGGGGCTGCCCTGATCCCCTCCTATGGTGCCGGGGTCCATGGTACGCATCAGGCTCATCCAGAGAAGGGTGGGAAAGCCCTCCTCGTTGGGAGCCGTTCCTGTGAAAAGAACAATAAGCGAGAACAGGACTATGAGAAGAAGGGACAGTACGCCCAGCCAGAGGATCAGCCCCGCGGTGCCCCTGGACATCATGGTATCGAACGCGTAACGGAGTCTCTCTCCGGCTGTGAATCCCCCGGCCATGCCACATACCCCCCTGATGGTGTTGCTATTGGATCGTCAACAGATTTTACTCAGATCATATGCCCAGGGCAACACCCTGCTCTTCGCAGAGGGTAAGGTAGTCGGCCACGTCCTTTCTGGAGAGTATGCTGTTCCTCATGGACTCGGTACCGATCTGGCTGATAGTGGTCTGGAGGACCTCCACGCCGTTTGAGAGGGCGTGGAGCGCCTGTTCTTCGGAACCGGCTGACATATAAGCCCTGTAGAGGTTCCCGTACATGTGGGCAACGTCGAAGGGGGTGAGTTCTTCCGCATTCCTTATGGAGCTTTCCACCATGAAGATGCCCCTGTCCACCGATTCACCCGATAACACCAGTATATAACCCCTGATGTGGGTCGCCCTGTTGCAGAAATCCCTTCCTGTGCAGAGCTCCTCGATTTCGTCGAGTATCTTCACGGCTTCCTTGAATTCCGATGCGCTCACCATTACCATGGCCGTTTCCAGCCTGGCCTCGCACATCATCTCTATACAGTCAAGTTCCTGGAAGATCTCCGATGCGTTGAGAAGGTATTGAGCCGCCTTGTCCAGCCTGCCTTCCAGGGCCAGCAGCTTTCCAAGCCCCAGCTGTCCGTAGCCCATTCCCAGCCTGTTGTGGATCCTGCTGTTCAGTTCTATGTAGAGCTGGAAGTATCTCCTGGCCAGATCCAGCATGTTCAGGCTGCAGTAGGACTCGGCCAGGTTGTAGTACGCTATGGCAAGGCCCAGCTGATCGTCGAGCTTAGTGTTCAGGCGCACCACCTGCTTCAGTGTGTCGAGCATTGCCTCGTAGTCGCCGCTCAGGGCGAACAGGCCGTGCATGTTGTTCAGTATCAATGCTTCTCCGTTGTGGTCGTTGTGGCTTATGGCTATATCAAGGCCGTTCCTGTAGTACTCCATTGCCTTTCTCCGGGAGCCGGAATCGGATTCCAGATCCGCCAGTCTGGCGTAGTAAAGCCCCTCGAGGGTGGGATCGAATCCCCCCTCTGACGCATTCATGATTGCCCCGGCCTCCTGGAGCTTCTCTCCGGCCTCATCCAGCCTGCCCTGAAGACGGCTGATGAAAGAGTATTCTATGAGGGCTCCGATGATGTTGTTCAGCAACACGGGGCTTGTGTTCCCCGCAGCCCTGCCTATGGATACTGCTTTCTGATAGTGTTCCAGGGCGGCGGGATAGTCGCTTTTCCTCCTGCAGTTGTCACCCAGTCTGTAGTGAACGGCGCATATGTCCACCGGGTCTTCCGCCATATCCAGTGCTGTGTTCATGTGTTCCTGGGCGTCCTCAGCCCTTCCGGTGATTGAGAAGAGAACACCCAGATTAAGGCTGGCCCTGAAGAACTCTTTGGGATCACCTGTTCTGGAAAGCCTTTTAATGTATTCCCGGTACCAGTGAATCGACTGGGAGTGAAGCCCCGCTGCAAAGGTAGATTTGGCAGCCAGCCCCGCGTATTCCAGGGCTTTCGGCTGGTTCCTGCTTCCACAGTAGTGGGCTGCGATGTCGGTCAGGCGGCGTTCGATTGGCCCTTCCCCGGTTTCCTCCAGCGCTAAGGCTGCCTTCTCATGAAGGATGCTCCTCAGTGACGGCGTGATCCGGGACACGAGATAACTTCGCATCACCCCGAAGGTGAAGCCGTAGGTTTCGCCCAGATCCCTTATCAGACCGTTCCCGGCGAATCCGTCCATTATCTCGGCCAGGGTGAACTCGCTCATTCCCGTGAGCCTGCCCAGCATCTTGAGATTCAGGGAGGTACCCGCAAGAGCAGCTCTCTTCAGGACCTTGATCTCTTCCGGACCATACCTCTGGAGCATGCCCTCCACTATTCCTGTTATCTCAGACGGCAGCTCTTCCTCCGGGGGCTCGACCCAGCTGCATGCATCTCCTTCACCGATCCCGAGGGAGCCTGAGGCAATGCACCACTCTATGAGCTTCCTCAGGAAAAGCGTGTTTCCGCCGCTCTGGTTCATCATGTAGTCCAGCGCGTCCGCTGGAACCCCGGGGGATTTAAGCGCGAAGAAAAGCATGGTTCTCACATCGGACCGGCTTAGAGGCTCAAGATGCAGTGAAAGGGAGCCCTGTTTCCTGACCAGGGGGCCGAACTCCTGCAGCCAGTGCCCCTCCCTTCCAGCCGCAATGGTGAGAATGCTTGCACCGGGTATTTCCATGAGCACTTCGTTCATGTACCTGACGCAGTCCGCGGAGGCGTTTTGCAGGTTGTCCAGCACCAGTGCGAAGGGCCTGATCCCTGAGACAGAGAGGAGGATCCTTCCCAGGTCCTTCCTGCACCTTATCCATGATTCGTCGGAATCGGCGGGGACCGATCTTTTCTTGATACTGAATCCATACTCCCCAAGATGCTCCACGGTGGATATCTCCAGGGGAGATATCTCAGCGGAGAGCCGATCGAGCTCAGCTTCATTCAGCGTCCCCAGGGCTTTCCTGGCTGCGGTGACCGCAAGGAAGCCCCGTTCCTCCCTTACCGGGTGAATATCGATCCTGAGCAGCTGTATCTGCCTGAACTGGCAGTAGTACTCAAGTTCGGTCACCAGGCGGGTCTTGCCCATTCCCTGGTAACCAGTGAGGGAGCAGAAGGCCGATCCACCGGATATGGAATCAAGCTGTTCACGCAGGAGCTGCAGCTCTTCCCGTCTGCCGACCATATGGTTGAAATCCGGATTCATCCCGCTCCGGGAACCGAGGCTGTCCGAGAGCACGAATCTTCCCCTGCCCGTTTCCTTTGCCCTGTAGAGCGCCTGATCGGCTCTGGAGAGAACAGCGGTAAGCTCGGTATCATCTGGATCGCTCTGGGCCACGCCCATTGACGCGCTGATGCGGAGGCCCCCGGGGAATTCCCTGTTGCCCAGTTCGAAGAGCAGTCGCTGGGCCAGGTCCAGCGCTCCGTTGCCTGATGTGTCCGGCAGTACCAGCAGGAACTCGTCGCCTCCATAGCGGAGGGCGTAATCGTTCCTTTTCATGTTAACCCGTATCGTCTGGCCCACATGGGATATGATATCATCGCCGGTGAGGTGGCCGTAGATGTCGTTTACCAGTTTGAAATGATCCACATCCAGCATTACCAGTGACCATTGCTGATCCCTGTGCATGAACCTTTTCTGGATGTCATCCAGGGACGATCTGTCCAGAAGCCCGGTAAGGGGATCCCTGTTCGTCTGCAGTTCCTTTTCACCCATTTCCGGAAGACCCCGTACGCTTATGAAACACCATGCCCTCCTTCTCGTGCTTCAGAGATAAGCATATGACGTTCCATAAAGAATCTACATATTAATATAAAAATAATATAGTAAAATTGCTTAATTTGGGTGGAAACAGGGGAATCCCCTCTGAAGGGAAGGCGTTCTTAGTGGCGGCGCTTGGGATTTACCTCTTCTGCTGCCTGGCCCAGGAGTCCTTCAGGGTGATGGTGCGGTTGAAGACCGGTCTCTCAGGGGTGGATTCAGGATCAACGCAGAAGTAGCCGTGCCGCTCGAACTGGCAGGTGTATCCTCCTGGACGGCTGACCATGTGCTCTTCTACCAGGCATCCCCTTGCCACCTTAAGGGAATCGGGGTTAAGGGAATCCGTGAAATCCCCGCCTTCTTCGGTCTTCAGGGGGTTCTCCTGTGCGAAGAGCCGGTCGTAAAGGCGGACCTCCGCCTCCCGGGCGTTTTCCGAGGAGATCCAGTGGATGGTTCCCCTTACCTTTCTGCCATCCGGGGCATTGCCTCCGGAGCTTTCCGGATCGTAGACGCATCTGATCTCGGTGATCCTGCCGTTCTCGTCCTTTTCGAAGCCGGTGCAGGTCACCAGGTACGCGTACCGGAGCCTCACCTCCCGGCCGGGTCCCATTCTGTGGTATTTCCTGGGAGGGTCTTCCATGAAGTCTCCCCGTTCGATGTACAATTCCCTTGTGAATGGAACCTTGCGTATACCCTGGCTCTCGTCCTCGGGGTTCACCGTGTAATCGAAACTCTCCGTCCGGTCCTCGGGATAGTTCTCCACAACCAGTCTCACAGGGTCGATGACAGACATGACCCTGGGCGCCTTTGCGTTGAGTTCATCCCTTATGCAGCTCTCGAAGAGGGCGATATCGACGGTGCTGTTCCTCTTTGCCAGACCGATTACCGAGCAGAACTTCCTTATCGCCTCAGGGGGTATGCCCCTCCTCCTCATTCCGCAGAGAGTGGGCATCCTCGGGTCGTCCCAGCCATCTACGAAGTTCTCCTCAACGAGCCTTCTGAGATATCTCTTGCTTACCACGGTGTAGTTCAGGTTGAGCCTGGCGAACTCGATCTGTCTCGACCTGAACATATCCAGCTTTTCCAGGTACCAGTCGTAAAGGGGCCTGTTGTCCTCGAACTCGAGGGTGCAGAGGCTGTGGGTTACCCTTTCGATGGAATCCTCGAGGCAGTGGGCGAAATCGTACATCGGATAGATGCGCCAGCTGTCGCCTGTTCTGTGGTGGGAATGGTGAACGATCCTGTAAATGGCCGGATCCCGCATGTTCATGTTCGGGCTGGCCATGTCTATCTTTGCCCTGAGCGTCCTGCTTCCCGCCGGGAACTCACCTTCCTTCATCCTTCTGAAGAGGTCGAGATTCTCCTCCACGCTCCTGTCCCTGTAAGGGCTGTTCTTCCCTGGTTCGGTAAGGGTTCCCCTGTAGTTCCGTATCTCCTCCGCGGAAAGGTCGCAAACATAGGCGAGACCCATCTCTATAAGTCTCACGGCAAGTTCGTACATTTTCTGGAAATAGTCGGAGGCGTAGTGGAGCTCGTCCCACTGGAAACCGAGCCAGCGGATGTCTTCCTTCATCCCCTCCACGAACTCGGTCTCCTCCTTCACGGGATTGGTATCGTCGAATCTGAGGTTGCACCTTCCACGGTATTCCTCGGCTATTCCGAAGTTGGTGCATATCGACTTGGCATGGCCTATGTGAAGGTATCCGTTGGGCTCAGGAGGGAACCTGGTAATGATCTCGCTGTGTTTACCGCTTGCGAGATCGCTCTCTATGATATCTCTTATGAAATCGGTCTTCCTTTTTTCTTCCATTGCTGTGAACTCCTCACCGGTGACTGTTGGGCTATAATAAGCAAAAGGCCGTTCAGTTATCCATGACCTGCTGTACGGCGTCGATGAAGGAGATCCAAGCGCCTCTGAACAGATGCAGGGGTCTTGTGTCCGGGGTTCTGAGCTCAAGCGTAAGCCCCTTGGTGTTCAGCCTCACATCGGTGAAGATCGTGGTGAAATGGACCATGAACTCCTGGAAGCCGGGTTCCGGGCTCAATTCCCTGAAGGGTATACCGGTCCTCAGGTCCAGGGCGTTCAGGGCGAACTCCACCAGCTTATCCAGAAGGATCTCCGGCGTGGTTACGTTCTCGGCTCCGGCGCAGGTGAGACCGCATCTGGATGGGTCGGTCCTGTTCCAGATATCCCTTCGCTGGGGACCCATGGCGAACACTTCCTCCTTAGAAAGGGCGCACATGAGCTCCCAGAGCCTGAGCAGTTCCTCGAAGGACAGGACCGCGGCGTGGAAGTGGATTGCGGCGGTGCCCTTCATCATGTCCCGCCCCCGGTCGCTGGTCCTTCCCAGGAGCTCGTGGAGAGCCTTGTATCGCTGGGCATCCAGGAGCATGGGGGCCCGGTCCCTTCCAGGCATGAAATCCACGGGGACATAGCTTACCCCGGTGGAGAGCCTGATGGATTCCACAGTATCCGCAATACGCCTCGCCAGGTGGTCGAAAAGCTCCATGTCCCCGGGGTAGAGGGGGGGGCTGCTGAACTCGATCTGTCCCCCGGGCTCGAATGTTACGTACATTCCTTCCGTGTTCATTACCAGACCGTTGTCGTTCAGGTGGAAACCAAGTTCGGGAAGGGCTGCCTGAACCCCGGCCAGGTCCGCCTTCTCCAGGGGATTCTCAGCTATCAGTTCGTACTCGAAGCCGTATGTCCTTTCGGACCTGCCCGAA
Source organism: Candidatus Sabulitectum sp. (assembly GCA_036743055.1). Taxonomy (GTDB): domain Bacteria; phylum Fermentibacterota; class Fermentibacteria; order Fermentibacterales; family JCC-6; genus Sabulitectum. Next base: position 7,768 of record DAINQE010000040.1, on the reverse strand, counting down.
ACCCTTTTCTCGAGGAGGTCCCTGAACTCGTTCAAGTATCTCAAATCGTACCCTTCATGAATTCGCCGTACCACAGGGAGAACACCACAATGGCGAAAACCCTGTCTCCGGCGGACACAAGCGTTTCAGGACCAACACCCGTTCCCGTAACCTCACCGGCGTATGCCCGGACCATATCCGGGTTGAGTATGCCCTGGGCTCTCACCGTGTTCCCCAGAAGGATGTCGGCAACCGGTTCCGGCAGGGAACGGGGGTCGGAGAACCACTGGGCGATGGGCATGGTAAACGGCTTCTTGCTCCTTCTGGTCACTTCCGCAGGCAGGATGCCGCCTTTCCTGAAAGCCTCCCTGCAGAGGAACTTGCCGGTCCTTTCCTCCAGGTTCACCCTGTAATCCAGGGGCAGCCTTCCGGCGAACTCCGCAAGCCTGTAGTCCAGAAAAGGCGTTCTTGTCTCCAGGCTGTGGCGCATGCTCAGTTTGTCCAGCCGCAGATTAACGTAATTGGGAAGCCTTGTGAGCGCTTCGATCATCTGCATGGCCCCGATGGGGTCGACCCCTTCCCCGATGGAACGGAGCCTTTTCTCCCCGCAGTCGCTGAAGCCCCCCGGCGAAATGCCGGTCAGTCCCACGATCTCATCGGGCTGGAAAAGCCGTTCGTCGGTTATGTGCCTTGTAAGGTGATCCCCGGGAACGGACTTTCTTTCCGTCAGTTCAGGGAAATCGCGAAGAAGGATCCTTCTTCCCTCGGGGGAACACCTTTCCGCTTCGATTGCCGCGGCTTCCACCAGGAACTTCCTGTAGCCTGCGAACACCTCGTCGGCCCCTTCGCCGGTGAGCACCACCTTAAGCCTTTCCGAGGCCAGTCTGCAGACCTGGTCAGTGGGCACCATGGTGCCCAGGGATATTGGTTCCTCCACGGACCTTACCAGGTCGGGAAGAAGCTCAAGGTCCCCTGGAAGACAGGTGCCCCTTATAACACCCGACCGGGCGAACCTGCCGGGCATGAGTTCCAGCAGCCGGTCCACATCCGAGGTCTCATCGTAGTCCCGTTCATGGAAACCTATGGTGAAGAGCTTCAGATCCGGCTGGCAGAGCGCAGCCGCCGAGGCCACCGCGGAGGAGTCGATGCCCCCCGAGATGAGGCTGCCCACCTCCACATCGCTTCTCAGACGAATTCTCACCGCATCCATGAAAAGAGCATTGAACTCCTCCTCTGCCTCTTCCATGGTCCCGGCATGGTTGCCGCGGAACTCCCAGTTCCAGTAGGTGAAGGTTCTGAAGTCGCCTGTTTCCATGTCGAGGACCAGCATGGACCCGGGAAGAAGCTTCCTTATGCCCCTGAACATCGTTTCCTCACCGAAGACGTACCTGTAGGTGAACCAGGATGGCAGCATCTTACTGTTCAGCTCCCTTGCAGCGCCGGGAGCCTCCAGCAGAGGTGATATCTCGCTGGCAAAGAAGAACCCGTTCGGGTTGTTCATGTAGTAGAGCGGTTTTATGCCGAAGCGATCCCTGAAGAGGATGATCCTTTTACGGGAAGGATCCAGTATTGCCCCTGCGAACATGCCATTGAGTTTCTCGGCGAATCCCGTTCCCCAGTTGAGATATGCCTTAAGGGCTACCTCCATGTCCCCTGTGGTGGAGTATTCCATGGAAGGCAGCTGGCTCTTGAGTTCTATGTAGTTGTATATCTGACCGTTGCAGATTATGGAAGCACCGGATTCGCGGTCAGCTATGGGCTGCATGCCTGTTTCCAGATCAAGGATGGAAAGCCTGGCGAAACCTGTGCCTGTATGTCCGTTCTGGTTAACTGAGTATTCGTCCGGTCCCCTGTGACGCAGAAGCGCGCATCCCTTCTCAAGGAACGCCCTGCCCCGCTCGCCTCCCATGGACATTGACAGATAGCCGGTGAATCCGCACATATGGCTCCCCTTCCGAAGAGGGAAAAATAACTCCGGAGGAGGATTTTTCCTAATCTGACGGGAAGATCAGAGGGCCGCTGCCAGTTCCTCCAGGTACGTAACTTCCTCCAGCTGCCTGGAGATCATGTCTCCCTGCCGCCTGCCTGGATATGTCTTCCTTGAGAAAAGAAAAGCGCCGTCACTTACTATGACCGCATTCCCCATCCTTGAAAGGGGTTCCAGCGGTAGTTTGACAGGGGACTTCACCATTCTGGGATTTCCCCGGTGTAGTACGCAGGTGAACGGGGGGAGGACCATCTCGATGACGGTGATCAGTTCATAGTCGTTCTCGTGGTAAAGCGCCGACGAAACGTATCTGCCGTTCCTGAAGCCCTCGAGCATCCTCAGCGGCCAACCTGCCGCCCTGAGGACAGGGCAGTCTGTGATCCTTTCCGGGTCGGTTACGTGGAGTCCGGCTCGCTCAAGGTTTGTCCTCCTGTGCGTGGTGGGTGTTGAGACCGTTCCCAGCCCTCTTGTCCATATGCTCTCCAGTATGTTCTCAAGTGTCATTTCCGTTCACCTCCGGTGTGTATATTAAGCGCTCACTGTTAACCGCGAGTTAACCACAGGTTAAGGAAATCCATGGAAGAAATTACCATCATAGGCGCCGGCCTCGCCGGTTCCGAAGCGGCACTGCAGCTGGCGGACAGGGGATTCCGGGTGAATCTCCACGAGATGAGGCCGGGTACGACCACCCCCGCCCACAGAACAGGTCTCCCTGCCGAACTCGTCTGCTCGAACTCCCTCAGGTCCGACCTGGTAAGGAACGCCCCGGGGCTTCTCAAGGAGGAGCTGAGAAGGGCGGGATCGATGCTGATTCGAGCCGCAGATTCCGCCAGGATCCCCGCCGGCGGAGCCCTGGCTGTGGACAGGGAAGCCTTCAGTTCAGCCGTTCTTGCCATGCTACGGTCCCGGGGTAACATTCGTCTGATCCCCGGCGAAGTACGCTGCATCCCGGGGGGAAATGTGATAATAGCCGCGGGGCCACTGGCTTCGCCGGCACTGTCCCGGGTCATCGGTGAGATCACCGGGGGGGAGTTCCTGTACTTCTATGACGCCATAGCTCCTGTTGTGAGCGGCGAATCCCTGGACATGGGGAAGGTCTTCTCCCAGAACAGGTACTCAGACGGGGATGACGGCGACTATCTCAACTGCCCCTTCTCCCGGGATGAGTACCTGGATTTCGTCAGCGAACTCAGGTCTGGAGAGAGGGTGGCACCCAGGGAGTTCGAAACGGAGGTCCACTTCCAGGGATGCATGCCTGTGGAGGCCATCGCCGACGGCGGAGAGATGTCCCTTGCCTTTGGTCCCATGAAACCCGTGGGGATAGTTGATCCTGCCACGGGAAAGAGGCCCTTCGCCGTGGTTCAGCTGCGCAGGGAGAACCTCTCGGGGAGCGCATGGAACCTGGTGGGCTTCCAGACGAAGCTCTCATATCCGGAGCAGAAAAGGGTTTTTCGGATGATACCGGGACTGGAGAAGGCGGAGTTCCTCAGGCTTGGCTCCATGCACAGGAACACCTTCATCCACGGACCCATGCTCCTGGATCGTTCCATGAGGCTGAAGGGCTGCCCCAGGATCCGTTTCGCAGGGCAGATCACCGGAGTTGAAGGTTACATCGAATCAGTCGCTTCGGGTTTCATGGCAGGGCTGCTTGCTGCCGGATGTGGACCTCCTCCCGCGGGAACCGCCCTGGGGGCGCTTCTCCATTTCTCCACCGACAGGGAAGAGGAGAACTACCAGCCTTCGAACATCAACTACGGCCTGTTCCCCGATATGAGGGTAAGCGGAGGCAGAAGGTTCAGGAGGGAGGCAAGGGCGGCTGCAGCGCTGAAAGAGCTTGCTCCCTGGGTTCAGCGTCTGCAGGAAAGGGAGTAGATCCCGGCGGAAACCCCTGCCAGTGCCAGGGAGGCAAGCACGAATGAATCGGGATGAGGAGCGGCTTCGCCAGGCATCAGCACCTTCCCGGGATATAAAAAAGGAGCTAGCAGCGATCCGCCCCCGGATTCGCTGGCTCCATGGAGCCATAGAAGGCCCAGCAGGAACCTGCCGGGATACCTGTACCTTCTCTCTGCCGAATCGATGAGCGCCGAAACCGCGAAGGCCGAGAGCGGGAGCACCAGCCAGAACTGCCAGGTGGGAGGGAAGGAGGCCGCCATTCCGGCCATGGCGCCAAGTATCGTTCCTGACAGTGTGGGCAGAAGAAGCTCGGAGAACCTCACCGTTCCGGCTCCCTCGGTGCGGAAAAGTATGGCCATCAGACCGGTCCTGGCCCTGGAACCGTGCCAGCCGGTGAGCAGGAAAACACCCGGGAGACAGACCGCCAGGGAGACGAGCTTCCCCGGCAGTGTATCCACTGGAGATACCGCAGCGACGGCAGCGGGCAGAAAGCCGCACAGCCACAGCAGCCAGATGCTTCCGACGGACCTTTTGACCATTATCTCTGCGGTGAGGAGGAGGGCTTTCAAGCTCAGGGACCGTCTTCCCCGGTGAAAAGGCCTTCGTGGAAAGTTCTTCCCCTGTCTCCCTCGAAGAGCCTTATCAGGGCGGATGGCGGCATGCTGGATATGTGAAGCTCTATCACCGCCCTGGAGTTCGCCCGGGCAAGGTTCATGAGCTGGGTAACCGCGAAGGCGGTTTCCCCATGGGTGAACTTGTAAAGGCCGTTGCGGTGCAGGAGGTTCTTTATCCCGGGGATGGTCTCCAGCTGCTGTCGTGGCAGCGAGGGACAGAAGGAAACGGATATCTCAGCGCCTCCCATGGCCCTTCCTCGGAGTTCCGAACGACTCACCACCCTGACTATTCCTGAACTGTCGCAGAGGGCTATTCGTTCAACTCCTTCCGGTATCTCGCCCAGGGAAGAGGTACGTATCAGTACAGCGTTGCCAGCCCTGGCAAAGGTCTTGAGCCTGGAGTGGAGCGATTCGTGAATGGGAGAGTCCACCACCAGGAGCTCCGGTGATGTTGCCATACACACGGCCATGGATGTTCTCTGGATCTCCGGGCTGTTCAGTTCCTCAAGCGGAACATTGGCCACCGTCTGAAGATCAAGCCACTCGAGTATCTCCCTGGTCTTCTCGGTGGCGCTGTTCCTGTTCTTCACCACGGCGGTCACCGCCAGGTTCACGCAGCCCCTGGGGGTCATTCCAGGAGGGGCCTCAACGGTGTGCGCAACGAAACCGCTTGCCCTTCGGCCCTCCTTCGTAGAGGCTTCGAGCATCCTTCTTCCCACCAGAACCTTGCCCTCCCTGGGCGACCTGATACCGGCGGCGCAGGCGGCGAGTTCCCCCGCCACGGAGTTCTCCTCGCCGAGGAGAACGGCAATGGTCCCCCCAAGGACCGCCAGGTCGGTGGAAACCGCTCCTTCCACCGCAGCTGCAACGCCCAGGAACTTCAGGAGTACTTCGGGAGGGCCTTCCATCTAGTCCATCTTCTTCAGTCTGGAGGCCAGGCTCCTGTCGGCGGTCTCAAGGGCCCTTACTACTCCCAGACCGCTCCTTCCGGACGTTCTGGGCACGGCGCCGGTCTCGATGCACCTTATGAACTCCTCCATTTCGGCGGCCAGAGGTTCGAAGGAATCGATCCTGGGGCTAACTATGTCGCCGGTCCTGTAGGAGAGCTGATACTCGCCGAAGCTTTCCGGCTCCAGTACGTCAACTCCCTTGTCGTATATCTTGATCTTCTCGTAGGGCTCGGTATCGTCGTAGATCAGCATCTTCCTGCTGCCTACGATCACCGTCTTCCTCAGCTTCGAGGGGGCCAGCCAGGCCACCTGCACATTTGCGGTTGCGCCGCCGGGGAAGCCCAGATTCACGAAGGCCACGTCCGGTATCCCCTTGAGAACATAATCGTGTCCGAATGCCTCCACGAAGGTGGGTTCCTCACCCAGCCAGTAGAACAGCATGGAGAAATCGTGGGGGGCCAGGTCCCAGATCACCGATACATCCTTCTGGTGAAGGCCCAGGTTGACCCTGCTGCTTGTTATGAACCTGATGTCTCCGAGTTCCCTGCTGTCCAGTATCTGTTTGATCTTCAGCACCGGAGGGGAGTAGAGGAATGTGTGACCCACCATGGTGACAAGATCCTTCTCCTCGGCGCAGGCCACCATCTCCTCGGCTTTCTCGGTGGTTTCGGCGAAGGGCTTCTCAACGAAAACGTGCTTCCCTGCCCGAAGGGCCTCCATGGCCAGGGGGTAGTGGGTGGATACGGTTGTGGCTATCACCACTCCGTCTATCTCCGGATCATTGAACACTGCGGAACTGTCCAGGGTTCTCTCGCAGCCGGGGAATCTCCCGCCGATCTTGTTAAGCCTTCCAGGATCGCTGTCGCAGATAACGAGCTTTTCGGTTCGCCTGTTGGCGGCGATGTTCCTGAGCAGGTTCGGACCCCAGTAACCCAGGCCTATTACGCCTATTCCGGCCATGGTAACCTCCGTTGAAGTGCTTGAAAGGGTGAATACTTCCTCGGTTGAAAGCTACAACAAAAAGACCTCAGGGTAAAGTGAGTGAATCCCGTTGCCACCCCTGCGTCATTGTGACGCGGAATGAATCGCACATTCCTTGGTAGCACAAATAAAACTGGTTATAGACAAGTAAAAATGCTGTATCCATGGCCCGTGTTTTGCTACACAAACCTCTGAAGGGAGAAGGATATCATGAACATGGAAAAAATGACCATAAAGGCCAGAGAAGCGCTCACGGAAGCGGTGAACGCCGCTTCATCAGCTGGAAACCCCGAAGTGACACCCCTCCACCTGCTCAGGGCTCTTGTTACCGACGAGGGAGGGACAATACCACCGGTACTCAGCAGGCTTGGTGTCGATCCCGGAATCCTTGCCCGGAGCGCCGCTGAAGCGGCGGGAGAGCTTCCCAGATCCTCCGGAGGTTCCCAGCCCGTTCTCTCCAGAAGCGCACTCTCCGTTCTCAAGGAAGCGGAAAAGGAATCATCCCGAATGAAGGACGATTTCGTGGCCAGCGAGCACCTGTTCCTGGGGATCACCTCGGTGAGCTGCAGGGCCGCCGAGATCCTTTCTGAGAACGGTGTAGAGAGGGATGGCTTTCTGGTGGCCCTTTCCGAGATAAGGGGTTCCTCCAGGGTAACAAGCGAGAACTCCGAAGAAAGCTACGAAGCGCTTAAGAAGTACACAAAGGATCTGACGGCACTGGCAAGGCAGCAGAAGCTTGACCCTGTGATAGGCCGGGACGCCGAGATCATGCGCACCATGCAGATACTCTGCAGGAGAAGGAAGAACAACCCTGTTCTTATCGGGGAGCCCGGCGTGGGAAAGACCGCAATAGCGGAAGGTCTCGCCGGGAGGATCGCCGAGGGGGACGTTCCGGAGACCCTCCGGGACAAGAGTCTCATGGCACTGGACATGGGATCCCTTATAGCAGGCGCTAAGTTCAGGGGCGAGTTCGAGGAGCGACTCAAGGCGGTTCTTTCCGAGATAGCCGCAGCCCAGGGCAGGATAATTCTGTTCATCGATGAGATGCATACCCTTGTGGGCGCAGGGGCGGCTCAGGGGGCCGTTGACGCCGCCAACATGCTGAAACCCGCCCTTGCCAGGGGTGACCTGCACTGCGTGGGGGCAACGACCCTGGACGAGTACAGGAAGCACATAGAGAAGGACGCAGCCCTGGAACGGCGTTTTCAGCCTGTGCTGGTTGACCCCCCCTCAGTGGAGGACACCGTCAACATCCTGAGGGGTCTTCGGGAAAGATACGAGGTTCACCACGGAATACAGATCCAGGACCCCGCACTGGTGGCGGCGGCCACCCTGAGCGACAGGTACATCTCCGACAGGTTCCT
>DAINQE010000039.1:0-23469 GCA_036743055.1 Candidatus Sabulitectum sp. | reverse complement strand
GAGATATTGCTGGGCTGATATGTTCTTTTCATAATAGTCTCCTGCACTTGGCGTGAACCTTGCGACCCTCGCCCGTTCTTTTCAGCATTTTCCGGAAGCGGAAAGTTAGCTAAATTGACCCCCTTTGTCAAGTTCCGCCCACCTACTTGGCCCTGTGGCTTTTGTTTTGCATTATTCCCCTGAGTTTTTTCTTTCATTCCTTTCGGAGAGTGGTATGGTTTTTTCTCCAGAAGACGCGTTCGATCTCTGTCTTGACCGGGCCAGGGAGCTTATGGGCGTCGAGAAGTTCAACAGCTGGCTGGCAAATGCTTCTTTCAGGGGTTACAGCGGCAATGTTGTCACGGTCGGTCTTGATTCCGATATAAGGGTCAATTTCGTTTCCCAGCACTACAAGGACAAGCTCGAGGGCCTTCTCCGAGAGATAACCGGCAACGACTCCATTTCTATCAAGTTCACACACAGGCCTGAAACCCTCAATCTCGGAAGCTTCTCCTCCAGTTTCTCTTCCAGGGATCAGCTTTTCGACAACTATCTCTACCCCGAGTATGTCTTCAGCCGTTTCATCAGCGGGCCCACCAATGAACTTGCCCACGCGAGCGCCGTTGCTGTTGCCCACAACCTCGGCCACTCCACCCAGAACCCGCTTTTCATCTACGGCGGTGTGGGTCTAGGCAAGACGCATCTTGTCCAGGCCATTGCACATTACGTCAGGGACAACAAACCAGGTGAAACATTTGCCTACATATCCAGCTCCCAGTTCACCAGCGACTACATCAGGGCCCTGGATCCCTCCAGCAGTTTCGAGCACAGTTCCGCAAGGCAGATGGAAAAGTTCAAGGACCGTTTCAGGAAGTGCGACTATCTGATAATGGAGGATGTTCAGTTCCTTGCGGGAAAGGACAGCACCCAGGAACAGTTCTTCCAGATATTCAATGAGCTATACCTCATGGGAAAACAGATCGTCCTTACCTCCGACCGCCATCCAAACGAGATAGAGCCTCTTGAGGAAAGGCTTATCTCCAGGTTCCAGTCGGGAATGCTGGCAGACATAAAGCCTCCCAGGTTCGAGACACGGAAGGCCATACTTAACCAGAAACTGCGAGACGAGAACATCCGCCTTGATTCAAACGTTGTTGATTACATCGCCGAGAGCGTTACCTCGAACGTCAGACAGCTGGAAGGCGCTGTCAACATCATTGCCGCTAACATGAGGATCCAGAACACCACCCCTTCACTTGAGAATGTACGGAACCTTGTTAAGGAATTCCTTGGCTCGGCTTCTCGCAGGCTTAATCCAGCCTCCATTACCGCAGTAACCGCCGACGTATTCGGTGTTAACAAGGAGGCCCTCAAGGGCAAGAAGAGAAAGAGGGAGATCCTTGTACCCAGACAGGTGGCAATGTTCCTCATCAGAGAAATGACTGAACTCCCCCTTGAGGAAATAGGTGATTACTTTGAAAGGGACCATTCAACGGTGGTGAACGCCATTAAAAGGGTCAACACTCTCATGGAGCAGGACCCCTCTTTCAGCCGGCAGGTGGAAGAGGTAAAAAGGTCCCTGGAGAACTGATCTCACTGTTGATATCCCTGTGGATTTCTCCAACGGTCCCGGCTCTGTGGAAAACTTCCGTTTCACTGTGTTCTTTTCAACATTTTTTCAACATCGCAAGTACCTGTGATTTCCCATGGAAGGGTTACTTTTGCACGCTCTTTGAGGTATAATTACTGATGTTGTATTCTGTTTCTTTCTGTTCTTATTACTGAAACCGTGGAGGGCTTCCTATGGTGAACTTACTTGTGGATCACAAGACTCTTTTTCTCGGTCTTAACACTGTGGCTTCGGCCCTTCCTCCCAAGACCAGTCTGCCGTCCCTCTCCAACATCCTTCTTGAAACCCAGGGGGAAAAACTGAAGCTGGCGGCCACCGATCTTGACACCACGGTCATCACCTGGGTTCCCGCAACTATCTCCTCCCAGGGCTCCATTGCACTCCCGGGGAAGAAACTGCTTGAGATCGTCAGGGAACTTGACGGCTCCGACGTAAGCATAAGCACCAGCGGTTCCCGCACAAGCATAAGCTGTGAAAAAAGCTCCTTCACCCTTCCGGGAAGCAGCCGCGACAGCTATCCCTCTCTTCCTTCGCCGGGCTCTGCGGACAGCATGACAGAGCTTCCGCTTGACATGGTCAGGGAAGCCATTGCCAGAACATCCTATGCCGTCGCCGGTGCAAGCGAGATAAGGGCATCCCTTACCGGCTCTCTCTGGAAGTTCCTTCCAGAAGGCCTTGAAATGGTAGCCACCGACGGCCACCGACTCGCAAGGATCAGGCTTACTCAGCTTAAGCGGGAAACGGATACAGGTCTTGAGGCGATCATCGCCCCTAAGGCACTCAATCTTCTTCAGCGGCTCAGCACCAGCGATAAGGTGCTCATGTCCTCCCAGGGTTCCCAGGTGAGCTTCCATGTGGGGGACACCAGCATTTTCAGCCGGGTGATCGATGGCCCTTATCCTCCCTACGAGAAGGTCATTCCCTCAAGTAATGAACTGAAACTCACCGTGAACAGGGAAGATCTCCTGGGCGCCCTTAAGAGAATGAGCATCATCGCAAATCCCGCAACCCGGCAGATAATGTTCACCATTGAGCACAACAGGGTGATCCTGCAGGCGGAGAACACCGATGCCGGAGAAGCGAGGGAGGACATAGAGGCTGACTACTCGGAGGATCCTCTTCAGATAGCCTTCAACGGGAACCTTGTTATGGACATTCTCAGAAGCATGAACAGTGAAGATGTCTGTCTGAGCATGCACGACAGCTCCACGGCGGTGATCATAACGGAGGTGACCGATGACGATACCTTCGATTACCTTACTCTGGTCATGCCCGTAAGGCTTCCGGATCCAGTCTGAGCGAATGAAGAACATCAGTGAGCTGGTGGACGAGCTTCTCGGGGATCTCGACCTTGACTCGATCCTTCCGAGAAGAAAAGCGCTGGCCCGCTGGAACTCTATAGCGGGGAAGAAACTTGCCGAGTACTGCTCTTCCCCTGTGATCGATGGAGACTGCCTTCAGGTTCTCACAAGAAGCCCCGCTGCGGCAATGGAGCTGAAGTACAGGAGCAGCGAGATACTATCGGCCCTGAACAGGGAAGCCGGTGCGGAGGTTTTCAGGACCCTCAGGGTCTCCATCCGCCTGGTTAAGGAAGACAGAAAGGAAGATTTTGGCCGTTAAACCTGAAAACACCTACGGCGCCGAGTCGATACAGATCCTGGAAGGCCTCGAAGCCGTCAGAAAAAGGCCTTCCATGTACATTGGCTCTACCTCCTCCACCGGCCTGCACCATCTTGTTTACGAAGTTGTCGACAACAGTGTTGATGAAGCCCAGGGCGGGTACTGCACCAGCATTGAGGTTGAGCTTCAGCCCGATGGCGGAGTAACCATCACAGATAACGGGAGAGGAATCCCCACCGATATTCATCCTAAAACCGGGATCTCAGCCCTGCAGGTGGTCATGACCACCCTCCATGCCGGCGGCAAGTTCGACAACAGTTCCTACAAGGTGTCCGGAGGGCTTCACGGTGTTGGCGTAAGTGTCGTCAACGCGCTGTCCAGCAGGCTCAGGGTGAAGGTCAGCAAAAAGGGCAGCACCTGCACCCAGGAATACACAAGGGGTCTTCCGGATTACCCCCTTACCGAAACCCCTGATGACTCCAGGATCACAGGTACCAGCATTCACTTCATCCCAGATGAAGAAATTTTCGAAACAACCGAGTTCAGCTTCGACATTCTTGCCAAGAGGCTCAGGGAACTGGCTTTCCTTAACAGCGGTCTGAAAATATCCATTTCCGACAGAAGGTCCCCTGAGGGCAAGAAAAAGGTCTTCAGGTACGAGGGCGGAATAACCTCCTTCGTCGGTTTCCTTAACGAAAACAAACACCCTCTTCACGAACCGCCCGTTCACATTACGAAGGAGGGTGAACTGGAAGACGGCTCTTTCGTGCTCTCCGATGTTGCCCTGCAGTACAATTCAGGCTATCAGGAAGATGTCTTCAGTTTTGCAAACAACATCAACACCATCGACGGGGGGACCCACCTGACGGGCTTTCGTGCCGCCTTAACCAGATGTCTTAACGACTACGCTTCCAGGAACGGTCTGTTCAAGAAGACCGATCAGTCATTCACCGGTAACGATGTTCGAGAAGGGCTCACAGCGGTTGTCAGCGTCAAGCTCTCAAGTCCCCAGTTCGAAGGACAGACCAAGACCAGGCTGGGGAACAGGGAGATAAAGGGTGTAGTGGAGAACACTGTCTATTCCGGCCTTGAACAGTTCTTCGAGGAGAACCCCGGCGACGCCAGGAAGATAGTACAGAAGTGCATTGACACATGCGCCGCGCGTCAGGCTGCCAGGAAGGCCAGGGAACTCACAAGAAGGAAGAGCGCCCTTGAGACCGCCTCCCTTCCGGGAAAACTCTCCGACTGCACCGTGAGGGACCCGGAACACGCTGAGCTTTTCCTGGTGGAGGGTGATTCCGCTGGGGGAAGCGCGAAGCAGGGTCGTGACAGATACTTCCAGGCAATTCTTCCCCTGAGGGGAAAGATCATCAACGTTGAGAAGGCGCCCCTTCACAAAATTTTGGCCAACAATGAGATAAGAACTCTTGTTACCGCCGCCGGCACCGGGATAGGTCAGGAGGACTTCGAACTGGACAAGCTGAGGTACGGAAAGATCATCATCATGACCGATGCCGACGTTGACGGAGCGCACATCAGAACACTGCTTCTAACGTTCTTCTTCCGCTACATGCCAAGGCTGATCGAAGAGGGCCATATTTTCATCGCTCAACCCCCTCTATACCGGTTGAAATGGGGTAAAAAGGAGGTATACGCCTACTCCGACCATGAGAGGAACAGGATACTTAAGGAAGAAGCGGCTTCCACAGGGATTACGATCCAGCGGTACAAGGGACTCGGCGAAATGAACCCGGAGCAGCTCTGGACCACCACCATGGATCCGGAGAACAGGCTGATGCTCCAGGTGAGAATGGACGACGCCGTGGAGGCTGACAGGATATTCTCCATTCTAATGGGGGACGAAGTGGAGCCCAGGCGAAACTTCATAGAGCAGCACGCCGGGGAGGTGACCAACCTTGACTACTAAGGACAAAGAGAACAAAGACCTCGACCGGGAAAGGGACATCGCCTCCCTGAATCATATTGAGCTCGAGGACGAAATGAAGAAGTCCTATCTCGACTATTCCATGAGCGTGCTCGTGGGCAGGGCTCTGCCGGATGTGCGTGACGGCCTCAAGCCCGTTCACCGGCGCATACTCTACAGCATGTACGAGCAGAAGCTCACCCACCAGAGGGCCTTCAAGAAATCCGCCACGGTGGTTGGCGATGTCCTTGGAAAATACCATCCCCACGGCGACGGCTCTGTTTACGATGCAATGGTCAGGATGGCCCAGGACTTCTCCCTGAGGTATCCACTGGTGGACGGACAGGGAAACTTCGGATCGGTGGACGGGGACCCCGCCGCGGCGTACAGATACACAGAGGCGAGGATGGCCAGGATCGGAGAGGAAATGCTCTCCGACATCGACAAGGAAACGGTTGACTTCGAACCGAACTTCGACCAGAGGCTTACCGAGCCATCGGTGCTTCCCTCGGGTATACCGAATCTTCTTGTGAACGGATCCTCGGGGATCGCCGTGGGCATGGCCACGAACATACCACCGCACAACCTCAGGGATACGGTGAACGCCTGCATAGCACTGATAGAGAACCCTGAGATCACCGACGAAGAACTCATAGACATCATCCAGGCTCCGGACTTTCCCACCGGCGGGATCATCATGGGTCTCCGGGGGGTAAGGAACGCCTACCTGTCGGGCAGGGGGAGAATTGTAGTCAGGGGCCGTGTCGACTCCGAAGAGGTGGAGGGCAGGAACTGTCTGATAGTGACCGAGCTTCCCTACATGGTCAACAAAGCCAGGCTCATCAAGTCCATTGCCGACCTGGTGAAGGACAGGAAGATCACCGGCATCGCAGACCTCAGGGACGAATCCGACAGGGCCGGCATGAGGATAGTAGTTGTCCTTAAGAGGGACGCGGTCGAGGAGATCGTCCTGAACCAGCTCTTCAAGAAGACCGCCCTGGAAACCAGTTTCGGCGCGAACCTCATCGCCCTGGTTGACCAGATCCCGGGAAGGCTCTGCCTCAGGGACATGCTCTCCCTCTACATCGATCACCGGCACTCGGTGATACACAGGCGTACGACCTTCCTGTTCGAGAAGGCTGAAGCAAGGGCACACATACTCCGAGGTCTCATCAAGGCCCAGGACAACATCGATGAAGTCATAAGGATAATCAGGGCCTCGTCTTCCCAGACGGAAGCCAGGGACTCCCTTATCGACACCTTCGGCTTCACTGAGAAACAGGCCCAGGCCATCCTGGACATGAGGCTGGGCAAGCTCACCGCCCTGGACAGGAAGTCGCTTGAAGAGGAACTCGCCGAGCTGGAAACGACCATCGAAGAGCTTCGCCGTTTACTGGAGCAAAGGGAACTCAGGATGAAGGTTGTGGCCGACGAGCTCAGGGAGATCGCCGAGAAGTACGGAGAAGACAGAAGGACGGAGATAGTACCCTACGCTCCAGACGAAATAGATATTGAGGACATGATACCCGACGAGCCCATGGTGGTCATGGTTTCCCACAGGGGCTACATCAAGCGTCTTCCCCTTGATACATGGAGAAGCCAGGTAAGGGGCGGAAGGGGCAAGACCGGCGTTACCACCAGGGAGGAAGACTACCTGGAACAGGTCTTCGTTGCCACAAGCCATTCCTACATCCTCTTCTTCACCAACATGGGCATATGCCACTGGCTCAAGGTATGGCAGATACCCGAAGGGGGAAGGAACAGCCGTGGAAAGGCCATCATTAACCTGCTGGAGCTTACTCCGGGGGAAAGACCCGTTGCCAATGTCTGCGTCAAGGACTTTGCCGGAGAGCGCTATGTCCTGATGGCCACCAGCGGCGGCATGGTGAAGAAAACCAGGCTGGACAGTTACGGAAGGCCCAGAAGGAACGGGATCAAGGCGGTTAAGCTTGCGGAAGGCACCGAGCTTGTGAAGGCTGTTCTCACGGACGGCTCCTCCAGCGTGGTGCTGGCTTCCTACCTCGGAAGGGCAGTGAAGTTCTCCGAAACAGAGGTTAAGCCCCAGGGTCGTGACACCATGGGGGTGAACGGAATGAGGCTCGATGCCCACGACAGGATCGTTGACCTTGTCACAGTATCGGAAGACGACATACTGATGACCGTTACCGAGAACGGCTACGGAAAGAGGACCCCATCCTCCGAATACAGGGAAACTCACCGGGGGGGAAAGGGTGTGATCAACATCATAACCGACGAGAGGAACGGAGGAGTTGTTGCGGTTTCAGCTCCCGAGACCGGATGTGAGATGCTGGTGGTAACCGTAGCGGGAATGGTGATCAGGTTCAAGTGCGACGAAGTCAGCGTGATCGGCAGGGCGACAAAGGGAGTTAAGCTCATCAATCTTCACGAAGAGGATACTGTTTCAGATGTAACCCTTATTCGAGAGGACATGATTGAAGGGGATGATTCCTCGGAAAACGAGAGCTGATGCCATCTCGTAACGATCAGCTCAACAGGCAGATACGAACCTGGCTTTCGGTGAGGAACCTGGGCAGCATTCCGGTTCCTCCCCCGGAGATCAATCCTCCTCCGATGCCGGACCCCTCCAGGGTAGAACTGAAATCGGTTCCCAGGCTTCAGGGGTCCATCGAACGGCTTGCGGTATCCCGCGGTCTCGGAGAGGCCGTTCCGTCACTGGCTTCCCTCATGTCCGTCATGGACAGAATGGAGGCCGAGGGCATCTACAATTTCCTGATTGGTCTCATCGTACCTGATACATACGATCCTGTCATAGCTGAGAACTGGTTCAGGCAGTGCCACACTCTCCGGTCATCCCAAATGCCCTTCGGGATCAGGGGTTTTTTCGAGCTTCTTGAGGCATATTCGCCGGATTCCTTCGGAATAACGTTCATCGAGGCCCTCTCCTGCTGGCTGAAAGCACTCAGATCCGCCGGCAGCATAGCCTCGGCGCATGTTGCTCTGCCCCTCAAGGTGGCTGGAACCTTTCCGGAAAGATTCGGATTCGTTTGCCTCAGGATGAGCTCCGGCGGAACGGACATAGTAAATGCCCTGGAGAAGTATTTTGCCAGGATAGATAAAGAAGCTATCGACGATGATACCGCGGTCATGCTCCTGGACTACACCATCGAGACCGGCTGGCTTCTCGACGACTCCGACTACACTCAGATATGGAACCTGATCAAAAGGCGCGGCAGGCTGGTTCATGGAAGGCTTAGCAGGGGGCTGGTCCCGGTGAGCTCCATAAGGTTCCTTGCGGGAATCCTCAGCGCTATTGAGTCCAGGAGGGACCTTGAGGAGCTCTTCTCCTCGGAGAGGGTCCACAAGGTCATGGAACTCTTTGACACCCATGACAGGAAAAGGGTCGCCTCCATACTGGAAAGCAGCCGGGACCTGAGGATACAGGTTGACCATCAGCTGGAAATGGACCTTGTGATCGAAGCGGTTTCCCACGGTATAGCCGGAAGCGACCATGCCGCAATGGGTGAAGCAATAGTTTCCTTCCTGCATAATGTGCCCGGCGGGATCAGTCTCGGGAAGCTGGTGCGTTTCCTCAAGGCAATAGGCGAGGAGATCAGCGGCGAGGTGCTGCAGTTCCTTGCAAGGCTGGTGGAGGACACCCCCCCCGATGAGAGGCTCTCTCCCTCGAACACCATTCGGTTTTCCCGCATTGTCGCCGGGATACTTCCGGTAAGCGTAACTTCCGACAGGACGGCCCTCAAGGCATTCTACAGGTCCCTGGTGGAAATGAGTCACACCGAGGCAAGGAATGCGCTTATACAGCTGGACACGGCCGCCTTTCACAGCGGCATATCAATAAGCAGCGTGCTCGCCGCGAGTTCTCTCCTTATACGGGCCGCTGAACCTGAAGACACACGGAGGTACCTGGAGAGGATCCCCTCCACCGCAAGGCTCGTGGAGCTGCTGTCCGCCATCGACAGGAAGAAGACCCTCTCCGGTCTTGCTCCCCTGTGGGTTGAGGTAATTCTATCCTTCCCGGAGGAGGTAGAGAAGACGATCATAGACTTCATGGGCCGCATCAACGATGTAACCGTGAGGTGCCGATACCTGGAAAACGTTGTCACAAGGCTCCTTCAGGAAGTGCATCCCGAGGACCCTGTTTTCAGGGAGTGCCTCTCCTTCGCTGTAACCGGCTACAACAGCGCTGGGGACATTGACAAACTCAGGGACACCGAGCACAGGGTGTTTCAGAAGGTTCTCAGGGCGGGAGGCCGCATAGAAGCGGTTGACAGGGTCATTACGGATCTCCTTGTCATTCCGGGTTTCGAGGGGAACCGTTCTGAAGAGCTGATCTCGGGCATAAGGACCATCTGCGACCGCTTCAGCAGGACCGCCGTGTGGGAAGAGGGGGCTGACAGGCTTTTCTCCAGGTTCCTCAATACAGGCGTATCCAATATCCTTCGAGTCTTCGTGGACAATCCGCAGACCCTTGAGAATATCGACAGTTCGGTAATCGAGGAACTTGCGGAGAAGCTCATGCCCGGCGAAACATCCACCGCCAGCTCCGGTGTAACCGGCACAGGCGCCACCGCCGGTATCTTCTTCGGCTCCATACTTCCGGACTCCGTGGCTCTTCTGGCCAGGGAAGCTTCACTGCTGGTCCCATTCCTTTTCAGTGTTGCCGATGAGATCACCAGAAGCATTGGGGGAATGACCGGGGACAGCGAGTTCGCCGAGTACCTTGTCCGCAGGCTTGATCAGGAGATCCTCCAGGACAGGGTCACCGTGCTGGATTCATGGCTCTCCCAGAAAACCCCTCCTCCACTTTACCTGGATCCGAGCTGGCCCGGTTCCAGACGAGAGGAGTACGTAGCCCGCAAGAACGTTTTCGAGAACGCCAGAATGAAGCTGTATGGAGCGGTTTCCGCCCTTGTGGGGAACACAGGCGCCGAAACGAAGGAGATGGTACTGAACGTAGCCGGCATCCTGGCGTCGGAACTGAGGACAGCAAAGGTGCCGGGTGCCGGATCCCTCTCCCTGAACTGGAACCGCGGCATGTTGGAGGAACTCATCTCAAGGTCCCAGGGCGTTGCGCCATTCTCCCTTTTCGCCGCGAACAGGGCCGGCGCATATCCTCCACCAGAGGTCCTGGACTACCTGGAGGGTCTCGAAGGGTTCATGGAGCAGGACCTTTACAGCGGATGGAGACAGGCGGCCCTTCCGCCACTGCTGAACTGCGCCGTTGAAATAGTCCTGGCCTCCAAGAACTCCCAGGAGAAGGCAATGTCCATCGCCCGGGCGGCAACCGAAGCCATCGAGTTCCTGGGATTCTTCGATTCAGTCAGCTTCCTCTCCACCCTTAAGGAAAGCCTCTATAACCAGGCCGGCGGCATTGATCCTTCCGACCTTATGGAAAAGAGCTTCCTCCAGCCCCTTTGGAGGAGGAACTCCGCCGAAAGACTGGATCTGCTGATCCTGGGAATGGAAAAGAGCAGTCTGCTCATGAGCATCCTCCTGGAGAGGCTGGCAATGGAGAAGACCGTATCTGAGAAGATATCCTTCATGACCCGCTATTCCAACTTCTTCATATCCGTCGAGGAGGCCCTGCTGGAGATAGAGTCCGACTCCGTGCGTTCCAGGATAGCGGAAGCCCTTATGGAATCATGGATCTTCAGCGGAACGGTAACCAGTGACAGGAGTCCGGTGGAGGAGGTCTCCGAAGCGGTGGACTTCGTCAAGGACGTGTTCAGAAGGGTCCGTTACGGAGGCGGCATAGTATCCGCCAGGGAAGCCGGAGAGATAAGCGCCGACATGAGGCGCAAGTACAGGGACAACGCCGATTCCGTTGCCATTATTCTCCGCTGGACGGTGGATCCCGCCAGGGAAGGTCTTCTCAAGATGCTGGAGGAAAGTCAGACCCTTCTGCAGGCCGCCGGTTCCGATTCGGAGCTCATGAGGCTCCTTGACATCCACGGCGCCGACGAGGGCTTCGTGAACGAGACTATCTCCCTGGTGGAAAAGCCCGGCGAACTGAAGGAATATCTGAAGGCAAGACAGCTCAAGGCCGGCGGAGGCTGACATGAAGAGAATACTTGTGCTCTCCACCGGAGGAACCATAGAGATGCTCCCCGGTGACGGGGGAATTACCATCGGGCCGGTGTCGGGAATGGATCTTCAGGTGCTCGACCTGATCCCTGGAGCCATGATATCCGTCGAGAGGTTCTCAAGCCTTCCCAGCCCCCATGTAACACCTGAGATAATGGCCGATATTGCCAGGCTTCTCCGATCATACGAGGTATCCGGTGATTACCACGGCGTTGTGGTTACCCATGGTACCGACACCCTCGAGGAAACCGCCTTCATGGCGGACATACACCTCGAGGGAACCCTTCCCGTTGTTTTTACCGCCGCCATGAGAAGCAGCAGCGAACTGGGTGTGGACGGGCCCAGGAACATCATGAATGCCGTCAGGGTAGCGTGCACCGAAACGAGCAACCTGGGGGTCACCGTGGTACTCAACGACGAGATCCACGCCGCGGGTCGTGTAACGAAGACCTGCACCTCCAACGTGAGCAGTTTCGACAGTCCCGGTTACGGTCCACTGGGTTTCGTGGATGATGACAAGGTCATCTACCACAGGCTTCCCATCTGGAGGCTCAATCTGCCCCGGGGTCCGCTGAGTCTCGATACCAGGGTTGGCCTGGTGAGGACAGCCGCGGGGTTCGGCCACGACATCATCGATTTCCTCGTGGATTCGGGATACAGGGGAATAGTGGTGGAAGCCTTCGGCAGGGGAAACGTGCACCCCCTTACCGCCGATGCGATACAGCGAGCCATTGATGCCTCGGTGATAGTGGTTATAACCAGCAGGTGCTACAAGGGAAGGGTTCTGGGAGTCTACGCCTACCCCGGCGGCGGACTGGATTTGATGGAGAGAGGCGCGATCTCTGCGGGAGACATGGCCGGTAACAAGATACGGATCATGCTCATGGCCTGTCTCGGCGCGGGTATGGATGAGTTAAGGATAAAGGAACTGCTGGCTGATCTCTGAACTTCACCCGGGAGAACCGTTTGACCCGGGAAAGATGCAGTTTTAGGTTAGCGTTTACCGGAGCCAAGCTTGGAGAATGATGGCCGGAAGAGATAAAAGCTTTACCATCAACATTATACCCCATGACGCGAACAGACGCCGCAGAGAATGGATATTCTCGGGCAGAAAGCTCGTTCTCTTCAGGCTGCTCTCAGTCATTCTGGTCCTTGTCGTTCTCGGCGCTACCGCGGTTCTTCTGCTAGGCGTTGGAGAGTTCTCGAGGAACGCCGAGCTGGAAAGCAGGAACAGGGCTCTGTCAGACTCGCTGGATACGGCGCTGAACATGAACAGACGGCTGGATGCCATCGAGGAGGAGCTTCAGCATATACGGGATACACGAGAGGTAATCGAGAACCTGGCCACCTCGGGGGCACAGGATGAAGGATACGAATAGAGGTAAGGAAGTATCATGGCAAAGGACGACGGCTACAGCTCGATCAACTCCACCGTAGGCGGTGGCAGCACCATAACGGGCTCCCTGGATGTCAACGGCGGCCTGAGGATAGACGGGTTCGTCGATGGGCAGGTGAAGGTCTCCGGAACCCTCACGGTGGGCCACGAAGGTCGTATCAAGGGAGATGTGGTGGTGAATCACGCCGTAATAGGCGGAACCGTGAATGGAACCATAAAGGCTGAGAAGCAGCTGGAACTGCAGAACGGGTCCCGGATCGAGGGAGACATCATCACCAAATCCCTGATCATCGAAGAAGGTGTCTTCTTCGAGGGACACTGCAGCATGAGTTCCCTCGAGGGCAAACCTAAACAGAAGTAAGAGTTGAAGATTCGGGTTTTGTTGAAAACTCCGATGTGCTGTTGAGAACCTCATAAACGAAAGCAAGACAATAAATTAAATGGCGCACTTCGAGTCGTTTCTGGGATGATATCCACAACTTCATGTTGAGTCACCCCGGCTCCTGCGGTCATCATGGTTCAATAGCAAAGGATGGTGAATCGATTGAACGGCAGACTAGACTCCCTTCTCGCCACTGAAAAGGCCGCCGGGGAAACGGTCGAGGAAGCGGAGCGGAAAGCCCGCGGAATCAGGACCGCCGTCCCGGATCAGATATCGGCGATAGAGGATGAATACCGGAGCGAGCAGGAGAAATACGAGAAGATGGCACTGGAGAAGCTTGATGATGAGCTGGAAGAGCTTCAGGCAAAGCTTGCCGAAGACCTCCAGAAGAAGAAGCGGAAACTCGATGAATCCGCTTCCGTTCTTGCTCCGGAGGCCCTGAAGCTTCTCCGCGGAGCGGTGGAGAGAGAGAGGGGCTGATGGCCAGGGATCCGGTGGTAAAGACCGAAATACTCTGCCATTCCGCAAGGAGGGAAGATGTTCTTTCCGTGCTGGAGGAAACCGGCAGGATTCACCTGATAGACATGTCATCAGCCGAGGATGCCCCTCTGGAATCTCCCTCATCAGGGCAGGACCCTGAGCAGGCGAAGCTCTCTGCTGCCCTCTCCAGGGCAATTCCATTCCTGAGGTCATCCTCCGGCGGAAAGCAGACCAAGAAGGAGAATGTTTATACCGCGGGGGATCTCACGGCGCTGCTCAACGACAGTGAGCTGAGGGAAGCGGTCCTCCGCTCCGCTTCCATTGCCGAGGAGCTTTCCGAACTTTCTTCCAAAGGCCAGGAAACCCGGCGGCGCATCGAGTTCCTGCAGCAGTGGATAGACCTCCCCATGGGATTCAGCCAGATCAACAGGGAGGGGACCTTCAGTCTCAGAGCCGGGAAAGTATCCCCGGGCGAAGGATTCGCTGCACTGGAGGAGATGCGGGAAGAGCAGCCCCTCTTCGACTTTCTGAAGCTCTCCGAATCCAGGGCGGTGGTGATCTGGCATACTGAGCAGGAAAATCAGATCCTTGACTCCCTCACGGAAGCCGGCTTCGCAGCCGAGGATTTCTCCGGCTACACAGGAGAGCCAGAGGAAGAGCTGCGGGCGCTTCAGAGCAGCATGGAGAGCATCACCGCCAGGGAGAAGGCACTCAGGGAAGAAACCTGTGTTCTCCTTGGAAGGCTCCGGGAGATCGAAGCAATGGCCGATGCGGCTGGTCTCAGAGGATTTCGCCGTTCAGCGGCAGCTCTGGGAAGGGAAAGTTCCACCACCGTGCTTCTCCATGCCTGGGCCAGGCGTTCCGACATCGATATGCTGAAAGGCTCCCTGGAGCGGCTGGGTGAGGTGGATATGGCGGTTATAGATCCCCTCCCCGGCGAAACCCCTCCGGTCCATCTTTCGGAAAGCGCCACCGCCGACCCATATCTGATGCTCACCGACATGTACGGAAGACCCAACGGAGCGGATCCCGACCCCACCCCCCACATGGCTCCGTTCTATGCCATGTTCTTCGGCATCTGCATTGGAGACGCCGGCTACGGTCTGGCCCTTTCCGCCGGCGCGGCGGCAGGGTGGTACTTCACGGAAAAGCGCCAGGGGAACTCCAGGCTTTTCAGGCTTCTCTTTCAGGGCGGTCTGGCCAGCATCTTCTGGGGTGTCCTTCTCGGCGGATGGTTCGGAGCGCCCCTCGAAAGCCTTCCCGGATTTCTTCAGGCAGCCGCAGCTCCTCTGAACAGCCTGGCCCCACGAGGCGAGAGCTTCTCCCTCTCCAACCAGTTCCTCTACCTCACACTGGTCTTCGGAGTAATACAGCTCGCCTGGGGAGTGGTGGTCAACCTCAAGAAAAGGCTCAGGGAGGGAGAGGGCGTCGCCGCCTTCATTGACCAGGCGGGCTGGATGCTTTCCCTGCTCGGTCTTTTTCCCTGGCTCTTCGACCACTATCTCTTCAACATCTACGACAATTCAGGCCCACTGGATTCCATTCTCATGGGAATGCTGGGAGCCGGAGCACTTCTGATCTTCATAATGGGAGGCAGGGAAGCCGGCAACATCGGAGGCAAGGTCGGTCTCGGAGCATACGCATGCTACGGTATTGTTAACCTGCTGGGGGATGTCCTCAGCTACTCCAGGCTTTTCGCCCTTGCCCTTTCCAGCGCCATAATCGCCTCTGTGATAAATGACATAGCAGGAATGCTCTCCAGCTCCATTCCAGTCGCGGGGTTTATCCTCGCGGTTCTGGTTCTTGCCGGAGGTCACCTGTTCAATCTGGCTATGGCTGTGCTCAGCGGATTCATTCACACGGCGAGGCTTCAGTTCGTTGAGTTCTTCGGCAAGTTCTATGACGGGACCGGGGTACCCTTTACACCCCTGAGATATGAACCGAAGTATGTAAGGATAGAAAGACAGCAACCATAACAAGGAGGATATGAAGTGAGCGTATATCTGGTAGCCTATCTCGGCGTGGCACTTGCCTGCGCACTGGCTGGTATCGGAAGTGCAGTGGGGGTCGGGATAGCAGCCCAGGCCAGCACCGGTGTTATGAGCGTTGATCCCAAGAAGTTCGGAAAACTCCTTCTGCTTTCCGCCCTTCCTGGTACCCAGGGCATCTACGGATTCGTTATAGCCTTCCTTCTCATAGGCAAGATCGGCGCCGTTGACGAACTCACCATGATGACCGCCTGGAAGATTTTTGCCGCCGGGCTTCCCATTGCCCTGGCCGGCCTCATGTCGGGCATACACCAGGGAAAGGTCTGCGCCGGTGGCGCCATGATGACCGCCAAGCAGCCAGATGACAGCGCAAAAGCCCTGATTCTTGCTGTATTCGTGGAGTTCTACGCGATCCTGGGCTTCCTGGTTTCGTTCCTCATGCTCGGCCAGATAGGTTAAACCCATGTCACTGGAGGCCATACTGGCGAAAATCGAGCAGGACGCCCGGGAGAAGGCCGACGGAATACTGGCTGAAGCCGAAGGGGAGAAGAACGAAGCCCTTCATAAGGTGCGTTCCTCGATAAAGGACCGCCATCATACGGATCTGGACAGGATCAGGCAGAGGGTCGAACTCCGTTCCCGAAGGATGAAGCATCATCTTCACAGGGAGATGGAGAAGGCTCTCCTGAGCCACAGAAGGCACCTGGTGGACCGGGCCATCGAACAGGCCGTCAGGGACATTGCCGGGGACAAGGACTACCTTAACCTCATCGAAGCCCTGCTCAGCGGATGCGATCTCACAGGTGAAGTTGAAGTTATTACCGCCGAAGCGGATTCGGGCAGGATAACACCGGAGTTCCTGAGGAAGGCGTCCAGCGAGAAGACCACCTTCGTGCTTTCAGCCGACCATCACGGCGACTGCGGAGGCATCATAATGCGCTCCGGGGACATAAGTCTCAACGCAACACTCTCCATGCTCGCCGAGCTCAACCATGACTCCATGGTTATGGAGCTGTCGCGGCTTCTGCCGCTGGAGGGGCAGGGGGACTGAAAGTGTCAGACAGTTCCTACGCGTATGCCAGCGGCAGGGTGAGCGGCCTCGAGGACTCCCTGGTCTCAAGGAGGGTATGGCATCAGCTCCTTGCCGCGGAAGACAGAGCCGACGTTCTGAGAGTGCTGGGAGAAACTTGGTATGCTCCACTCCTCCAGGGAGAAGGCAGCCTGGAAAAAGCCTTGAGAACAGCCGTTTCAAGGGCCGAGGACGAGTTAAGGGACCTTTCCAGAAGTGAAGAGTTCACCAGGGGAATACTCCAGAGAAGGGATGTCCGCAACGCCAGGTATGTCTGGAAGAGCCTGGCCGCCGGCGGAAGCGGAGAGGTCGATACCGAACCTCCCGGAACCATCCCGGTGGAGAACCTTCTCAGGGCCTGGGGGGACTCAGCCGAAGCAGAGAGTCTTCCGGTAAGCTTCAGGAACTGTCTCGAAAGGATACAGGAGATGTCCAGACCCTCAGCCGCCGAACTGGACGCTGAGCTTGACAGGCTTGCGGCTGATGTGGAATCACGGAACCTGGGCGGTATGGATGAACCCCTCAACAGGCTTCCCAAGGTGAAGATAGAACTGAGGAACTTCCTCTCCGCCGCAAGGTCCAGGGAGGAGGGCATCTCTCCGGCGGTGCTTGAGGGCATGCTCCTCGAGGGCGGTTACCACACACCTGGAGAGGTGAGTGAGGCATTCAGGTCAAGGAAGCTTCCGGAGGTCCTCGCGGAAACAGCAGGGTTTCAGGATGCTTCCAAAGCACTTGAAGAGGGGCTCGAGGGAGGATCCTTCCTGGGATACCAGAGGGAAACGGATATCCTGATACTGGACATCCTGGAAACCGCCTCGGCTAACATGTTCAGCCCCGGTCCCCTGGCAGCGTACGTTCTTCACCGAGAGCTTGAGGTTTCCCACCTGAAACTCGTCACCGCCGGCAAGTCCGCCGGCATGGATTCCCGGCGCCTCAGGGCCAGGATACCCAGGGGATAGGAGGAGCATGGAGGAGAAAAGCAGAACGGCCTTCATCGGTGATGCGGACTCGGTTCTAGGGTTCCGCGCCCTGGGTGTTGAGACCTATACCCCTAGCAACACCGGGGAAGCCGTGGAAACCTTCAAAAAGCTCGTACGGGAAAAAGTTGCGGTAATAATGATAACCGAGGATATGCTGGATCACCTCCAGAGCGAGGTCGATCAGGTCGTGAGCCTTCCTGTTCCGGCCATTGTGGTCCTACCCGGGGTCCAGGGCTCGAAGCACAGGGGCGAAGACACCATCAGGAACCTGATCATCAGGGCCGTGGGGGTAGACCTCATGGCGGAGGATGAACAGTGAGTCGGAGGAAGCAATGCTAAAGGGCAGGATAGACAAGATCGCCGGACCCCTGGTGGTGGCCACCGGGATGAAGGAAGCGAAGATGTACGACGTGGTCTTCGTTTCCGACTACAGGCTTCTCGGCGAGATCATAGAACTCAAGGGGGACAAGGCCTCGGTTCAGGTGTACGAGGAGACAGGGGGTCTCAAACCCGGCGATCCGGTTTACCTCACCGGCAATCCCCTTTCCGTTGAACTGGGTCCCGGGCTGATGAAGGCCATCTACGACGGGATACAGCGCCCACTGGACAAGGTTCGGGAAGAGGCCGGCGACTGGATCACCAGGGGAATCAACATTCCCGGACTTGACCACGAGAAGCCCTGGAACTTCACCCCGGTGATCGAGCCAGGTACGAAGGTCTCAGGGGGCGAAGTGATAGGAACGGTTCCTGAGACCGAACTGATCGAACACAGGATCATGGTTCCCCCGGGCACCACCGGAGAGATAGTCAAGGTAAAGGAAAAAGGCGACTACAACATCGACACCGTGGTGGCCGAGGTAAAGACCGGCACCGGCGAAACTGTGGAACTGAAGATGTACCAGGAGTGGCCTGTGCGCCAGTCTCGCCCGGTGAGCACCAAGATTGCCCCGGATGAGCCTCTCATCACCGGCCAGAGGGTGGTCGACGCGTTCTTCCCGGTGGGCAAGGGCGGCACCGCCTGCGTTCCGGGCCCCTTCGGCAGTGGCAAAACGGTGATACAGCACCAGCTGGCCAAGTGGGCCGACACGGAAGTAGTGGTCTATGTGGGCTGCGGCGAGCGCGGCAACGAGATGA
This sequence comes from Candidatus Sabulitectum sp., assembly GCA_036743055.1. Lineage (GTDB taxonomy): Bacteria > Fermentibacterota > Fermentibacteria > Fermentibacterales > JCC-6 > Sabulitectum. The sequence goes on along the minus strand of DAINQE010000039.1, from coordinate 4,803 downwards.
CCGATGTGCTCCAGGAGTTCCCCGAGCTTGAGGATCCCAAGAGCGGCAAGCCCCTGATGCTCAAGACCGTTCTGGTGGCGAACACCTCCAACATGCCCGTGGCAGCCAGGGAGGCCAGCGTTTACACCGGCATCACCATAGCGGAGTACTTCAGGGACATGGGTTACTCAGTGGCCCTCATGGCGGATTCCACCAGCAGATGGGCCGAGGCCATGAGGGAGATGTCCGGCAGGCTGGAGGAGATGCCCGGTGAAGAGGGTTATCCCGCATACCTTGGAACCAGGATCGCCGAGTTCTACGAGAGGGCCGGCAAGGTAAGGTGCCTTGGGGACAGGGAGAGGATAGGAGCGCTCACGGTGGTGGGGGCGGTGAGCCCCGCGGGAGGAGACCTTTCCGACCCTGTGGTCCAGGCTACCCTGAGGGTGGTGAAGGTGTTCTGGAGCCTCCAGGCCAACCTGGCATACATGCGCCACTTCCCTGCCATCGGCTGGCTGGACAGCTACAGTCTCTACACCAAGAACCTCAAGGAGTACTACGACGAGCAGCTGGGTGAAGAGTGGGTCAAGATGGTGAAGAAGGCCATGGCGCTCCTCCAGGACGAGTCCAACCTGCTGGAGATAGCCAGGCTTGTGGGTGCCGAAAGCCTCTCCCCGGAGGATCAGCTAATACTCCACACCTCCAGGAGCCTCAGGGAGGACTTCCTGCACCAGAACGCCTTCCACCCGGTGGACACCTTCGCTTCCATCCGGAAACAGCAGCTCATGCTCTCCACCATCCTCCATACGCACGATGAGATGTGGAAGGCGGTGAAGGCAGAGGTGCCTCCCAGGGAGATCTTCGACTTCCCCCTGTCCGAGGACATCGCCAAGATGAGGTACCTGCCCGAGGAGGAGATCGAATCCATTACAGGTCTGCAGAAACGAATAACCGAAGCCGTGGCCGAGAAGATACGGCTCGCAAACGCATAGGGAGGTCGAGAATGATCCGGGAATACAAAACCACTGTCGAAATATCCGGCCCCCTCATGCTGGTGGACAGAGTATCAGACGTAAGCTACGAAGAACTCGTGGAGATAGAGCTTGCAAGCGGAGAGCTGAGGCACGGCAAGGTCCTGGAAGTGGACAGCACCAGAGCTCTGGTGCAGCTCTTCGAGGGCTCCAGCGGAACCGACCTGGAAACCTGCAAGGTAAGGTTCCTGGGAAAGGGAGTGGAGCTTGGAGTCTCCACTGAGATGCTGGGCAGGGTGTTCGACGGGCAGGGCAGACCCCGCCCGCCATTCGACAACGATCCTCCCATCGTTCCCGAGAAGATGTACAACATCAACGGCGCCCCCATCAACCCCTATGCCAGGGACTACCCCGCCGAGTTCATCCAGACGGGCTTCAGTTCCATCGACGGTATCAACACCCTGGTGAGGGGTCAGAAGCTTCCCATCTTCAGCGCCAACGGCCTTCCCCACAGCACCGTTGCCGCCCAGATAGCCAGGCAGGCAAAGGTCACAGGCGGCGAGGAGAACTTCGCCGTTATCTTCGCCGCAATGGGCATCACCTTCGAAGAGGCCGACTACTTCATCAAGGACTTCAGGGCAACCGGGGCAATGGACAGGGCGGTGGTTTTCCTGAACCTTGCCGACGACCCGGCAATCGAGAGGATAAGCACCCCCAGAATGGCCCTTACCGCCGCGGAATACCTCGCCTATGAGCAGAACATGCACATCCTTGTGGTGCTGACAGATATGACCAACTATTGCGACGCCCTCAGGGAGATCAGCGCCGCAAGGCGTGAGGTGCCCGGGCGAAGGGGTTATCCGGGATACCTTTACACCGACCTCTCCTCCATCTATGAGAGGGCCGGCAGGATCAAGGAGAGAAAGGGTTCCATTACCCAGATCCCCATTCTGACCATGCCCGAGGACGACAAGACCCACCCCATCCCAGACCTTACCGGTTACATCACCGAGGGGCAGCTCATCCTCAACCGTGAACTGCACAAGAAGGGCATCTACCCCCCCATGGACGTGATGGAGTCCCTGAGCCGACTGAAGGACAAGGGCATCGGCAAGGGAAAGACGAGGGAAGACCACTCTGACCTCTTCAACCAGCTCATGGCCGCCTACTCCGCCGGCAAACAGGCCAGGGAACTCTCCGTCATCCTGGGCGTTGCCGCCCTCAGTGACCTGGACAGGAACTACCTTGAGTTCGCAACAGAATACGAGAACCGCTACATCAGCCAGGACGAGCACGAGGAGCGGGGTATCACGGAGACCCTCGAACTCGGCTGGGAACTCCTGAAGCTCCTCCCCAGGAGCGAGATGAAGAGGATCAGGCCCGAGTACCTCGACAGGTACTGGCCGGTTGAAGAGGGCGAAGCCAATGGCGATTGAGGTCAAAGCCACCAGAATGGAGATGCTTCAGCTGAAGAAGCGTCTCAAACTGGCGAAAAAAGGGCACAAGCTCCTGAAGGATAAGCTCGACGAGCTGATGCGGCAGTTCAAGCTGCTCATCGCCGACTACGAGGGGTCCAGGGCCGACCTTGAGAAGAAACTGGAAAAGGCTTATGGCGAATTCCTCTTCGCAAGGGCGGCCATGGAGGAGGAAAGCCTTCTCGACGCCCTGAGATACCCCGGCGCCGAGGCCCTTGTGCAGTCATCCACAAGGCGGGTGATGAACCTCACCCTTCCTGTCTTCAAGGTGTCCATAGAGGGCAGGGTACGGAACTACGGAATGTTCGACACCCCCCCTGAGCTGGATGAAGCCCTGGAGGTCTACAAGGCGGTGCTGCCGGAGATAATAAAGCTGGCGGAGCAGGAGAAGGCTATAATCCTCATTGCCAACGAGATAGACTCCACCAGAAGAAGAGTTAACTCGCTGGAATACGTAATGATACCTGAGATCGAGGAGGCCATTCGCTACATACGCCTCAAGCTGGATGAGATGGAGAGGGGCAACACCACCCGTCTCATGAAGGTCAAAGAAATGGTGGAGGCCAACAAGTCCATATAGGAAAGGGAGCGAAGGGCTGACCGGGCCCTTCGCTCCTATGCCTGAACAACCGCAAACCACACGAGGAGAGTTACCTTTTCCGCGAATGGCTTTCCATAGGTAAAACCCCCTGGAAGAATATCGGTTCCAGGCTATCTGGCTATCAGCACCGTTCTTCCCGTCTGGATCGAGCCCCCGGCGCTTTCTGCCCTGAACAGGTACATCCCTGAAGAGAGCCCATCCAGTTCAACCGTATCGCCTCCCCATGCAGACCGTGAATCCACCAGTCTTCCAGCGGCGGAATAGACATCCACCGTAACAGTCTCAGCAAAACACTCTGAGACCCTGAGCAGCACGGAACCGTAGCAGGGGCTGTCACATAACAGCAATCCCCCCTCTCCGGACTGCCCCGTTCCCATGGGGTCCCAGTTGAGCTCCACCGAAGAGATCACAGGAGAAAGAATGGGATCGGATGAAGAAAGGTTCAGACGGTACTGGAAGTACCTGTTGACGAGACCTGACAGGATCGAGGGCGAGAAGTACTCCTGGGACCACTCCCCCATGGCTGAGCTGTTATCGGATGATTTGAACTGGAATGAAACGCTGCATCCCTGCGGGATATCAGCAGTCCAGGAGAATGATGACCAGCAGGGGGAGGAATCCGTATCCAGTATCGAGCTTTCCATCCATCCGGACGGCAGGAACCCGGTGACCTCATACCAGTAGAGCGAGCCCTGCTGAAAGCGCACCGCAAGCACATCCAGATCGCCGTCGTTGTCCAGATCCCCGGCTATGGACCAGCTGGTGGCCTGACCGCCGCTCTTTATCAGATGCTTCTGAAACACACCGGATCCGTCGTTCTCCCACCAGGCCACCCCTGCGTTCCCCCATGAGGAAGCCGTGGCGTCCTGATCGCCATCGCCGTCAATGTCTCCGATCCTCACCATGGCCGTGCCTGAGATTATGCCCATTTCCTCTCGCTCCCAGGAAGGAACGGTTCCACCGTCGTTCCTGTAAAGATAAAGTCGGCTTGCGTTTATGGAAGCTCCGAGAATATCCACATCCCCGTCGCCGTCGATGTCGCAAGCCCTGGTACCGTGGGCGGCCACGCAGGCGGGATCCACTGTCTGCGGAGTCCATGCCGGTTCCCCGCCTCCGGAGCCGTAGTAGACCATTATCTTCTCACCCAGCCATGCGGAGCAGGCCACATCCATGTTCCCGTCTCCGTCGATATCCGCCGCATGGGGTTTGCAGGGGTAGTCGATCTCATCGTTGATGGTCAGGTCCGTCCATGAGGAGCCGTCGTTCCTGAGCCAGAAAAGCCTGTCTGCGTCGTAATCGGCGACCACTATGTCCTGATCTCCGTCAAGATCCATGTCTACTGCCTCAACATCGTGGAGGGTCTGATATCCCGAGCCTGGGACGTCCAAAGTCCATTCGGGCACGGTACCCCCGCCATTGTAAAAGAGATGCACTTCCGTGTCGGCGCAGGAAGCAATGTCCAGCATTCCGTCACCGTCGAAGTCCGCCACGGAGATACCGATCGCCGAAGGAGTGGAATCGGATACAAGCTGGAAGGTCCATTCGCCGGTGGAGGAACCGTAGTACGCAAGAACACCGTCATTCGTGCCGCTGCCGCACACTATGTCACTGAAACCGTCATCGTTCAGATCCGCCACCACCGCGGCGTAGGGGCTGTCTATCCCTTCTGCGACCTGATGTTCCACGCAGGGGGATATAGGGGTGGAAGAAAGCTGCAGTTGCCCGGGAATTGAACACCAGGCTGTGTTCTCTGCGGAAGAGAACTGCCCGCTCCAGTCGG
>DAINQE010000038.1:0-24206 GCA_036743055.1 Candidatus Sabulitectum sp. | reverse complement strand
CCAGAAGGAGGAGGAGACCATGTTGGCGTTCACCAGTCGCATCTCCATCCTGGTGAGGCCCTTCTCCCTGAACCATTCTGCTGCCTTCTCCACCAGGGCTTCCCCGGTGCCGCGCCTTCTTCTGGAAGCCGTTACCACCGCGTCGGTAATCATTCCGTAGTTCTCCTCCATGAATACAGGCGGATACTTGCTGACGGTGGCCAGAATGTAGCCCGTAAGCTCTCCGTCCTCTTCTGACACGAAGAGGGCCGCGTCGGGGCTGTCCATCAGTTCCATGAGGAACTTCATGAAGTTGTCCGCTCCGCGGGGGTGCCTGGTGAACATGGGGTCGATCTCCCTGTGGAAGTCCATGAGTTCCTTCCAGAGCCTTATAACTCCGTGAAGGTCATTCCCCTCTCCCCTTCTGATAAGCATTACCGCTCCGTGCCTTCCCTGTAGATGGTGAGTATGCTGCTGAAGCACCTGTCCCAGGTGAGTTCCCTGGCGAACTCCCTGAATCGGATCTTCGTTTCCGGGGGGGTGTTCACAGCTTCGATGATTGCCGCTGCCAGGGCTTCGCCGCTGTACCAGGGAGAGTAAACGGAACTCCCGCCGGACTGGGTCACGAGTTCCGCCGCCGCGGCCTCCCTGCAGGCAGCCACCGGCGTGCCGCAGTTGAGCGCTTCCAGGGTTACCAGGGAGAAGGTTTCGCATGGCCCGGCGGAGATGAAGGCGTCGGCGCTGGCCATGAGTTCCGCCGCCCTGTGGCGGCTGGTGACCCGCTGGATGAGCTTGAGCTTGTCCGGGTGCCTTGCGGCGGCTTTCTCCAGCCTTCTGGAGTAATGCCCTCCGCCGGCCACCACGGTAATGATGTTCCGCTCCTCGAACAGCCTTTCGAACGAGGCCAGAAGGACATGTATGCCCTTCTCCGGGGCAAGCCTTCCCATGTAGAGGGCTATCTTCCCCTCAGAACCTGCACCCAGGCCTTCGCGGACTTCCATGGAGCGTTTGTCGGGTCTGAATATCCCGGGGTCGGCGCCCAGGCGGACCTTGATGATGTTGCTCAGACCGGCTTCGAGAAGCCTGTCCCTGGAGTAGTCGCTTGCGGCCATTATTCCTTTGAGAGGCCTGTAGCCCCTGCCCATCCTGGGAAGGGCGAACGCCTTGAAAAATGAGTGGACGGGCCCCTTCCTGATGCCCAGAACGCTCAGTGGAAGCGCTTCGGGCCAGTTGGAGTGGTAGAAGGCGAAGGATGGTATCCTCAGGGTCTCCTCCCTTACCATTCCGGGAACGACTATGCCGCTCCCCAGCTCTATCACATCCGGCTCTATCTCCCTTATAAGCCTTCGCAGCGGCTCTCCCCTGGTGAAGAAGTTGTAGCCGCTGTTCCCCAGGCTTGGTGACCTGAGCCCTATGGCAAGTCCGCCGTTTACCGGCGTTCTCGTGTTGGCCGGGGCGGGGTAGGCCAGGTAGCTCTCGATCCCGCTGTGGTGGAGCCATTTCATCTTCTCCTGGTGGTAGACCCTTATCCCTCCCCCGGTGGGGGAGTAAAGGTTGTTGATATCGAGGACCCTCAATTGCCGCCCTTCGGTGCTAGAGAAACCTGCCGCCCTGGACGAAGCGGCTGGCGTAGTAAGGGTGACTGAGAAGGTCCCTGACCACCCCCCTGCTGCTGGAGGCGTGCACGAACTCGCCGTTGCCCAGATAAATCCCGCAGTGGGAGATGCCGGAACCTGAGGTGTTGAAGAACACAAGGTCTCCGTATCTCAGGTTTGCCCGGGATACAGTCTGCGCCGCGGCAGCCTGCCGTGAAGCCCTCCTGGGGATATCTATGTCCACAGCCCTGAAAACGGCCTGGGTGAACGCGCTGCAGTCCACGCCGTGCTTCGTGGTTCCGCCGTAAACATAGGGGGTTCCCATCCAGCTGTCTATCTCGGCCTGCATCCTGTGCTCGATGGAGGAAGACGGAGCAGGGGGGCCCGTTGCGGTCTGGCCGCCGGAAGAAGAGCCGGTGGTGACGGGCATGGGTCCCCTGCAGCTGACCCCGCTGCCCCTGTAGACAGGGGCCGATGAACAGCCCGCCGCCAGGGCGAGAATGCATGCTCCAGTCAGAAAACACGAGGCCCTGCTTATCTTTGCCTCCCCTTTACATGTCCTTCTTCAGAATGGTATCCGTAGCCACAGGCGACGGTTCCGGGCAGTCCGCCAGGAAATGCAGCCCCACGCTCTCCCTCCTTTTGAGGGCGCTTCTTACGATGATCTTCGCAACGGTGGTGAGGTTGCGGAGTTCCAGCTGCTCCACGGTGGGCAGCAGGGTCCAGTAGTCCTCCTCCACCTCCTCGGCGAGCACCTCAAGAATCCTCAGGGCCCTGCGGAGCCTCTTGTCCGTCCTCACTATTCCCACATAATCCCACATGGTGCTCCTGAGACTGGCCCAGGAATGATCCACCAGAACGCTCTCCTCCAGGGGTTCCGCCCTGCCGAAGGACCAGTCCCTGACGAAACGCCTCTCCGCGGGTTTCCTCAGCTTCTTGCTCATCTCTCCCGCCGCGAGCAGTCCCATCACGCCGGCTTCCAGGAGACTGTTGCTCCCAAGCCTGTTGGCGCCGTGGAAACCGGTGGAGGCCGCTTCGCCTATTACACGGAGCCCCGCCATCTCGGTTCCGCCGGCGGTGTCGGTCACCACCCCCCCCACGCAGTAGTGGGCCGCGGGAACCACGGGTATGGGAGTCTCCCAGGGCCTTATCCCCACGCTCATGACACCCGCGGTGACCTCGGGGAAGTGCTCCTCCAGGAAATCCTTCCCAAGGGCGGTTGCGTCAAGCAGCATGTGGTCGGTTCCGTGGCGTTTCATCTCGCTGTCGATGGCCCTTGCCACAACATCCCTTGGGGCAAGCTCCATTCTCTTTTCGTCGTAGTACTTCATGAACCGCTTCCCTGCCCGGTTCACGAGAACGGCCCCCTCTCCCCTGAGGGCTTCGGTTATCAGGAAGTTCCTCTTCTCAGGGTGGTACAGGCAGGTGGGGTGGAACTGGTAGAATTCCATGTTCCTGACCGTGAGGCCGGCCCTGTAAGCCATGGCTATGCCGTCCCCGGTGGCGGAGTCCTGGTTAGAGGTGTACCTGTATACCTTCCCCGCTCCGCCTGTGGCTATCACCGTTTCACCTGAGAGGTAGGTTATCACCTCTCCATCGATGAGGACATATGAGCCCAGGCAGAGGTCGCTTCCCTGGAGAACCAGCTCGGGTGCTTCCCTGGAAGCGGTTATCAGATTGATGGCAAAAGCGTTCTCAAGAACGGTTATGTTGCTCCTGCTCCGGCAGAGTTCCGCCAGATGGCTGGATATGAACCTTCCGGTCTGGTCGAAATAGTGCAGCACCCTCCTGAAGGAGTGTCCCCCCTCCATACCTCCGCCGTCGCCGTCGGAACCCTCCAGGGATATCCCCCATTCGCCGAGCCTTTCCACCAGGGAGGGACCCATGGAGATTATCCTCTCAGCCACCCCCCGGTCCACCAGCCCCGCTCCGGCCCTGCAGGTGTCTTCCAGATGCCTTGCTATGCTGTCCTCGGGTGAGGTAACCGCCGCCATTCCCCCCTGGGCAAGGTATGTGCTTCCCGCCGGGAGTTCGTTCTTGCTCAGCACGGTCACCGAGTATTCCCCCGGGAGCTCCAGGGCGCAGGCCAGGCCGGCCATTCCGCCGCCTATTATCAGAACATCGGTACTGCGTGTCATTTTCTCTCCCCTGCAAGTTCCAGTATCTGTCCTATCAGTTCGTCCTCGGCAAGGGGGTCGGTAACGGTGAGGGTTATCGGCAGCACCCTTATGTCCATCTCCTTCATGATCTGAGGTCCCAGCCTGGCTGCGTCCTTCTCGGTGGTTACGAGGTAATCCGCGGCGGACTTGCCCAGGCTGGCCCTGAGCTTCGCCAGGTCTTCCACGCGGTACTCCCAGTGATCGGGAAAAATATGGAACCTGACCACTTTGAAGCCGGTCTTCTCCAGCGTGTGCCTGAAACCCTCGGGCTTCCCGATGCCGCAGAAACCCACGACCTTCCCGATACGGTCCCTCGTGCCGTCATATCTCAGGGGTTTTTCCGGAACCACACCGCTGGATATGAAGGGGGCTTTCCAGTTACGGGAGGCGATGAGCCTTTTCGCCAGGGAGAGCTGAGCCCTTGAGGTTACGCCGTTGATCCACAGGTAGTCGGCGTTCTTCAGGGCTCCGGCGGATTCCCTCAGTGTTCCGGTTGGAAGAACCCCTCCCAGTCCGAAGGGATGGTCCGCGTTCAGTACCACCACATCAATGTCCCTCTTGAGCCTGTGGTGTTGAAATCCATCGTCTACGATTATCACATCGGGTTTCATCTCCCTTGCGGCCCTTTCAACCGCGGCGGTCTTGTCGGGTCCGGCGTAGACGTCGCATTCCATACCCAGGGCTCTCCGGAGGAACACGGGTTCGTCGCTAAGGGGAACGGCTCCGGATGAATGCCCGGGCCTTACCGCAACCGGCGGAAGGTTCTTCCCCGCCAGGTTCCTTGCCACCACAGCGGTCTTCAGACCGGTCCGGGCAAGCCTGCCTGCTATCCTTATCGTGACCGGGGTCTTCCCCACTCCGCCAACTTCGATGTTGCCAATGCTGACCACCACCGAATTGAATTCCCGTCGGGGGAAAAGGCCCTTAGAGAACCGGAATCTGTTGAACCAGGCTCCCAGGGCATATAGCCAGGAAAGGGGAAGGAGCAGCCAGGCGACCCATAGCCAGAGCCCTTCCCGTCTGGTGATCCTCTCGTGTATCTCGTTATGTCTCATTGGTCACTTCCAGCAGTTCCAGCAGCTCATCGACAATTGCGCCAAAATCCCTCTCCGGCAACTCCACGGGAGACTCCCCCCGTTTCCCGGACAGCTCCGCCGCGGCGGAAGCGGCCTCGGAAGGGGTGCTGAAAACCCGGCACATGCCGGCTTCCGATGCTTTCATTACAAGCTCCGAGAAGTGATGATGGTGTGGGCCAACGATCACTGGAATTCCCTGGGACAGTGGTTCCAGGATGTTGTGCCCTCCCACCGGTGCTATGGTTCCCCCAACGAAGGCAAGGTCGCCCAGGGCATAGAGAGCCGCAAGGACTCCCTTGACGTTAACCACGAGACACCGGGATTCCACCGGAGAATCGGTCCAGAGGTCAGGCTGGAAACCCGCCTCCCTGCAGAGCTCGAGGATCTCATCAAGCCTGGAATCGTGTCTCGGGACTATCACCGGTGTCATTCCTGTCAGCTTCGCCGTTTCCAGTATGACCCTCTCCTCACCTTTCCTCGTGGATCCGGCAACGAGTATTCCACCGGGACCGGGGCTTATCATCCTGCTCCAGCCCGGGTCCGGGTCCGGTGGTCTTACCCATGACTTGCCGTCACCGGCGGTACGGGCGGAAAGCCCAAGTTCGCAGAAGCGCCGGGTATCACCTTCGGTCCTGGTGAGTATGATCCGGAAGCACCGCAGGACACCTGTGAAGAGTGGAGCCATCAGCCTGTATCCCCGGAGGCTCCTTCCGGAGAGCCTGCCGTTGATCAGCCCGGCGGGTATTCCCCTGAGAGCTGTCTCACGGAGGAGGACCGGCCAGAACTCAGTTTCCGCAAGCACCAGGGCCCTGGGGCTGAGCCTATCGAGGAATCTGTTCACCGCGGAGGGAATGTCCAGGGGAAGGTATGACCCCTGAAACCCCTTTCTTCTTATCAGATCCCTTCCCGCGGGAGAAACGGCCGTTACGAAGAAGGGTATGTCCATTTCCCTGAGTCGTTCGGTCACCGGCAGGAGACCCTTGAGTTCGCCGAGGCTGGCGCCGTGAAGCCACACCGGGCGACTGTGACACCAGGCTATCCGTCCCATTCGCTCATGCCTTTCTGCGGTGTCCCTGGATCGCAGGATCAGTGAAGCCGCCGGAGATGCGAGACCACCGGCCAGGGAAGCGATACCACCGAGTATCCGCGCCCCGGGAGAAACCGCCAGCTGAGCCCTGGACTGCTGCTGATCGATGGCCGCGGTGAGGATCCCGGGAGAGCAGAGACCAGGCGGAACCGGTCTTCCTTCGGCAACTGCAAGGGTTGCGAAGGGAAGCGGTATCATGAACCTGTCCCAGCTGTTGAGCCTCACCGCGGGGAAGGCCCCTACTCCATAGGGCACCACCGGCGCCCGGCTCCTGGAGGGTATGAGGGATACACCTGGCTTGGCGGTACCGGCGGGTCCAGCGGGGCCGTCGGGAGTTATTGCGCCTGGAAGACCCTCCGCAAGCGACCTTACAAGTTCCCTTGCCGCGGAGACTCCCCCTCTGGATGAAGAACCCCTCACCGGGGAAAAGCCCATCTTTTCACAGACCGACGACACAAGGGTTCCGTCGCGGCTCCTGCTTATCATTATCCTGATGCCCATGTTCCTGTGGGTGTAGATAAGGGGAAGCTGAACGCCGTGCCAGAAGGCATAGAGGATTCCCCTGCCCCTGATGCCCGTGGACGGCCTGAGCCTCCTGATGCGCCAGCTTCCGCCGAGGAGTGAGACGGCAAGCCTTCCGGCCCCTGCAAGCTTCTCAGCGTTCACTGGGCCTCCCCTGTGAACCTGAGAATCTCAGTCGCCGCCTTCGCCGCCGGATTCCCTTCTCCAAGGGCTTCTCTTACAAGGCTCAGCTTTTTGACGGCTTCCTCCCTCTCCCTTCCGGATACAAGGAGCGAAGAGGCCTTTTCCGCCATTCGATCCGGGGTAACCCGGCCCTGTATCAGCTCAGGTGCCACTTCAGTTCCCGCCACGATGCTTGCCATTCCGATCCTCTTAACCCCGCGGACCAGGAGCCTGGCCAGGGCGTAGGTGAGGGTTCCGGTGCGGTAGCAGACCACGAAGGGAACACCGTGCAGAGCAGTCTCCAGCGTTGCGGTTCCCGAGCAGACCAGCGCCGCCCTGGACTGCTGAAGTACCTCCCGGGATCCCTGTTTCATCACAAGACCGGGTATCCCCTCCGCTATGGAGTAGGTTTCCGGCGGCAGATGGTCGGATACCCCGAGGATGCCCCCCGGGACCATGCCCCTCTCCCTGAGAATAGTGTACGCCTCCACCATTGGACCGAGGAGGTGCCTGACCTCCTGGGCCCTGCTTCCAGGGAGCAGCCCCAGTAACTCCCCGGTGGTATGGTTCCCGCTTATCCTCCCCTTCAGGGGATGGCCGGTAAAAACGGCGTTAATCCCCCTTCTCCGGAAGAACTCCACTTCGAAGGGAAAGAGGGTGAGCAGGAGATCGCAGCTCTTTCTGAGCTTTCCGGTCCTCCAGCTCCCCCATGCCCACATCTGGGGAGCCACGTACTGTATCACCGGAATGCCGGCTTTCCTCAGCCTTCTGCCCAGGCGCATGTTGAACCCCGGATAATCCACCAGCAGAGCCGCATCCGCCTTCCTTTCCACCGCCATCGCCGTCATTTCAGCCTCCAGGGCAAGGAAACGGGGAATGGACGCCAGGATCTCGGTGAAGCCCATCACAGCGTAGCCGGACATGTGCATGGTTACATCCATGCCCGTTTCTGCAAGCTTTCCGCCGCCGAGACCGAAGGCTTCCACCCCGGTCATGAGACCGAGCTCGGCCAGGACCTCGGCCGCCCTCTGATCCCCGGAGGGTTCGCCGGCGGATACGAGCAGCCTCATCTCAGTATGCTGATGCTCTGTTCGGACTTTTCCAGGACGGCCGCGGCGGCCTCGAGGGCCCTGAGACCCTCCTCCCCTGTCACCGCCGGCCTGCCGCCGGAGGAAACCGCTTCCAGGAAACTCTTCAGTTCGGCGGTGAGCGCGTCGTAGTTCCGCACCTCGACCGGAGCAGGGAGGATCGTACCGTTCTCGAGGGTAAGGGCCGTTACGGATCTTTCCCCGAAATCCACCGAAACATACCCGTGCTTCTGGAAGAACCTGAGTTTCCTTTTGGGCTCGGCGGATATCCTGCTGGCGGTGAGGTTGGCAACTGCGCCGTTCTCGAACCTTATCCTGGCGTTGCAGATGTCAACCGTGTCGGTGAGAACAGGAACACCTGACGCATGTATCTCAGCCACCGGGGAGGGCGACTTCCACAGCACCAGGTCGATGTCGTGTATCATCAGGTCCATTACCACCGACACATCCGTGCACCTGGGAGTGAAACCTGCCATCCGGTGCCCCTCCATGAAGATGGGCGTGCGGATGAGATCGCTCACCGCAGCCATGGCGGGATTGAACCTCTCTATGTGTCCCACGGCGAGTAGTGTACCGTTCCCGGCGGCCAGGTCCACCAGCTTCCTGCCCTGCTCCACCGTTGCCGCCAGGGGTTTTTCCACAAGTACGGGAACCCTTCTGGAAATGGCCTCCGCGGCAACATCGTAATGGGCGGATGTGGTGCATGACACATCCAGGGCGTCTGACCACTGAACCAGCTCGGAAAGTGAGCCGGCGGCTTCTAATCCCAGTTCCTTCGAGACCTTTTCCAGTCGCTCGGGATCCGTGTCATGTATCATCACCTGGTCTGCAAGGGTTTTCAGTATACGGGCATGGTGGAACCCAAGATGTCCCACTCCGGCTACTCCAGCCTTCATTACAACTCCTTCTCGATTCTGTTCATGGCGGCTTCGAAGGCCCCAGGGCATATGGAAAGGTGCGTCACCAGCCTCACTGAGCTGTTATCCAGGGCGAGCACCTTTATCCCCAGGGAGTCCAGCAGCCTCACCGCCGACTGTGCCTCTCCCGGGGGCGTTCCCAGGTAAACCATGTTGGTCCTGACCGATGCGGGATCACCGGTGAACCTGCCTGTTGCGGTAAGGACATCGGCCAGTCTCCTGGCCATTGCGTGGGTCTCCCCGAGGCGGGGCAGGTTCACCTGGATGGCGAACCTGCAGGCGGCGGCGAGTATCCCGGCCTGGCGCATGCCTCCACCCATCCGCTTCCTGTACCACCTGGCCATCTCTATCATGGGTTCCGTTCCGGTGAGAACGGATCCCACGGGGGCTCCCATGGCCTTGGAAAAGCAGACTGAGACCATGTCGAACGGGGCGGTGAGTTCCTCCAGTGAGGTTTCCGAGGCCACGGAGGCATGCCAGAGCCTTGCCCCGTCGAGATAGGTGTAGAGGCCCCTTTCATGGGCGTACTCGCAGGCGGCGGCGACTCTGTCCCCGGGGAGGACAGCTCCTCCCAGAAGGTTGTGGGTGTTCTCCAGGGCAAGGAGGGTCCTTGGGGCCCTGTGTATGTCTTCCTTCACCGCCAGGGCTTCCTGAAGCAGTTCCATGGGTATCATTCCGCCGGCATCCTCGTCGAGCCGGTGCATCTGAAGGGCGCAGTTCAGTGAGAACTGGCCTCCTTCGTAGTTGTATACATGGCTCCTGGAACCGCACAGCACCTGGTCGCCGGGTTCCGTGAGGACCCTTATTCCAAGGCCGTTGCCCATGGTCCCGGAGGGCACGAACAGGCCGGCCTCCTTTCCCAGGAGCCCGGCGGTTTCCTCTTCCAGGGCGTTAACGGTGGGATCCTCACCGAAAACATCGTCCCCAACAGGGGCCTCCGAAATTGCCTTCCTCATTCCTGCGCAGGGAACCGAGAAGGTATCGCTTCTCAGATCGAGAACTCCACTCATTCCTTCTCCATTTCCTTCAGCAGACCCTGTTCACCCCGGTTGACCGCCTCCTGGAGTATGTAGTTCAGGACCTCCCCGGAATCCAGTCCGGAGGCCTCCCAGAGTTTCGGGAACATGCTTATCTCGGTGAATCCGGGTATGGTATTGACCTCGTTGAAGAATATCCCCTGATGATTCATCAGGAAATCGACCCTGGCGAAGCCCCTTCCCCCGAGAAGGCGGAAGGCGCTTTCAGCCATCATTCTCATGTCTTCGGCTTCGGAAGCTTCCAGCACCGCCGGTATGGAGAGCCTGGATTCCCTGCAGTGATACTTCGCCTTGAAGTCGTACCACTCCCTTCCCGGAATGACCTCGCCGGGAATGGAACTCAACACTTCCACCCCGTTACCCATTACGCTTACCTCTATCTCCCTTGCCCTTTCCACCGCCTTCTCCACAAGTATCCTGGAGTCGTATTCAGCGGCCCTGCCCAGGGCAACGGGGAGTTCATCAGGGGTGTCCACCCTGGATATACCCACACTGGAACCCAGCCTGGAAGGCTTCACGAAAAGGGGATATCCCAGGGACTGTATGCTGTCCTTCAGGCAGTCGTAGCAGGCGGCGGGATCCTCGTCGAGAAGCACCCAGGGCGCCACCGGAATCCCGGCTGAAGACGCCAGGGTCTTCATCGTATGTTTCTCCATGGCCAGCGCGCTTCCCAGGACACCCACACCTGCGCAGGGCCATCCTGCGGTGGCGCAGAGTCCCTGCACCGTGCCGTCCTCGCCGTAGGAACCGTGGAGCACGGGAAAAACGGCGTCGAAGGCCACCGGTGCGCCTCCGGAGGAAAGGCTCCAGGGTACAGGTCCGGTATCCATGGTGAGATGATCCGGCGAGTCTTCGAGGAACCATCTGCCGCCGCCGTCTATCACAGCGTCCGTTACCTGGTGCCCTGCATCTCTGAGCTGCCCTGAAACCCATTTCGCCGATATACGGCTTATATCATGCTCGGGGGATCTGCCCCCTGAAAGGACGAGAACTCTCATGGCTGCCTCCATCTTCGAATACGGGAGATTATAAGCCACCGGGGCGCCGGGGGTCTATCTTTGTATATTCACCCTTCCAACGGGTACGAATGGCTGCTGTTGCATTCTTTCAGGGAGGTCTCTCTTGAGGATACTGGTAACCGGCGGGGCCGGCTTCATAGGTTCGAACATAGCCGACGCCCTTCTGGAGCAGGGTCACACCGTTCATGTGATGGATGATCTTTCCACCGGGTTCAGGAGGAACGTTTCATCGGAAATAACACTCCACGAAATGGACATAAGGTCCCCTGAAGCCTCTGACACGGTGGAGAAGGGAGAGTACGACATACTCTGCCACCATGCCGCCCAGATGGACGTGAGGAGGTCGGTAAGGGAACCGTCCTTCGACGCCGACGTGAACATCAGGGGCACATTGAACCTGCTGGAGGCTGCGGTGAGGGGGTCGGTGAAGAGGGTCGTCTACGCCTCCACCGGCGGCGCAGTTTACGGAGAACCGAGATCCCTTCCGGTAACCGAAGAGCATCCTGTGAATCCCATCTGCCACTACGGCATCAGCAAGCACACTGTGGAACACTACCTTTTCCTTTACAGGTACCTTTACGGGCTGGACTATGTCGTCCTGAGGTATCCCAATGTCTACGGCCCGAGGCAGAACCCATATGGAGAGGCCGGGGTTACCGCCATCTTCACGGTGAAGTACCTGAAGGGTGAAGCGCCGGTGATAAACGGCGACGGAATGCAGCTCAGGGACTATGTTCACGTTGCGGACATCGCCAGGGCCAACATGGCCGCAATGGACCTTTCCAACGATGCGGCTTCAGGCGGTATCTTCAACATAGGCTGGGGTACCGGCAGATCGGTGCTGGAACTCGATGAGATAATAAGGGGCTTCACTGGAACCGCCCTGGAACCCTCCTTCGGCCCTGCTCTCCCTGAGGAGATACTCAGGATCTCGCTGGACTCCTCGAAGGCGGGGAGCGTCCTGAAGTGGAAACCCGCTATTCCCTTCGAGGAGGGTCTCTCCGACCTTGTGGATTACCACAGGAAGAGGATGGAAGGTTGAGACCGCCGGTGTTCCTGGACCGCGACGGCGTTATCAACAGGAACAGGCACGACTATGTCCGCAGACCATCCCACTGGATCCCCATACCCGGGGCCATAGATGCCGCGGCAAGGCTGGGAAGGGCCGGTCATCCCCTCGTGGTTGTCACCAACCAGTCGGGCATTGCCAGGGGCTACTACACCGAAGAGGACGTGGAACTGATACACCGCGTCATGTCATGCGCCTTCAGGGCCGCAGGGGTCAGGCCCCACGGCATCCTCTACTGCCCGCATCATCCGGATGACCGCTGCAGGTGCAGAAAACCCGCCCCTGGCATGGTAGAAGAGGCCAGACGAACCCTCTCGCTGCCCCGGGGAGGATGGATGGTCGGGGACGCCGAGAGCGACATGGAGCTGGGAAGGCGTTCAGGCCTGGCAACGATACTGGTGGAGACCGGCAGAGGAGCGGCTCAGCTTGAGATGATCCTGGAAAGGGGCCTTACCCCGCCGGATCATGTGGTTCCTTCACTGAGGGAAGCCGCTGACCTGATCCTCTCCTCCGGGTAGACTACTCCATGGCAAACAGGGTTACCAGGTCCATGGTGGCCCTGATCCCGTCCTGATGGGTCCTCTCTATTGCATGTGAGGTATCCACACCTGGGCCGACAAGGGCATGCCGGGCGTCCAGACCCATTCTCAACGCCGCACCTGCATCAGAACCGTAGAACGGGAAAGTATCCACCACATGGGGAATGCCGTTTATCTCCGCAAGGTTAATGAGATGCCTGGTCAGTTCATAGTTGTAGGGACCTGAGCTGTCAGCTGCGCATATGGTAACCTTCTCCTCCTGGGAGGTCTGCTCCGGGCCGCATACCCCCATGTCCACCGCAAGGAAGTCTGACACCCCCTCGGGAAGCCATCCCGCAGCTCCGTGACCCACTTCCTCGTGAACCGTGAAGAGGAAATGTATGTTCCTCTGGGGCTTGACTTTCTGCCTTACAAGGTTCTCGATGACCCCCACCAGCACGGTTACCCCGGCCTTGTCGTCTATGTGGCGGCCCTTGACGAACCCGGAATCGAGATGCTGGGCCCTGGGGTCGAAATGGATGTAGTTCCCCACGCTTATTCCCAGGGACTCCGCCTCTTCCCTGGAGGACACCTTCTCGTCGATCCTGACGTACATCTCTTCGTGGGTCCTTGCCGCCTGGGCCTTTTCACGGCCGTAGGCGTGTACGGACGTTCTGTCGAAGAGAATGGTGCCGGGTATCATCTTCCCGCTGAAGGTCTCGACCAGGCAGTACTCCCCCTCTATGCTCCCCGGGGTGAAACCTCCCACGCACTTGTATCTGAGGATCCCCCGGGATTCGATCCTGGATACCACCGCCCCCAGTGTATCCAGGTGGGCGCTGATCACCGCGGAATCGTCAGTGGTTCCCTCCAGGGTTGCTATCAGGGAACCCTTGTTCGTCTGCTTCACAGGAACTCCCAGGGATTCAAGCCTGGACCGCACTATTTCCACCGCCAGGTAGGTATTGCCGGTGACGCTCCTGGTCCTGAGGAGCTGCATGAAGAATTCCATAGTGTTCTGCATTGGTGTCCTTTCTTCCTGCTCCGATTATATTCACCACCGCTATGGCAAGAAAAGGAAAGATACGGCAGCTCCTTCCGGTGATGCTTCCCATGCTCCTTCCAGTTGGTCTGCTTCTGGCCTACCTGGTGAGGGAGAGCCTGGGGCAGCTGAACGATCCGGTTCAGATACTGGCCTCCATCGACCCCTCGGGAGATGGAACGGCCTACCTTTCGACCATTCTCCCGGATGGCGCACAGGCCAGGTGGACCTGTTCATCCGGCAGATTCACCGACACCGACTCCACCGTTGCCTTCGGCAGGAGCGTTACCTGGCAGGCCTCCCCCGGTTACCTCGACAGCGTTACCGTGGTCGTGGAAACACCTTCCGCAAGGGATTCGGTGCGTTTTCTTCCCGTAATACTGGAGGTAACCCCCACCATTACGGTCTCAAGCGCTTACCACCTTGCCATTCTGGAGCGCACCAGGTCACTGTCGCTCCCCGCGGGAAGCTATACCGTAACCGTGGAGGACGACGGCCTGTCGGGCTACGACGGACTCACGGTGCTCATCGGTCATTTCCCCGGTGGTGCCAGGGACGCATGGCCTCTTTTCCCCGGTGACAGCATGAGAATTGAACTTCCACTCGGAGCGGAGTTCGAGGCGGTGGCCCTGGATCATCTCGAGGCGGCGCTGGACAACTCGGGGTCGATCTTCATCCGTTTCCTGGCTGACGAGGGATCCCAGCCTCCTCCTCCCCCTCCCCCGGAGGTGCTGGAGGAAGAGGAGGGAACCGACAGCCTCCCTTCGCTGCCCGATGTATATGAGATCCCTGCTGACTCCATGATGGAGGACGGCATTATTGAAGACTCCATCGTTCTGGAGCTACCTGAACCTTCTGTGGAAGCCGTTCCACAGGGAGACGACCCGGAGCCCCAGTAAGGCCGCCGCCCAGAGCGGCCAGAGCTTTCCCGGTGCCAGATGAAGGGGCTCATGGGCCAGGGCGTTTAAAATGGAAGTCCACATCCCCGCAGTCCAGGAAAGCCCTGTGGAAGCCAGTGGAATGCCCGCCGCCGCCGCGGCGCCCAGGGCCATGACCGCCGTCATCAGCGGTATGGAGACCACAGTGGCCGCCGGCCCCAGCCATGACACTCCCCCGTACATGGAGTTTACCAGAGGGGCCAGGGCAATCGTCACCGTAACGCCTGCCCAGAGCGGCGTCAGAATGAAGCCCCCGGGGCCACGGAAGCTCTTTCCCAGCAGTATCAGTGAAAGAACCGCCCCGTAGGAGAGCCAGGCTCCCCTGTCGCAGATGGTTCCAGGAACGAACACGAGGGACACACCGGCGGCTGCCAGCCAGAAAGAAAGAGTGTGCGACCTTCCCCCCATCCTCCACATCCACAGGAGCGCGCAGCAGCACATGATACCGGCCCGGACGGTGGAGGGCCGGGCGCCGGACACCATTACGAAAAGCACGGTTCCCGCCATGGACAGAAGCCATGATATACCCCTGCGGCCGAACAGCAGCCTGCTGAGCAGTGTGAATACCGCTGCCGCCAGGGCCGTGTGCATTCCGGAAAGGGCCAGAAGATGGGAAGTTCCCGAGCTCCTGAAAGCCCTGGCGGTGCCGGGGGTAATGGTTCCCCGGAGCCCCATGAGGAGCCCGCCGGCAAGACCCCTTGAGGCAGGGTCCTCTACCCTTCTTTCCAGCAGGCTTCGGAAGCCTGCCCTGACGGACCTTGCCGGGGATGTTCCGGGCTTGAGCCTGATTGCCAGGGGAGAGAGGAACATGCCGCGGCTGCTGCCCAGCACCAGCAGCGAATCCCCCCTGAGCGCTGTTCTGGCCAGGGCGGCGGAACTCACCCATACATCTCCCCGGGCGGTGCTGAGCAGAGCTCCACGGGAGGTTACTGTGACCACACTCCCCCTTACCACGCCTTCACTACGGCCCTCCGGAGCCTTCGTACCGGCTGCGGCAGCCATTCCACCGGCCAGGGCAAGGAGGAGCAGTGCGGTCACATGGGTCTTGAGCTTCACTTCCATGGCTATATTTACCTCCGAGATACACTCGATTTAAAGGGGGTGATCCTTGAGCGGACCGGTCATGGCGGAGATACCGGATGCCATTGAAGCCGTATTCATGGAAAGACCCAACAGGTTCCTGCTTATTGCCGGGGATGGCATGGGAAGCCGCTTCGCCGTTCATGTTCCTGATCCAGGCCGGCTCAGGGAGCTTCTCTACCCCGGGAACCGGCTTCTTGTCATTCCCTCCCCCGGAGAGGGCAGGAAGACGAAGTGGACCCTGGCCGCCGCCCGTCTGGGAAGCAGCTGGGTGCTTGTAAACACAACCTTCCACAGGGAGATCGCCTCCAGGTTCCTTCTGGGGGGACATTCCCCCCTGGGCAGGATATCGGCCCTGCGGGCGGAGGTAAAGTCGCCTTCGGGAGGAAGCAGATTCGACTTCCTCGTGAACGACCGTCTTTGGCTTGAGGTGAAGGGATGCACACTCCTGAAGAACGGAGTGGCAATGTTCCCCGACGCCCCTACCCTCAGGGGCCGGAAGCATGTGAACGAACTGATGGAGATCGCTTCCGGCGGGTCACCCGCCGGGGTGCTCTTCCTGGTGTTCGTGAACGGAGCGGAGTACTTCACAGCCAATAGCGAAACCGATCCCGGCTTCGCAGAAGCTCTGAGAACGGCGGTATCCGCCGGGGTGTCGGTATGGTGCGCCGAGATGTCCTTCGACGGGAAGAGGGTGTTCCTGGAAGGCGAACTCCCCTTCAGGGTGCGTCCATGACCCTCACATCGGTGATGAAGTCCTTTATCACGAATGCCCTGATGGTGTTGGACTCGCTGTCCATGGGGTAGATGAAGAAGCCTATGTCCTCGGGACTGAGGACCTCGACCCTGCCATAGAACCTTTCTCCGTCGCGGAACTTGATCATCACCTTCTTGCCGTAGCCGCTCAGGTCGTCGAAGGTGTGAAGGGTCTTATGAAGGAAGTTCCCCTGGAAGGAGCGCACGAAGAAGACGGCCTTCAGGCCGGCCAGCTCGATGGTCTGGTGCATCGTGACGCCGTCTTCATCGGTGGTGAGCAGGAAGGAGGGCCGGTCCTTGGAAAAATCGGCGGTGTAGCCCTTTATGATCTCGCCGGTGCAGGTGTGTACCACGACCCTGTTCATGAAAGCCTCCCGGACAGTGCCCTTCTTTATCTATGAACCATGCTGCCGCTTGTCAATGACCGTTCCCCGTTTTAGGATTCCCCGATGATCACGTCATCTTACCCGGTGTTCGTTCTGGATTCCCTGAGAAGCGCCTTCAACGTAGGCTCGGTCTTCCGTACCGTGGAATCCATCTCCCCCGCGGGAGTGATCCTATGCGGCATATCGGCCAGACCAGGTGGAAGAAAGGTGGGAAGGACCTCCAGGGGCACCCATTCCTCAGTTCCCTGGAGATGGTTCAGGGATGCCGTGGAAGCAGCAGAGCTGCTTTCCCGGGGAAGGACGCTGGTATGCGTGGAGAACTCGCCGGACGCCGTGCCTCTCCACCTGGCGGAACTGCCCGCGGGAGGAGCATATGTCTTCGGAAACGAAGCGGAGGGCGTATCACCGGAGGTACTGGAGATGAGCCATATGAAAGTGACCATACCCCAGAGCGGAGGCAGGAGGTGCATCAATGTTTCCAGCACCGCCGCCATGGTTGCCTGGGAGATCCAGAGAAGGCGTCTGAAGGGAGAATGACCCCATGAGATTCGCAGCTACCATGACCTTCATTGCCCTGTCCCTGCTCCTGAAGTGGGTATATCAGGTGGACAAGGCCAAGTGCAACGGATGCGGCAACTGCGTCTACTTCTGTCCCCAGGGCGCCATTACCATCGCAGGGGGCGACGCCTGGATAGACCCGGAACTCTGCGACGGCTGCGGAACATGTGTGAACTACTGCCCCAGGGACGCCATATACCGGGTATGGTATACTGGGGTCGAGGAAACCGAAGGACCCATGGAGGGGCTCCGCCCGGGGGTCAACCCGGTTCGTTCCGGTTCCCTCACCGTTCTGGGCGCTGAGCCGGGCTGCGAGGTGCTCCTGCTCGACCGCACCGGAAGGATCGTTTCCAGAGGAACCTCCAGCATCCAGGGAACCGTGGAGCTGGATGTGAACGGGCTGCCCGCGGGATCCTACAGGGTAATATCCGGGGAGGCTTCGGCGTCGGTGTCCATTATCTGATGTAGCCCAGGTTCCTCAGCTCCCTGGCCGCTGTCTCGCTGTAGTCAACGACGTCCGCCATGACCTCGGGAGGTGTTGCCCAGTAGAACCCGGCTTCCTCCAGGAGATCCTGACAGGGTTCCACCGGCTCGGTCTCCGCCGGATCATCCCCCAGATGGAAGGCCTGAACCGAATCGTCCTCCACGCTCCAGATGAGCTTCATATCGCCCTCCACCACCGAGACCAGGTCCCCTTCCTGGCGCCACAGCACACCGCTGGCGAAGATGCGCCTCATGACGGGCTGTTCTGCCGCAAGGTCGACCTGGTGATCGAGTACGGGAAAGTCCACTCCAGTCGCCCTGGCCAGGGTAAATGACAGATCGTACTGAGCAACGGGTTCCTCTATCACCCTTCCCCCCTGAAAGCCAGGACCGGCCAGGATCAGGGGCACGTGGGTCAGCTCCTGATAGAGTGTTCTGCCGTGCTCTATGCCGTCGTGTTCCAGGAACTCTTCACCGTGGTCGCCCACCAGGACAATGATCGTATTCTCCCCAAGGCCGCGGGCTCTGATCTCCCTGAGAAGCCTTCCTATCTCCGAATCGGTGTATGCGATCTCCCCGTCGTAGAGGGCTACCAGGTTGTGAATATCGGCTTCGGAAGGCACGGTTTCCCCGGCGTTCACGGCCATCATTTCGGTAATGCCCGTTCCCCATGAAGTTCCGTATTCGCCCTGGTAAGAGGGATCGGTGAACATGGTATCCCATGGTGCAGGGGGGTCGTATGGAATATGCGGATCATAGAAATGAACCGCGGCGAAGAACGGTTCGGAACCGTCGGAGGAGTCCAGCCAGGCAAGGAAGTCGTCAACGGTTGAGCCGGCCTTTCTCAGGCTGTTGCCGCTGGCCACTCCCTGGCAGTCGAAATGCCTGAATCCCCGGTGGAAACCGAAGTCCTCGTTCATGAACATCACATTGAAGAAGGCTGCGGTCCTGTACCCCGCTGAATAAAATGCCATGGGGAGCCATGGAAGGTCGGGTGAAACACCATGGAAGACACCGTTCCGCCTTCCGGCGCCATGTTCCACCGGTGTCCTTCCCGACATGATCGTTGTCATGGAGGGAAGGGTCCAGGAAGACTGCCCCTGGCATCTGAGGGCCATCGTTCCAGTCTGTGCAAGGCTGTCGATGAAGGGCGTGGTCTGTCTGGAGTAACCGTAGCAGCTGAAGTGGTCGGCCCTTACCGTGTCCACGAGGATCAGCAGGACATTCGGCCCATCACCGCCTCCGCAGCCTGTGAGAAAAAGCAGTGACAGTATCGCCAGCAGTATGGAGGTGTTCTTATTCATACGGTTTTCAATGACCCGCCGCCAACCAGTTCTCCCCCGTTCCCGTTTCAACGGTCAGGGGGACATCGAGCTCCAGCGCCGAACCCATTTCCCCTTTCAGTATTCGGGACGCATCCCCGGCCAGTTCCCCTGGACAGGTTACCACCAGTTCATCGTGTACCTGGAGTACCAGTGAAGCACCGGGCAGTTCCCTGTTCAGCTTATCAGCCACCTTGATCATTGCAAGTTTTATCATGTCAGCGGCGGAACCCTGGACCCTGGTGTTCACCGCTGCCCTCTCCATCTGCTTCCTGGAGTTGCCACGAGCTCCGGCGAGCTCCTGGAATGGTCTCTTCCTTCCCAGTATCGTTCGAACTTCCCCCTGTTCCTCGGCCAAGGCAACGGTTTCCCGGTAGAACCGCCTTACCTCGGGATAGGTTTCATAATACTTCGATATGATTTCCGATGCCTCGCCCCTGGGAATGGAGAGCCTCTGGGAGAGCCCGTAGGCACTTATTCCGTAGATGATGGAGAAGTTAACCTCCTTGGCCTTACGCCTGTGCTCCGGAGAGGCGTCCCCGAAGATGGCCTCCGCCGTCCTGGAATGGATGTCGGCATCCTCCAGGTAGGCCCTGCGGAGAATGCCGTCCCCGGCCAGATGGGCGAGGATGCGAAGCTCTATCTGGGAATAGTCGGCGGTAACGAAGACATGATCCTTCTCCGGAGGCACGAAGCACCTGCGTACGGCCCTGCCCCTCTCGGTCCTTATTGGAATGTTCTGCATGTTCGGGTTGGAGCTGCTCAGCCTGCCGGTGGCGGTAACAGCCTGGTTGAAACTGGTGTGTATCAGCCCGGTACGGGGATTCACGAAGCCGGGCAGCTTCTCGATATATGTATTCTGAAGCTTTGAGAGCTCCCTGAACTCTATAAGGGTCTCCACGAAGGGATGCTTCCCCCGCAGGGCCTCAAGAACGGTCATTCCCGTGGATCTGGCGCCCCCGGAGGTCTTCCTCACAGGATCCAGTCCCAGTGTGTCGAAAAGCACCGTTGCGACCTGCTGGGGGCTGGCCAGGTTCACTGACCTTCCCGTCTGCTCTCCGGCCTTCTCCATAAGGGCGAAAAGCCTGGCGCTGATGGCGTCCCCCTCCTGTCTCAGGGCCTCCCGGTCGAGACCGATGCCCCTCCGTTCCATGGCGGCCAGCACCGCCGAAAGTGGCAGCTCCACGGTACGGTATACCCTGTTCAGACCCTGATCCTTTTCCAGCTCTTCGTGGAGCCTGCGGCAGAGGGCCATGGTCGATGAGGAATCGGTGCAGCAGTAGGAGGCTATCTCTTCCATGGCCACCTTCTGAAGCGAACTGTCTCCCCCGGTTATCTCAGCGAAGGTCGGGATGGTCCTGCCAAGCCAGAGAGGGACCAGCTTCTTCAGGGAATGCTCCCTGGAATCCGGCCGCAGCAGGTAATCGGCAAGATAAGGGTCGCCGGAGGGCCCGGGAAGGTGTACTCCGCAGTTCATCAGCACCCTGGCGTCGTACTTGGCGTTCTGGGCGATGTAACCCCTGGCAGCCGCCTGATCCTCCAGGACCTCGAGAAAGTCCTTCTTCCTCGAAGTGCCCCGGTAATCCACGTAAACCGCCGAATCGGGTTCCGCCGATACCGAGAACCCGATGAGTTCAGCCTGGGATGGATCCCTGGAAGTGGTTTCCGTGTCGATGGCGATGGGCCCTTCCCCGGGCAGCGAGATGTCCCCTGGACCGGAGGCGATGGTTACGGCGCAATCGTACTCCGGGATCCCTGCGGAAGGAACGATGTTCATCCCTGCGAACTCCGCGGTCCTGGAAAGGGAGAGGCGCTGAAGAAGGGGAAGCAGTTCCTCTTCCCTTGGCGTGCCCATTGAGATGTTCCCGGCGGAAACGCCCCGGGGCAGTGGACGGTCGAGCCTGGTCAGACTGAGGCTCAGCCTGACCGCATCTTCGGAATCAGCAAGTTTCCTTCGGAGGGAGTCGGGGGTTACGGAGTCAAGATCGGCGTAAATGTCTTCGATGGAGTCATATCGCTGGAGCAGGGAAGCTGCTCCTTTTGCACCTATGCCCTTCGCCCCGGGGATGTTGTCGGAGGAATCACCCATCAGGGCCAGAAGGTCCGCCACTTTCCCGGCGGGAACACCCATGATCGCACCCACACCCCCCTCTTCAACCAGTGTGGAAGAACCGCCGTATCTCCCCGGGCGAAGAACGGATATCCGACTGGACACGAGCTGCAGGAGGTCCTTGTCCGGTGAGACTACGAGAACCGGATCGCTGGATTCACGGGCCAGACCGGCGATGAGGTCGTCGGCCTCGTATCCCTTTTCCTCTATGAAAGGAATACCCATCAGGGGTATTATCTTCCTTGCCAGTTCAGTCTGGGTCCTGAGATCCTCCGGGGTCTCAGGTCTGTTGGCCTTGTATTCGGGATAGATCTCGCTCCGGAAGGTTGGACCCGGGGCGTCGCCCACGGCTGCCACCAGGGCGCCCGGGTTCTCCTCCATTACCCTGGTGAGTTCCGACAGCAGGTGGCTCAGACCGCTGGTGACAGTTCCATCGGCGCCCTTGAGGGGACGCTTTATCATGGCGTAGTGACCCCTGTAGAGGATCCCCAGCGTGTCGAAGAGAATGAGTTTCCGCAACCGGAGCGCGCTCCTTTCTGGCCTGTTCACCGGGAAATATAACGGGTTTCTTGACAGCTTCCTTCCCGCCGCGGTATTCTCGCCTTCATGGCGAGGAAGAAAAGAAGGTTCCGCAGGCTGAGGCATTCACTCACCGTTCCACTGGTGAAGGCCCTGATCCTTTCATGCAGGGTTACGCCCAGGCCCTTCCTGAGGGTCCAGGCGTGGATACTGGGATCCCTCCTTGCCTTTCTTCCCCTGAAGGGAGGCAGGGTAATACGCCTCCACAGGGAGAAGGTCATGGATCGACTGGGCATAAAAGCCTCCACCAGATCGATATACGCATCCGTAATACAGGGCTACTTCGATTTCTTCCACCTGAATGGAAAGGGCGACGCCTCTTTCTGCAGGGCCGTAAGGGTCCAGGGGGAGGAGAACCTTCATGCTGCCCTGGGAGCAGGCAGGGGCGTCATAGCGGTCACGGCGCATTTCAGCGCATGGGAGCTGATACCCAGGGCGGTGAGGCTCCTTGGGGTGGAGACCGGTGTAGTGGGAAGGGAACTCACCCACAGGAAGGCTTCCAGGGTCCTGGAGGACCTTCGGGCCTCCCACGGGATACACGTTCTCTCCAGGGACGGAGGCGTGGGGCCCATCGTCAGGCTTCTCAGAAGCAACGCCGCAATAGGCATACTCATCGACCAGTACACCTCCAGGGTGAGAAGCGAAACGGTGGACTTCCTGGGCATTCCGGCCAGGACCCCTTCGGCCCCGGCCACCCTTTCCAGGAAGCTTAACGTTCCCGTGGTACCCATGCACATAGAAAGGCTCAGGGACAACAGCTATCTCATCACCATCGAGGAACCCCTGGAATACTCCCCCGATATCCTGGACATACTGAACGGCAGGATAGGCGGCTGGATACTCTCAGCGCCGGAGCAGTGGGTCTGGTTCCACGAGAGGTGGAAGGGTACCGGCCTCAGGGAAAAAGCACCGAATCGATGACTTCCTTCACCCTCCTGGAGGACCTTCCGTCCAGGCCCGTGAAGAAACGGTTACGGTGTTCCTCAAGGCTCATCTTCATTTCCCGGTCAGGGTCAAGAGCGCTTTCCACCGCCCCCTGAAGCTCGTGGGCGGCGCTGATGTGGGGAAAGGCCCCCTGAAGCCATTCCGCAGGATCCAGGGAAAGTACCGGCATTCCGTCGGAATGCCTGGGATTTCCCTGGGGAAGAACGCAGATCACACCGTGCCTTCCCAGGGCGAGGAACTCGTTCACCACGCTGGATGTGTCGCTCACCAGTGTATCCGCAGCGAAAAGGTAGGGATACACGTCGAAATCGTCCCTGGGAACCAGGTGGAATCCGCCGGTTTTTCCCTGGAGTTTCTGGAAGAGCCTGTGCTGGGAATGCGGAGCGTACTTGCCCCCCCATGAATAGGGATGCAGCTTCACTATGAGGTTGTACCTGGGTATCAGCTCAAGGATTCCCTCCCCTATGATGTCGATGCAGCTGGGCTTGTAGGAAGGGGCGTAGAGTACCGTTTTCTTCCCGGGATCCAGCCCCAGCCTTTTTTCAATGGCCCCTCTGTCATAGAAGCCCGGCGTGAAGAACGGATCGAGCTTCGGCAGCCCTGTGATGTGGAAATCCGCCCTGTCCTGCCAGCCAAGACCCCTGATGTAGTCGTACCAGTACTCTCCCTCCAGGAAGACATGATAGCGGCGGTCCCTCTGCCTCACGATGTTCCTTATGCGCAGGGTCTTGATACCCACTCCGTGGTCCAGGTGGAAAAGGGGCACGTCGTCGTACCTTTCCGGATTCCTCAGGGCGTCGCCGCAGACAACGCCGTGGAAGCCCCTGGTCTCTCCGGTTACCCTGAAGCCCCTCTCCCTGAGGTCCTTCTCTATCCTGCCCCGGTTGGAGACGGGAATGACCCCGAGCACCCTGTGGCTGTCGCTGCCGGACCTGATCCACAGGTCGTAGCGGTCGTCCTTCTCCAGGGCCCTGTAAAGGGGAAGCAGTGAGTTCAGGTAGTACTCCTTCTTCAGGTCGAAAAGTATCCTTTTCACCGCTTCTCCCCCAGAAGCTCAGCGAAGTGCTTTACCCTGAGCATGAAACTGTTGTGGGCGTTGAACTCCCCCCCTCTGGAAACTGAAGCCGTCCCCGTCTTCCACATACCTTCCCGGAACACCGTCAAGGTACATCAGATTGTCCACCGACTGTCCGAAAATGGACTGGAGTTCGTTCACCAGGTATCTTCCGTCGGCGGTCTCAAGTATGTCTATGGCCATGGAATGGAAGCCTCCCCTGTCGCATATCTCCCTGGTGAGTTCCAGGAGCTCCTGCGGTGGCGCTCCCCAGCCCTTCAGGCGCGTTCCGCTGGCCAGACCCTTTTTCCCGATAAGCTTTCTGTGACCGAAGTAGGATTCTCCGATCCGCACCATCCTCCATTCCCACTTTATGTCCTCGAACCTCTGCAGGAAGAGTGAATGTCTTTCCCGAAGGCCGTAGGCGGGTACCCTGATGACACTGCCGGATCTGACCGGCGTGTATCCGGTTACCATCGAGGGAGTCCTGAAAATGCCGAATACCATGCGGCCGACCCCCTTAACCGCACCTGGGCTTCTCAGTACCCTGACCCCTGATGACTTCGCTCCGATGTTCGTTTTGCTGATGAGGGGATAATCCGCGAAATCCTTCAGGAACTCCCTGAGGTCTCCTTTCCTGTAGAAAACCCATGTCTCAGGGTGGGGGAACCCCTGGAGCTTCAGCCAGTAGTGGGCCATCCTCTTGTTCTCGTAGATGAGCATCT
>DAINQE010000037.1:0-25183 GCA_036743055.1 Candidatus Sabulitectum sp. | reverse complement strand
AAGCACTGCGGAGAGCAGGGGATGGATAATCCCGGGTTCGATCCGGCCATACTGCCCGTTCTCGCGGGGCATTCATGGCCTGGTAATGTCCGCGAGCTGGAGAACCTGGTGGAGAGAGCCCTTCTGCTCACATCCGGCGAAAGGATAGGCCTTGCGGACCTTCCGGAAGCCATCGCTCCCCTGGGCAAAACCCCGAAGGGCACCATCCGGTCGGCCCGGATGGAGGCGGAGAGGCAGACGATACTTGCAGCCCTTGCGGGAAACGGCAACAGCAGGACCGCCGCCGCCCGGGAGCTCGGAATCCACAAGACGACCCTTTACCGGAGGATGAGGGCCCTGGGAATACCCCTGCCCGAGGACGACGGACGTAGCGGAAACGCTACTTAACAGGCTGTACAGTTGCATTAATGCTACTATAGGCCATCCCCTCTGATTCTCTAAACCCATGAAATACATAGTGATATGGATTCAGATCCATTGGCATGGTTCTTGCATTCATAGCAGCAGGAGGTGAACCATGCGTATAGCCCTGACGGTCTGGAACGGAAGGATTGCTCCGCTTTTCGACGTAGCGGGAACGCTGGTGGTCGCCGAGGTGAGCGGGAAAGAGGTGCCTGAGCGAACCGTGCTGCCCTTTCCACAGAACTCGGGAACCATGAGCCGCGCCGCATTCCTTGCGGAGAACGGCGTTTCCGTTCTGATATGCGGGGCCGTATCCAGGCAGGTTCACCGGATGCTCGCTCTCTCGGGAATAGAGGTTCACCCCTTCGTTTCCGGAGATGCGGAAGAAGTTCTACAGGCGTTCCTCTCAGATACCCTGGAATCACCAGTTTTCAGAATGCCGGGATGCGGCATGGGGCGATGCCGGGGCGAGGGAAAAGGCGCAGGATTAAAAAGGCACCGGGGGAACCGCTGTTCCCGACCCGGTGGAAAGAGAGGTGAATGATGCCAGGTGGAGACGGAACAGGACCCTTCGGAACGGGCCCCAGATGGGGAGCGTGCCTGGGAGCCGGCTTCAGGCGCGGCCGTGGCATGGGCCGCGGATTCGGTTTCGGCATGGGCTCCCCGGGGGTTTACCCCGCCGACGCCCAGAGTCGGAGGCAGGTCCTGGAGAACCGCAAGGCCCTTCTGGAAAGTGAACTGGAAGCGCTTAAGAGCCAGCTCTCAGAAGAGAAGAGCGATTAGGACCGCCCGGTCCACAGCACCGCCGGCGTCTTCCGGCGCCGGCGGATAAACAAGGAAAGGTCCTTTATGAGAGTTGCAGTAGCTTCAACCGGTAGAACCGCTGATTCACAGCTGGACAGCAGGTTCGGAAGGGCGCCGGTCTTCATGGTGTACGACACCGAAACAGGAGAGTACCAGGCGGTGGACAACGGCATGAACCTGAACTCCGCCCAGGGTGCCGGCATACAGACGGCACAGAACATTGCCGCCACCGGGGCAGAGGCGGTCATCGGGGCCAACTTCGGGCCCAAGGCGGTGCTGGTTCTACAGACGGCGTCCATAAGGATGTATCTCTGCCAGTCCGGTACCGTGGCGGAAGCCGTGGAGAAGTTCAAGGCGGGAGAACTCCAGGAGCTTACCGCGGCCAACGTGAGGAGCCACTGGTAATGAGGATCGCCGTTGCTTCCGGAAAGGGTGGAACCGGGAAGACCACCGTTGCAGTGGCCCTTGCGGTTTCCTCAGGTGTACCGGCGCAGTACGTGGACTGCGACGTTGAGGAACCCAACGGCTCCATATTCCTGAAACCCGCAGCGGGAAGCACGGAAACAGTTTCCGTTCAGGTACCGGAGATCAACGAGGAGAGATGCACATCCTGCGGCAGGTGCGCCCGGTTCTGCAGGTTCAATGCACTGGTTTCCCTGGGTACCCCCCCGCTTGTCTTTCCGGAACTCTGTCACAGCTGCGGCGGATGCGAAATAGTCTGCCCGGCGGATGCAATTACCTGGAAGGACGTTCCGGTGGGCGAGGTCTCCATCGGCCAGGACACCCGTACGGGCCTCAGGGTGATACAGGGCAAGCTGAAGGTGGGTAGCGTTCTGGCCCCCCCTGTGATCAAGGCCGCCAAGGCGGCGGCATCGAATCTGCCCCTGACGATACTGGATTCCCCCCCGGGGACCTCCTGTCCTGTGATCGAGGCCGTATCAGGTGTGGATTATGTGCTGCTGGTAACGGAGCCTACCCCCTTCGGTCTTCACGACCTTACACTTGCGGTGGATACCATGGAAGAACTGGGGCTTCCCTTTTCCGTTGTCATCAACAGGGCCGACGAAGGGGATGACCGGGTGGAGAACTACTGCCGGGAGAACGATATCCATGTCATTCTGAGAATACCCCACAGCCGGAGGGTCGCCGAGGTCTACTCCAGGGGAGGAACCCTGGTGGAGGCCCTTCCGGAGCTGAGCAGGGTCTTCAGGGAGATCCCCGGGGAGATAGAGGGGAGGCTCGGATGAAGGAACTGGTGATAATAAGCGGCAAGGGCGGCACAGGTAAGACAAGCATCACAGGGTGCTTTGCCGCGCTGGCAAAGGATGCGGTGATTGCCGACTGCGACGTGGACGCCGCAGACCTGCACATGCTCGTTTCACCCGAGGTCAGGAAAACCAGTGACTTCATCAGCGGCAACATTGCCCTGATAAGGGAGAAGGACTGCACCGGCTGCGGCGTATGCGCCGAGAAATGCAGGTTCGAAGCCATATCGGCATCATCTTCCGGCAGGTTCGTGGTGGACCCCCACGGCTGCGAAGGCTGCGGGGTCTGCGTGGAGGTGTGCCCCGTCGGGGCCGTTGACTTCCCGGAGAGGCACTGCGGCCAGTGGTACATGTCCGAGACCCGTTTTGGACCCATGGTTCACGCAAGGCTGGGCATAGCCCAGGAGAACTCCGGAAAGCTGGTTAGCCTGGTGCGCAGGGAAGCCGCGGAGAAGGCCCGGGAGCTGGGAAAGGACCTTGTGATAGTGGACGGCCCCCCGGGGGTAGGCTGCCCGGTGATTGCCTCCATAACCGGAGCATCCCTGGTTGTGATAGTCACCGAACCCACCCTTTCGGGAAAACATGATATGATAAGGGTCATCGAACTGGCGGAGCACTTCTCCATTCCCGCGGCGGTAATAGTGAACAAGTGGGACATCAATCCTGAAATGACCGCGGGCATCGAGGAGGAAGCAGAGGGCAGGGGAGTCGAACCCCTGGGCAGGATACCCTACGACAGGGCCTTTACGGCATCTCAGATCAGGGGCAGAACCCTGGTGGAGGAATCAGACGGCCCTTCGGCGAGGAACATCGAAACCATCTGGGAGAAGGTATGGCGGAAACTGAAGTGAAAGAGGGAACCGGCTGTTCAGGGAACTGCGGTTCCTGTTCCGACGGAAGCTGCGAGGCTTCAGCACAGAGACCCGGCGAGAGCGACGACGACTACCTGAAGAGGCAGAAGCTGGTCCTTCGGATGAAGGGCATACGGCACAAGATCGTTGTCCTTTCCGGGAAGGGCGGCGTTGGGAAGAGCACGGTTGCTGTAAACCTTGCAATATCCCTTTCCCTGGCAGGGAAGAAGGTAGGCCTGCTGGATGTGGACATACACGGTCCCTCCATTCCCACCATGCTGGGCCTGGTGAACGCAGGTGTTCAGACCGACGGGCAGAACCTGCTCCCGGTGGAGATCGGCGGGCTCAAGGTCATGTCGGTGGGATTCCTGCTGGACAACCGCGACAGCGCGGTGATATGGCGCGGCCCGATGAAGATGGGAGTGATAGAGCAGCTGCTCCGGGATGTGAAGTGGGGAGAGCTGGACTACCTCATAATCGACTCCCCTCCGGGCACCGGCGACGAACCCCTGTCAGCGGTGCAGCTGGTGGGGGACATGGACGGCGCGGTGATGGTGACCACTCCCCAGGACGTTGCCGCCGCCGACGTGAGGAAGTCGCTGGACTTCTGCAGGCAGCTGGGCCTGCCTGTGCTTGGCATCGTTGAGAACATGAGCGGCTTCGTCTGCCCCCACTGCGGTGAGGAAACCCCCATCTTCAAAGGCGAGAACGGAAGGAAGATGGCCGAGGCCGCCGGGGTGCCCTTCCTGGGCAGCATACCCATCGATCCCAATGTGGGGCTCTCCAGCGACGCTGGGAAGCCGTTCGTTTACAACTACGGAAAGACCGAAACTGCAAAGAGGTTCGAGAAGCTCATTGAGCCCCTTCTCGATCTTTCGGAGGAATGATGAAGATAGCTATACCAATGGCGCAGGGCGCCCTGTGCATGCACTTCGGGCACTGCAGCGAGTTCGCCATCGTGGAGGTGGAGAACGGAGAGATCAAGTCCATTACCGAAGATGTGCCCCCTCCCCACGAGCCGGGGCTTCTGCCGCCATGGCTGGCCGCTAAGGGAGTCTCCCTGGTGATAGCCGGGGGGATGGGTTCCAGGGCCCAGACCATATTCAACGCGAATGGTGTGCAGGTGGTTACCGGAGCATCCGGCGGAGCGGCAAGGGAAATAGTCGAGAGATACCTCGCTGGATCCCTTGAAACCGGGGCCAACGCCTGCGACCACTGACGGCCTGAATAGCACTGAAAAGAAAAGGGCGGCCGGTCGGCCGCCCTTTCGAGGAACTATGATTCTAGCGCTTGGGCCTGGCCTCGCTGACCCTGATGGGCCTGCCGTCGAGCTCGGTGCCGTCTGCGTTTGATATTGCGTTTCTCGCTGCTTCTTCAGGCATCTCGACAAATCCGAAACCACGGCTGCGGCCAGAGTCTCTGTCGGTTATTACCCTTGCGTCGGTAACTTCGCCGTAGTTTTCGAAAAAGTTCCTGAGTGATTCATCGTCTACACCCCAGGAAAGGTTGCCTACGTAAAGATTCATGGTATCCCTTTCATCAATGCCATCTCAAAAGCAACCGACGATCACGATGACACAAATGAGTCTCGGTCGGATTCCTCACCTGGGAATCAGCGGGTAATATGCATCATTAAAAAGGAATGTAAATACCTGATAAAAAAGGCGGCCCGTTCAGGCCGCCCAAAATCCGGCATTTCGCTAGCGTCTCGGTCTGGCTTCGCTGATTCTGAGAGGCCTGCCATCGAGTTCAACCCCGTCTGCCTGCGCAATTGCGTTCCTCGCAGCTTCCTCAGGCATTTCCACGAATCCGAAACCACGGCTGCGGCCGGTTTCCCTGTCAGTTATCACCCTTGCCGCCGTAACTTCGCCGTAGTTCTCGAAGAACTCCCTGAGAGAATCGTCGTCAACGCCCCAGGCCAGGTTGCCCACATACAGGTTCATTGCGTATCCCTTTCATGTATGCCATCTGCAAAATCATCCGAAGCCCCACATGACACCGATGAGACCCGGCGGTGCCCCCTCCTGGGACACAGAAAGTAATATGCACCATCACTATCAGGTGTAAACACCCCCCTCAAGGCAGCGGAAAAGTTGCGGTTGCTCGTCTGCTGAGCAATATTGACCCCCGCCGCACCACACCCATGAAATGGAATATCCCGAAATGATTGCTGTGATCGAGACAATAACGTACTGTAAGGGGTTCATCCTGTGAAACCCGTGAGGGCTCCGGACGCATACAGGGAGATACTTGCTGTTTCCCTGCCCATCATCGCCGGGATGGCCGGCCGCACCATAATGATGTTCTGCGACAGGCTCTTCCTTGCACAGCACAGCCAGCTGGAGCTCCAGGCTGCGCTGCCGGCGGGGATACTGAGCTTCACCCTCATGTGCGTGGTGTTCGGAACGGTGGGATACGCGGGCACATTCGTTTCCCAGTACTACGGCGCCGGTGACAGGGGGGGCTGCAGCCGCTCACTGGCCCAGGCGCTGTTCCTTACCGTCTTTTCGGTTCCGCTGCTGGCCGCCCTGACCATTCCGGGGCTCCACATTCTGGACCTGAGCGGACACGCCCCTGAAGTGCTTGCCCTGGAGCGGACCTACTTCACCATACTGATGCTCTCCAGCGCGGGACCGGTGTTCACCACCGCCGCCTCATCCTTCTGGAACGGCAGGGGGAAGACGGTTCCGGCAATGGTGGCCGTTCTGGCGGGTGCCGGGGTCAATGTGGTGCTGGATTACCTGCTGATATTCGGGAAGCTGGGTTTCCCGGAGATGGGCATAGAGGGAGCCGGTATAGCAACCGCCATTGCCTCCTTCGTACCCGGGACCATCCTGACACTGGCTGCATACAACGGCCCCGTGGCCCGGGCTTATCGTACCAGGGAGCACTTCCGCTTCAGCAGGGCCCTCTCCGCCAGGATAATCAGGTTCGGCCTTCCCTCGGGCCTTCAGGTGTTCATGGACGTATCCAGTTTCACACTTTTCATTTTCATCGCCGGAAGGCTGGGGCCCGTGGACTTCACCGCGAACAACATCGCCTTCAGCGTGAACAACCTGGCCTTCAATCCGCTGCTGGGGTTCAGCTTCGCCACCACGGTGATCGTGGGAAGGTGCATCGGGATGGGGCAGCCGGACCTGGCGGTGCGCGCCACCAGGCGTACCCTCCTTGTATCCCTCTGCTACTTCGTTCCCCTGGCCCTGTCCTTCGTACTCTTCCCCGGATTCTACACTAAGCTGTTCTACAGCCCGGACTCCGCCTGCACCCTGCAGGAGCTTTCATCCACCACCGCCAGCCTCCTGGCCATCGTTGCCCTCTGGGGCATCTTCGACGCGGTGAGCCTGATGTACAGCGGAGCGCTAAGGGGCGCAGGCGACACCAGGTTCGTGGTGCTTGCCTCCGGGGCGCTGGCCTGGCTGTTCTGGATACCGGGGATACTCTTCCTCTACTTCGTGAAGGATGCGGGAATAGTGCCTCTCTGGATGTTCACCAGCTTCTATGTGGCGGTGTTCGCCGGGGTTTTCTTCTTCCGGTTCAGAAGGGGAGTCTGGCGGAGGATCGACCTTCTGGGAAGGAAGCACGACATCCCGCTGGGGGACTGAGCGGTTGCTTTCAGGGCTGATGCTCCAGATGTTCCTCCCATGAAGGAAGGAGAATCATGCTTACAGCTCTCATTGTTCCCGTAATGCTCACAGGGGGTCCTCTGGAAGGTCTGAATGCGGATGCAGTGCACTATCCCTCGGTTCACCAGGCTTTCGTGGAGGAGTTCGGAGGAAGGACATACGGAACAGTAGACATCCATGACATCACAGGCGACAATGAACTGGAATACACCGTTTACGGCTTCCTCCCCTACTGGGTGAACCAGGCCTGGCTGCAGTACGACCTCATCTCGGTGCTTGCGGTTTTCTCGGTGGACATGGGGCCGTCGGGAAGCATAACCAACTATCACGGCTATCCCTCGGTCTTCCAGACGGCGATGGACCAGGCCCACGCCGCAGGGGCTGAGGTGGCGGTTACCGTGACTAACTTCTCCGGTTCGTCCATCCACTCCATTCTCACAACCGGTAAGGCCACAGCCATTTCCGAGCTGATATCTCTGGTTGAGGGAACATCCGCCGATGGGGTGTGCATCGATTTCGAGAACGTTCAGAGCGCCGACGCGGAGAACCTGGTGACCTTCATGGAGGAACTCAGGGATTCACTGCCCGATGCTCACATCTCCATCTGCACACCGGTGGTGGACTGGGGAGGAGCCTTCGACTACAGTTCCCTGGCGGAGAGCTGCGACGCCCTTATGATCATGTGCTACGCATTCGCCGGTTCGTGGAGCTCCGTTGCCGGCCCCAATGCCCCCCTCACCGGGTGGGGCAGTTCCCCGGAGTCATCCAGCAACATGGCTTGGGCCCTCTGCGACTATGTAAGGTACGCCCCTGAAGCCCACGAGAAACTTGTGTGGGGGCTTCCTTATTACGGTCATCAGTGGGAAACCGATACCCAGTATCCCCATTCCCCGGGATCAGGATGCTCCACCCTTTTCTACACCACACTGGCGGCAAGGGCCGCCACATACGGTGCGCTCTGGGACGAAGAGTCCCTCACCCCTTACTACGCATTCCAGTCCGGGGGCTGGAACCAGGGCTGGTACGACAGCGCCGAGTCCCTCGAACTGAAATACGACATGGTGCGCATGGCGGGGATGCAGGGCGTTGGCATCTGGGCCCTGGGCTACGACGGCGACAGGCCTGAGCTCTGGGATCAGCTCGAGGAGAGCTTCACCTCCCCCGTGGAGAAGGACATGATCACCGATAACCTGGAGAACAGCTGCGTTCTCCACGGCCCCTCCTCCTACTGGCACCCTTATACCGAAGGGGGCCAGTACCACACATACTTCTATACAGGTTCGATCTCATCGGGGCCGGACGTGAACTGGGTGCAGTGGGATATGGAACTCCCCGACAGCTCATCATCGTACTCCCTTGATGTGTTCATACCTCCATCGGGAGAGGCCCAGGTCACCTACCATATCATCCATGGAGCAGGGGTGGACAGCGTTTCAGTGGACCAGAGCGCATTTCCCGGGCAGTGGGTTTCCCTGGGAGGGCCCTACGGCGCCTCCGGAGGCCTTTCGGTAACAGCGGGGGACTGCACGGGAACAGCCGGGGAGAGGATAGTGGTGGACGCGGTTCGCTTCACTGAGTTCACCGGCGTGGCAAATGAAGGGACTGCAACAGTCCCCGGCGGTTTTCAGGTTTCAGCCAGCCCGGCATCCTCCTTCACCGTGATCTCCGCTTCCGGCGGACACCTTGCCGTTCACGACGTCTCGGGAAGGCTCCAATGGGAAATGGAGCTGCAGCCGGGGGAATGCGTAACATGGAACGAAACGGAGACCCGGGGAGTATACTTCCTGTCCCTCCGGCACGGAGGGTCGGTCCAGACCAGGAAAGTATTGCTCATCCACTGATGAAAGGACGACATGCGTTTTGCTTCTCTGATGCTCGTTGCGGCGGTCTGCTCCGCCCTGGCCGTTGAGATAGTCGTTGGCGAAGAGGTACAGCCCGCTTCGGAACCCTTCTGCGGAGGTTGAGGTTCCTCAGCCAAGCACTACCAGGTGGTGGTGCCTGAGGAGTACCTCAACGGTCCGATGACCATAACCTCCATAGGATTCGCAAGGTCACCCATGGGTGCTTCTTCAGTGGTGCTGGAGAACTTCCGCATGAGCCTGGGAACCGCGGCAGGCCCCGAGCTTGAAAACGGCTTTGCGGAGAACCTGGCCAGTGGATCGACCATGACACAGGTTTTCGCAGGAGCCTCGGTCACCGCCTCGGACAACGGCCGGGGAGTGGTGGTGTTCTCCCTTGATTCACCATGGGATTACCAGGGAGGTGATCTCCTCATCGACTTCTCCTTCTCCCACATAAGCGGCAGCATGTACGTATGGAGCTGGGACTCGGGGGATAACCTGTTCCTTTCCGCCACAGGGGCAGCCGCGGAGACCGGTTACGCCTATTCCTTCCCGCCAATGATGGTCATCAAGGGAGAGATGTAGCGTCGAACTGATCCAGGGGAAGGTCGCCCTCCAGGGCGAAAACCAGCTCCCCGGCCCCCACTGCGGTTCGTTCCACCCTGAAGTCGCCTGTGATGCCGGCGGCCTCCATGGCCCTGTGGGGGTCGAACACTATGGTTCTTCCACAGAGGGTCACGCCCCACTGGGAAGCGGACTCCGCTATTCTCGACAGGATCCCTGGAACGATGGGGTTCCCCAGGGCGCCGGCATCAACGGTGGCGGTCAGGTGCCTGCCGTCGGCTCCGAAGACTATGCTGAACTTGAAGTTCAGCCCCTTCTTCACCCTCACGTTCATCCTTCCTCCCACACACTTCACATCTATCGAGGTCACCGGAAGGTCCTGCTTCTTCAAAATGGCGTTTATCTCCTGGTCGGTGAACGACACCACCGCGGATCTCAGCTTCATTTTAACCCTTCTATGAAAGATCGTGTTGGGTATCTCGGGAAATTCCATCAGGTCTGTTCCTCTGGTCTGATGATGAAAGCAAATGACTACTTTCTGGAGAACACTTCCAAATATGAGTGAGTGTCCAGGCATTTGTCATAATCTTCCCTGGAGATCCTGTACCAGTCTGTCTGGTTAATTCCCCTTGAGTTAGATGATCTGCTACTTACGGGAAATGCGCTAACGATCTTGAACCATCTGTCATTACTCTTTGCGATTGCCTTGGCTTCTTTGACGGCTTCAACAAGGTCCTGATCCTGACTGAATATCACAACTGCATTGCATGCGTTGGTTCTGCAGGCTTTGAGAACATCAATCGCTATTCGAATGTCAACTCCTTTTTCCCTGCCTACAAGGATCTTTTTCTCCACTGCTTTTCCTTCGCCGTCCTTTTCTGTGACTGTCTGCATACTGTAACGTATGGGAGGAGTGAAGACCCTTGCGATCCTGGAGATCCTGGAAAGCTTCCGGTTCCAGAAGCGTGACCAGAGCTCATCGTCCTGGGGTCTGGGAACACCTGTGTAGAAATGAATGCCCGAAAGGGAAAAGCCTTTCGCACGGCAGACCAGCTGCGAGAGCTTTAAAACATCATAGTTCGGATAGAAATAGCTGAAGGCTTCCTTCGCCTGATGGTACAGATTCTGACCGTCAATGAAGACCCGTGCGGACTTGTGTTCAGGTTCCTTGCGCATAGTAATCCCCAAAAAGATAACCCCCTCCAGAGGGAACGAGTCCAGTCCGAAGGGGGAGCAATACTTAAATTACTATAGACTACACTGGCATTTGTGTCAAGTCCGGGGGAGGGCGGCCGCCCTCCCCCTTCGGGTACGCGGTACTATTCGCCGCCGGTCCAGTTCATCTGAGCCATCTGCTCGTAGAGATGGAACCTGCGGTCTATTTCCTTCTGAGCCTGGGAGATCAGCATCTCCGCATGCTCGGGGTTGCTGTTCAGGAGGGTGCTCCACCTTACCTCGGTCTCGGCGAACTTGTGGAAGGGTATCGCCGGCTTCTTGCTGTCGAGCTGAAGCGGGCACTCGCCCTTCTCTATCCTCCTGGGGTCGAACCTGAACAGCGGCCAGAGACCGCTGTTAACGGCCATCTTCTGGTCGTCCATTCCGGTGGTCATGTTGATGCCGTGGGCGATGCAGTGGCTGTAGGCTATGATGATGGAAGGGCCGTCGTAGCTCTCCGCCTCGTTGAAGGCCTTCACCGCCTGGTTCCAGTTGGCACCCATGGCTATCTGGGCAACGTAGATGTTGCCGTAGGTCATGCTTATCATGGCCAGGTCCTTTTTGGGCATGGGCTTGCCCGCCGCTGCGAACTTGGCCACGGCGCCCATGGGGGTAGCCTTGGAGCACTGGCCGCCGGTATTGCTGTAAACACCGGTGTCGAGAACGAGAACGTTCACGTTCTTACCCTGGGCCAGTACGTGGTCGAGGCCGCCGTATCCGATGTCGTAGGCCCAGCCGTCGCCACCCAGTATCCAGACCGACCTGGGAACGAAGTAGTCCGCAAGGGTCTCCAGCTGCCTGGCCTGGGGGGTGTCTATCTCCTCGAGGGCCTTCCTGAGGTAGCCTATGCGCTCCCTCTGCTGGGCTATCTCAAGCTCGCTCTCGCACTTTGAGTCGAGAAGGCTTTTCACCAGGTTCTCGTCGAGCTTTTCGGCGAGCCCCTTCAGAAGCTCCACGGCGTTCTCGGTGTGCTTGTCGGCGGTGAGCCTGAAGCCGTATCCGAACTCCGCGGCGTCTTCGAACAGGCTGTTGTTCCACGAGGGGCCCCTGCCGCTGGGATCCACGGTGTAGGGAGTGGTGGGGAGGTTTCCGCCGTAGATGGAGGAGCAGCCTGTGGCGTTGGCTATTACCGCCCTGTCACCGTAGAGCTGTGAGAGCAGCTTCACATAGGGGGTTTCGCCGCAGCCGGCGCAGGCGCCGGAGTACTCGAAGAGGGGCCTGAGGAGCTGGCTTTCCTTCACCGTTGCGGTGTTCAGTTCGGTTCTGTCGTAATCTGGAATGTCCAGGAAGAAGGCGTAGTTCTCCGCTTCGGCGTGGCGAAGGGGAGCCTGGGTCTCCATGTTGATGGCCTTTTTGCCCTCGACCTTCTTGTTCTTCGCCGGGCAGGTGTGAACGCATGCTCCGCAGCCGGTGCAGTCCTCAGGGGCAACCTGGTTGGTGAAGGCCATTCCCTTGAACTTGGCCATACCTTCCGCGTGCTTGAAGGTTTCCGGAGCGTTCTCCAGGAGCTTCGGGTCGTAGTACTTCATCCTGATGGCCGCGTGGGGGCATACCAGGTTGCAGAGGCCGCACTGTATGCATACCTCGGGGTCCCACACCGGGATCTCAAGGGCGATGTTGCGCTTCTCCCACTGGGTGGTTCCCGTGGGCCAGGTGCCGTCCACCGGCATCTCGCTCACCGGAACGTCGTCGCCGTTCTGGGCCATGATGGTGGCGGTTACCCTTTTCACGAAGTCAGGGGCTTCCTCCGGTACCACAGGAGGCATCTCGATGGAGCTGGTGACCTCATCGGGGTAGCTCACCTGATGAAGGTTGGCCACGGCCTGATCGACGGCGTTGAAGTTCTTCTCTACGATGTCCTCGCCCTTCTTGCCGTAGGTTTTCCTGATCGCGCCCTTGATCTTCTCGATGGCCTCTTCCCTGGGAAGAACGCCGCTTATTGCGAAGAAGCAGGTCTGCATTATTGTGTTGATGCGAACGCCCATTCCGGTCTTACTGGCCACGTCGTAAGCATCTATCACGAAGAACTTCAGCTTCTTGTCGATGATGGTCTTCTGTACCTTCCTGGGAAGGTTGTCCCAGATATCCTCAGGGCCGAAGGGGGTGTTCAAAAGGAAAGTGGCGCCCTTGCCGGCGTACCTGAGAACGTCGTACTTCTCCATGAAGACGGTCTGGTGGCAGGCCACGAAGTTCGCGCTGCTTATCAGGCATGTGTGCCTGATGGGCCTGGGGCCGAACCTCAGGTGGCTCACGGTGAGGGCTCCGGCCTTCTTTGAATCGTAAACGAAGTAGCCCTGGGCGTAGAAGTCCGTGGTTTCGCCGATGATCTTGATGGTGTTCTTGTTGGCGCCCACGGTGCCGTCGGAGCCAAGGCCCAGGAACACGGCCTGATGGAGGCCCTCTTCACCAAGGTTGAGGTCGGGTACCGGGATGCTGGTGTGGGTCACGTCGTCGTTGATTCCCACAGTGAAGCCGCTTTTCTGCTCGCCCCTGGCGTTATTGAACACCGCGAGCACCCTGGAGGGGCAGAACTCCTTGCTGGAGAGGCCGTAGCGGCCGCCCAGGACCTTGATGCCGGTTCTTCCGGCGTTGCTCAGGGCGGTGATCACATCCTTGTAGAGGGGCTCTCCGTCGTTGCCGGGCTCCTTTGTCCTGTCCAGGACGCTGATGGTCTTCGCGGTTTCCGGGATGGCGGAGATGAAGGCGGATGCGTCGAAGGGCCTGTAGAGCCTTACCTTAATGGCTCCCACCTTCTCGCCCCTGCCGGCGAGGTATTCCACCGTTTCGTGGGCCACTTCGCAGCCGGAGCCCATGAGGATCATCACGTGCTCGGCGTCGGGGGCGCCCACGTAGTCGAACAGGTTATAGCGCCTGCCCGTGAGTTCGGCGAAGAGGTTCATGTACTCCTGAACGATGGCCGGCGTGGCGTCGTAGTAGGGATTCACCGTCTCCCTGCCCTGGAAGTACACATCCGGGTTCTGGCTGGTGCCGCGGACCACGGGGTGGTTGGGGTTGAGGCCCCGGTGCCTGTGGGCGTAAACCAGTTCGTCGTCGATCATTTTCCGGAGGACGTCGTCGCCGAGGGGTTCG
This sequence comes from Candidatus Sabulitectum sp., assembly GCA_036743055.1. Lineage (GTDB taxonomy): Bacteria > Fermentibacterota > Fermentibacteria > Fermentibacterales > JCC-6 > Sabulitectum. The sequence goes on along the minus strand of DAINQE010000037.1, from coordinate 11,528 downwards.
ATCTTCTGTATCTCGTGGCTGGTCCTGAAGCCGTCGAAGAAGTGCACGAATGGGATCCTGCTCTTCAGGGTTGCCGCGTGGGCGATGGCCGCCATGTCGGTTACTTCCTGAACGCTGGCGCTTGCCAGGAGGCCGAAGCCGGTGTTCCTCACGGCCATCACATCGCTGTGGTCGCCGAAGATGGAGAGGGCCTGGCAGGCAAGGCTCCTTGCGGAAACGTGGAACACCGCCGGAGTGAGCTCGGCGGCGATCTTGTACATGGTGGGTATCATCAGAAGGAGGCCCTGGCTTGCGGTAAAGGTAGTGGTGAGGGCTCCGGTCTGCAGAGCACCGTGCACCGCTGCGGAGGCTCCGCCCTCGCTCTGCATCTCCTGCACCAGGGGAACGGTTCCCCAGATGTTCTTCTTCCCCGAGGCGGACCAGGCGTCACTGTGCTCGCCCATGGGGCTGGAGGGGGTGATGGGGTAGATGGCTATGACCTCGCTGAGCTTGTGGGCCACCCTCGCCGCGGCTTCATTTCCATCGATGGTAATCATCTTACTGCTCATGTCTACCAGCTTTCGCTTTGTGTTAGTACATTTTTCCATAAGTTCTGGGAAATGGCATCACATCCCTGATGTTGTCCATTCCCGTGAGGTACATCAGGAGCCTTTCGAAGCCCAGGCCGAAACCCGAATGGGGAGCGGTTCCCCATCTTCTGAGCTCCATGTACCATCGGTAGGTATCCATATCGAGCCCCAGTTCCAGGGCCCGCTTCTCAAGAACGGGAGGCCTGTGCTCCCTCTGGCTGCCGCCAACCAGCTCTCCCACCCCCGGGGCCAGGAGGTCGCAGGCGGCCACTGTTCTGCCGTCGTCGTTCACGAACATGTAGAAAGGCTTCATGGATGCGGGATAGTTCACCACGAACACAGGCCGGCGGAAGTGCTCCTCCGCCAGGTAGCGTTCGTGCTCGGTGGCCAGGTCGTCGCCCCAGGCTGGGACTCTCTCGAAGCTCCTGCCGCAGGAGGCCAGTATCTCCACCGCTTCAGTGTATGTCACCCGTGCGAAGGACTCCTCGGTGAGGGCCCGGTACCTGTCGGGGAGCGTTTTCTCGAAGAACCTGGTGAAGAAGTCTATCTCACCGGGGCACTTCTCCATCACGTACCGTGCGGTGTACTTCACGAAGCTCTCTATCAGGTTCAGGTTATCCTCCAGGTCGAAGAATGCCATCTCGGGTTCGAGCATCCAGAACTCCGCCCCGTGTATCCTGGTGTCCGAGGGGTCGGCCCTGAAGGTAGGCCCGAACGTGTACACCTTGCCCATTGAAAGGGCGAAGGGTTCGGCCTCCAGCTGGCCGCTCACTGTCATGAAGGCCTTTCTGCCGAAGTAATCCTTCTCGTAGAGGACCCGGCCTTTCTCCGTGGGAACGGCATCCAGGGGAAGCGTGGTGACCTGGAAGGTTTCCCCGGCGCCCTCGCAGTCGCTCTCGGTGATGAAGGGGGTATGCACGTTGAAGAAGCCGTTCTCGTCGAAGAAACGGTGAACCGCCATGCTCAGGTGGTGGCTTACCCGGAAAACCCCTGAAAAGGTGTTGGTCCTGGACCTGAGGTGGGGCATGCCCCTGAGGAACTCCAGGGAGTGCCTTTTCTTCTGAAGGGGGTAGCCGTCGTCCACCGGGCCTATCACATCCAGTTCCACGGCGGATATCTCCACTGCCTGCTCGGTTCCGCTGGAGCTTACCACCTTTCCGCGGATCATTACGCAGGCTCCGGTAAGTAGCCCGGAAAGGGCTTCGTCGGAAAAGGTGGCCCTGTCGAAGACCGCCTGGAGATTCTCCGTGGAGGAGCCGTCGTTAAGGGCGGCAAAGGCCACGCTCTTGCCTGTGCGGGCTGTCTTAACCCACGCGTATACCGTTACCTCGCGGTCTGTGTGCTCACCGCGCAGAATCGAGTCGACGGTCTCCCGACGGATCATTTCATAACCTCCGTGAAAAAACTGGCCGGTAATTGGGAGAATTGATAATCTACAAAGAAAAGGCAATTGAGTACAACGAAGGAACCCTGAAAAGGGGAAGGCCCGCCGGGCTTTCCGGCGGGCCTCTCTTCGTGTTGCTCAACCCACTTGAAAGGGTGTCCGTCCGGGGGAGGGAACCCGTCCGGACACTTGCTATATTCCACGAAAGTTTTTTTGTTCCAGTAGGAGCGGCATGGATCTGAACCACTTCAGGGATATCATCAAAAGGCAGTTCGAACTCTATCCGGGGATGGAGCTCTCAGACCTTTACAAGCTTGTTTATCAAGGCGTTATGGGAAGCGGTCACGCCATCAGTTCAGAGCCGGAGGCCGAGAGTCGGCTGAGGATGGAGGCGTCGAACCCTGGAACGCCGCCCCTGGAAGAGCCTCTGTATGAGGAGATATCCACCGACGGCGAGGTACTCAGGATCAACCTCAGGCCGTACATGGCAGGAGGAGGAGTCACCGGTGCGCTGCTCACCGCCTTCGTGAGAACGGGCAGGGAGTACAGGGGCAGCGAAGCGGAACTCGCAGCCAGGTGGAAGAACGCCATGGAGCTGCAGAGCGTATTCTCCACAGAAGCCATGACCGCCTTCGGGAAAGAGATGGAAGAGAGGGGCTGGCCCGCCCTTCATCACTCGGAAACCTACAGGCAGCTTTACAGGCCGGCCTACAGGGTAGCCCTCAGGACTTTCTGCCTTGAGGCGGGTATACCGGTTCAGCGGGAACAGGGAACCTCCGGAAGCCCGTAGCCCAGCAGTTTTCCCTGCCAGGAATCCCTCTCAGCAAGTTCGGCGTTGACCCTGTTCATCACAGCCATCTTGTTTCCCGCCCAGTCCGGGGCCACCAGCATTCCCGGAGGAGCTTCTCCAGCAACCCTCTGGATCACCACCTCAGGCGGTATGCGCTCTATGAAGTCCGCCGTCAGGGACGCGTATGACTCCATGTCCAGAAGCCTGACCCTGCCTGCGCCGTAGTCATCCGCCAGGGGAGTGTCCCTGAGCACATGGAGGTTCTGCAGCTTCACCCCTGAGGTTCCCGCTCTCCTGATCAGCTCGGCGGTGGTGAGGGCTTCCTCCCTGGATTCCCCCGGGAAGCCCAGTATCACATGGGCGGAGGTCAGAATGCCCCGCTGGTGAAGCTCCTGAAAAGCCCTCTCCGAGTCGTATACGGTGTGGCCCCGGTTCATCCGAAGCAGGGTAACGTCGCAGCCGCTCTGAACCCCCAGCTCAACCCAGACGAAGGTCTCCCCGGCAAGCTCTTCCAGCAGGTCAAGCACGCCGCTGGCCAGGGAGTCGGGCCTGGTGCAGACGGCAAGCCCAACCACCCCCGGGTAGGCAATGGCCTCACGGTAAAGCTCCTCCAGCATGGATGGTTCGGCATATGTGGCGGTGTAGTCCTGGAAATAGGCCAGGAACCTCTTTGCCCGGTGCCTTTTCCTCACGAAGCCGGTGGCGGCGTCCAGCTGTTCGGCCAGGGTCATCCCAGGGGAGTAGTGACCGGGAACGTTCCCCAGGGGGTTGCAGTAGGTGCAGCCCCCGGAGGATATTGACCCGTCCCGAACCGGGCAGGTGAAGCCCCCGGCAAGACTGATCTTGAACACCTTCTCCCCGAAGGTGTTCCTGAAATAGGTGTTCAGCGAATGGTACCTGCAGTGATCCATGGGCCCTCCCTGGGCGGATTATAATACACCCATGAATGAAACAGCGGAGATGTTCTTCGATCACTTCGGCGTTTCCCCGGGCAGCAGCGCCGGCGACATACACGGAATAGCCGAAGCATACAGCACCATACCCTGGGAGAACCTCACCAAGTTCCTTCTCAGGGCCTCAGGCAACCCCCAGCCAAGGCTTCCCCGCGAGGTTATGGAGGGGCACATATCCAGGGGCACCGGGGGAACATGCTATTCCCTCACGGAAACCCTCGCCACCATCATTGTTCAGTGCGGCCTCAGAGCAAGACCCCTCACCGGCCACATGAACCACGGGCGGAACATCCACTGCGCCCTGCTGGTGGAGGGTGAAGCCGGCAGCTTCATCCTCGACCCCGGCTACGCGGTACCGGGAGCCGTCAGGCTCGCGGAAGACCACAGCGGAGAGCTTGCCCTGGAGGGAAGGACAATGCGATGGAAGCCGGTTCCCGAAGGGTGGGAGCTGCACACCATCGAGCACGGCCAGAGCAGATACAGGTACACCCTGGAATCCAGGCAACTCACCAGGGCCGAATTCATGGAGTACTGGCGGCGGTCGTTCAACGCCCCGGGGCTGGAGAGCCTTCACCTGAACATGCCCGGCCCCATGGGGGGCAGGATGAGCGCCCACAACGGTAATCTCAGAACGGTGGATTCCGCCGGGAGCAGGAACCTCAAGCTGGCGTCGGACTACGGGAGGCTCGTAAGCGAGAGCTTCGGCATAGCTCCCGAGGTCGCAGAGGCTGCCTGGGCTGAACTCCAGAGGCAGAAGCTCGCAAGGAGGGGGCAGGATGTCACTTCCTGAGGAACCGCTGCCCGTTCTTCCCAGCTTCAGCTTCCTTTACTGTGATCCCCACCGGCTGGTGGAGGCGGTGGAGGCGGTGGAAGCCTTCATGGGCAGCCCCGTGATGGAAAGCGGCGACTACCCCTTCGACATGAGCGACTACTACATCCAGGAGATGGGCGGCGAGCAACGGAGGAAGTGGTACTGCTTCGCCCTGCAGGACCCGTCGGCCCTCGCCGGCTGGAAGCTCCGCTGCATCGAGGTGGAAGCGAGGTGCGGAGGAGAGGGCAGCAGGATGGTCAACATAGACCCTGGATACCTCGACCACGGGAAGCTGGTGCTTGCCAGCTGCAAGTACGCCCCGGACAAGATATACCTGAGCCAGGGAGTCTACGCCCACAAGTGCCTTCGCTACAGGTTCGGCTCGTTCCACGGCCCGGACCACAGCTTCGCCGACTTCATCGACGGCAGGTTCAACGGTTTCTTCCTTGAGGCGAAAAGGCTCTACAGAAAGATGCTCAGGGAGAGATAGAGCTGAGATCCACCGAAGCCAGGGCCTCCATGGCCGGCTCCAGGTCGTGGTCCGACAGGCATCCAAAGCTGAACCGCAGGTGAGATGCGCCTGAGTCTCCGAAGGCCTCCCCGGGAATGGTGGCTATTCCGTACTCATCCAGCAGATGGTTAGCAGCAGCGTATCCGTCCATGCCAGGCGGAAGGGCTGCAAGGGTGAAGAACCCGCCTCCCGGATCCCTCCACTGAATCCCCGCCGCCCGTTCCATAGCGGTTCGGCAGAGTTCCCGCCTGGATAGCACCTCTTGGGACCGTCTTTCCACCCAGTCATAAAACGCCAGGCATTCCTCGAGGAGTATCTGGGATGGGGTGGGGGGGCATATCACAACGGAATCCTGCACCTTGAGGGCCTCGGTGAGAACCTCAGCGGAGCCGAACAGGTATCCCAGCCTCCAGCCTGAGAGGCTGTAGCTCTTTGAGAAGCTGCCTATCGTCAGCACATGCTCCGGCCTGTGGTCCTCCCAGGGGTGCCACGGGCTGCCGTCGAAGTTGAACCGCTCGTAGGTCTCGTCCACTATCAGCGAGCAGCCGCAGTCCCCGGTGAGGGAAACCAGCCTGCGCAGCTCAGCCTCGGAAAGCACGGCTCCTGTTGGGTTCCCCGGGTTCACCAGCACCATCACCGATGCCTGTGACACCGCTTTCTCAAGTTCATCCCAGGGTATCTCCCAGCCGTTCCCCTCGGTCATGGGTATCTCCACCAGCTCCAGGCTGGAGAACTGTATGGCGAACACATGGTCGAAGTAGTAGGGCGAGAGTACCACCGCCCTGTCCCCGGGGTCGGCAACCGCAAGAAGGGCCCCCAGGAATGCCTGGCTTGCTCCGCAGGTAAGGTGCAGCTCACAAGCCGGGTCAAGCTGGATGCCCCTGCGCCGCGAAAAATCCCCCGCAAGGGCCTGCCGGGTTCGAAGAGCCCCTGGATCAGGGCTGTAGAAGTGGAATCCACCCTCGCCCATCCTTTCAGCCAGGCGCTTCACAGCGGCCTCGGGCGGGCCGTACCATGGCACAGCCTGCGCCATGGGGAACACCCGCTCATTCCTGGCCTTCATTTCCCGCACCCTGTCCATTATTCCGTGGATGGGAGGCATCCGAACGGCTTTCATCCTCTTTGATGTATCCCGGGCCATCTCACATCCTTCCCGCAGGTTCCCTCGAGGTCCACTATGATTTATAAAAGCTCAGCACGGAAAGGACAAAGAATGAGGATACTGCTGCTGAGGGGAAAAGAGCCGGGGAACAGGGCGGACATGGTGGCGGAGGCCATCAGGACAGCCGGCGGGGAACTGGAGGGCCAGCCCCGGGCCGCGGTGGTCATGAACCGTGAATCAATGCCCGACCTCCCCCCAGGCATCCCGGTGGTGTGGTACACCGAAGCCGAACACATTCATGAAAATGAACATATGCTTCCGGGAAGGCAGAACATCAGGATTCACCGGTGGGGGCAGGGCAGGAACAGGCAGGTCATCCACATCCCGGTGTCGCCGGTGAGTGATCAGCCCGAGCCCGACAGAAGGGCAATGAACTTCCTTTACTGCGGCAGCGGTCAACCCGGTTCCGGGCTGAAAACCTTTCTCAGGGCCCTGGAGATGCTCCCTGAAAATGTGAAGTGCATCCTGCAGAAGGGAGCGGCAGCCAACGAGACCATCCCGGAGGGAAGGCTGGCCGGGGGAGCGGAGCGCACAGCAACCGCCACCGTAGCGGTGCTGCCCCACCTTACGGGAAATGAAGGGGGAGAAGGCGCAATAGCGCTCATGGCAGTGGGAATGCCCGTGCTCTCAACACCCTCTGGCCGCCACAGGGACATAGTGGCCGATGGCATCTCAGGGCTTTACCACTCCCCGGGGAACCATGTTCAGCTGGCCTCCCAGATGAGGCACATCATGGAGGACCGCGGGTTGTGGAGTTATCTTAGCGCTAACGCCATCGAGCGCTGGAGGGCGGAGTTCTCAATGGCCTCAGCCGCGGAAGGCTGGGCAGGGGTAATGGAACAACTGCGCCTCCGGTGATGTAGCATTACGGAACACAGTTTCCGAAAGGACGGGGAATAGAATGAGAACGGCTCTTCTTCTGGCGGCGGTAATCTTCACCTGCAGCATGGGCTACGGCACGGTCTGGGACTGGGGCGACTACCAGAGAAGGTACGTTGAGAACACCGCCTGGGGTCCCGGGGAAAGGCTCGTCTTCAGCGTTGAGTACGGCATCATCAAGGCCGGTACCGCATCCCTCAGCGTAACGGGCCCGGTGGACCACGACGGCCTCCTTGCCTACACACTCACCGCCGAGGCCAACTCAAACCCCGCCTTCAGCAGCTTCTTCGAGGTGCGCGATGTGAACGAATCGCTGCTGGACATAGTTCAGCTCCACAGCCTCACATACATGAAGAGCCTCCAGGAGGGTGACTACTCCAACACAGAGGAGATGTACTTCGACCAGGAGGAGGGCTACGCGTACTACCCCGAAGAGGACGACCCTGAACTGGCCTGCATTCCCATTCCCCCCCACGCCCTGGACGTGCTGGGCGCCTTCTACTACGCCAGGACCAGGGACCTCACTCCAGGGAACAACTTCTTCATCGACGTTCATGTGGACAACGACAACTACCCGATGGAGGTTGAGGTCCTGGAAAGGGGCTCCATCAGGACCAGGGCCGGCACCTTCGACTGCATACAGCTCCACCCAGTTCTCAGGGGAGAGGGGCTCTTCAACCAGCAGGGAGAGATATTCATCTGGGTGACCGACGACGAGAGGCACATGCCCGTTCTCATGAGCGCCTCCATCGTAATAGGGGAGATAACCTGCATGCTTCAGGACTACACCGTTGGAACCCCCCTGGAAGTGGAAAACCCCTTCGCCGGTGACTGAGGAGCTTAAGAAGCACCTTGCCCGGTCCCTGACCAGGCTGAACAACGCAGGAATAACGGTTGACGGGCAGAAAGAGCTTCCCTACGGCGTACAGCTGAAGCTCAGAAGGGGCGATACCCGCTGCGCGGTGAACCTCTACCATTCGAAGAAGAAGGGTTGCTCCGCAGTTGTCTCAGGGGGAGACCAGAGCCTGCAAAACGAAGCGCTGCAGCTCCTTACCCAGGCAGAGCAGAGCGCAACCATCCAGACGAAGGGCATAAGAACAGGCACAGACGAAGCCGGCAAGGGCGACTACTTCGGCCCGATCGTTGCCGCGGCGGTCCGTTGCGATGATCAAACCGCAGAACTGCTCAGGAATATGGGCGCCGGAGACTCCAAGAGACTCTCTGCGGCTACCGTGGAAAGCCTCTACAGGAAGATCACCGAAATGCAGAGCATCCAGTGGTGGGTCCACTCTGTCGAACCGCAGGAGTACAACGCCCTCTTCGCAAGCCTCACGAACCGAGGCATGAACAGCCTGGACATCCAGGCAATGGCCCACGGAAAAGCCATTGAAGGCGTTCTGAAGAAGGCAGAAACCGGCCAGATCATCATAGACAGGTTCTGCTCCATGGAACGGCTCAGGCCCTGGCTTCCGGAGGGAGCGAGCAACATACAGCTCATGGTAAAGGCCGAGGACAAGGAACCGGCGGTTGCCGCCGCCTCCATCATCGCCAGGTCCGTCTACCTCATAAGGCTCGAGGAGCTTTCAGCCATCCACGGTGTAACTCTCAAGCCCGGAGCAGGTTCCGATGTTGACAGGATCGGCAGACTCCTGGTGAAGATCAAGGGTGCAGCGGTGCTGCCCATGGTGGGAAAGATCCACTTTTCCAACACGCTCAGGATGACCGGGGGGACTTGACTGGAAGTCCGCAGAGTGCGATAATTGCGCATATTCGGGTGAAGGACCCGTGATTCAGGGGTGAATCAAAATACTGGTACATCGTTACACTGAAAAATCCGGAGGGATTGCAAAATGAGAATGTTCTCAATCGCACTGATGGTACTCGGTCTCGCTTTCTTCGGTCTCGCCTGCGGCGAGCCCGCTCCTGCTGATGAAGCCACCACCGACGAAGAAGTAGTCGAAGAGGAAGTCGTTGAAGAGACTCCCGTCGATGAAGAAGTAGTCGAGGAAGAAGTCATAGAGGGCGAAGAGGTCATCGAAGAGGGCGAAGAGATGATCGAGGAAGCCGAAGAGATGATCGAAGAGGGCGAAGAGATGGTCGAAGAGGCCACCGAGGTCGTCGAAGAGGTCGTCGAGGAGCCCGCTCCTGAAGAGGCCACCGAGTAAACATTCAGGCTACATGCACAGGCGGGCGGCCTTCGGGCCGCCCGTTCTGCATCCAGGCCGGCTGAATCTGAAACAACCAGTGAACCATGATCACTGAGATCGCCTTCATTCTCGCGTCACTTCTTCTTCTCTTCGCCGGCGCGGAAGGTCTTGTGAGAGGTTCGACCTCCCTTGCTCTGAGAGCCGGGTTGAGCCGCCTCATGGTCGGCCTTACCATTGTGGCGTTCGGTACCAGCTCCCCGGAACTGGTGGTGAGCCTGAAGGCCGCCCTGGCAAACCAGGGCGATATCTCCATAGGCAATGTCCTGGGTTCTAACTCCTTCAACATAGGGATCATTCTGGGGATTACCGCCCTCCTCTGTCCCATTCCGGTCAAAAGGCAGGTAATCAGGCAGGACGCCCCCATAGCACTGGGAGCTGCGCTGCTCCTTCCTCTACTTCTCCTCAACGGATCCATCGGTCGTGCAGAGGGTTTGCTGCTTACCGCGGGAATCGTCGCCTACACATGGCTGACCGCGGTCCGGGGAAGAAACGCAGAGGCCGATGACACCGAAGGATCGTCTCTGTCCATCTCGCGGCACTGGCTGATTGATGTTGCCTGGATCCTCGGCGGGTTGACAGTTCTTGTACTTGGCTCCGGACTCCTTGTGGATCATTCGGTGCTGCTGGCCAGAACTCTTGGTTTGAGCGAAGCGGTCATCGGACTAACAGTGATCGCCGCGGGAACGAGCATGCCGGAGCTTGCAACCTCGCTGGTAGCCGCTATTCGAAAACAGCCGGACATCGCCGTTGGGAACATCATAGGCTCGAACATCTTCAATGTGCTCGCGATACTTGGTGTGGCAGCCACCGTGCAGCCGATCCACGCACCAGGCATATCAATGCTGGACAGCATGGTGGTGGTCGTGTTCTCATTGCTTCTCCTGCCAATGCTCTACACCGGGCAAAAGCTCCACAGAATTGAAGGGGCGGCCCTCCTTGCCGCATACGGCGGTTACCTGTTCATGATCTGGCCCAGATAGGCCCTGGAATACCAGGGGTCTTGCGTGGTTTTCACAGGAGAAAACTCAATGAAGTAGACAGGGTAGCTGGAAGGGCGTAGATTCATATTGAAACGCCAGTTACGCTGAGGCGGAACAGCCCTGAATCCAGGAAGAGAAGGAGATCAGTACAATGGGTGCAAAGAGTCTCATGATCAGAATGGCTGTCACTATACCAGTCACCTTCGCAGTCGCAGCTATCGTGACTTACCTGTACAGCCTTATAGCCCACGGGGCAGGTGCCGTGAACTGGGAGACAGCGGTGAACATGGCTTTCGTGGTTGGAATAGTACTGCCTCTTGCGAATACTGCCGCACGAAACCGAAAGCCGAAAGAGTAGCGCGTCCTGAAAACTCAGCAGGCCTGAGCTGATCCTCGCTTCAAACCTTTTCGGAATACTGGCTTAACTAGCTTTGCCCTTTCTTCCCGTAGCGGGTTCTGGCTTCCCGGAGTAGATGCACGCAATGGGTATTCAGGCTTTCACCCTGACGCAGGGCCTCGATGGCCAGTTCTCTGTGCAGGTCCGTGCCAACCCGAAGAACGAACTTCCCCGAGTAATCCTTGCCAGCGGTTTCAGCGGGAAGGGCTTTGCCATCCACCCCATAAATCTCGATCCACTCTTCAACCGCCTGGCAGAGTTCCCGATAAACCTCAGCTTCATCATTTCCATGGACGCCTCCGAGCATCAGTCCGGGACAAGTGCCGACATAGCACTGATCCTCTTCAGACCATTCGACGATCTTCAGATATCGGTCACTCGTTTTCATTCCATCACCTCGCGAACTGCTTTCTCCACCGAGCGTTCCTGATACTTCTTCGCATCATCCGAAGGGCTGCCGCTCAGTGTTATCATCACACCCTTAGGGTGAGTGAAGTTTCGATGGCTGCCTTTCCCTCCGCGGTCCACGAAACCCGCCTTCCTCAAATCCCGAATCAACTCCCTTATCTTCCTTGGCATTTCAGTATAGTACTATAATGATACTGCTCGTGCAACGGATGCTTCTGACAACCATCACTGACTCCTGGCAACACCTGGCTGGAGCTTGCTTGTTCCTTTACATGGAAGGCTATCTACATCGCAGTACTACAGTCGGTATCGGGTAAAAGATATAACGCGACTCTGTCAAACTAAGTATCTTCAGTGATAACGCCTGTATTTCGCAGTATGTAAAGCGTAATAGTCCTATTGACTCCGTTGTCGAATTGATTAATCATAACACGGTGTAGACCAATTGAGATAGACAGAGTCAGTACAATCATTGTT
>DAINQE010000036.1:23772-25476 GCA_036743055.1 Candidatus Sabulitectum sp. | reverse complement strand
GACTGGCCGGTGTCCGTTACAGTGAACACCCCGCCTCTGGATTCCGTGGCAAGCGCCAGTGCCGACATCAGCACGAGCATGAATGATATGGACAGCCATTTGCTTCTTCGAACCTTCATGTCGCCTCCCTGTTTTCTGTCCAGCGGGCAAGATCTGAAGCGACGGTCCACTGAGTATGAACGAACTGTAACGGATCGTAACAGGAGCAAACCCGCGATTGCGCCTTACTCAACGCTCCTTTATGATTTTATGATGAACCTTTTCCTCTGGTGGTAGGTTGATGAAACATATGGTCTCAGCTCTGATCGTTTCCGCCGCGTCTTCCGCACAGATCTTCCAGGATGCCGCGGTGATCTGCCCTCTTGATGTTGCGGTGAAGGAGATACTCTGCTGTGATCTCGACGGGAATGAGTACCAGGACATTCTGCTGAGGCCCTACCCGTCCGGAAATCTCAGGGTGATAATGAACGATGGTTCAGGGTTCTCCGGACCTTGGGAGATACCCTGGACCGGGTATAATCCCCGGGCCGCTGACATCGACGGAGACGGGCTCGACGATATCCTGACAGGGCTTGCCGGGCCTGTTCTCTTCTCCAACGGCGACGGCACCTTCACCCCTTCCGCCTGCCAGGTCCTGGGGTGTGCAGTACCCGGAGATTTCAACGGTGACGGAATGCCAGACCTTCTCATGGGATCGGGAAGGTATTTCTGCCTCGCCGTCAACAATGGCTGGGGGGAGAGTTTCGAAACCGTATGGTCCGACTCCATACCTTTCTGGCCTGGTGTTCATGTAACGGGTTTCTTCGCAGGGGACATGGCGGGTGACGCCTTCATGGATTTCGCGGTACTCTTCTCCTACGGTCTCAGGGTCTACGCCGCCCAGGGCGCATGGGATTCCTATCTCATGGTGGAGGCGGAGGATGACCTTTACACATATCTCAGTGGTTCGCCTCCATACGCCCAGTGCGACATAAACAATGACGGCCACCCGGACCTGCTGAACTCCGCCTGGGACATCTATCCATCTCCCCCACCTCCCATAAATATCAGCATGTGGGTAGACGACCCCGGCGCATGGTACTGGCCGCTTACCGTGATCTATGCCGATTATCTCCCCACTGTGGGGGGCTGCGACTTCAACGGCGACGGATTCGATGATGTCTTCTACTCGAGCTCTTACGAGATAACCGTTCTCAGCGGAACACCCTCAGGACCGGGGGACCCCCTCTTCTCGGACGCCCAGTATTTCTCCGATGCGGGGGTTTCGGCTTTGTTTCAGGAAGCGCCAACCCGGACCTGCTCTCGGCGAACACCCAGTATCTCTACCTGTATCAGAACGCTCTGACCTCAGTGGGGGAAGACTGGACTACACGGGTATCCCCTTCACTGAGCATCTCCTCCAACCCGTTCTCCGGTGTGCTCAGCGCATCTTCCGACCGTCCCGGGACCTTCCGCCTCATGGACCTTTCGGGCAGGGTGCTGGCTTCCTCCTCCGGGGCATCACTTGATTTCGTTCCCGAAGGATTCCCGGGGGGAAGTTTACTGCTGGAGTTCACCGGCGGCGGAAGCCGCGTATGCGAAAAACTGCTCTATCTCCCATGATGAAAGGATCCCCATGAAGCTTCTTGCAATGACTGCAGCTGTCCTGGCACTTCCCTGCGCCGCAGGCACCTGGTTCCTGGATGTCGAGGGGGGCATGGCCTT
>DAINQE010000036.1:0-23672 GCA_036743055.1 Candidatus Sabulitectum sp. | reverse complement strand
GGATTCCTGTTCAAGCTGGGGTTCACGGCGAAGATCCGCGACGCGGAGATACGGATAGAGTCCCAGGATGCCACTGCCTCCACAACTAACACCGGCTTCGTTCCCCTGCTCAGTTTCGAGCTGCGCTGGATCCCCGCGGGGGACCTCACGGTGCTCCTGGAGGGAGACGCCCTGGTGGGTCCTGTGGGCAGGGCCGAAGACGTTTTCCTGGGAGGAGAGTTCCCCATATCCGAGAGGGTCGATGTGAGGGCCGGCTACAGGATCGTGGAAGGCGGAGCCGATGTTGAAACGGTATACAACTTCACCCTGGTGAACTTCGTTACCGCAGGGCTAACCCTTCAGTTCCCTTAGCCTTTCCAGAACAGTCCGGGCGTGGAGGATCTCGCAGGTCTTCGTTTTCCTGCGGACCTTCACGCTTCTCCATATCTCCCGGACCTGTCCGGAGGGGTCGGCCAGAATGGTGGTCCTTGTAACCCCCTCGTACTCCCTGCCGTAGTTCCGCTTCGTTCCCCAGGCGCCGGCTTCCTTGAGTAGAGCCTTTTCCGTGTCGCTGAGAAGGGTTATGCCAAGGCCATTCTTCTCCGCGAAACGGGCGTGGCTTTCCACCGGGTCCGGGCTTACTCCCACGATCCGGCATCCCTCCCCCTGGAACTCCCCCTTTAACGCCGAGAAGTCAAGCGCTTCCCTGGTGCAGCCGGAAGTGCTGTCTTTGGGGTAGAAGTAGAGCACCAGCCAGCTTCCCCTCAAATCGCTGCTGGAAACCGTTGTTCCGTTCTGGTCGGGGAGCTGGAACTCCGGAACAATATCACCCTTCTCCATGGTCACCCCTTTCCAGGGCCCTGCAGAGGGCCGCGCCCAGGCCCATCACCGCCTTCATGTCCCTGCCGTTCTTCAGGGAGCCGTCCTCTTCGAAGGCCTCGTTGGCCGATGATATGCACCGGTAGACAGGAAGAACGGTCACCCCAAGCTCCATGAGCATGAGCCTCAGGGGAACGAGCCCCCTCATCCCGCCCAGGGACCCCGGAGAGGCTGACATCAGGACGGCGGTCTTTCCCCTGTAGGCGGAGAGGGGCTTCTCATCCGGAGTCTCCGACCTCGATGCCCAGTCCAGAGAGTTCTTCAGAAGGGGAGTCATGGAACTGTTGTACTCCGGCGCCGAGATTATGAACCCGTCTGCCTCCAGGAGTTTCCTCTTGAACCTGCCGGCGGCCTCGGGCATCCCTTTCTCTGCCTCAAGGTCCTCGTTCATCAGGGGCATGGGGTATTCTGAAAGCTCCAGTATCTCTACCTGGGCCCCGGCGCTGGAAGCCCCCTCTGCGGCTATTCTCACCAGCTTCCGATTGAACGAACCTCTCCTTGAACTCCCCGCGAAGGCAACAAGGCGAATCATCTCTTCCTCCTATGCTCGAATTAACACCGGATTAACCATCGGTGTCTATTATCGGCCATTCCAGACCTCACCGCCAGGAAAGGACCGGTAGTGACAACAGCATTCTCACTGAGAAAACTCAGCAGACTGTACAGCAGTCATTCCTCCAGGCCGATGGAGCTGAATGACGCATCCAGAATGGTCTTCATGTCCGACTGCCACAGGGGGAACGGCGGCAGGGGGGACGACTTCGCCCGGAACAGGCTGATCTTCCTCCACGCCCTTGCCTGGTACAGGAACCAGGGTTTCACATATGTGGAGGCGGGTGACGGGGAGGAACTCTGGGAGAACGGCAGTTTCTCCCCTATACACTGGGCCTACTCCGACATTTACATAAGGATGGGTTTTCTGCACAGCGACGGAAGGCTGATCTTCCTCTGGGGGAACCACAACAACCTGTGGAGGAAGCCTGAGAACGCCCGCAGGCAGCTTCTGAACGCCTTTTACCACTACTACGACGGCAGGCCCAGCCCGGTGATCCAGAGAAATAACACCCTGCCCGTTCACGAGGCAATTGTCCTTAAGCACAGGGAAAGCGGGCTGGACATCCTCGTGACCCATGGGCACCAGGGCGAACTCTGGAGCGACGGGCTCTGGCGGATAAGCAGGTTCCTTGTAAGGCGGGTGTGGAGGTTCCTTCAGAACGCAGGACTCAGACCCAGGATAACCCCCGCAGGGAACTATGCGCTGATGAAGGAGGTGGAGAGCAGGCTCACCGCATGGACCAGGAACACCGGAGTGGCCCTGATCACCGGTCATACCCATCAGCCGGAGTTCCCGTCACCAGGCGGGTCGCCCTACTTCAACTGCGGAAGCTGCGTGCACCCGGGTTCGATAACCGCCATGGAGATAATGAACGGAGAGATAGCCCTGGTGAAGTGGCAGGTATCCACTCCGCTGGCCTCCGGCACCGGAACCGAATCCCATCTGTTCATGGCAAGGGAGCTACTGGAGGGGCCCGTTCCCCTGGCCGCCTACGCCCCCAGCTCGATCAGCAGCAGTACCGCCGCCAGCAGCGCCATGGAGAGAGGGACAAGCACCGCAGGGTGAACTCCAAGCACTTCCGGAAGTGACCGGTCCCTGATATCCCCGAACTGAAGCACCCTTCTGGCGAGAAGGGGATAGATCACCGAATAGAGCCATGCGCCGGCTATCATGCCGGGTATTCCCGCGAAGGCGGTGTCCAGGCTGCCCTGTCCGGCGGCGGCGGCCAGGGTTCCCGGGCAGTAGCCGAGGAGGGCAAATCCAGCGCCGAAGAGGACCCCTCCGGGGAGAATGGAACCCAGAGAACCGCTCTTGTGGTGAAACCTGGCCTTTCCTGCGGCAACCAGTATCCAGACCCCAGCCATGCCTGTTATAACCGCTGAGAGCATGGTCTTAACCACGGTGAAGTCCTTCAGGAGGAGCTGGCCCAGTATCACATCGTACCTGGAGACCCCGCTCTTCTGGAGCATGAAGCCGAACACTACTCCCATAAGGTAGCCCAGGACCAGCTGAACCCGTTTCCTGGAATGAAGCCGGTTCAGCATGGGCCGCCCCCGTACAGGAGCCAGGCGAAGAATATCCCCGAGGCGAAGAAAACGACCACCGCAAGCCAGCTGGAAAGGGTCAGCTGAAGGGTGCCGCTGATCCCGTGACCGCTGGTGCATCCCCCGGCCCACCTGGAGCCCAGGCCCAGAAGGAGCCCTCCTGCGAATGAAACCGCGTATCTGGTCAGCCAGCTCTTTGAGAACGCGTCTGCCCAGAGGGCCGGTACACTGCTGAGCCGGAACTCTCCGGAAAGAAAGGAACTGAGGAGGGCACCGGTGAACACCCCCGCCACCAGCATCCACTGCCAGTCGATCTCAGGGGTGAACTTCCTGAAGTACTCCCTCTCTCCGGGTTTTCCGCCGAAAAGGCGCTCCATCATTCCTCCGGTCCTGGCGAAGGATGTGGAGCAGGCCAGTGGTCTGTCGCTGAGCAGGAAAGCCAGCCAGCTGAGGACCCCGATCCCAGCCCCGGCGGCGTAGGGCGACCAGGCGGCCATGCGGAGCAGATCAGCCAAAATGTGCCTTCCAGGCCGCCATGCCCCCGGACATGTGGGCCAGGTTCTCGAATCCCCGTGCCTCCAGCAGGCTTGCCGCAAGGCTGGACCTGTGGCCGGAGCTGCAGAAGAGAACCGTTCTCCTGCCGGGGTCGAGTTCCCTGTACCTTGTGCGCATGTCGGGAGCAGGGATGTTCAACGCACCGTCTATGGTTCCCGAAGAGAACTCCCCCGGACCCCTTGCATCCACCAGTGTGATGTCTTCATGCCTTTCCAGCATCGCCTTCAGGTCTTCAGCGAAGATCTGGGAAAAACCCTTTGCGGGAAGGCCCTTCATGGCCCATGCGAACAGTCCGCCGTCAAGATATCCCCTCACCGGGCTTTCGCTTACCATGGCAAGGTCATCCACCGCTCCCATTACCTGATCCCTGCAGTTCCCCACGAAGAGAACTTCCTTCCCGGGTTCCAGTACCCAGCCTGCGAAGGTGGGGAAGTTGCCCAGGGTGCTGATGTTGATCGAGCCGGGTATGTGCTGGGCGGAGAAGGCGTCGCAGGAGCGGAGATCGACCACCGTTCTGTTCCCGTCCCTGGAAAGGGAAAGGAACTCCTCCGGAGTGAGGGCCGGGGGAGGGGGGCTGCCCCATATCCTGCCCGGGCCCTTTCTGTTTATCTCGCTGCAGCGGCTGAAGTGATCCGGTGCCTGGGGCATTCCCCTGGCCTGGTGCCGGATCATCCCTTCGGCGGTGTCTATCTGCAGCACAGGGTTGTAAAGCTTCTCGTAACCTATTGTGCTCCTGTACTTGGCACCCACCGCCCTGCCGCAGAGGGATCCCGCTCCGTGGGCGGGCCACACCTCGCAGTGGCAGGGCAGTTCCTTAAGCTTCTGAAGGCTGTGGAAAAGCTTCCCGGCAAGCTCTTCGGCCCTGCCGGGGAACAGGTCTGGTCTCCCCGCGTCCCCCACGAAAAGGGTGTCTCCGGTGAATACCCCAACAGGTTCCTCCCCCCTGGAGGTGTCCGCAACCACATAACTGACATGCTCCGGGGTGTGTCCGGGGGTTTCAACAACCGATATCCGCATGTCCTCCAGCATGAAGGAGTCTCCATCCCTTACAGCCTTGTGGGGGAACGGACACCCGGCGGAAGCGGGGGTAACAATCTCAGCTCCGGTGATGCCGGCAAGGTCCATGTGCCCTGAAAGGAAATCGGCGTGGAGGTGGGTTTCAAGTATCATGGTGATCCTGAGCCCGGCTTCCGCCGCGGCTTCAAGGTACATGGACACGTTCCTTGCCGGATCGATCACCGCGCAGGTCTGGTTGCCCTGGAGAATGTAGGAGCTGTGGGCTATCTTTGGAATGAAGAAATGTCTGAGAAGCATGGGACCTCCTGTTCATATGGATGCTTCAAGTATATAGTTTTCTTCTGTGTATGCCATTGTGTGGAGGTGAAAACTGGCTCTTCTCATTGCTCTTCTTCTAAATCCAGGAGTAGTCAGCCTCAGGGTCACAGGGATCGATCAAATCCAGGGATTCCTGAGAATTGCCGTGTTCCAGGGGGAGGAGTTCTTCCCGGAGGGAATCGATAACGCCCTTTTCAAGATAACGGAACCCGTAACCTCCGGGACAATGACGGTAGCCCTTCCACCAATGGAGTACGGTGAATACGCGGTAGCCCTGTTCCATGACCGTGACGGTGACGCGGTGGTGGACCGGAACTTCCTGGGCATTCCCACCGAGGAGATAGGCTTCTCCTCCGGAGCCAGGGCCGTAACCGGCCCACCGGATTATGAAGACGCAGTCTTTCAGCTGGAAACCGAAACCCTGCTGATGTTCATAGAACTGCACTGAAAGGAAGGAAATCCCTTATGAAAACGATGCTTCTTATGATCATGGGCTTGATACTCACCGCAGGTTGCGGCGGGGAACAGCCCCCCGCAGAAAACGGATCAGAACCCGCTGAAGATACCGCGGAAGGAACCGTAGAGGATACAGTGGAGGAAACCGTTGAAGAGGTCCCCGAGGTGGTCCTCTATCCCGAAGGGACACTTGACCCCTCCACCTTGCAGGATGGCGATCTGGTGTCGGCAACAGCTCTGAGTCAGGCTTTCTTCGCATGGGACGGAATGGAGATCACTCTCGTTGCCTACCCCTACATCTGGTACGGTGACAGCACCGAAGTTGAGGACGAGCTTCGCCTGGTCCTCGATCCGGAAAGCACCGACGAGGTCGCTGTGGCGAACTTCGAAGGCATGTCCGGGCAGGTTGTTCACCGAGGTGAACTTGTGGCCCTGAGGGGTACGGTGGAGAGCGGCTGGTGGGGGCCGGAGCTCAATGACGCCGAGTTCGTCGACCCTCCGGAGTCAATGGAATGGGTAGAGACCAGCCCCTGGGCGTACCAGGGTGAAGCCATTCCCGCAGATCAGTTCGTTGAACTCTACAATGCCCTTACTGGCAAAGAGATAGTTGTGGAGGGCTACTACAGCTCAACCACCACGTCCACCCTGGACTCAGGGGTCATCATAAGGGTGGATCTCTCTGACCCGGAGGACACCTACGACAAGCTGGTGGCCTGCGAGATGACCGGCGAGATCCCGGAAGATGTGAATGCGGCAATGGTGGAGAACCGGGCGGGGGTTCAGATCAGAGGCACGATTGCAGGAGAATCCTTCAGAATGGTGGGTCTTGAGAACTGCACGGTAGTCAACAGATAGGTCAGTATTCCCTTATCTCTCCGGCTATGCACCTGGCGGCGTTGTAGCCGGAGAGAACCGCCATGGGCATTCCTCCACCGGGGTTCACGCTGCCTCCCACGAACCACAGATCCCGGACCTTCCTGCTGTGCTTGGGCAGTTTGAAGGCGTAGTTCATCCGCATGTCCGGTGAAACACCGTAAATGGCTCCCCTGTTCGAGAAGTAGTTGTCCCGTATATCAACAGGGGTCCACATGTCCTTCACCACAACATGCTTCCTCAGGTCGGTGATGCCCATCCTCTCCATCTTGGCCATGCAGAGAACCGCAAGGTCCTCGTAGTCCTGCCTGGAGTAGCTCCTTTCCGGGCTCAGCGGAGGGATGTGGGGCAGTATCTTGATGTTGTCGCAGCCCTCCGGGGCCTTCCCCGGATCGGTCCTGGTGACAGCCACCACATACAGGGTGGGATCATCCGGAAGAAGCTCCTCCCTTGTAATCCTGTGGAAGTGGGCCGCCTGGTTCCTCGAGTAGAAGAAGTTATGGTGAGCCAGCCGGGGGAAGATCCTGTCGGTACCCAGGTGCAGTACGATGCCGGAGCATGCGGGATGGAACTTCCTCTCAAGCGCTGAAAGCCATGGGCCTTCCATCCCCAGAAGGTCCCTGTAGGCGGGGATGACCTCCATGTTGGAAACCACAACGTCCGCCTCCAGGGGGTCTCCGTCGGCAACCGTCACACCTGCGGCCCTGCCTTCCCTGACCTCTATGGAGTTCACCCGGCAATTCTTCCTTACCTCTACCCCCTGAGCCTCCAGCAGCTTTTCGAAGGCAAGCGCAATGTTGTACATACCGCCTTCAGCGTACCAGAGCCCGTCGTTCCACTGCACCGAAGAGAGCATGTTCATGAATCCAGGGGCGTCGATGGCGGAACCCCCCACGTACTTGATGAAGTAGTCGAAGGCGTCCCTCAGGTGGGTGTTCCCGAAGAAAGCCGTGTTGGCGCCGTGCATGGTCCTGAAAAGGTCCAGCCCCAGAATGCGGAACAGACCGGTTGCCCTTATCATGCCGAAGAAGGTGTCGGGGCCTTTCTCGAAGTATCCCCGCCGGACTATTGCGTCCTGCTTCCCGGCGTATTCCATGTACTTCCGAAAGACCCGGGAAACACCGGGGCGCAGCCCTTCCAGCTCCGTTGCGGTCCTCTCGATGTCAGCGGAGAAGTCGAATTGTGTGCCGTCCTCGAAGAAGTTGCGCCAGTGAAGGTCCAGCTCCCTCACCGGGCAGAGGGAATCAAAGCTTTTCCCGGCTTCCTGAAAGACCCTCCTGAATATTCCGGGGAGGGTGAGTATGGATGGTCCCAGGTCGAAGGTATAGCCTTCCTTCTCCATGATGTTGAGCTTGCCCCCAAGACGGGGATTCTTCTCGAGGAGGGTAACCGAGAAGCCCCTGGAAGCCAGGGAAGAAGCGGCGCTGAGCCCCCCAAGGCCTCCGCCTATCACAACCGCCCGTTCTTTGCCGGATGCCATGTTCCCCCTTCCGGTTGAACCGGAGAATCGTTAGCTTTACTTTATATAAGAGTGATGACGGTTCCGGGCAACACCGGAGGAGTGTCCATGAACGAACTCAGCGAGATAAGCCGAAAGCAGAAGGAGCATTTCCAGAAGGGAGAAACCCTCTCCCTCTCATCCAGACGCCGGGCGCTGAAAACACTGGTCAGGATGCTTCGCAGCGAAGGCGACAGGATAGCCGGGGCAATAGGTGAAGACCTGGGCCGCTGCTGGATGGAGGCCTGGAGTTCTGAACCCGGGCTGGTCATCGCCGACGCCTCCCACGCACTGCGCAGTCTCTTCCTCTGGAAACCGGGAAGGCTGCACCGGCCGTCACCTCTGATGCTGCCGGGAATAGTGCGCTCCAGAAGGGAACCCCTGGGAACCGCGGTGATCATCGGCCCCTGGAACTACCCGGCGGGGCTTCTCCTGGCGCCCATGGTGAGCGCCCTTGCTGCGGGAAACACCGTTATCCTCAAACCGTCGGAGAGGGCTCCGCATACTGCTGAGACCCTGAAAAGCATCATCGGGGAATACTTCCAGCCGGGTCTGGCGGCTGTGGCGGATGGCGGCGGAGAAACGGCAAAGTGGCTCATTGAGAACGCCGCCGACATCGTCTGCTTCACCGGCTCAGGCAACACCGGGAAAAGTGTGATGGCATCCGCCTCTTCGAGGCCCGTACCGGTGATACTGGAACTGGGAGGGGTGAATCCATGCTTCGTAAAGGCCGACGCCAACCTTAAAGCGGCTGCGGAAAGGATAGCATGGGGGAAATTCTTCGCCGCCGGCCAGACCTGCCTGGCACCGAATCATGTCTTCGTGGAGGAAGAGGTTCATCTGGAGTTCCTGAACCTGCTCAGGGAGACCGTGGCGAGGTTCTACGGAGAAAGACCGGAAACCTCCCCTGACTATGGCAGGATAATCGACCTGGAAGCATGGAGCCGGCTTGAGCCCATGCTGAACATGGGAGAACCAGTCTGCGGCGGCTACGGTGTCAGGGAAGACCTGTTCATAGCCCCAACGGTGCTTTCCGGGGTAAAAATGGATTCTCCTCTGCTTCGTGAGGAGATATTCGGCCCAATCCTTCCCGTAATACCTTGTCGGTCCATAGAAGACGAAATGGCCTCGACCCCGGGAGGGGATTACTCTCCGCTGGCGGCCTACGGGTTCTCGAAAAGACCTCTGAAGACGGCGAAGATGATCAGAAAATACATAAGGTCAGGGTCCGTTACGGTTAACGGCACCCTGCACAGGATAGTGTCCTCGTCCATCGGGTTCGGTGGAGTCGGAGGAAGCGGTTTCAACAGGTACAGGGGCGGTACCGGCTACAGAAGTTTCAGCTGGGAACGGGTGGAACTGATCAAGTGTCCAGGCATAGAAATGCCCATGGTGTATCCCCCCTACAGGATCGGAAGAGGCCTGGTGCGTTTTCTGGCCAGGTTCTTCTGACCAAGGAAAGAGGTTCTCGATGTCTCGAAGAATAGCGGTTGTGGGAGCGGGTCCCGGGGGGCTCACCGCGGCAATGCTCCTTTCGGCAAGGGGCTATGAAGTCAAACTGTTCGAAAAGGAGGACAGGGTCGGAGGCAGGAGCGCCGCGATAACCCACGGGGGGTTCACCTTCGACACCGGACCAACCTTCCTTATGATGACCTTCATTCTCAGGGAGATGTTTCAGCAGGCTGGAAGGGACCTCGACGATTACTGCAGGATCGTTCCCCTGGATCCCATGTACAGACTGAACTTCCCCGACTACAACTTCGATCCATCAAGGGACAATTCCGTTACGAGACGAAGGATAGCGGAAACATTCCCCGGGCAGGAAGAGGGTTTCGACAGGTTCTTCAAGAGGGAAGCGGTACGGTACAGGTACATGTATCCGTGCCTCCAGAGCCCATACGGGAGCCCCTTTTCCATGCTCTCGGGAAGGCTGATGAAAGCTTTACCTCACCTTTCGGCGGGCAGGTCGCTGTTCTCAGTTCTGGGAGACTACTTCAGCGACGAAAACCTGAGGATATCATTCACCTTCCAGGCGAAGTACCTGGGAATGTCACCATGGAACTGCCCGGGACTCTATGCGATGATACCCTACATAGAACACAAGTTCGGCGTCGACCATGTACAGGGAGGGCTTTCGGAAATCTCCGCCGCAATGGCTAAGGTAATCGGGGAGTACGGCGGGAAGATATTGCTCTCCACCCCTGTGAAGAGGATCCTCACCGACGGCACTGGCAGGGCCAGGGGCGTGGAACTCCCCGATGGATCGAAGGAAGATTTCGACTCGGTGGTACTGAACGCCGACTTCGGTCATGCAGCGGTAAACATGTTCGAGCCAGGTCTTCTTAAGAAGTGGACCCCCGGGAAGCTGCAGAAGGCGAATTATTCATGCTCCACCTTCATGCTCTACCTGGGCCTTGACGGAACCTGGGACGAACCGCACCATCAGATCATCCTGGCCAACGACTACAGGCGGAACATCACCGAGATAATGGGGGAAAGGGTCCTGTCCGACGATGTTTCCGTTTATGTCCGGAACGCCCGGGTTACCGACCCTACACTTGCCCCTGAGGGAAAGACCGCTCTTTACGTCCTGGTGCCCGTTCCCAACACCAGGGCACCTATCAGCTGGAACCGGGATACCGTAAGCGAGTTCCGTTCCAGGGTCCTTCAGCGTATCCAGGAGAGGACTTCATTCAAGAACCTGGACGACAGGATCGAGTACGAGAAGGTGATAACCCCTGAAGAGTGGAGGGACCAGAGGGCAATACACCATGGCGCCACGTTCAACCTCGGACACAACATCATGCAGATGCTGTACTTCAGGCCCCACAACAGGTTCGAGGAGGTGAAGGGCTGCTATCTGGTGGGCGGAGGAACCCACCCCGGTTCAGGGCTCCCCACCATCTATGAGTCCGCCAGGATATCAGCCGACCTTATCAGCAGGGACATGCCCGTCTGAAGAAGTCTTCCGTGTCCTCCCTGAAGGCCCTGAGACATCCAGTGTCCAGGTAGAACATGTGGCCGGCCTCGTAGTAACGGATCCAGAGGTTCTTCCTTACCTCCGGGTCCATGTTCATGTGCGAGATCATGTACTCCGTGGCGAAGTGCGGCGTGGCAAGGTCGTAGTATCCCTGGGCAACCAGAACCTTCATGTAGGGGTTCTTCGCCATTGCGAACCTCAGGATCTCCCCTGTCCTGGGTAACTCGCCGTTCTCCCACTTCCATTTCCTGTTCTCGAAGTGGTGCATTATCCTGTAGGGGATATGGGTCTCCACCCCCAGTTCACCCACGGCGTAGGAATTCAGCAGGGATGTGTAGGCGGGCATTATCGCCGCCATGGAAGGATCACCCTGGGGGTACTCCCTTATCTGGTCGGGCTCTATTCCGGTAAACCTGGCGTCCAGCCTTCCAACGCTTCGTCTCTGGTCCCTGAGGAGTTCCCTGCAGAACCTGTGGATGTTGATCCTCAGGTTGGATCCCTTCACGTAGTCGAGATCAAGGCCGGTATACCATGCAAGCCTCGCCGCGGTTCTCTCCAGATCTTCCCCGGAGAGCCTGTCCCCCTTCATGAGGGCAACGGTCAGATCGCTTTCTGACCAGGCGGCGACCTCGTCGAGAAGGTCCTTCAGGCTTCTCTTCTGAAGCTCCTCCGGAAGCCGCTTGTGATACCATGCCGCAGCGGTGTAGGTGGGAACGAAGAGCTGGCAGGGCAGGTCATCCCCCTCCGTGAAACGGATAGGCTGAAGATCCACGGCGGTGGAGATAAGCACTATGCCGTTGAAAGCTAACCCCTTGAAGAAAAGATCCCCGGCCAGGCCGGCTGCCCTGGTGGTGCCGTAGCTCTCCCCGGCAAGGAAGAGGGGGGAATCCCATCTTTCGTATCGGGAAAGATACTGGCGGATGAACCTTCCCACCGATTCCAGGTCTCCCTTGTAACCCCAGTATTTTTCAATGGCCTCCTCATCGGCGCACCTGCTGTAACCGGTCTCCACCGGGTCGATGAACACCAGGTCGGTGCGGTCAAGCCATGTGTGCTGGTTATCCTCAAGGCGGAAGGGCGGACGGGGCATCCAGCCCTCCGGCTCCATCACCACCCTTTTCGGACCTAATGCTCCCATGTGAAGCCATACCGAGGAAGATCCCGGCCCTCCGTTAAAGACGAATGTCAGAGGTCTGTCCGCCGGCGGTGTTTCGCCCCCAAGCTCATATGCGGTGAAGAATATCTCAGCTTCTATCTCCCCCTTGTCATCCTTCAGGGGAAGGACTCCGGCCCGGCTCATGTACTTCCTTACCTGGCCTCCGAGTTCCATTTCGTGGTAACGCTCCACCGGTTCCAGGCCTGGAAGCTCGAACTTGTCCTTCTCTTCCTTAGCCGGCTTTTCTTCGCTATTCGTCTTCGGCATGGATTCCACCCTTCAGTTACTGCTTTCCTGAAAGATAAGTCCCCGGCCAAAAAGAGGCTAAGGGGTCAGATTACCAGGAAGATGGTCCTCCCCCTTCGCCAGACAAGAAGCAGCGCATCGCCCACAGTGCCCGAAAGCTCTTCGCTCACCTCGGATACCCTGGTCACCTGTTTCCTGTTCACCTCGATTATGATGTCACCCGCCTGGATACCCGCCGCGGCGGCGGGGCTTCCCGGGTACACCCCGGAAACGAGTACCCCTGCCACATCCTCGGCTCCAAGCCTGGAGGCGATTTCCTCGGTGAGTTCCGAGAGCTGCCAGCCGTATTCGTCCGCCAGGTTCGTCGCAACGGTTTCAGGATCCTCCTCCCGGGAGCCCAGCATTACCGTGACCCTTCTCTGGTCACCGTCGCGGATCACTGTGAGCCTGGTCTCAGTACCCGGATCGATGGCGGCTATCCTGTTCCTGAAGTCCTGAAGGGAACCGAAAGGGGTTCCGTCAATTTCCGTTATAACGTCTCCCCTGCGCAGCCCTGCTTCCTCGGCGGGGGAATCCGGGAGGATATCGGAGAGAAGCACACCCGAGGCGCTTTCAAGGTCGAACTGTTCCGCCAGTTCGGCGCTTACCTCCTGTATGCCTACCCCGAGCCATCCCCTTCTCACCTCGCCGTACTCCATTATGTCGTCGACAACGTCCCTGACTGTGCTGACTGGTATCGCGAAGCCTATTCCCTGGTAGCCTCCGGATCTTGAAGCAATGGCGGTGTTCACTCCCACCAGCTCCCCGTCGAGGTTCACAAGGGCTCCGCCGCTGTTCCCGGGATTGATCGCAGCATCGGTCTGTATGTAGCTCTCGTAGTCGGCAAGGCCGACCCCTTCACGACCCAGGAAACTGACTATTCCCTGGGTGACCGTCTGACTCAGGGCGAAGGGAGAACCTATTGCCAGCACCCATTCTCCGACCCGCAGGTCGTCGCTGTTCCCCATGACTATCGCCGGAAGCTCCTCCTCGTACTCTATCTGTATCAGCGCGAGGTCGCTTCTGGGGTCTGCCCCCACCAGTTTCGCGTTAACCTCTTCCCCGTCTGAGAGGATCACCATCAGTTCATCGGCTTCACCGGCCACATGGTTGTTTGTAACTATCAGCCCGTCGGACCGTATTATCACACCGCTCCCCAGACCTTCCCGGGTGTACTCCCTTGTACCGCCCTGACCGGGGAATCCGTATCCGAAGCCCCATGGAATAGGGGGCATCGACGGTGCGGTCACGGTGGTCTTCGATGTTATGGTAACCACGCTGGGGCCCACCCTCCGTGAGATGTCCGCGAAGAGGTCGCTCATGCCCCTGGGGTCCACCACAACGGTGGTCTGAACCGGATCGCCGGCGGAGGGCGCAACCGTTTCTTCGGCGTAGGCATAGCCCAGCGCCGCGAACAGCACCGCCGTAGCAGAGAAACCGGCAGCTATCCTGCCCATGCAGTCCTCCTTTCCTTTTCCGTTCTTTTGAAAATACTCCGGTGGGTGGGAAGGGTTCCAGGTATCAGTTCAGAATAGAGAGTATGCGTCCCACCAGATCCTCCGGCTTGAAGGGCTTCTGGAGGAACCCTCCCGGGCTGTGCCCGGCGAAAAGTGAGGAGAGTTTCTCCCTGCTGTAGCCACTGATGATCAGTACAGGCAGTTGAACATCCATCTCCTGCATGGCATTGAAAACGTCCACGCCGCTCAGGCCCGGCATCGTAAGGTCCAGAACCATCATGTCGAAGGGCTCCTGTCCAGATTGAATGGCAGCCAGGGCCTCCGCTCCCCCCGGCAGCGGCAGGGGCCTGCTCCCGGCGGATTCGAGGATTGCGCAGACGGTTTCCCTTACTATCTCCTCGTCGTCCACCACCATTATCCTGGTTCCCGTGAGATCCCCGGAGACTATTTCTCCTTCGTCGGGAGGATCAGGTGAGACAGCTCCATCCTCTGTGGGCAGATACACGGTGAACACAGAACCCTTCCCTGGTTCAGAATCAACCGTTAACCCTCCGGAATGACCACGCACTATCCCCAGGACCGCCGCAAGACCAAGACCCCTCCCCGTTCGCTTGGTGGAGAAGAAGGGATCGAATATCCTGGTCATGGTGTCCGAAGGTATCCCAGTGCCCTGGTCCTCCACCTGGAGGAAGACGAACTCCCCGGACTCAGGGGAATCCTCTATCAGGCTGTCGGCGAAGTCACACCGATCCATCGTCCTCTGCCCGGTCCTGATTATCACCCTGCCCTGCCCCTGGATGGCTTCTGCGCCGTTGACGGCAAGGTTCATTATTATCTGTCGGATCTGGGAGGCGTTCCCCTTCACCGGAGGCAGGTCTCCCAGGCGCTCCACCTCAAGACTGGCTCCCCCGGGAAGGCTCGTTCTGAGAAGAGGAGTCAGCTCGGAGACCAGCGCTTCGATGTCAAGGGGTTCCAGTCCCATGGGGCCGATCCCGGCGTAGTCCAGCATCTGGGCGCAGAGTTCCGCTGACCTTTCCGCTGCAGTCCTTATCATCCCGGCGCTGACGGACTCCCTGGTGCCAGGAACAAGAGAGGAGCAGAGCAGCGAAGCGTTCCCGAGAATGCCCTGCAGGAGGTTGTTAAAATCATGGGCGATGCCCCCTGCAAGCGTTCCCAGGGCCTCCAGTTTCTGCGCCCTTCTCATCTGATTCTCTATCAGGTTCTTCCTGGCCTCAGCCCTTCTCTGCTCGGTGAGGTCCACCTGAACGAGGAACAGCTCCCCTGAGGAAAGGAGAACAGGGGTGACGCTAACCTCACGCAAGGATCCGTCGGCTGTCCTGAAGGCGGCCTCGAAATCCTCTCCCTGAAGGCACATCTCCATCAGACTGCAGGTGTCGTTTCCAGGTACGATGGGAATGAGGAGATCGGAGACGGCCCGTCCTGATACCTCATGGGAACAGTATCCGTATATCTCGCCGCATGTCCTGTTCCAGAAGGTGATCCTGCCCTCCTGATCAAGTGCCATTATTCCCATTCCAGCAAGTGCGTGAAGGAAAGCCCTGAACCTCTCTTCGTTGGCTGTAAGCAGGGTGTTCCGCTCCTCAAGGAGAGCCGCCTGATGCCTGGCTTCCTGTATGTCCCTGTTCTTCCTGGCGGCATCGCCTATGACTTGAATAACGCTCTGCAGGGCCTCGGACCTTACCCTCTCCACCTCTTCGTCCACCAGGATACTCTCCTGAAGGAGATCGTATGCCCGCTGAAAATTCCCCTTGCGGCGGTGAAGGTCGGCCTGTACCCGAAGCAGAAGCTTGTCCGGCTTCCCGGGCAGCATCTCCCCGCGAATCGCCATAGCCCTGTCGCAGAGCTCCTCCGCCGTATCGTAGTCACCCCGGGAAATGCACGCTTCCGCCTTCAGTCCCAGGAACTCCACCTGGGAGTCTCCGTGCTTCGTTGAGAAGACCAATTCCTCAGCCCTGTCAAAAAGTTCCATACCCCTGGGATCATCGCCGTCGGAGCAGCAGGCCGCTGCGGCATTGGCGAGTACAAGGCCGGCCTTGTTGATATCATCGTTCTCCAGCTGCATCTCCGCTGCTTCCAGAAGCATCTTGAAAGCGTCTTCAGGCTTCCGGTGCTTCTTCAGAACCAGCATGCCCAGGTTGGCCAGGCTGTCTGCATATCCATACCTGTTCCCGCACTGTTTCTGCAGCTCCAGCGATTCCCTGTAGCTCTCTTCAGCCTGGTCATAAAGCCCCATCTGCTGGCACAGCAGGCCCATATTGCACAGCAGGAAGGCCTGGCTCTGGGTCAGACCCAGCTCCCTGTTCAGTTCCAGTGCCTCCCTGTAGTACTTCCAGGCCCTGGAGAGAAGCTCAAGATTGCCGCAGACCACTCCCAGCCAGTTCAGGCAGTTGGAAAGGGTGATGTCCCGAACCTGCCTGAGTACCTCCTCCGCTTCCTCCAGAACTGGAAGAGCGCTTCTATAGTCACCCTCGGCCCAGAGGGTAACCCCCGAGGCCATGAGGCAGCGTGCAGCACCCAGTTCGTCTCCCCCTGAAAGGGCGATCTCCCTTGCGGTGGAGTACCTGCTCCTGGCCTCCAGGAACCTGCCTGCCCTCCAGTGTTTGACGGCTTCATAGAAAACGCAGTAGAATCTCACCTCCAACGGCACTGGATGGTGAAAACTGTTCATGTACCCGTCGATAAGAAATGAGACAGTATCGCTCTGCCCGGAATAAGTGGCCAGCCTTATGGCTTCTTCGTAATCCTGGATCCATTCATGGATAGGGGCCGTATCCTTTCTGCTGAGGTTTTCCAGCAGTTCTTCAAGCCTTGGCGCAGGGATCCCCGTCATGGCACCTCTTCCTTTGAAGAGTATTATTATAGCTTCACCAACACCTGCACAACAGAGCGACGGGAGAACCAATGAAGGCTTTACCCTCAAAACTGGACAGCATAGGCAATGAACTTTCCCAGAAGCGAAGGGATTACAGCAGGCTCAACTGGACGAAATACACAACCGGGTTCGACTTCGGCATCAACGAAGCCTACGCCGGAATAGTTGAGTTCCTAAGGGACGAGACCCGCTGGAGCACCATAGTCGATGCGGGGATTAACCCTTCCGATCCCGTGGAGGCCAGGAAGGCCGAGATACTCCGAAAAGCCTTCAGACCCTTTCATTTATCCAATGAAATGACAGTACTCGCCTCCGATATGCAGAAGCTCACCTCCAGGCTCTCAGCGGTGCTGAACACCCATCGGTTCAAGGTGGACGGTGTCGAGAAGAGCGGTCCGGAGATCGGCAGGATACTCTCCGAAAGCACCGACAGGGAACTGAGGAGGAAGGCCTTCCTTTCCAGGACCAGCGTTGCGGAACCCCTTATCGAAAACGGGTTCCTGGACCTTCTCCAGATGAGAAGGGAATACGCTGAAGGCATGGGAAGGGAGAACTTCGTTGCTCATAGTCTGGAAGAACAGGAGCTCGAGCCAGAGTTGTTCAAGTCCTGGCCTGCTGAAGTAAAACGGGCCGTACCCGCCATGATGAACACCAGGGCGGAGTTCGCCCGTGAGTTCACAGGGTCAGACGAGGTCATGCCCTGGGACGAGGCCTACATTGCCTCGGCAATAGCGCCACAGCTTCATCAGGAAGTGGATATGAGCGGCTTCCTGGATCCTATAGCGGATCTCTTCAACATGTTCGGCTTCGACGTCCGTTCCATGAACATCACCTATGATATCTTCCCCAGGAAGCACAAATCCGAATGGGGCTACAATTTTCCCATAGAGACCGGGGCGGATTCCAGGATCCTTGCGAACGTAAGCAACAGGTTCAACGAGTTCAGGGTGCTTCTCCATGAGACCGGACACGGAGTCCATTCCTTCACATCAAGCCCCGACGAAACGGTGCTCAACATGGGTATCAGCGGTATAACCAGCGAAGGTATTGCCAACCTCTTCGGATCCTTCAGGACCAGGGAGGTATTCTATAGTCGGTTCTTCAGTGAAGAAACCCTGGAAAGAGCAAGGAAAAGCTTTCGGAAACTGGACACCTGGGCCAGAGCAGGCCAGCTCCTGAATGTTGGCAGGATCCTCTTCGACGCAGGGCTGCACACTGAAAACCCAACTTCCCTCAAAGAGATCGAGGATCTGCGCTGGAAAACGGAAGAAGATCTCTTCGGCACAGCGCCCTATGCCCACAGGCCTGTATGGGCCAACACCATCCATCACACAACCCACCCGGTCTACCTTCACAACTACCTCCTGGGTGACCTGATGTGCGACATGCTGGAAACGGTGTTCCTCAAGCGGGAGGGCATAAGCGACCTCACCGAGAAACCGGCCGAGTTCGGTGATTTCCTCAGGGAAGAAGTTATCGCCCCCTCGGGCAGGTACACCTTCCCGGAGCTCTTCAAAAAGATAAGCGGCGAAGACCTTTCCCTCTCCCTGATGGTGGACAGGATAGAGCAGGAACTGAGCGTCTAGATGAATCTCATCCTTGCTCTTTTCGTCACATTGTCCAGCGGTGATGTCTTCGCGGAGGATCTCCACAGCCCCGACGGCCTGGCCTTCTTCCCCGAAGGAACCGTGTATGTTGCCGAGGAGACCGCCGGCAGGGTCTCCGGGCTTTCCCCCGGCGGCACCAGGTTCACGGTGCTTGACCACCTCTCCTCCCCCGAGGGCATCGCATGGGATCCATCCTTCGGGATACTCGTAGTCGAAGATGTTCCACAGGGAAGGCTGATCTCATCTGCAAAGGGCGTTCTTCAGGAGGGCATCCCCAATCCCGAGGGGGTGACCGTTGGGAGCGACGGAACCGTCTACTACACATGGGCCCGTCACGGAGGGCCCTCCGGCATATGCGCATGGGACCCGCAGGGGCCGGACACAGTGCTTACACTGCCAGTGGGATTCATGCTCTCGGGCATAATCCAGGGCCCCGATCTGATGCTTTACTCCTGCATCGAAACCCCTCTCGTCAGCCGGTTCGTAAGCGTAATCCAGGTAGATCCATCCACAGGCAACTGGCTCCCCTACGCTGCGGGAATAGCTTCGGCGGAGGGGCTGCGCTTCTCGCCGGACGGCGAAACGCTGATGGTCGCTTCGGAAAGCACCGGGCAGGTGGTTGCGGTGGACCGGAATGGAGAAGTTATGATCTGCATCGAAGTGGGGTCATCCATAGAGGACATCATCTTCCTGCCCGATGGCTCAATGCTTGTCTCCTCCGATGAAACGGGGGAGATTCTCCGTTTCCCATTCGACCGATGAGCAGGAGCCTGCCGGGATTCGGAGAAGGGTACCTTACCTTTGGCAGTAAACTCAACAAGCCCTTGCACCGTCCATCGGGTTCTGTCAGCTGCCGGTATCAACTGCGAATAATCTCGGTCACACTTTGCGCATTCCGTCCTTGAGAACGCTCTGGAGGAGCTCCCCGCCCTGCTGGTTCCGAAAGTGATCAAGTGTCCTCTGTGCTATCTGCCAGTTCATGAGTATCTTAGCCACTGGTGCAGATTTCTTTCTTAATTGATGTGTTCTGGTCAATTCTTAATTTTTCGGAAGGAACTTGCACCCCAAACCATTTTGCACCATTCTACGGCGGCACGCCGTTAGCAAACCTTCAATCAAGTGCTCTTGAAAGGGCTGCAATGAAAAAGATCCTTCTTCTTACTGGATTTCTCGCTCTTCTGATCTCAGGGTGTTCATCACGCCTGCCGAACATAATTCTGGTAAGTATCGATACCCTGAGGGCAGACCATCTGAGCTGTTACGGATATGAAAGACGCACTTCGCCGATCATTGACAGCCTGGCATCCAATGGGGTTCTGTTTGAACTCTGTCAGGCACAGGCACCCTGGACTCTTCCTTCACACGCGACAATGTTCACAGGCCTAACAGTCAGGAATCACGGCACAACTCTTTCAGATGGGCATGAGCACAAGCTGGACCCTTCGCTTGCCAGCCTGCCAGTATTGCTGCACGACAACGGATACAGAACTGCAGGTTTCGTGAATGTCAGGTTCCTTACCGAGCCCTTCGGGTTCAATGCAGGGTTCGATCATTTCATCTTTGATACCGAGAACGGCTTGCAGGCCGCCTCCACAGTGAACAGAGCAATCAGCTGGCTAGGGGAAGAACTCAACTCCCGGTCAGAGGGGGAGCAGGCTCCCTTTTTCATGTTCATACACCTGTGGGACGTTCACGCCCCTTACGATCCCCCAGATCCTTTCGCCAACTACTTCACTGATCAAACAAGAGAAACAGGATGCGACTGGGCTCTGGGAGAGGGAGACGAGGTACTTAACCCCGAAGACAGGGATTTCTTCATAGCCCGTTACGACGGCAGCATATCATATGTAGACCATGAACTGGGCCGGTTGTTCAGTGAACTGAGAACACTTGGAGTCAGCGACAATACTCTGATCATCATTACAGCTGATCACGGTGAAGAGTTCCTCGAGCACGGTGGCGTCTCCCACGGTAAAACCCTCTTTCAGGAGCAGTTGCATGTACCTCTTATCATTGCAGGTCCTGGTGTTCCCGCAGGTGAGAGAGAGGACATCCCCTGCGGTCTGTTTGATCTCTTCCCCACGATAATCGGTCAGACAGAGTTATCCATTCCAGATTCCCTGGACGGAATCGATCTGTTTTCGGGGGATTACAGCTCGGCTAGAGTCATCCCTTCCAGCGGTATAAGATCAGACAACCTTCTAGAGTACTCGCAAGTGGCCGTTCTAAAGGACAGGCAGAAGCTGATCTGGGGGATTCACAGCGAAACGGGCATGCAGTTCGATTTGGCGAACGACCCAGGAGAAACCCATTCTCTTCCAGTTCTGAGAACACTCGTCAGCACAGCTGAATTCTACTGGTACACTCCTCCCAGAGGTAATCCGGAAACACTCATAGATGACGAAGTAAGACAGGAGCTCAACGATCTTGGTTACATCCGGTAAAGGAACTCTGTGCATGACAGTAAAAGCATGGTCCGCCTGACCCCTGTTCATCCGTTTGTTTGAACTCCAGCGAAGCATCATCCCATTGGAGGGAGTCGCTCCTGCTGCGGAAAAAGGCTTACGCTCGGGGAAACAGAATCTATTCTGGAGAGTACCACCTGATAACTCGCAGGTTGGTTATCTTTCTTTTACGGAAATGCCTGTCAATAAGGTCCATTGCAAACCTGTATACAGTCATGTCGCTTTTCATCTGGAATCGTCGTTTTAAGACTGAAACAACATTTCCGACAACCTTCATGGGGTGACTTAACAGCTTGATAGCTGCAAAATTAAAGTATATCCACAACCTTGCCCAGGTTATAAGACGATAATTACTTCTCCATGTGGGAGAAAAGTTGATGTCCTCGTACTCAATGTCGTCGGGTTTCAAGTCCGCCACCTGGGTGTGGGGAAGCGGGGTGAGCATGAAGGCTGTTACCTCATCCATTCCAAGAAGGGTAAGTTTCCTTATGAATCTGTAAGTAAGAACCCTGTCAGCCTTTTCCTCCCCGGGAAAGCCAAGAACGAAATTGCAGTTCACTCTTATGCCTATTTTGTGACACCACTTCACTACTTCCTCTACATAACTCAGATCCACAGGTTTGTTCATGAGCTTGAGAACCTTCTTTGAGCCTGATTCCGGAGAAAGGGAGAAGTATCTGCATCCGGATGCGTAGAGGAGCTCAAGTTCCTCTCTGCCTACTGTCTCAACCTTGATACCGGAAGGAAAGCAATAAGTATAGTTACGCCCTCTGTGCAGGAGTTCCCTGGCGAAGGCTCTGGTCCGCTTCTTAGAGAGAGCAAAGTTCTCGTCCTGGATGTGAAAATCCGTAACACCGTATTTCTCGTGGTAGGCATCCATCTCATCCACGATGCGTTCCGGGGATTTAGCCATCCAGTGCCCGCCCCACATTTTGGGAGTCTGACAGAAAGCGCAGGCATATGGACAACCCCTGCTTGTAAACATGCTGATGTATTTCCCGTTACGCACGGGCCCGTGCGCATACCTCAGCTTCCAGTATTCTTCAAGTGGTAGAGGATCGAAAAAACCAAAAGGGAGATCCTCAATGGGACAGACAGATGGTTCTCTCTCTGAGCTCATTTCTGCTGAGTATATACCATCCATGGTAAATGGTTTTCCACTCTCCAGCATATTCATCAGCATTGGAAGCCTTTTCTCTCCCTCGCCCTGAAGCACATAATCCGCTCCAGCTTCAATGAATGGCTCCACGCAAAAGGTGGTGTGATAACCCCCCACAACTAGCGGAACCCCCGGAAATCTCTTCTTTGATTCCTTCACAAGGCTGATTGCCATGCCGTGTTCCAGGGTGCAGTGCACGGATACTCCTATCAGCTCCACATCCTCTGGAATAGCTGCGACTATTTCATCAGGAAGCAGACCCCGGGCCTCGAACTTGTCCAGATAGGGAGTAAACCGGTGGGGAGCAAGACCGTAACCATCAACGATGGTAACTGTGTGCCCTTCTCGGAGGAGAACACCACAGAGATAAGGAAGATTAGCAGGTATTCCCGGCGTGGATCCGAATGGACTGTTCTTCAGATTGACAATGGGAGTGCGTAGAAAAGCCGTTTTCATTTTGGCTGCTTTCGGGACTTGAACAACATCCTGACGGTTTCCAGACCAAGGGCAGGGAAGAACTTCGGGTTGCATACAATATTGCAGGATACAGCGCATTCCCAGGTGCAGGTACACCCGGTCCTGTTGACCTCCTTGAGATAGCTCCTGGAACCCTTAAGAACCTTCTTCAGATCGTAATCGGTTTTTCTCAGATCCCCCAGCACCTTTCCCCTGCATTCACATAGCCTTACCTTGCCGGTTTCGGTAATAACGGTGAATTTCCTTCCTGCCGTGCACTTTGCGAGAACCTCACCCTTCATCACGGTTTCCATTCCCTTGATGTAAAGAACGTTCAATCCGCGGAAAAAAGAACTGAGATATCTGCTCTCCTTCCCGGTACTGCTCTGACGGTAGATGGAAACCTCTTTAATGAAGCTGTGGGGATCAAGACCCTTCACAACAGGCTGAGGCCATTCCGGACGCAAAATGTGCAGCTCGTGATTGTCTGGGTCGATCATTTCTCTAACCCATTTTCTCAGGTTTTCATGGTCCTGACTTGAATCATTGAGATATACGGATACCGCATCAAGTGTAATGTTCGATCTGGTGCGTTTAAGTTCAGAAACACGCCGAGCGGTTTCCTGCAGCCTCTCGAGACAACCAGGGACTCCCCTCATTTCATCGTGCTTCTCTCCACAGTAATCCACGCTGATAGAAGCCCTGAAATGACAGCCGGGATAGGTATCGGCCAGTCTTTTGAAAAGGGTTTCTGTCCTTTCGGGGGAGAGACCGTTAGAGGGCACGGTAACGAAACTGCAGTGGCAGTTCTTTATGAACAATGAGATGATATCGAACAGATCATCTCTGAGAACGGGTTCTCCTCCGGAAACAAGCAGATAAGGAATATTGCCGGCTCTCCGGGAAATCTCCCGATATTCGTCCAAGGTTAGTTCGTCAGCCTTCCCGTGACTGGCCTGAACCTCCTTTCCATAAAAGCAGAAGCTGCAGTTGGCATTGCATCTTGCAGTCACAAAGAGAATCAGATAGGAAGGCTGATAGGGATTCAGGTAACTCAGTGCCATTCGTAGAAGATTCATGGATTCCCCAGACTGAGACAATAACAGAACACCTCAAAAGTACATGTATATATACCACGTCTGATACCCAATGGGCTGCATACTGTGTCCTAAGTGACGGGCTGTACCTGAACGTTGGTTCAGAAAGAGAGAACTTTATGGAGCCGACCTGTACAGCAAGTTCAGCATGTACGGATACTCATCAGGTGCCGCAGCAAGCATAAGGGTGCACTGGACGGACAGGTACGGCAACGGGTATTATGTGAATACAGGAGAGTCGATTAGCTCTCCTGCGGACAGGACCGATCCTGTAGATCTGTCGAGCCTGAGCAATGACTGGACAGGAATGATATCGTCTATCTGGATCGAGTTCACCGGGACCAATCTGCCCACGGATATCAGGATAGGCTGGGTAAGATTGACCGAATAGAGAGAGAAGGCTTGAAATGAGCAGAACAGTATTCCTTCTAGTCCTTCTTTC
>DAINQE010000035.1:22382-25875 GCA_036743055.1 Candidatus Sabulitectum sp. | reverse complement strand
CCCTGTGGGCGTCCTTCCAGAGCTGCTCCAGGTTCTCCTTCACAATGGTGCCGTTGGGAAGCCAGTATACGAAACCCGGGCCGCCCATTCCGCTGGCATTGTAAAGGTCCAGTTCCCTTCCCAGCTTCCTGTGGTCCCGTTTCTTCGCCTCTTCCAGGAGATTGAGGTGCTCATCCAGGTCCTTCTGATCAGGAAAAACGGTTCCGTAAACCCTGGTGAGCATCTCGTTGTTCTCGTCACCCCGCCAGTAGGCCCCTGCGACACTTAGGAGTTCGAATGCGCCCAGGAACTTCGTGGATGGAACGTGGGGACCCCGGCAGAGATCAGTAAACCTTCCAAGGGAATAAACTGAGATGATCTCTTTTCTGTCCTGAATCTCCGCGAGCAGCTCCAGTTTGAACCTCTCTCCCCGTGAAGAGAAGAGCTCAACGGCCTCCTCGTATGACAGTTCCCGTCTTTCAAAGGGCAGGTTGGCCTTTACCAGGCGCTTCATCTCCTTCTTCAAGGCCGGAAGGTCGCCCTCCCCGGAAAACCCGGGTATGACCATGTCATAATAGAAACCGTCCTCTATGGAAGGGCCTATCCCGAACTTCGCTTCGGGATAAAGCTCCAGTACCGCCGCCGCAAGCAGGTGGGCGCAGCTGTGCCTCAGAATGTCCAGGGCTTCCGGGTCATCGGGGGTGATCAATCTGATGCGGCCCTCCCCGGGGACAGGCGCTGCTATGTCGAGCAGACGGTCATCCAGCTGAACGGCTACTGCTTTTTTCGCAAGGCTGCGGGAGATGGAAGACGCCACTTCCAGACCGGTAGTGCCGGGGGAGATTTCCGTTGAACTGTTGTCTGGGAACCATATGCGCATCATTTCGCTCAACCTCCTCCCGGTGGAAAATTCCTGAAATAATTATGGTGGGCGATACTGGAATCGAACCAGTGACCTCTTGCATGTCAAGCAAGCACTCTAACCAACTGAGCTAATCGCCCACCGATACTGATCAATGATGTCTTCGCTGCCGGCGAACAATATCCAAAGGCCCGCACTGATGTCAAGTCGGGCTCATGTGTTCCGTATTAAGAACCTAGTCCGCCAGGATGGTGGTTCCAGCCTCTCCCCTCAAAGCGCTTATGAGATGTCCCGGGCTGGAGATCACCACCCTGGAACCGCCGTGCTCCAGGAACCCCAGCGCCGCCTTGATCTTGGGCATCATGGAGCCGGAGGCGAAATGGCCCTGATCCATGTACTCCTGGGCCTGTGAAGCGGTGATCTCCCTGAGGGCTTTCTGATCCGGCTTGCCGAAGTTGACGTAGACCTCAGGTACGCCTGTGGATATCACGAAAGTGGGAGCGTTGAGCTTAGTGGCAAGCAGGGCGGTGGCGTGATCCTTGTCGATCACCGCGGCCACTCCCCTGATCTTCTTGCCCTCGCGGACAACGGGAACGCCGCCCCCGCCGCAGGCGATGACTATCTGTCCTGCTTCAACGAGGGCGTTGATGCAGTCGATCTCCACAATCTTCTTCGGGATCGGTGAGGGTACGACTCTGCGCCAGCCCCTCCCGGCGTCCTCCCTCATTATCCAGCCCTTCTCCCTTACCTTCTCATCGGCCTCTTCCTTTGTGTAAAAAGGACCCACAGGTTTGGTCGGGTTCTGGAATCCGGGATCGTCTGGCTTGACCTGAACCTGGGTAATAACGCTTGATACGGGGATGTCCTTCCCCCTCTCCTCCAGAACGTCCCCCAGGACCTGCTGAAGGAAGTAGCCGATAATGCCCTGGGTGGCAGCCACGTTGACGTCCATGCCGTCGGGTGGGATGACGGATGCGGCCTGGGCGTTCCTTATGAGTTCGTAGCCAACCTGGGGACCGTTGCCGTGGGTGACCACAAGGCTTCCGAACATCCCGGCGATCTCGGCGAGTTCCTCGCAGACCTCCCTGGCCACTTCGTGGGTTTCCCTGTTGCCCATCCTGCTTCCAGGGTTGATGAGGGAATTGCCGCCGATGGCAACAACGATCCTGCCCTGATTTCTCATTCCTCTTCCTCCGATGAGACCTCGAGCCGTCTTGCCTTCCTGAACACCAGGAATACGGCGATGCCCCCGATTACTATGGCGATGTCCGCCACGTTGAATGTCGGCCATCTCCAGCCGGACGCGCCCACGTCAAGGAAATCGGTTACCTTCCCCATCATTATCCTGTCCAGGAGATTGCCCAGGGCGCCTCCAAGGATCACTCCCAGCCATGGAACACCGGCGGGAAGAGGGGATTTCACAATGTACCTGATCAGCAGTACACAGGCCAGGGCCGTGAACACCGTCAGGAGTACCGGCCCCCCCCAGCCCAGGCTGAAGGCGGCTCCGTAGTTGTATCTCAATGTGAGCCTGATGAACTCCCCCGCCACTTCGTGGGGAATGCCCTTCATGAGAGCGCTCCTGGCGGCGGCCTTGGTGATCTGGTCCGCTGCCAGCACCCCCGCTGACAGGAAGAACGAGGCGGCCCTGGCGTTACCCTTCAATGGACTGGAGGACCTTTCCGCACCTCTGGCAGAGATCGCCGGCAAAGGGATGAGTACCCACCTCCGGGGTGATCTTCCAGCACCTCTGGCACTTCTCCCCTTCGGCGGTCACCGCGCTGGTCTCAGGTGTCTCACCCTGGCTGACAAGGGCCCTGGACACGATCAGGAAGTCCGCCCAGTCTTCTCCCCTGGCGCTTTCCTGCATTTCATCCGGAAGGGTAAGGTAAACATGCGCATCCAGCCCTCCGCCTATGGCCCCTGAGGCCCTCATCTCCTCGAGTTGTTTCAGTACCGTTCTCCTGATCTCCAGATAGGGATCCCATCTCCTGAGCTCTTCCGCCTCTTCCGGGTTCAGCGCAGCATCCACCGGAAAGGTTTCCAGGTGAACGCTGGGAGAGGTTCTGAGCGTCTCCGGGAGATTCTCCCAGATATCCTCCGCCGTGAAGGGGATCAGGGGAGCCAGCAGTTCCGTGAGGCTCACCGTCATCCAGCCCAGAAGCTCCACGGTTGCCTTTCTCCCTGAACTGTCCTCGGAGTCGCAGTACAGCCGGTCCTTCCTCACATCCAGGTAAAGGCCGGAAAGCTCTATCACGAAGAAGTTTCTCAGCTCCCTGTAAACCCTGTGGAACTGGAACCTGGAATACTCTTCCACGCAAAACGAGATGAGCTTCCTCACCCTGAGCCACATGTATCTGTCGAGTCCCTGGAGGGTATCGGAGGGAGGAAGCTCCCCTTTGCAGTCCTCCAGGTTCCCCAGCATGAACCGCATGGTATTCCTTATCTTCCTGTAGGCTTCCCTGCAGTCATCGAGCTGGCCCAGATCCGCCCTGAAATCCGCGGTGTAATCTATTCCCGCGAACCAGAGCCTGAGTATGTCAGCGCCGTTGGACTCTATGATCTTCAACGGAGAGATGACGTTCCCCAGAGACTTACTCATCTTCTTGCCCTTTTTGTCCTGTATCAGACCGTGGGTGATTATGTGATCCG
>DAINQE010000035.1:4855-22282 GCA_036743055.1 Candidatus Sabulitectum sp. | reverse complement strand
CTCATCTTCTTGCCCTTTTTGTCCTGTATCAGACCGTGGGTGATTATGTGATCCGCCGGTCTGGGTGTCTCGAGGGCATTCGCGGTTATCAGGCTGACCCCGAACCAGCCCCTGTGCTGGTCGGTGGCTTCCAGATAGACTGCGGCGGGCCTTGTGAGACCGTATTCGTCGGTAAGCACATTCCAGTGGCTGAGGGAACTGTCGAACCAGACGTCGAGGATGTCATCCACCCTCTGGAGGTTCTCCCCTCCGCACAGGCTGCAAACCGGCTTCCTGCCCGCCAGTGCGAAGATCTCTTCCGGGCTCATGCGGAACCAGGCGTCGGCGCCCTCTTCAGTGATCCTGTCCGCCACCAGGTCTATGAGATCCGCGTCCATGACGGCTTCGCCGCAGTCGGGACATTTGAGGACCGGAAGGGCGACTCCCCATGATCTCTGCCTGGAGAGGCACCAGTCCGGTCTGACGGACATCATGTTCCGCATTCTCTCGTAACCCCACCCCGGGTGCCACTCTATGTCGTCCACCATTTCCAGGACCCTCTTCTTCAGACCCCTGTGATCCAGATTCAGGAAGAACTGCTCGGTGGCCCTGAAGATCAGCGGTGTCTTGCACCTCCAGCAGTGGGGATAGCTGTGCCTTATCGTCTTCTCCGCCAGGAGCCGGCCTGTCTTCCTCAGGTCCTCCACTATCACCGGGTTGGCATCGAAAACATGCATTCCGCTGTACTCTCCGCCCTCCAGGGTGAACCTTCCTTCGGGACCCACCGGGCAGAATGTGTCTATGTCATAGGCCTTTCCCACCATGAAGTCCTCGGATCCGTGGCCGGGAGCTGTGTGA
Source organism: Candidatus Sabulitectum sp. (assembly GCA_036743055.1). Classification (GTDB taxonomy): domain Bacteria; phylum Fermentibacterota; class Fermentibacteria; order Fermentibacterales; family JCC-6; genus Sabulitectum. Next base: position 21,445 of record DAINQE010000035.1, on the reverse strand, counting down.
ACGCACCCGGTACCGTCCTCCATGGTCACATGGTCCGCAAGGATGACCCTGCTGGTGCGGGCGGGATCCACGGGGTGGCGGAGGAGCAGGTTCTCCAGGTCCCTGCCCTTCAGGACGGCAGCCTTCTCAGGGGTTCCCTCAAGGCCTGTATCCTCCAGGAAGGCGCTGATCCTCCTTGAGGCCACGAGGAACCGCCGTTCGCCGCAGAGGACCACGGAGTAATCCTCCCCTGGATTGAGGGCAACGGCCATGTTGGCCGGGAGGGTCCATGGAGTGGTGGTCCATATGACCACTTCGGTTCCCCGGGGCACCCCGGCCTTCTCCCATTGTTCCGGATCACTCTGCAGGAAGGCCACATAAACCGAGGGGGAGGAATGGTCGGCGTACTCCACCTCTGCTTCAGCCAGGGCGGTGGAGCAGGAGGTGCACCAGTGTATCGGCCTGAGGCCCTGGTATACGTATCCTTCCCTTACCAGCATTCCGAAGGCCCTTACTATACCGGCCTCATATGTTTTCTTCATGGTGAGGTAGGGATCGTTCCACCGTCCGAAAACGCCCAGCCTCTTGAACTCCTCCCGCTGAACGTCCACGAACCTGGCCGCGTATTCCCTGCACCTCTTCCTTATCTCCATCCGGGAGAGGGACGCCCGTTCGCTGCCCGCTTCCGTCATAACCTTGTGTTCTATCGGCATTCCGTGACAATCCCAGCCGGGAACGAACGGAGAGTAGTACCCCATCATGGTATGGCTCTTCACGATGAAATCCTTCAGTATCTTGTTGAGAGCGGTTCCCAGATGGACGTGGCCGTTGGCGTATGGAGGGCCATCATGGAGGATGAAGGAGTCTGAATCCTTCCTGGCCCGGGATATGAGACCCTCGATGTCCATTTTTTCCCACTTCTCAAGAAGCTCGGGCTCCCTCCTGATCATGTTGCCCTTCATGGAGAAGCTGGTCCTTGGAAGCCTTATGGTGTCTTTGTAATTCACTACTCCTCACCTCCTTCGATCTCCTGAACCATCCGATTCAGGAAAGAAAAGTCATTCGAGGCCGGGACCTCCGGGGTCCGGCACCTGAGGGCCAACGCCACCCTGGCACCTCCGTGTCCGGCGACTACTGCCATATCCAGGACACTGCGGGGGACCAGCGCGTCGCAGGGGAAACCCCTCAGCTCCGCACCGGTGGCAAGGGAGATGCTGGGAACACCCATCACCACACCTGTGGAATGCCCCTGACCGGGAACCAGGTACATTCCCCTGAGATTGGGGAACCTGGGGCCGATACTGTCGTCATTGGGCCCCGCCAGAGCACCTGTACCGAACAGCGCGATATGGTCGCCGGCAAGCATCCAGCCCGACTTCATCGCTATGGCATCGGACCCTATCAGGAAGGTTCGGTGCCCCGCTGCCAGGGCCCTGCTGATGCCCTCCCGTGAATAATCGCCGCATTCCACGGAAACGCCCTCCCGGGAAGCGGCGGGCCGCTCCCAGAAACCGGGCAGAAACACTACCATCTGTCACCTTTCACCGTATCCGGGGAAGGGTAATTATGCACAAGGGACAATTCTTCTGCAAGACGACCGGGGGCGTTCTCCGCAATCTCCTTCAGCATAGGCATATAGAAGTGCCGGTGAAGGCCCGGGGCCAGCCCCCGGCCAAGAAGGCATGCGGCGGCTGTCATGCTCTGAGGACTGCCGGATACCTTCCAGTGGTAGTAGTACTGCTCTCCTCTGTGGGTATCGTCAGGGTTGCCGGTAACCTGTATGGCCAGCAGCTTCCATGGCTCATCCTCCCCCATGAGGCACCGTACGGCGGCGAGCTTGACCCTGGCGACGAAGGCGTTCAGCATTGACCTTGACCCTATCGAGGCCTCCACCGCGTCCTCGAGGACGGGAAGGGCTTCGCTGAGTCTGCCTGAGGTGAGCAGCATGGAGCCCTTCTTGAGAAGGTTAAGCGACACCCTTCTGAGCCCCCCTGATATCCTGGAGATCTCTATGGCCCTCTCCATGAGTTCGATCGCCGCATCGGTGTCTCCTTCATGGAAAGCGATCTGAGAGGCAATGAACAGTACGGAATCGTCCTCGCCGGGAAGACCGGCCATGGACCGGAACTCCAGCATGGTCTGGAGGCAGTCCCCTGCTGCGTCGAAGCTCGAGAGGTCGATGAATAATCTTGCCATGTTCCCGTAGGCGGTTGCCGCCTGTGCCAGACATCCCTGGGAGACGGAGGCTCTTACGAACCTCATCATGGTCTCAAGGGCATCGTCAGTCAAGAAAAGCCTTCTCTGGGCCACGCCCATGTTGTTCAGTATTACCGAGCGGAGGGGATCTCCTTCATGACCCAGAGTTCTCAGGGATGCGCTGTAAACCCTGAGGGCGTCTTGATACCTGGTCCTGAGGAGCAGAGAATTGGCGAAAATGTTGTAAACGGCAACCAGCCTCCCTCCGTTACCGGAAGCCAGGACAAGCTCCAGAAGCCTCCCAAGTGCCTTCTCCAGCTCACCGAACCTGCCGGTGCGGTTGCAGCCCCTGCAGAAGCACAGCAGGGCTTCGGTCTCCAGCCAGCTTATGGAAAGGTCCCGGGCCAGGCTCGCAGCAGCCCTTGATGCGTTCATGCCCCCATCAGTGCAGCCACTGCCCATCAGTTCCTCCCCGATGGCCGCCAGCGCCAGTGGAAGGCATTCCTCTCCCCTGGAGGCGAAGTCGGCGAGGGGTACGGTCTTCCCCCGGCGAAAAGCCTTCACCCCCGCGGAGAGTTCAGGTGAGAGCTCCATGAAGTCTTCCCTGCGGATACCCAGGGGTACATGCTCCGGCCTGGGAGCGAGTTTCTCCCGATAGAGGCAGACGCTTTCCATGAAAAGGGCTTCTTCCGAACCATTTTCTCCGGATTCAGCGGCACGCCGGTAAAAGCCGGCCCTCCTCAGTTCGCTGCGCTCCTTCGCCGCCGCTTCCATGAAGCACCTCCGGGCTTCTTCCGGCATCCCGAGCCGGGTGTACAGCACACCGCACCTTGCCAGGGGCACGGAACCTGAAGCGCTGGAGGACAGGATGGCATCGGCGCAGGACAGCATGAGCCTTCTCCGTTCAAGTTCACCCAGCCTGTTCAGGATGAAGTCCGCCACTTCGACTGAAAGGAAAGCACCCACCATGAAACCCTTCCACAATCCCATTGCCTTCCCCTGCAGGAACTTGTCGGGTGATACCCCGGATGCGGCGGCGGCTTCGCCGGGTATGAAGAAACAGCCCATGGAGGCGGCGGCAGCGGCGAACAGCTCCAGCTCCGAATCGCTGTCCAGCACACTGGAAAGCATTTCGAAGACGGAGGGTCCGGTGACACCGGCCATTCCAGCGAGACCCAGGTAGAGTTCGACCAGACCGGCCCTTCCTCCGGTGGCTTCCATCACAAGATCGAGGTCAGCGGCTGAGTCAGACCTGAGAATCGCCTCCTTTACGGTGGACTCCGGCAGGGTGTCGCTCCATACTGCCAGGTCAGCGCCTGGCATGGTCCAGTGGCCGCGGGAGAGGGCCACCAGGGGAGGAGCCGAACCATCAGGAAGACCCGGGGGCGGATACTCCCGGCAGTCCAGGAGAATGAACACGGTGGGAAGCACCAGGCTGAAGGAGGAAAGTAAACGGGCCATCCCTGAAGGCTCCGGCGCGCCGGAACCGGTGAGGTACCCCCGCAGGGGTTCCCTTACGGACCCCAGCCCGGCAGCTGCCTCAAGGCCTTTTCCCCTTCCGGCCAGGGCCATTTCCGTCAGATGGGAGCGCCAGCCCGCCTGGAAGGCGGTTGAAGGGTCTGGCAGTCCCTCGCCGATGAAATACTCCCTGAGGCCCTCCCTGTATGGTTCGTTCATTGAGAACTGAAACGTGATGAACCTTGTCTCAGGCATAAGCGAACGCAGCCTTGATATGAAGCTGCCGTGATCAGCCAGACCGTTTACATGTATCCTTCTGCTTCGGCGGTCGAGGAGTTCCGCCGCTACCCTCTCAGCGGACATACCAGTCCGGATACTCCCCGGGATCCTGGAGCTCAACTGTTTTGGTCCGGGAGGAAGATCCGGTGACTATGTTCACGCCTTTCCTGCCGCAGGAGAACTCCCCGGCGAGCCATTTTGAGAGTTCTTCGTTGGCTCGGCCGTCCACCGGGGGAGATTTCAGTCTGATGCGATAGGTACCGTCATCCATTCTCCCGGCGAAGCAGGTGCGCCCGCTCCTGGGGACCACCTTCAGACTGATGCGGATCACCAAAGCGGATCATTCCCCGGCATCTGTCCTGACGGCTTCCTCCACCAGCATCACGGGAATGCCGTCCTTCACCGGATATCCCAGCCGGCATTTCCCGCATATGAGCATCTCGTCCCCCTGTGTCCTGTACTCCAGATCACCCTTGCACTTCGGGCAGACCAGTATGTCGAGAAGCCTCTGATCAAGCATGTTCTTCCCCCTTTGCACATTTTCTTATATCAGTCCAAGGAAATCTATTGCCAGCGACCTGTACGGGTCCCCGCCGGTCTCCAGGACATCGCAGAAACGCAGACCGACCCTGACCTGTCCGAAACTCTCCCAATAAGCCTCGAGGGAAACGAATCCTCCGGAATTGTCCACTCTGAATTCCGGGTCACCGTTGGTTCCCATATCCCAGTCCACCGCGGCTCCGAACCCTCCAGGGAGGGTCTTGTCGATCCCGAGCCAGAGCCCGGCGTGGTCGCTGTTCTCCTCGGAAAGGCTCAATCCGCAGTGGAATCCGGTGTCTCCGCTCCAACCGGCGAAGTTCTTGCTGAGAACGAGGTAGAACCCCCTCTGGGGCCTGAGGTAAGAAACGCCGCTTGCGGCGTGCTCCTCCTCGTTGTCGTAGCCCAGGGCCACAGCCGGGAAGGACCTGCTCTCGTCCAGCACCCTGAACCTGGCTTTCAGGTATACTTTATGGAACCACTGGGGGTCGCTGGAACCTGTGATGTTCCAGCCTCCGTAGCCGAGTCCGGCCATGAACCTCGGGAAAACACCTGCGGTCACCGAGAATCTCAGTCCGTTAACGGGAAAGGTGTTCATTGCCACATTGAATGTCCTGGGTGCTATCACCCCGGCGGTGGGCTCGCCGGCCACCCTCATCAGCTCGCCGCCGCCGGCGGCGGACGCCAGTGCGAGGATAACGGCGCAGACGCGAAACGATCTCATTGCTACCTCCCGTCTCCCCTGCACAGGGAAACCTTCGCGGTACCGGGCATTATGCGCCTCAGCTCTCTTAAAACGAGGTCCGATGGTTCCACGGAGGGCTGTCTCGAGGTAAGTCTCCTCGTACCCCCGGGGAAGACCACCTTGAAGAACAGTCTTCCAGAACCCCTGTTCTCTTCCAGGAGAGAGGCGGTTCTTTCCAGCAGTTCCCTGCTGCAGTGGAATCCCTCCACCTCAATGAGCACTCCTGCCCTCAGCCTTTTCCTGCTCTCCGCAAGCGGCATTACCCTCTCTATGCTGAGCCTCATGCCCCTGTCTCCCCTGCCCTGGCTCATTTCGCCCTCCATCAGGAGGTGTGCCCCTTCGGTCACGGAATCACCGAAGTTCTGAAGGGCCTCGGAGAAAAGGATGGCCTCGCAGGCCGCGTTCCTGTCCGAAATGGTAACGAAGGCCATGGGGCCCTTTCTGGTCTCTATCACCCTCCTGGAGACAAGGGTTCCAGCTATGACCACCCGTCCGCAGCCGGCAGTCTGTATCCCTTCCAGTCCATGGGTGGTGAAGCCTGCGATCTCTTCCGCGAACTCGTCCAGGGGATGTCCGGAGAAGTAGAACCCCAGCATCTCCCTCTCCATCTCCAGCTTCTGGTCCAGGGGGATCTCCTCCTCCGCCGGGAGGGCGGGAACCACCGGTTCAGGGACGGACCCTTCGCCGAAGAGCGACATCTGACCGGCATTGTGGTGCTGCCTTACCCCGGAAGCATATGAAAGCGCTTGCTCCATGGCAGAGAGCTGCTGTGCCCTGTTCCCCTCCAGGCAGTCGGCGGCGCCGGCGAGGATAAGGGCCTCCAGGGTCCGCTTGTTGATGCCGCCGGAATCCTCCAGCATGGCCACCCTGGCGCAGAGGTCGAATACTGTGGTAAAGGGACCGCCGTCCTCCCTTGCCCTTCTGATCTCGTCCGCAGGGGTGAACCCCACATTCTTGATGGCTGAAAGGGCGTACATTATCTCCCTTTCGCCGGAGGCGACGAACCTGGGCATGCTCCCGTTCACCGAGGGCGGCACCACCTTGACCCCGAGCCTTTCCGCCTCCCTTACCAGATCGCGGAGCTTGGTCACGGAACCTATCTCACTTGAAAGCACGGCAGCCATGAACTGGGAGGGGAAGTGCCTCTTCAGGTAGGCGGTCCTGTAGGCGATTATCGCGTAGCATACAGCGTGGGACTTGTTGAAGCCGTACTCTGCGAAACGGGCGATGAGGTCCCATATCTCAGTGGCTTTCTTCCTGGAGATCCCCTTCTTCGAAGCTCCCTCCAGGAAAACGTCCTTCATCACCGCCATCTTCCCGGCGATCTTCTTCGACATGGCCCTTCTGAGATTGTCGGCTTCAGCCATATCCATGCCCGCAAGCACGTTGGCTATCCTCATTACCTGTTCCTGATAGATGGTTACGCCGTAGGTTCCCCGAAGGACCTCCTCGAGAAGGGGATGGGGATACTGAATGCTCTCTCCCCTGGATGACTTCTCCTTGTTCTGGGCGTAGAGGTCGATCATATGCATGGATCCAGGGCGGTAGATGGCCACCGCGGCTGTCACGTCGTCGAATCTGTTCACGCCGATCTTCCTCAGCGCGTCCCTCATGCCGCTGGACTCAAGCTGAAAAACAGCGGTGGTGTCCCCGGAGCTTATCATCTCCAGGGTGGCCTGGTCGTCGGAGGGAACTTCCTCGATGGAAAAGCCGGGGATCGTCCTCCGTATGTCCTCCACAGCGTGGTGTATCACAGTGACCGTTCTGAGACCGAGAACATCGAGCTTAAGAAGGCCTATCTTCTCCGCCGACTTCATTTCATACTGTGTGGTCACACCCTTCTCGCTGTTGTAGTAGAGGGGAACGAAGGCGTCCAGCCTTCCCGGGGCGATCACCACCCCTGCGGCGTGAACACCGGCATGCCGGGCTATTCCCTCGAGGGAATCGGCGAACTCCAGAAGGTTCTCACCACCGGGTGTAGTATCCACCAGTTCCTTCAGCCTGGAGTTAGTTCCCGCAAGCTCTTCGAGGGATCCGGAGGTGCCGTCGTCTATCTCCCCTATGACCTTCGCGAAGGCGTCGCCCTGGGCGTAGGTCATGCCCAGCACCCTGGCTATGTCACGGACCACGGCCTTCTTCTTCATTCTGCTGAAGGTGATGATCTGGCAGACGCTGTCCTCCCCGTAGAGCTCCTTCATATGATCGATTATCTCTCCCCTGCGCTCCACGCAAACGTCAAGGTCTATGTCGGGCATCTGTGCCCTGGCGGGATTGAGGAACCTCTCGAAGCTCAGGTCGTGGTCGAGGGGATTCACATCCGTTATGTCCACGGCATACGAGACCAGGCTGCCCGCGGCGGACCCCCTGCCCGGCCCCACGGGTATCCCTCTGCTCCGGGCCCATCGCATCAGTTCCGATACGATGAGGAAGTAGCCGGGGAAACCCATGCTGCCGATTATCCCCAGCTCGTGCTGAAGCCTCTCCAGCTCGTTCCGGTCCGGTTTCCTGCCAAGCCTGTTCTCCAGGCCATCACTGGCCAGAGAGGAGAGGTATTCGTTCTGGTCGGAGTAGCCTGAAGGCATTGGAGCGTGGGGCAGCAGGAACTCACCAGGTGTGATGGCGAAGCTGCATCTCGAGGCGATCACCGCGGAATTGGTCACCGCCTCCGGGAGCCAGCTGAACAGCTTCTCCATCTCTTCAGGGGTCTTCACATAGAATTCCCCTGTCCCGAACCGCATTCTCGAAGGGTCCGACAGGGTTTTCCCAGTCTGCAGGCACAGCAGCGCTTCATGGGCTCTCGCGTCATCCCTTCTGAGATAGTGGGCGTCGTTGGTGGCCACCGGAAGGGCCCCTGTGGACCTGGCGAGGTCGGCAAGGTCCTCGAGTATCCTCTTCTCGTCCTCAAGTCCGTGGTCCATCAGCTCGATGAAGAAACCATCCCCGCCCACAAGGTCCTGGTAGTACTCCACCACGCGCCGGGCTTCACCGGGATTCCCCGCCAGGAGATACCTGGCCACCTCTCCCTGGAGGCATGCGGAGCCTATGATCAGCCCGCTGGAATGCTTCTCCAGTATCTCCCTGTCTATTCTCGGTTTGTAGTAGTGCCCCTCCAGATAACCCGAGGAGGAAAGCCTCATAAGGTTGCGGTAGCCCTCCTCGGTGGCCGCAAGAAGCGTGAGGTGGAAATAGGAGGGCATCCCTCCGCCGGACCTTTTATCGAACCTGCTTCCCTGGACTATGTAAACTTCGCTGCCTATCACCGGCCGTATGCCGGCCTCCCTCATCCTGTCGCAGAAATGAACCGCGCCGAACAGGCTGCCGTGGTCGGTGAGGGCCACCGTATCCATGCCGTTCTCGGAGAGGTATGGTCCCAGTTTCTCGAACTGTATGGCCCCATCGAGAAGGCTGTATTCAGAGTGGAGATGCAGGTGAACGAAGGAACTGGAACTCATTCAGCCTTCCGGTCCCCTCCATGGTCGGTGGAACCGTAGATCTTCCTGAACTCCCTGTATTCCTCCTCCTCGGCCCTGAGAAGAAGGTCTTCCCCGTCCCTTGCATGCCTGGCTCCCAGGTAGATGATGGTCCACATGGACGTACATCCCGAGAACCAGTAAGCCACCAGGAAAAGCAGTATAGAGGTTCCGGCGGCGGCGAGAATCACCCCTGAAAGACCGGTCCATCCACTCCCGCCCCCATGGGTGGAGGCTACCGGGCTGAAAATGGAGGAATAGAACGGAACCAGTTCAGGGGCAGCCCGGGAGAACCCCCCCTCAATGGAAGCTGCTGTTCCCGATATGCCGGAAGAGGCGTCCACTGCGGCTCCCAGGAGCCTGACAGAACCCCACGAGAAAACCGCCAGCAGCAGCAGGGCCGGTACCCTGAGAACCATACCGGCTATCACCCCCCTGACAAGCCTCAGCGGTCTCGAGGTTACGGTGCTGAACACCTCGAAGAGATTCTCGAAGGTATCCCCTCCGGTGGCTGCGGTTATCACGGGAACCAGGAAGAAGCACAGAAAAAGGACCAGCGCCGCCAGGATAAGCAGAAGTCCGGAGATCCACAGGGGTACTGTAAGAAGGGCCGTAATGACAGGACCTGCTGCGGGTATCCTGGCGATGAGCCCGGCAAGGGCGTGGAAGCAGAGTCCCAGGGCTATTCCCGCGGCAATGGTGAGAGGCGTGAGCAGCAGCGGCTTCCAGTTGGCCCTGCAGAACTGTCTTGCCTGAGCCTCTGCAAAGAACTGATCTCCCCGAAGCTGCTCGAAGACGAGCCTGGAGACCCTGAGCCCCGTGGCCATCATGATCAGAATGGCCAGCAGGGTTCCAGCGGCGAGAAGCACCACCGAAGGGACGCTTCCCATGAAAAGGGCATCGGGAAGCGGACAGAGCACCGACGAGGATATCCTTTCGCCCATGGAGTCCCCGGCTGCGTAGAAGCCGGCGTAGACGAAAAGGACCCATACCAGCCAGGCCTTCAGGAGCCCCTTCCAGTATGCCCAGATGTTCCTCGCGTTGAAACCCAGCCTTGCCGCCCGTACCGCGTCGGATACTCCGAAGCCAAGCTGATGAACGTAATTCCTCACTGCTCTCTCAGACCCCTCCATGGTAAACCTCCTTGCCCTGAATAATACTTTCATCCTCCGGTTTCCGAAAGCATACCGCCGCGGGGAGGACCCCGGCATCCAGGGCATCTTCAAGTACCGAAGCGCACTCCGTCATGGTGGCTCCGGTGGTCATTACATCGTCCAGGAGCCAGATGCTGCCCCCGGGCCGGCGTGCCCGAACCGCGGTGAAAGCTCCCCTGATGTTCCGTGTCCTCTCACCGGCTCCAAGCCCAATCTGAGTGGCTCCGCCCCTCCGCTTGAGAAGCCTGCGGACCTCGGCACCGGTGAGGGATGCCAGTTGAGCCGCAAGGAGATCCGTCTGATTGTAACCCCGGGTCCTTATCCTCCCGCCTGTGGAGGGAACCGGAACTATGGCATCGCCTGGCACGGGGGTCCTGCGCCAGCTCGCCAGGGCAAGCCTGGCCAGAGGACCGGCAAGTTTCCTCTCTCCGTAGAACTTCATCCTTATTATCATCTCCCTGGGCACACCGGAATGATGGAAGGCGGTGAGGACCCTTCTGCCGCCGACGATCCTCTCCCCGTCGGGATAAACCCTCAGCGAACACCATGGGCACAGGACCTCCCCGTGGTCCTCCATCGGGCTTCCGCATCCGGAGCACAACGGGTGGAACAGTCTCAGGAAAGCTTTTTTCGTTCTCTCGAGTAGAGCCATATGCCAAGACCGATGGAGAAGATAACCATTCCCAGGCTGATGAGCTGGTTGTCGGTCATTCCCGGCCTTCCGGCGAAATGGCTGTAACCGAACACGCCGCTGGGGGCATGGTCAAAGTACCTGAATTCCTCCATCCCGAACCTCGTTGCGCCGTAAAGACCTGTGAAGAGGGTGAATATGAAGCCGGGGAAATGCCCCCTCCTGTCAGCCGTGAGAAGGACAGCCAGTATCAGAAGGCCTCCTGCGGAGCTGTAGAGCTGGGCCGGATGTATCGTCGAGCTTCCGAAGACGGAATGGGGAAGTGAGCCCTGGGGGAAAGAAACACCCAGTGAACAGGAGGTTTCAGAACCGAAGCAGCAGCCGTTGAGGAAACAGCCTATCCTGGTGATGAAAATACCCAGGGCGAAGGATGGTATCACAGCGTCGGCGAAGCTCCATACCGGCCATTTCTTCTTTGCTATCCAGGTGAACCCCGTTGCCATTGCCAGGACCACCCCGCCGAGCATGCTGAGGCCGTAGAGACCGTTCCAGAAGGCTACGGCGGCGATGGGATCCCCGGCGTACTGCTCCATATGGGTGGCAACGTAGAATGCCCTGGAGCCGATTATCGCAGCCGCCATTATCCAGATGCTCAGATTGGTTGTCTCATCAGGGGGTATACCCAGCTTAGAAGCCCTTCTGGCAGCGAGCTTCACCCCAAGGAGGAAAGAGATGGCAAGCATAAGGCCGTAGCTGTTTATGGGTAGAGAACCTATTCTTAAAAGGACAGGGTGCATGTTCTTCTTCATTTCTTCATCAAGGGTGGCCGATGGAGGTGTTAAGATAATAGAGCGGCCGCTTGCTGTCAGTAACTCCGCCAGTTCCTTATCACGTTCATGGCCAGCCCCATGAGGAGCATCTCCATGAATATGTGGCTGCCTCCGTATGTTATCAGCGGAAGCGGAAGGCCTGTTACCGGCATCATTCCCAGGGTCATGCCCACGTTAACCACCACATGAATAAGAAGGTAAACCGCGGCTCCGGCCCCAACCATGGAGTTGAACGGGTTCATGGACCTCGCTGCGCCGTGCAGGCACCTCCAGATGAGAAGCCCGTACAGGGCCAGCAGCAGGATGCTTCCCAGGAACCCCCACTCCTCGGCCCAGACTGAGAAGACGAAGTCGGTGTGCCTTGCGGGCAGAAAGGCCAGCTCGTTCTGCGCTCCCCTGAGGAAACCCTGCCCGTTGAAACCCCCGGAGCCCACGGCAACTCTGGACTGTATAACGTTCCAGCCCGTTCCGTATGGATCTGATTCGGGGTTCATGAACGTGGTGAGCCTGGACTGCTGATAGGGTCTCAGCAGGTTCCATGCCCAGGGTGTGGCTGCGGCGATGATGCTGGTGAGCAGAAGGAAGAACACCCACCGCCTGGGTCTGGCTCCTGAGCGGTAGAGAACCACGCAGAGTACGAAGGTAAAGATCAGCCAGCTGGTGAAGCTCACCGAGGATACCGCGGCGAAGCCGGGGCTCAGGAAGAGGAATATCCAGCTGAAACCGAAACCGGACCAGTAGATCATGCCGAACATCAGCATCAGCATGGAAACCGAGGTCCCCAGGTCCGGCTGCAGCAGGGTGAAGACGGTGAGAACACCTGCTGTGAGTAGGTAGAGGGTCACCCCTCCCCTGGCGGAGCCCCTTCGAATGGCCGGCAGCCATCTGGCGGTGAGCACGATGATGGTGAACTTGGCTATCTCGGAGGCCTGAACGTTAAGGGGCCCCACCTGAAGCCATCTTCCCGCGGGGCCTCCCCCGAAGAAAATGGTTAGCACCAGAAGAAGAAGAGTGAAGGCGTAGAGGAACGGTATCGATTCCTCTATGATCCTCATGGGGAATACCGACCCTCCGTAGAAGAGAAGGAGGCCCCCGGCTACATAGAACAGCTGGTGTAGGAACAGGGAACGGCCTTCGCCCGATGCGGAGTATACGGTAAGCAGCCCTGCGGCCAGTATCAGCCCCAGTGCGGCCATGAAAACCCAGTCCATTCCCTCCCTGTGCCTCAAGGATACAGCTCCCCGATCCGTTCGATGAGCCCCGCGGCCACAGGCCCGGCCACCAGACTGCCATGGCCCCCGTTCTCCACTATCACCGCAAAGGCGATGGGGATCGGCTCTTCGATGAATCCCGTTACCCAGGCGTGATCCTCGCCGGATGAATTCTCAGCGGTGCCGGATTTCGCCCATACATCCTGGGTAAGATATCCCATGGTGGAATGGAGGGTTCCCCTTGAGTGCCGGACCGCCGCCAGCATCCCGTCCCTGACCGTCTGGAGGTTCTCCTCCGATACGGAGGCTTCCCATGGCGGTTCCGGGGGATCGGCTCCCTGCACCGCTGTCAGAGGGGGCATGGCAAAGTCGGAGGCGATGAGACCGGAAGTTACGGCAACCTGAAGGGGAGTTGCCAGGAGCTCTCCCTGGCCGATGGAGGCTATCATCAGATTGCCCTGTCCCCATCCGCCCCTTCCGAAGAGGGAGTTGAGGTAGTTCCTGTCGGGCACGGTTCCCTCCGCTTCCGCCGGCAGAATGTCCGTGATCCTGGAACCGAGGCCGAAGGATCTTGCGTAAAAGGCCATCTGATCGATGTCTGCCTCCATGGTGGTCCTGTAGAAGTAGGTGTCGCAGGATTGGGCCAGGGCGTCCACGATGTTCAGCCTGCCATGGGTGGTCCAGCACCGGAAATCGCTTCCGGCGAACCTGAAGGTCCTGTAGCATGGATCGGGCATGTAGTCGCGGGTTACGATTCCGGACTGCAGGAGCCATGAGGCGGACACGGTCTTGAAAGTGGATCCCGGAGGGTACACCGTTGCCCAGGACCTGTTGATAAGTGGCCTGTCCGGATCCTGCAGGATGGTGTTCCAGTCTTCCCTGGAGATCCCGCCAATGAAGAGATTCGTGTCGTAGCCGGGCACCGATGAGAGGCATAGAATCTCACCTGTCTGATAGTTTATCACCACCACGGCCCCTGAGTATCCGGTGGCCTCCAACAGGGAATCAGCGGCTCTCTGCAGCCTGGAGTCAAGTGTCAGGCGCAGGTCCTCTCCGGGGACAGGGGACACCTCGCCTCCGGAGAATCTCTCAACCAGCCTTCCATGGGCATCCACCACCTCCCTGATAACTCCATGCTTGCCTGAGAGATGGTCGTCGAAAAGCCTCTCCAGACCGGTCCTTCCCACTATTTCCCCCTCGAAGGTGCCGGTGCTGTCCGAGAGGCCCACATAGCCCACCAGGTGACAGAACGACTCACCCATCGAATAACGTCTTCTGGGGAGGACGGTAACGGAAACCCCGCCGAGTCTGTATAGGTTGTCCGCCACCCTTCCCGCCGAGGCCACATCCAGTCCTGAGGCTATCACGGTGGAACGGAAGGGGCTGGAGGCGGCTGAGGCCATCCTCTCACTAAGGACCGGAGCTTCCATATCCAGGAGTTCCAGGAGAAGACCTGTATTCAGGGTGTCGAACTCAGCGCTTACCACGGATACGGTGAAGGAGGGTACATTGTCCGCCAGCACCACACCGTTCCTGTCCGTGATGATCCCCCTGGGTGCCGGGGTAATGACCGACCTGATGTGGTTCCTGGACGAGAGCTCCCTGTAGTAGTCGCCGCTTACTATCTGGAGGTGGAACAGCCTTCCCGCAAGAATTACGAACAGGATCACCGCCAGAAGAAGCATGGAGCGGAAGGGCCTTTCCGGAATACCTGTGCGGGTCCTCATTCTCTTCCGATCTCCGCGAGCCTTCCGGTGACAAGCAGTGGGACCAGAAGGTAAAGGGCAAGTGGAATGGCTATCCTGGGAACTATCAGCAGGGTGTCCGGTCCGAAATCGCTTCCCGGTGACGGCGAAGCAAGTAACACGAACAGCAGATCGCTGAACAGGGACGCCGCGAAGGCGGTGGCGACGAAGGTCATCCTTGCCGCTCCGGTGGTAACCTTGAGCAGCCAGCCGGAAAGCCATATGCCCAGGATCATGGAGAGAGAGCTTGTTCCCGGGGTCTGATGGGTGAGAAGGTCCAGGGCGAAACCGCTCCAGAGCGCACCCTCAATGGACCAGTAGTCCCCGCGGGAAACGCTGAGATAGACCAGAAGCGGAACGAGGACTGCAGGAGCGGCGGCGGCCCTACCCAGGGTAGCCTCAAGCATGAACTGGACAACTACCCCAAGCGATACCAGAAGCCATCCCTGGAACCTTCCGGTCATTCCCCTGCTTCCTCAATGAGGACCAGAACTTCCCCGACCCTGTCGAAGTCCACAGCTGGTTCCACGTAAAGGGTCAGGTCGAGGCCGGGTTCTCCTGTGGATACTTCCCCAACCGTTCCAACCACTATCCCCTCGGGATAAACACCTCCGAACCTGCTTGTGAGAACTGCTTCCCCGGGCCGTGGGTCCGATGAGGCGTCCACATACTCAAGTATCAGCTCTCCTCCGGATGAGGACCTCAGTATACCCAGCGAACCGGAGAGCGAGGTGATGCAGCTGACACGGATGGAAGGACTTGTGATCGGTACCACGGTGCTGGTGGCGCCCTCTGCGTCGGTTACGATCCCCACCAGGCCCCTGCTGGTAATGCATACCGCGCCTGGAGAGACCCCGTTCGCCAATCCCCTGTCTATCACCATGTCTCCCCTCACGAGGCCTTCGGACCTGTACAGCACCCTGCCCACCACCGCGGTCACGTCCGGCATCCTGGTATAGCTGAGCATGGACCTGTAGAGCTGACTCTTCGCCGCCATCTCCCTCAGCTGGGCGTTCTCGAGCATGAGCTTCACCGAGAGGGCAAGGTAGTCGGAATCCCTGTCATCCGGCGGAAAGAACATGGAGGCGACCCTTCCGCCGAGTATGGCACCTCCCGTTCCAAGCAGCGGAGGGCCCAGGAGGATCATTGCCAGCGCAGCCAGGGAATTCCACAGAAGTCTTCGGCTCCTGCTGTTCATCTCAGTCCAGCAGCAGTTTTCTGTAGCGGAAAAGATCAGAAAGGATGATCCCGGCCCCAAGAACCGTGCAGGAGACGGGATTGTCCGCTATCCTGATGGGAAGGCTCGTTTCCCTGGAGAGCAGTACGTCGAGTCCTTTGAGGAGAGCGCCTCCCCCGGTAAGCACGATACCCCTGTTAACAATGTCCCGTCCCAGTTCCGGGGGGGTTTTCTCCAGACCCTGCTGAACCGCCTGGATTATCGCGTTAACCGGCTGCTGCAGCGCTGACCTTATCTGAGAGGCCTTCACGTTATAGGTCTTGGGAACCCCGTAGGTGGCGTCCATACCGCTTACCTCCTCCTCCCTGGTGTCATCCTCCAGCATGGACCCGAGCTGTATCTTCACGGCTTCGGCGGTCCTTTCACCTATCAGGAGGTAGGCGGTTCGCTTCATGTAATTGATTATGGCTTCGTTCATCTCATCTCCGCCAACCCTGATGGAACTGTCCGCCGCAATGGAGTTCAGGCTTATCACCGCAACCTCGGTGGTTCCTCCGCCGATGTCCACTATCATGTTGCCCACCGCGGCCTCCACGGGGATACCCACACCCACCGCTGCGGCCAGGGGTTCCGGAACTAGCAGCACTTCCCTGGCCCCTGCCCTCTCCAGGGAGGTGCGCACCGCGTTGACCTCCACCTCGGTGATGCCGCTGGGAACGCATACAAGGACCCTTGGGCGCATGGAGAACCGTCTGGTCTGGGACTGCTCGAAGAACCTTCTAAGCATGGCCATGGTGGCGGTTGCCTCCTTGATCACGCCGTCCTTCAGCGGTCTGATCACGGAGATGTCCCTGCCTGTCCTCCCGAGCATGGACTTCGCTTCGGTGCCCACCGCTATCACGTTTTCTGTGTCGCGTTCTATGGCAATTACGCTGGGCTCCTCAAGGACTATGCCCCGGTCGAGCTGATAGATGATGGTGCTGGCGGTGCCAAGGTCAATGGCCATGGCGCTTGAGAAGAAGCCCGAAGAGGAGCTTCCCCCGGATGAGGCCAGTCTTCTGAACAGGCTTTTCACTCCCATTGTGTCCCCCGGCTGAGAATTCTGGATCAATACCCATGGTAACGCAGGCTATATACAAAACTGCAATGCAATTGAAAAGCCTTACCCCAAAAGGGTA
>DAINQE010000035.1:0-4755 GCA_036743055.1 Candidatus Sabulitectum sp. | reverse complement strand
CCCAGTGGACGGGAATGTCCGGATAGCCAGTCCTGAGCAGGGAGATCACCGCGTTAACATCAAGGAGACCGTCATGCACAGGCAGGCCCGCCTGGTAGAAAACAGCCCGGGCTTCTCCGGGCTGATACACCGTGAATCCGGTTGAGTCCCCCAATATGGAAACGGTTGGGGATCCGTCGGGACCGCAGAAATCACCCCTTATCACAGCGGGAGAAACCGAGGCCAGCAGGATGAATGGCCCGGAAAAGACCTGGTTCCGACCCTGAAGCCTGGCCCGTCCCCTGAGGATGAAAGCATGGGTGTTCTGCCATTTCCAGGCGGCGGAAGCGGCGAACTCCGATGCGGCCTCCCCCGGGGAATGAACCACCGTTCCGCAGGAAAGAAGGAGCAGGGCTGCTGCGGCAAGGGCACGGAAACCCTTCAGGTCAGGCGCCGTACTTCTCCTCCAGGGCCAGTATTCTCTGTTCGATCCTCAGTTCGTCGCGGTACTGCTTCCTGCGCTTCAGGAGTGGCTGTCTCTTAGCCTCGGGAACCTTTTCAATGAGGTTTTCCAGCATTTTGAGGGCTTTTTCCCTCTCGCCGGCCTTAGCGGTCTGATCGATCTTCTTCACCAGGTCACTGAGTTTTGCCATTGGCTGTCCTTTCTCTGCAAATGTCGATGAAAGCCGAAACATATTGTGAGTCAAATCCGAACAAGCCGTCTTTCCAGAGGGGCAGAGGATTTTTGATCCCGTGGAAATCGCTTCCACCGGTGACGAAAAGCCCTCTCTTCTCCGCGGTTTTCCCCAGGAAAGCCGTCATCTCAGCAGAATGTTCGGGATAGTATGCCTCGAGACCGGCAAGACCTCCGTCGGCCAGGGAACCTATGACCGCTTCGAGACCCCTGTACCCCTCGGCTGGAATATACATGGGATGGGCCAGGACCGGCAGACCCCCGGCCTGCCTGATCAGGCTTATGGCCCGGTAGTCACCCAGGCGCTTCCTCTCCACATAGGCCGGTTTGCCGGAACCGAGATACCTGTCGAAAACCTCGGAGGAAGAGGATACGAAACCCTTCTTCACCATTACCGCCGCGATATGGGGTCTGCCCACCACCGAATCCCCGGCCTGGGATTCCACTTCCTCCATGGTTATGTCGAACCCGAGTTCCTGAAGCTTCCTTACTATTTCCGGGTTCCGGGCGTCCCTGCCCCTGATCACGTACTCGAGGGCACCGGCCAGTTCCCCTTCGGGATCGATCAGCCTCTCCGGAGTCACTCCGGGAAAGTACCCCAGAAGATGGGCGGAACCTCCGGAATGGAGATCCACGCTGAGTTCCACCGCAGGAACGTAGAGGAGGTCTGTTCCAGCAGCCCTGGAACTGGCCTCCAGCACCCCGGCCACCGTATCGTGATCGGCTATGGCGAAGCCTTCCAGCCCCGCCGCGACCGCATGCTCCACCAGCTCTGCAGGGGCGAGCCTTCCGTCTGAAGCGGTGCTGTGAACATGAAAATCGCAAATCCCCATGGAAAAGACCCCTTTCCGGAACCAGGAATATTATCATAGGGGACCGGGAGTACAACGGGTCCTTTGGGAGGTTCATGGAAAGCGAAATAAAAAAGGAGCTGCAAGAGGCTGCTGTGGTAGCGGCAAGGGGAGAGATCCTGCGCATCGCCACTGACCGGCTCGCTTCCTTCCATGTGCCCTTCCTCCTCTGGAAAGGCGCTGATTTCGCCGTTTCACTATACCCCAGCCCTGGTATGCGGCCCATGTCCGACATAGACCTGCTCATCCCGCTTGAGTTCGCCGGTGAGGCTTCATCGCTGCTCGTTTCAGCCGGTTTCAGAAGGTACTCCCCGGGAAACGGGCTGTTCACGTCAGGGATCATCGGGGAAACGAAGTTCAGCCGGGGCGGATTCCTCCTGGAACTGCATACCCACCCTCTGTACCACCCGGCTGTGCTTCCAGGCAGGATCCCCGGTGTTTCGGAGCTGAAACCCGGAAGGTATCCAGGGGGCTACCCGGCGCCGCACTGGCCGGAGACCATGCTGTACACCCTTCTGCACCACTCAGGGTCTCCAGGGCTGTCCAGGTGGCAGCTGAATGACGTAGGGCTCCTCTGCGGGAGGATGGACCCCTCAGGCTGGGAGCGCTTCGCCTTCCTGGCGGCAAGGTCCGGATGGGGCAGCCGGATGGCGGCGGTGCTGAGGTCATACGGAGAAGGTGTTCCAGAAGCGGTCCTGGATGTTCTGGGGAATGAGAGGTATAACAGGGACAAAGGAAAGGGAACGGGTACTCTACAGGCCTTCCTGGCCGTCAGGGGATGGAGGAAGATCGCCTTCGGAGCCGGTATATTCCACAGGGCCGTTACCGGAAGGAAACCGGGAAGAGAGGGATAGAATGTGTCGTAAGGTAATGTACATCAGGGAGCCGGTTCTGGGCACGATCAAGCTCAGTCCGCTTCAGGAAGATCTGCTGAAAACCGTGGAGGTCCAGCGTCTGAGTTTCATACACCAGCTTGGCACCACCTTTCAGAGCTATCCCGGAGCCCACTGCATGCGTCTTGCCCATGCCCTGGGGGTATCCCACCTTGCTGGAAGGATAGCCACTCATCTCCATGACCGCTGCGGCGGGGAATACGGATCAGACCTCTGGGGAATCAGGAACCTGGTGGAAGCGGCGGGGCTGCTCCACGACATCGGACACACTCCATGGTCACACACCCTGGAGCCGCTCTACCTGGAACTCACCGGCGGGGATCACATGGACCTGGTGGCGGACATGGTCACCGGGCGAACGGTGATGCCGGTGCGGGGTTCCGGAAGGATCCCCGAAGTTCTCAGGGAGCATGGAGTGGATCCGGAAGCCGCGGCATCACTGATAACAGCGTCATCCACAGGGAAACCGTTCATACAGCAGATGATATTCGGAGAAGTGGATGCCGACATGCTGGACTATCTCCAGAGGGACTTCCATTTCACCGGGGTGGCCTTCGGGCACATAGAAGTGGACAGGATAATCTCCACGATGAGTATCCATTCGGGAAGGCTGGTCTTCCTGGAGAAGGGGCTGAACGCCATAAGGGACTTTCTGCTGGCAAGGCTTCAGATGTACTCGTCGGTCTACCTGCACAGAAAAACGAGGATAGTTGACAGGATGCTGCTGGGAGCGGCACGGAGGTCAGTTCTGGAACTTGGCGAGATTCCGGAGTTCATGTTCATGACGGATGATCAGGTCCTGAGCTTCCTGGAGAACGACTCGGCGGACCCATGGGTAAGGGAGATGGCCTGGCGGGTGAAGTACAGACAGGGGCTGTTCAGCCAGGTATTCAGAATAGACGCGGTGACCACCTCGGAAACGGACGAGCACTTCCTCAACAGTCTTAGAAGCGGCAACACCGATCCCGCCAGGGCGGCGGCGCTGCTCACAGCGGAGATATCCGCCCGTTCGGGCATAGATCCCGGATTCATCATCGTAGACCTTCCCATTGAGGCGGTAAAGGTGTCCGAGGAAAGGTTCCAGAGAGTGGACATCAGGTTCATCGACGCAAGGGGCAGGCTGATACCCCTCCATGAACTGGATCCCCCCTTCGCCGAGTACCTGGATAAGGCAAGACCCAACCGAAGCCTTCTCACCGTTTCCTGTGCTCCTGAATACAGGGAAAGGGCCCGGGAAGCCTGCAGGGAGATATTCGAGAGGGCGGCGGAGCCCCTGTTCGGAGCGGACTAGGCTAGACTTCGCCGTCGAGTTTCAGCGCTGAGGTCACCTGCCCGCAGGAACCGCAGGTGAACCTGAGGTGTTCCCACATCTCTATGCCCATGTACCATTCGATCTTCTCAGCCGGGGGCCTTTTCATGTTCGCTGAGCATGAGGGGCATTTCCACTGTGTGGTCCTGCTGCGTCTGATGTTCTTCAGGCTCTCCCTGAGCAGGAGCACGCATTCGGCACACCTGGACTCTTCCGCAAGGTCCACCGGTCTTTTCCCCTCGGAGTTCCTCTGGTAGGCCTTGGCCCCCGCTTCGAGGAGCAGTCGAAGAATGCCGTTGTCGCCGTTCATCCTGGCGGCTATGTGAAGCGGAGAGTTGCTCATGCCGTCCTCGGCGCCGGGATCCGCTCCGGCGGTAAGGAGAAGCTTAACGTTCCCTTCGCGACCCTGTGAGACCGCCCTGTGAAGAGCGGTGGACCCGGAGTGGCTTGGAGCCACTGGAGGTATCCCTGCCTCCAGCAGCGCTTTGAGAAGGAAGCCGTTCTCCAGCCCGGCTGCGATGTGAACCGGGGTGGCCCCTGTCTCGTTCTGGGAACGGTTGAAGTCCCCGCCCCTGGATGAGAGGTTCCTGATGATCATTGACAGTTCGGGGATCTCCGAAGAAGTCTCAGCGGCCTTCCTGATAAGGAGGCTGACAAGC
This sequence comes from Candidatus Sabulitectum sp., assembly GCA_036743055.1. GTDB lineage: Bacteria > Fermentibacterota > Fermentibacteria > Fermentibacterales > JCC-6 > Sabulitectum. The sequence goes on along the minus strand of DAINQE010000035.1, from coordinate 370 downwards.
TCCCTGCCATCGGCGGCGTTCTTGCCGGAAAGATCGTACTTGCCCGATGAAAGGGAAGCCACCTTCTGCCAGTCCACCGTTCCGCTGCCAAGTTCGTTGAGCATTTTCTTCAGAGTGCCGGAGAAAAGTGCCATCGCCCCTCCATGATGATCGGTTCAAGGGAAAGATCCCAGAGGGGTGATTATGATAATTTTTCAGGGAAAATGAAAGGCTTTCAGGGGGCTTCCGTCCGGTGGGCCCACCGGATGGAGCTTACTCCCTCCAGGTCCCGGATATCGTCGATGAGGCCGGTGTATCTTTCCCTGTACCTTGTCTTGAGAACGAAGGAAAGCTCCGCCGTCCTGTCACCGAGGCTGACCGTTGAGCTTTT
>DAINQE010000034.1:7544-26090 GCA_036743055.1 Candidatus Sabulitectum sp. | reverse complement strand
ATTTCAAATCGACGGTTCATGAACCCCTCGACTTGTAGTCGAGGGTCGTTCAGTGAGATTGAGATGGCTGCCTGGGATCATGGAATGACTTACCTTGTATACGGCAGTCTTGTTGCAATTATCGTTTATTTAGCGGTTGAATTGAGTTCCGAGGGTCCTGATACTCCTGCGCCGGTTTGTACAGGCTATTAGTTCTAAGAGTATCCACTGCGGGGTGCCAAACAGGAATATCGAACTACTTCCCGTTTTTTCGAGAAGCGTATTAATGTCACATTGGAACTTGAATAACAGCGGAGGATATAGTCGAAGAGAAGTCTACCACTTCAGATGATATGAAAATCAATGAAGTACAATAAGTAGAATCAATATATAGAGGTTTGAGGAAAGAGGAATGAACATGAAAGAGTTTCTTGGCTGTCTTGCCTTAATGACTGCTGCAGTGTCTTCTGCACAGGAATGGAGTATTGAGGCAGTTGATTCTCTGGCAAGTTACCCTTCAATCGCGATTGACTCTAATGACTGTCCACACATAGCATACTGCTCTGATAATGAAATTCTGAAGTATGCCATGTGGAATGGCTCTGAGTGGGAGTTCCAGATTGTCGATTCAACGGGCTCAGTTGGGGGTGCGGCTTCACTAGCTCTGGATTCCCAGGATAATCCTCATATCGCTTATTACGACGGGTCGGATTGTTCTCTGAAGTACACTAGATGGGATGGTTCTTCATGGGTCACAACAACAATACGTGATTCAGGAGGTTGGATTTCACTTGCTTTGGATTCCTCGGGTAATCCGCACATTGCGTTCTGCGACTACGAAACAGAATATCCGGAGGTCTGGTATGCTTCTTGGACAGGGACCCACTGGCTCACAAGCATGGTATCTTACCCGGGGGGATTCTATCCTTCAATTGCCGTGGATTCATCTGATAGACCTCATCTCTCATATCACCAGGAATATGGATACGATCTCGAATACGCTTACCTCAATAGTAATTTGGAGTGGGAGAAAACACAGGTAGATACAGATGGAGGCACTAATACATCTATTGCTGTGAGCTCTACCGATTATCCTCACATCTCGTACACCAGTTCTGATGGTTATCTGAAGACTGCCTCGTGGAACGGTAGTTCCTGGGAAACAGAATGTGTTGATGATGCTGTCGGATGGACATCCCTTGTACTCAATAGTAGTGATAATCCACGGATTGCTTTTTATAGTACCGAGGATGAGATGTTGAGTTACGCTTCCTGGAATGGATCAGACTGGGAGATAGACGCAGTTGATACTATCGGTGAGGTGAGTTGGCGAATGCAATGTACTCTTGCTCTGGATTCCTCGCAGAACCCACATATGGTGTATACCGATCACAATTGCAATCTCAAGTATGCTTGGAAGCAGGGGCAGGAAACTCCAGATGAATCAGGTGGTTTCAGCTCAATAGAAATTCAACCAAACCCTTTTGCATCGGAGCTTTCTATCACTTACAGTCTAGCGGAATCTGCTGATGCTGAAGTATCAGTATTTGACATTTTGGGCAGAAGACAGGTAAACCTTGTTCAGGGGCAATTGCCTCATGGCGAGAACACCATTGTCTGGAGTCCAGAATATATGATCCCTGCTGGAATCTACTTTGTTGTTCTTGAGTCAGCAGGGGAAAGGGTAGCCAGCCGTGTTGTTCTGATCCGCTAGAATCGCTCCAGAAGTGTATCTCTCCTTGACTGTTTAAATATGTCAGTTCTAAGAGTATCCACTACGGGGTCCCTGTAAGAACTTGCAGTGAAACGCTGTAACTTCTTACAGTCCAGTTCGAAAAATGTCCACTACGGGGTACCAGAGATGAGCAAATCCAGCTCAGAGAAAGCACTCTGCTCTTGTTCGAAATCATTCCGTTTGGATTGTGTCACACTTCACTATATGCATGTGCCATTGATTCCTTGATTTTTGCGAAGTACATTACTCGAAGGAGGAGGAATATTAAGATGGGGTTTCTATTATCAGTTATCATCACTGTGTCGGTTGGTGTTGGGAATTCAAGTATTACTGGCAGAGTGCTTGATGAAACGACCAGAGCCCCCCTAGTTGGAGCAACAGTATTGCTAACGGGTACTTCTTGTGGTGCAATGACGGACGAGTTTGGATATTACCTTATCACTGGTCTTCCTGAAGGGACATATTCAATTCAGGCAAGGATGGTGGGGATGGGAGAACAGACCTTCGAGGATGTTCTTCTTTCTCCAGGGGAGACTACTCAACAGGATTTCTATCTTATACCTCAGAGTCCGGGATTTTGGCTTCCCGAGATAATGATTCTTATCTAATCAGAATCCACCCTACTCAATTCTACGGAAGTTATTAAGCACTGTTCTCCGGTGGCAAGATCAACTTTGTAGAGTTCTCCAGTCAGACTCATTTCCCTGTACCTTGAATCCAGCATTCCCGCAATCAAGTATTCAGGGCCTCTGGTTGGGGAATTACGAATGCCAGACATTTGGAGAAACAATGCCAATTCTTCATTTTGTGGATACTCGAATAGTGCACTGTTGTAGCCGGTGATAGCCCTGCTTGCGGTGTTATAAGTACTGTACAACTGCTGAAGCTTTGTGCCATTCACCACGATGATACCCCTTCCAGTTGCTGTAAATAAGAGGATAGCATCGTCAAACTGATTTTCAACTGAATCTGTTTCAATTTCCCATTCTGGCGAGCAAAGTTCGATACTACAAGTGCCAACTGAAAAAGCATCATTGAATCTTGGATCCTGATCATATACTGATGCTGTTATGGGTCGTTCAAGTGCTGCCTCCAGCAATGACATAAGAAGTGACTTCCGATGGTCAGTATCAAACCCCTCAAGCCTGATGACGATCAGCTTTTCAGAAGAACCGGATCCCTGAGATTCAACTGTTCTGGAAAACGCAGGGTAGAACCAGTGTTCGTATGCCAATGGCCAGGGATTCCAAGCCCTCCAATCAAGATAGAATCTTCGCCCGTCGGAAAGAAGATATGATTCATCAAGTGGTAAAACCGAATCGAATTCATCTGAATCTATGGAAAGGCGGAACAGGTAGATAGGGATATAGCCAAACTCACAGTAAGCCTCGTAAGATTCTATATCTGCAAACGCTGGGTAATAAGGCCACATATCAAGTGAGAATACGCCATTTGCATATGAAGAGATGCTCCCAGCAAGTCTGAAAGGATCATAAAGATCCTCATGATCTGATCTATGGAGGCCCATGAGAGTGGTTCCTCCCGGTCCTGTGCACATTGCCCCCCAGGCTTCACGCCCGTTCCAGTTGTCGAAATCACTTTCTGCGATTCGAGTATTGCCGGATTGACTGATATGCAGAGAGATCTCTTCAGTTGAGAACGGGAAGTGCACAGTGATTTCTGATTCATGCGTGTTGAAATTGGGTATTCCACCAGAGCAGAACACGCGCAGATCCTCTTGCGTAAGAACTTTCGGTGAGGAATGTCCCTGCATTATGTAGCATCCATCTCTTATCGATGCGTAGGCAATAAGCTTTTCGGAACTATCCGCCAAGAGCAATGTGGGTTGCCCGGGAGCGAGTTCATGTTCAAGCGAGTAGAAGAGTGTAAGCTCATGAGTGGAAGAGTCCGAATTTAGCCATGTTTTTGAAATGCTTATTGCTATTGAATCCTGTGTGAGAGCTAAAACATTTCCTTCAACTACATACTCTAACCGAGAGAACATTTCGGGATAGAAATATCCTATATCCGGATAGATAATTGTAGCACTTGCCAGAAGAATATCAATAATAAAGTAGCTCATAATGGAGCGAGTATTACCTGAGGAATGCCTGTAGTCAAGTTTGCTTCCTCATTCAACTCACTCCATGCCGGAGGTATGCAACTCTTTCGAGAGTTCGGGAACAGTTCGAAAACTATCCAATACGGGGTACCAAACCTCATGTATCCAATGACAGAGATGGTGTTGACCATTCGCTTATTCTGAATTATGTCACTTAACCGTGTTAAGCTCCATACTGAGTTGTGAAAGGAGATAAGTTGTCATTCAGCAGTGGAAAACTGCCGCTTGCTGCAGCCGTCAGCCTGTCAATCCTGATTCAGGTAGCGGGGCTTGTACTGTTCCTCGACGAAGCGGTCGGCTTTGACAGCAACGAATATCTGGCACTCAGTCATTCCCTATATAGCAGTGGCCAATACTCAGCACCCGAAGGTTTGAATGGGGTTGGTGCTTTCCAGGGAGAAGCGCCCACCAGAATGCGGCAGCCGTTCTATCCCATACTGCTCGTGCTTTTTTACTGGCTTCCCGGTGCCGGTGTTCTGCCTGTTCTAATCCTGCAGATACTTCTTCTTTCAGCGAGCCTTGTGTTTCTCTACAAGAATGCTGCCATGATTCTGGGTGAGAGGTTCAGACCCTGGTCGATCATGTTCCCGGCTCTGTATTTCCCCTGGCTGCTGCTGTCAACGAAGCTTCTAAGCGAAGCGCTGTTCACCTTCCTGATGTGGGCAGCCGTCTACAGCCTGGCGAGGTTCTTCAACTCAAGGAGGAAAACAAGTCTTGTCACCGCAGGGGTTCTTTTCGGGCTGCTGATCCTAACCAAATCCATCGGGCTTGCCGTTCTGTTCCTCAGCTCGATCTCTTTCGTTTTTCTGAGTGGCTATAAAAAGTGGTGGGGGGGGGGTAACCGATTGGTTTGTAATGTCTTCATTCGCCTTTGCGGTGGTTCTTCCATGGGGCGTGCGGAATTACCTTCAGATGGGAGTTCCCACCTTCCTGCCGTCTAACTCCGGATACAATCTCTGGGTGGCCAGCCGTGCTCCTGATTCATCATGGTGGAGTGATTCTGAAGAGTTCGTGGAGGCGACGGATAATTGGGATCATTACTACATTGACCAGACGGCGGACAGGAACTTCAGGGAAACGGCCCATGACAATTTCAGGAGAGAGGGCTTTGGTGCTGTCGCGGAAAGGGCTGCTTATCGGCTGTCTACGGGTCTTTCCCGCTTCCCTGGAACCGGTGGATCCGCAGGGATGAACATAAGTTTCATCGTCCTGAGCATCGTTCAGTCGGGAATGCTTATTCTTGCTCTCGTTTCGCTGTTCAGGCTGAGGTCGAAGGAGGCCTGGTTCCTTCTTGCCCTTCCCATGGCGGCCCTTGTGTCGGCACTTCCTGTCTCGAAGGGCCTTACGAGATACCTGCTGCCGGCGCTGCCTGTGATGGCCATGCTTGCCGGGCAGTCGGTGCTTGATCTGTTCTCCTGGAGACACCGCAGCCGCTGAGCGTCTTGTCGCCGGATGGGAAGTTCCAGGAAGATTTTTGTCCCTCAGTCGTCCGTAAATGGAGGATCTGGTGCTTCAGTTTCCCAGCTCCGCAATGAAGCTCTTAAGCCACTCGATCTCCCGGGAATAGTGCATTAGCAGATACTCCATGCTGGGATGCGCCTTCCTTACCTGTGCAGGTATCTTCTCCACCTCTTCAAGTTCGGTCTTCAGAAGCTGGAGCTTCTCTGAAAGGAGCGAGGCTGCTTCCCGGGGAGGCAGAAGACCTATGAAGTTAAGACCGGTAAGACTGGGGAAATGGGGTGTTCTGAAGGAGCGCAGGTTTTCCCTGAGCAGTTCGAGGAGGGCTTCCTCGCCCTTTGAGGTGAGGGAATAAACCCGTTTGCTGGGTCTGCCCCCCTCTCTCTCGGTTTTATGGGATACCAGGCCCTCTCCTTCCATTTTCTCCAGGAGCCTGTAGGCATTGGCCTTCTTCAGCCCTATGGTGTTGATGCAGCCGTTCTGGAGGAAATCGTTCATGCGGTAGCCGTGCATTTCGCTGCTGTGCAGCAGCCCGAGAAGCAGTAACCTGTTTTCCATGGTATTCTCCTAGTTGCTGGCAGCTGTCAGAGGCTGTATGTCGAGCATCAGAAGAGGAGGCTCGTTGCCCTCGGGAACGGCCAGGATACCTGCCGGAGTTACTCTGATGAACTGGTATCGGGCGTCTGTGGATACCGAGTACAGATAGCCGCCTGAATCAGGCTCGAAAACATCGAAGAAGGTGTTCTCAGCGGATGGCCTGGCCGCCCAGAGATTCCCTTCAGGGCCCAGGGCCAGTTCGGATACGGCGAAATGGTAAGGGTCCGGGGTGAAGTCAGCCTGGTGCTCGCTCTGCTGCATGAGCCTTCGCACCATTTCCTCTTCGATCTCGATCTCTTCCTGTGTCTTCTCTATTCGGACAAAAGGCCTTCTGACGGACCACTGTTCAGTCCCATCCGGGGCATAAGAGTGGAGTGAGTATATCTCGGTGGATACTTCTGCGGTATAGACAATTCCGGCACCGGAGCAGGCCATGGGGTAAGGAGCCGTCAGCGTCCATCCGAAGTCATTGAGACTGAAGGGGCGAAGGCTTTCACTGTAGACGATGGCTGGATCTGAAGCAGGGGGGGTCCAGAGGGCGGTCTGATGACCGATGAAGCTCTCGCCGTCTTCCGTTCTGAAAGTGATGCGCATTCCTGCAAGGTCGCCCGATTCCAGAAGGAACATCCTGCCGGGGTTCTGCATTATGAATCCGTCGATGTCCGCCCAGGATCCCAGCCCGGGCATAAGGATCCTTACGAATCCTCCCATGAAGTCGGACACCGCCAGAGAACCGTTGCCGGATACGGCTATGGCCTTTGGCCACTGGTATTCACCGGGTCCGCTTCCACTTCCACCGGTGGTTATGGCATTGCCCTGGGGATCGATCACCGTAACGGTTGAGTTGACACCGTCCAGCAGTGCAATGAAGCCGCTGGAGGAAGCCGAGATGTCGTCAACGAATGCAATGCCGTACTCCGCCAGAAGGTCGTTCGACACGGTGTCTGCAACGAAGAAAGAGTAGCCGGCGTTTCCTGTGACCGTGTCTTCCCCCTCGGGCAGGGGAAGGGATGCTGCAGGGTCGGCGGCGCTTCCGCACCCCAGCAGGCAGCCTGCAATGAGAGTTCCAAAGATTGTTTTCAGCTGTGTTCGCATTTCTCGTCTCCTGTATGGTTAGTGCTGAATAGTCATGAATGACTAATATAGGATTTGATTGGTTCTCTGTAAAGGGCTATCTTCCACTGACAGCTTGTGTGTTTCCTGCCTGGGAATGGCACAGTGTTCCGCAAATAAGCGTTTCTGCTGGAGGAAAAGCAATGAAAGTTAAGCTGGGAGGTGTTCCGCTGATCTGTCCGGTTCCCGTTGTGCTGGCAGGTGCGGAGGTTAACGGAAGGGCTAACTTCACCACATTGGGCGACTGCGGCATAATGGGGCTTAACCCCCCGCTGGTTTATGTGTCCCTGCATGAGAAGCATCATTCCACTGCGGGTATCCAGGAGAAACTGACCTTCAGCGTGAACGTTCCATCCGAGTCCATGATCGCCGTGACTGACCATTGCGGAATCGTTTCAGGTCGGGATGTGGACAAGTCGGCCCTTTTCAGCGTGTTCTACGGAGAACTGGGCACCGCTCCGATGATCTCCGAATGTCCCGTTTGCCTGGAATGCCGGGTGGTAAAGTCATTCGGTATACAGCACCGGAGGATTTTCGTGGGCGAAGTGGTGCAGACTTACGTAAACGAGGAGTGCGTGGAGGAGACTAGCGGGCGGCCCGAGATCCGGGGGCTCAGTGAGATAGCCCCGATCACCTACGGGCTGGACAACAGGTACTACGGGGTTGGAAAGGTCCTTGGAAGCGGCTACACGCACAAGGAGATGCCTGTTTAAGATTTGGGTGTCCTAAGCAAGGCCTTTCAGGTATTTCTTCCTGGTTTCCGGGTCGAACTTCTCAATGGCGTAGCGAAGCATCGTCCTGGGCATGTTCGTGTACCTGGTCCTCAGAAAGTCCACCTCTAAGCTTCTGTTCCTGTTGCCCACTTCCCGAAGCATCCATCCCACCGCCTTGTGGATTAGGTCTTCCCTGTCATGCAGGAGGATGTCGGAAATGGCCAGGGTGTCCTCATAGTCATCATTCCTTATGAAGTGCTGCGTTGCAATAATGGATATCCGTCTCTCCCAGAGGGAATCGGAAGCCGCCAGCGTGTATAGCGGCTCTCTGCTGCGGTTTTCAAGCCACCGGCCTGCTATGTGCGGCGCTGAGGAGTCCACAAGGTCCCAGTTGTTCACCCTCGATGCGCTGGCAAGGTAAAGCTGGAAGATCTTCCTCCGTTCGTCCTCGCCGGCCCGGGTGAAGGCCTCCCCGAGGGATATGAGCGCGAAAAGCCTCGCTTCGTGGTAAGGGGATCGCAGCAGTTCTTCATAGACCGTGATCCCCGAGTCCCGATACTTCCTCACCAGCTTTCTGTTCAGGGGCACGGTGATTCCCAGGAACCTGTCTCCTTCGCCGTATCCACCCTTTCCAGTCTTGAAGAAACCGGCGCTGCTCCGTGCTCTTTCAGGGTCTGAGATGCTCTTCAGTTCTTCCAGTATTTCCGCTGCAGTTGCCATGGCTGCCCTCCTTTCGATAACGATAACACGGTTGCTCTGAAACCGGCACCTTCTATATTGACTGCGGAGGTGCCATGGGGAAAAGGGAGAATCCGCTGATAAGGGACAGGGACACCGGAAGCATGCTGGAACTCCTGATGGTTTCCGCGGTGGTTACCATTATCGTGAGCAGGGCATTTCTGGCGGCGGCGGGGTACCCCAGCATCTCCCCGGGGAACCTCCATATAGCCCACATGCTGTGGGGAGGGCTTCTGATGCTGGCTGCGCTGGTGATGGTGCTCAGGTACTGGAATCCCTCGGTCCGCAGGTTCGCATCGTTCACCGGCGGGGTAGGGTTCGGGCTTTTCGTAGACGAGCTGGGAAAGTTCATAACCAGCGACAACGACTACTTCTATCGCCCGGCCATAGCGGTCATCTATGTTGTTTTCATACTGATGTTCCTGCTCTTCAGAAGCTTTGCCAGACGATCTCCCTTAAGCGCTGAGGAGCAGAGGGTCAACAGCGCCATCAGGAGCCATCTGGGGGACATGCTGGACACCACTTCCCGGATACTGACATGGTATGACCGGCTGAGAAAATATACCTGGAGAACTGTTAACAGGTTGCTTTCCCTTCCCGGTTTCATTCACTCGCTCATGGTGATCTTCATTTTCCTGAACCTTGCCCAGCCTGCTGTTGCATTCGGCCTCCTGAGCCCAGGCTGGATACCTTTTTCGGATGTTTCAGGGATCTCCATGGCAGGGGTTACAGCAAGCGGGATCCTGGTAATCGTTGGTCTGTTCATGCTGAAAGGATCCCTTCTTTCGGCCTTCCACTGGTTTCGTCGCGCGGTTCTGGTGAACATCTTCGTTACTCAGGTGTTCCTGTTCTACGCCTCCCAGATGACCGCCGTTTTCGGTCTGGGGCTGAACCTGCTCTTCTACGCAGGGATAGACAGCCTGATCAAGGAAAGGCAGGCCGGAAATGACGATGAACCCGGAACTTCGTTAGAATAACCCTTCGAAGACAGATCAGCTGCAACCCGAAAATCGATTGGGAACCCATGAAAACTCTATTTCTCTTACTTGCACTTACGGGCCTTTCCATGGCATCGAACATTGATGAAGCCATGGTCAAGATCTATACCAACAGCGCTTCCTACAACTATTACATTCCCTGGAGCACCGACGCCCCGATGGAAACATCGGGTTCCGGGTGCATAGTTGAGGGGAACCTGATACTTACCAACGCGCATGTGGTAAGCAACGAGACCTTCATGCAGGTACGCAGGGAGGGAGACCCCAGGAAGTACCCAGCCAGGGTTGTCGCGGTATCCCACGACGCAGATCTTGCGCTGATAACCGTGGATTCCCCTGAGTTCTTCCAGGGTGTGGAGCCGCTTGAACTGGGCGGGCTTCCCAGAGCCCGGGAAGAGGTAACCGTTTACGGATACCCCATGGGGGGAGACGCCCTGAGCACCACCAAGGGCGTCATTTCCAGAATAGAGAGTTCCCGCTACGCCCACAGCGGGCTTTCCCTGCTCACCGTTCAGATCGACGCCGCGATAAACCCCGGCAACAGTGGCGGCCCAGCCATCAGTAACGGGAAGATCATAGGCGTAGCCATGCAGATAATGAACCAGGCCGAGGGAATCGGCTATGTGATCCCCGTGCCTGTGATCGAGCACTTCCTGGAAGACATGGAAGACGGCGTTTACAACGGCTTCCCGTCGGCGGGATTCAGCTACCAGACCATAAGGAGCCAGGCTTTTTCCGACAGGTTCGACATTCCTGAAGAGCAGGCCGGGGTAATGGTCTCGAGCATGGCCTGGAACTCTCCGGCCCACAGTGTACTGCAGATCGGGGATGTGATCATGTCCATAGACGGCAGTGAGATAGCAGGAGACGGAACCGTGGAGCTCGTTTCCGGGAGCAGAACACGTCTCGACTACATGGTTAACCGACATCAGCTGGGGGACACCATCACCATGGAAATCATCAGGGACGGCGCACCGATGGAGGTGCAGCTGGAACTGAACGCCACTCTGCATGAACTGACAGTGGTGGCCAGCAAAATTTACGACATTCCACCCGAGTACCTCATCTATGGCGGTGCGGTCTTCATGCCCCTTACCCTGAATTACCTCGAGTCGTGGGGGTGGGACTGGTATCTCAACGCTGTGGACTACCTGAGCTACCCCATGGTGTTCGACAACTGGCGCACCGAGGAGAGGGAGGAGATAGTGGTATTCACCTTCATGCTTCCCGCCGAGGTGAATACCGGTTACGAGACACTGCAGAACGAGATCATCGAAACCGTAAACGGAGTTCAGGTAAGGGATTTTGCCCAGTTCGCGGAGCTTGTCGACGGGGCGTCGGGTGAGTTCCTGGAGCTTACCACCAATCTGGGGAACATCATCGTTCTTAACAGGGCGGCCTCCGAAGAGGCCAACCCCGTTATCATGGCCCGTTACGGCATTGTGTCAGACAGGGTTGTCCGCTGAACTATCTTACAAGTACGAACTTCACCGCCGGCAGAGAAGAGCCCGATAGCCTGGCCAGGTAGACACCGCCTGGCTGGTCGGCACTGGGGTTCCATACCGAGTACACACTGGCGGCGAGCCTGCCAGCCGTATCGAATATCTGGATCTGCCCTGCGTTCTGAACGCCTGTAACCGTGAAGACAGCTGCGGAGGAAACCGGATTCTGCGCTATGGAAAGCGATACCGGAACGGGAGACTCCCCGGTTCCACTCTGACCTGCTCCCCTGTAGATCCCCGTGTTGGCCGGATCAACTCCGCGCATGGGCCAGTCCCTGTTCCCGGTTTCAACGGGGCCTTCCGTATCCCAGGCGTAGACCCAGCCGTCCCAGGTTGCAGCAACCAGTTCGTAGTAACCGTCGCCGTCGATGTCGCCCACCGCCGTGCCGGAGGTGGATGCCGCTGACATGGCCTTCGGGAATCCCTCAAGCTCCACACCCGCCCCTGAAAGTGCGTGGACAGTGCCGCCGTCGGTGGAGAAGGAGATGTCCTGAATGCCGTCGCCGTCGAGGTCGGCCACCGCCGGGAAGCCCTTTGGCCAGCTTGCAACATCAACCGGCCAGCCTGAAAGGGGTGCACCGGTGACCATGTCGATGGCCCACACCCTGTAGTCGGCGCTGAGCTCGTTGTCCACCGCGATGAGTTCCGGTTCTCCGTCACCGGTCACGTCACCCATTCCCAGGTAGAAAAGCTGGCTTCCGGAGGAAATGTTGATGGGAAAGCCGGCCACCGGAGTGCCGTCGTGGTTCACCGCCATGGCCCTGGAAGTAGATGAGGAGTTGTAGCCGAGAATCATCTCCAGGTCGCCGTTCCCGTCGAGATCCGCCACTACCGGAGGTCCAAACATCAGGCTTCCTCCGCCGGGGGTATGGATTGACACCGGATACCCTGACTGGTGGCTGCCGTCGGGGTTCAGGAGGTGAAGCCTGAAATCACCGGAGAAAAGGGTGACCGCGAAGAACTCCTCCATTCCGTTTCCGTCTGCGTCTCCGAAGTAGATGTTCAGTATGTCTTCGGTGGTGTTCAGGTCGGTGGTGAAGAGGATATTCCCGGAGAAGTCCAGGCCTGAGATACGGTAGTAGTCGCCGGTATTGCCAAGCGTATGTGCAGTTACCGCCTCCATGGTGCCGTTCCCGTCGGCGTCACCCAGAACGAAGGGTATGGAGAGGGCGTTGGAGGACTGGTCAGGTGCGCTCAGGGGGTATCCGGCAAGGTCGCTGCCGTTCTCGGCCCTTCCATTGAATGTCCAGAGATGGGCACTGCCTGCGTACCAGTCCCTGGTGGACCACATTATCTCGATCTCCCCGTCGCCGTTCATGTCCCCGGCTGAGGGCCCTGGAAGCTGGCCTGTGGAGGCGTAGCCCATGTAGGCCATTTCCTGAACGGGCCAGCCGGGCAGGAACTGCCCGTCACCGGACAGTCCGAAGGTGTGTCCGCCTGTTAGGAATATTTCGCAGGCACCGTCCTCATCGATGTCGTAAAGAAGGGGCGTGTAGGGAAAACCCGCGCCGGGTGAGCCCAGACTCACTGGCCACCCGCGGTGAAGGGTCTCGTCCAAGGTTACCGCGTGTCTAGATTCATAGCTGATCTCAGATGAGGCAGTACCGTCTTCCGGGGTGCTCACCCATGAAGCGGCAAGCATCGCTACTGCTGCAAGAGTTGTGATTGCTGTCATGATATCTCCCTCCGTATGCCGTTTCCCGATCATTTCTATGAGTTCAGGATAATCAGATTTCCTCTGCAGGGGTAGTGCTCCACCTCGCTGGTGAAACAAAAGCACCTGGGGGAGACTAGTCAAAATAAAGTGTAACGGAAGGAATCACAATGAAGAAAAAACCGCTTATCGCGCTATCCTGGAGTATCGTTTTCTCTGGAGCGGCCTGTTCTCCCACGGAACCGGGGGTTATCCAGAGGGATTGCCAGGATGTAATGGATCAGTTTACCACAGCTTACAATGAAATGAACCTTGAGAACTACGCCGACTGTTTCACCGACGACTTCGTTTTCAATGTACATTCCGCCGAATGGTGGGGGCCTTCCCCCTCCTACCCGGATTCGGTCTGGTACCTGGACACCGAGCTGATGTTCGCGGAGGCCATGTTCGAAGCCGCAGACTCGATAAGTCTCGAGCTGGAAGTTGTTTCCATGGAGCCTTTCCCGGAGGACTCGAGCAGGATGAGGATATCATGCGAGTTCGACGTAAAGGCCATGCTCTTCGATTTCACAGGCTATCGCGCAGCAGGCGATGCCGTTTTCTCCGCCGTGGAGGTCTCCGACGGGGTCTGGTCGATCAGTGAATGGACTGACTATTCAGAAGTCAAGGAGAGGTGCACCTGGTCACGGCTTAAGTGGGTGTTCTATGAAGGGGCTCCCTGAGGGATCTCCCCGGCCTTTCGAAGTGCCCACTTGGAAAGCAGCGGCCCAATAAGCTCATGGACTATCACGGTGCCCAGAATCACACTTACCAGGGTGTCGGCAAAGGGCGAGAACTCCGGCTGCGCATGGAGGACCAGGGCAAGGCCTATGACAATTCCTCCCTGAGGAATAAGGCAGAAGCCCGTGTATTTCTTTACTGCAGCAGGACCCTTCGCAATGGAAGCGCCTATGGCGGTGCCTGCGAACTTCCCTGCGGCCCTGAGAACGACGAAGGCCAGAACGATCAGCGCAGAGGACTCAAGCACCGAGAAGTCAAGCTGCATTCCGCTTACCGTGAAGAAGAGGATGAAAACAACCTCTTCGATCCTGTCGGAGACCTTTCCCGGTATGGTCCTGCACCATTCACCGGCGTTCACCACCACGAAACCCATGGTCATCACCGCAAGGAGCGGGTCTGCATTCAGGTGTTCCGCCGCTCCGTAGCAGGCGTAGAGAGTCCCCAGCAGCAGCGCAAGGATAGCCGAGTCGCCTGTGGCCACCTTTCTCTTCTCAAGCAGGGCAAAGAACCCTCCGAAAACGCCCCCGGCGGCCAGGGAGAGTGCTATCCTCAGAAGGGGAGAGAGCACCGAGGCAGCGGAGAAGGAAGAGTGGGCCAGTAGCACAGCCGCAGCAGAGGCCGCCACGCTGTAGTTAAGCATGCCTATGCCGTCGTCCAGAGCCGCCACTCCCAGGACTGTTCTGGATACAGGCCCGCTGCACCTGTACTGGTGGGCAATGGCCAGTGTGGCGGATGGATCAGTGGGTGATCCCAGAGCGCCGAACAGGAGAGCAAGGGGAATCGCGTAGGGGGCCGAACCGGGAAGCAGGAGCGGAAGCAGCAGAACCATTCCGAGAGCTATGAACAGGTTTGCCATCTCGGCCTCGAAAAGGGCCACCAGCCCGATGGTCCTTCCCACCTTCCTGATGTCCGGTATGTAGAGGCTTGCCCCTACCGAAAAGGTGATAACCGCCAGGGTGAGGCTGGTGACCAGTTCCGAACCGCTCACGAAGTCCGATGACACTATCCCGGAGACCTGCGGGTTCAGAAGAACACCGACGAGGATATAACCGGTTACTTCCGGCAGGCCGATCCTTGAAGCTGTTCTTCCCGCGAGGAAACCCGTAAGGAGAAGGGTTCCGAGAATGGTTACCGCGCCTGTCTCCATCTCGTCTTTGCTTCCTTTCGATGATTTCTTACATTCCAGTATGAACCATAACAGGGGGAGTCATCATATGAAATACCTTTTCACGCTTGCTGCAGTAGTTCTTCTCGCCGGCTGCGGCAACCAGCCGGAGACCGACCCGGCAATCAACATACCCGCATCGGAGATCGAAACAGCCAATGCACCTGATCTGACAGCGGGTATTGACAGGGCCGGCATGGAGGTCTGCAGGGCCAACATGCAGACAGCAGGGGCTTCCATCCTCATGTACCAGGCGTCCAATGGATCCCTTCCATCCACCCTTGAGGAAGCCGGGGTCTCAGCGGTCTGCCCGGAGGGCGGGCGGTACCGGTACACCGTGGATGGCGGCGTCTGGCGGCTTGAGTGCCCCTGTGAAACTTCCCATGGCGCCATGGAAAACGGAACTCCCGACTGGTAACGGGCTGATGGTTAGAAAAGGCGCTCCCTGAGTTCGTCCAGGGAGATTTCCAGCAGCTCCGCCGCCTGTTTCTCGTTGCCTCCGCAGTATTCCAGGGTTTTCCTCAGATGTTCGGATACTACTTCCCTGAGGCTGGCCGGAACGAAATCGCCGGCCACCTCCCCCGGTGTTATCCTCTCCCTGATGTAGGGCGACAATGATTCGGTGGTGATGGTGTCACCTTCGGTTCCCACCACCGCTCCGGCAATGATGTTCTGCAGCTCCTGCACATTGTCCGGGTAGTGGTACTGCATGAGAAGGTCCATGAAGTCGTCTGAGAAGGACACAGAACGTGCCTTTCCGTTCATCCGCTCCAGTTCCTGGCGGAGGAAGTGCTCCGCAAGGAGGGGAATGTCCTCTGATCGGTCCCTCAAGGGGGGGATCCTTATTGAGTTCACCATCAGATGATAAAGCAGGTCCCTGGAGAATGAGTCCCTGTACTCCATGCTGGTAAGGTCGTTGGTGGAGGAGACAATTATCCTCAGGTCGCTCTTCCTTATCTCCGTGGAGTTGTCCCTGTAGAACTCGGAGTTCTGGATCACCCTCTTCAGCCTGACCTGAACCGGAAGGCCGAGGCATTCAACATTGTCTATGAAGAGCGTACCGCCCTCGGCGGCTTCGATGAAGCCCTGCTTTGCCTCATGCTTTCCGCCCCAGTCCCTCTCACGGCCGAAGAGTTCAGCGGAGAATTCCTCCTGCTGGTGTGAAGCTCCATCTACGGCGATGAAAGGGCCTCTCTCCCTGGGGCTCGCCTTGTGAATGGCCCGGGCAAGGTGTTCCTTTCCCGTTCCCTGTTCCCCCCATATGAAAACGCTCAGGTCGCCCCTGGCCACCCTCTCCGCGTGGTGGAAGAGCCTTATCATGTCCTGGTTCCTTGTGGGGAGGTGGTCGAAGGCTTCCCTGTTCCTCAGTTCGTCGTGGGAGAGGGTTTCTGCCAGTTCGTCGATCTTCTCGCTCATTGCGCCGTGCTCTATGGCGTTATCTAGAACCTCCAGCAGCTGATCGTCGTCCACCGGCTTCGTTAGGTAGTCGAAGGCACCCCTCTTCATGCTTCGCACCGCAAGGTCCACATCGTTGGCCCCTGTGAGTATCACCACGGGGATGCTGATACCCCTGGCCCTGATTACCTCAAGTATGTCCATGCCGCTGACGTTGGGCATGTCCAGGTCGAGCATCATTACATCGAACTTCTCCCTGGAGATGATGTCCTCCACCTGCCGGGAATCGTTGACCACCGTGGGTTCGAACCTTTCGGTCTGCATCAGGAAGACCATGAAGTAGTTGGTTACAGCCACATCATCGTCTACAACAAGGACATTCTTCATGATCTCTCCTCGCTTCCGCCCTGATTTACCGGTATCCTGATGGTGAACCTGGTGCCTTCACCTGGTTTGCTGGACACTGATATGCTGCCGCCATGCTCCTCAATGATCCTGTAAGAGATGGCCAGCCCCAGCCCGGTGCCTCCCTTGGCCCGTTTCGTGGTGAAGAAAGGATCGAATATCTGCTTCATGGTCTTCTCGTCCATGCCCTTGCCGTTGTCCTCTATCCTTATCACCACCGTCTCGTCATCCATTTCAGTGCTCACAGTGATCAGGCCCTTCCTGTCGTCGGGTATGGCCTGGGCCGCGTTCACGATGAGGTTCACCAGCACCTGTTCTATCTTCTGGGAGTTCCCCTGGAAGGAGCGCACCTCATTCGAAAGTTCCAGCTTTATCTCCCCGTGCTTGTGGACCTCGTTCTGGACCAGCCGCTGAGTTGCGCCGATGAGCGTGTTGATGTCCACATTGTCCAGCAGAAGCCCCTCGTCCTTCCTGGCGAACCCCCGGAGCCCTTCCACGATGCTCTTTATTCTCTCGGACCCGTGGGCCATGTCGTCCACCAGGGTCATGATGTGCTCCCTGAAGAAAGCGTATTTCAGCCTGGCTATCTTAAGGTCGGGGTGTTCCCGGTAGTACTCGTCCACAATGGGCAGCATATCGTCCAGGGCCTGCTTCATGATCTTGATGTTGCCCCGGATGAACTGGTTGGGGTTGTTTATCTCATGGCCTATTCCGCTGACCAGCTGGCCCAGGGAGGCCAGCTTGTCAGCCTGCTGTATCTGCTGTTCGTAGGTCTTCTCCAGGGTTACGTCCCTGTAGAATTCCAGGATTCCCTCCACTTCCTCGTCCCTGTTGTAAACGGGTAGGGCGTGAACCTCCAGATACCTGTCATCATCCCTGATGGTGATGGTTATCGGGGTCTTGTTCCTTACAATTTTCGAGAGCCTGCAGTCGGGACAGGGGGTATCCCTGTTGAAGCAAGTGCTGTAGCATTTCTCCCCGGGCACCATATCGTCCCTGTTGCTCATCACCACATTCCTGTTCAGGTCGATGAGGAGCACCTTGTCGGGGATGGCCCTGAACATGGTTTCCAGCCTTCGGCTGCTTTCCTCCATGGTCTCGTTCACCCGGTCGAGGTAGGAATCAACGGTGCTGAGCCTCTGCTTCTGGGCCTCCAGCTCCCTTTCCTTGTCGGTTATCTCCTTCTCCAGCTGGGCCAGCCGCCCTGCGTATTCCTCCTCTTCGCCCTGCTTCAGCGCTATCCTCTCCCTGAGTTCCTTACGCTCCAGGGCCAGGCTGAGCATCCTGCCGATCTCGTTGAGCATCTTCTGCTCTTCAGGAAGGAGTTCCCTGTCGGGGTTCACATACCCGACCCTGATCTCTCCCTTCTCTTCCCCTGTAACGAAGAGGCGTACGGAGATGTAGTCGCCGGCTTCGGGCTTCTGACCGTATTCCACTCCCTGATAGCACGAGTAGACAGTAGCTTCATCGGGATACCTCATGCCCCTTGCGAGGAAAGGGGGCAGTTTCGTGAAGAAGTCGTGGATCGTCGCGGAAACCTCGATCCATTCCGCCACGGAGTAGAGGCATGAGAGCTCCTTGACCCTCTCTTCCTTCTCCCAGTCGTCCATTTTCCTCAGGGAGTCCGCCTGCATCCCGAAGATCAGGTAAAGACCTCCTGTGACGCTCCTGGTGTAGCCGACCTTCATGGGTATGGGAACGGAACCGCTGGTTCCCGTGGAGAACACCGCCACCACACCTCGGCTGCCGCTCTTTACCTTGTTCATGGCCTTCCGGAAAGACCTGAGGGATTTTCCTTCGAGAAGTTCGTCCAGATGAAGGCCCAGCACATTGGCCCCCGAGGGAGAGCACACCTTCTTCATGAGAGGGCTCACATAGTGGATCTTCTCGTTGTCATCGGCCACAAGAAGGAAATCGAAGGTACCCTCTATAAGGGAGAAAAGGTCTTCAAGAGTGATCATACCGCCCCCATTGGATAGTGCCCCTGCAAATTACGAGTTTTTCGTTAATGCAACATTCCCGGTGCCGAGTCAAGAAGGAGCTTCCGTTGAAGACCTTGCATCCAAAACGCTTTATCTTATAAATAGGAAGGGAACGAAAGAAAGCGAGGAATTAATGATGAAACTCAGGTTTATGCTGGTTACACTATTGCTGCTGTTCATGGCCTGCCTTGACTCCAGCTATCCGTTCGA
>DAINQE010000034.1:0-7444 GCA_036743055.1 Candidatus Sabulitectum sp. | reverse complement strand
TGGTTACACTATTGCTGCTGTTCATGGCCTGCCTTGACTCCAGCTATCCGTTCGACACCGTTGAAGGTCCGGTGGACATCACCTATACCCTCGCTGCAGGGGGGACGGTGGAGGTCATTGTTACAGACAGCTACATGGGTCTTGTGCGAACGCTGGTTGACGCCCAGGAGGAGGAAGCGGGAGGGCATACCGTCACATGGGACCTGATGGATGACGATGGCGAATACCCTGAGAACGGGCTTTACAATGTGGAGATCTACCTGGACGGCGATCGCATGGAGGTCCAGGTCCTGGAGGTGAACAGGTGATGGGCGCACTTACCGCATTTTTGGCCCTGGCGGTTCTCCAGGGCTCCTCATTCAGAATTGGGTTTACATTCGACGGCAGCTGGCCCTCAATGGGGGACGAAAAGGACTACGCTGACCTTCTGGAAGAGGGCGGCATAGACTACAATCTCGACGGAACAACATGGACAGGCGGGATCGAGGCCCTTGGTGACGTTTCAGACAAGCTCAGGCTCAGGGGCGCCGTTTCGGTGAGCAGGTTCCATGGTGTGTACGAGGATGACTACGACCCCTTCGGCTATGCCATTACCGGCATCCTCACCGGCGGGCTTCTGTTCCTGTTCGGCTCCGGAGACGAGGATGTGGTGGCAATGGAGGACGCTGCCACCAACATAGAGCTGGCCTGCTACTACAAGCTGGGAGCGATATCCGTTGGAGGAGGACCCACCTTCGTTTCCATAACCAGGAGCATGGATACCCCGAACACCGCTTCATCCGAGTCCGCAAGCGGCCCGGGATTCACCGCAGGTGTCAGGCTGGACGGCGAATCAGGGGGATTCCTGGGGCTGCCCATTGTCTTCGGAGTGGAGGGTGGCTACAGGTTCAGCAGTGTCAGCTTCGACACGGAATACAGCGACGATTTCGAAGTGGATTTCTCCGGCCCCTATGTAAGGATCGGTACATATCTGAAGCTGTAAGATGCTTATCAACAGAACTATATAGAGCTATTGCGCTATTGCCTTTTTCGGTTATAATCCCAGCGAGCTCTTGCCGAAGGAGGTGAGAGAATGGCCGAGAAAAAGAAGGAAAAGAAAAAGATGACCGAACCTGTGCCGGAGAAGAACCCCGGCAAGGTAAGGAAGCCGGTCAAAAAGGCTAAAAAAGAGAAATAGATGTTAAAAAGCCCCTCGCTCCGGCGGGGGGCTTGCCACATCAGTATACATAGGAGATGACACTGGGCATTGATGGCATGATCCTGGACACGGCTGAACTCTCCCTGAAGGAAGGCAGGGTTGCCGGCAGCCCGGGCTCCAGCAAGGCTTCTGATTACCTGGATGCGAGGATGAAGGAATCGGGCATGCAGCCCTTCTCAGGCGGCGGCTACCGTCTTCCCTACACCCACGAGGGCCGGGCATTCGTGAACCTTGCAGGTGTTATACCCGGAGAGAGCGGAGGAGAGCGAGCACTTCTTCTGGGGGCTCACTACGACTCCGCCGTAGAGGGTCCATGCTCCGATGACAATGCAGCGGCTGTGGCACTTCTGCTGGATATCGCCACCAGTCTTGCGGATACGCGGCTATCCCGGCCGGTGGTGTTCGCCTTTTTCGACGCCGAGGAGCAGCCGTTCTTCGGAACCCCGGCAATGGGCTCCATCAGATTCGTTGAGGATTACGGCGATGCGGTCTCATCCGCTGTGATCCTGGACGCCATAGGGCACAGCTTTGAGCTGATGGTTCCGATCCTGGACAGAACATTCAGAAGGATCAGCGAACTGATCTTCGTCTCCGGCGCGGAAGATCATCCCTGTTTTGTCTCATCCGTGGAGGAAACGGCGCTGTGCGCCAGGGGGTTGAGGGTGGTCCCTGTACTGGGCAGGTACATCGGCCAAAGGTCAGACGACATGGCCTTCAGGGAGTCAGGCATACCATGCCTGTTCATCAGCAGGGGGAGCGGCAGGCACACCCACACAAAGCTCGATAACATGGAGTGGATTGACTTCAGAGCGGTTTCCAGGGTGAGGGACTGGGTGATGACCCTTGCAAGAAGACTGGATGCCCACTGCCGGGAGGGCTTCACTGCTCCTGAAGACACCCTGGAAATGGAGAAAAGAATGCTGAAAAGGGCCCTGGGACCTCTGCTGCCAGGCCTTATGCTCTATCTGGGAATCCGGAAGGTCGCTCCGAACAGCAGACAAGATATGGACGACATTGCCCGAAGGCTCCGTAAATATCTCAAGATCAAATAGTTAACTATAAGGAACAGGGCTATTGACCCGGGGCCGGTAGCGCACTAGTATTGTGATAAGTTGAACTATCACAATAGAAGCGGAGGTCTCCATGATCCCGGCCAGGGTTTCGGAGAAGACCATTCGAAGGCTCAGTCACTATGCCAGGTGTCTGCGGCTTGCCAGGGCTCGGGGCGAGAAGATCGTCACCTCCCAGCAGCTGGCTGACAACTGCGGCATCTCGTCCGCCGCCGTGCGTCGGGACCTGTCGACCTACGGCGAGTTCGGCAAGCAGGGTTCCGGCTACGCGGTATCCGAACTTCTCTCCACCATTCAGGAGATACTGGGGGTGAACGACCCCCCTGGAGTTGCGGTGATAGGCGCCGGGAACATCGGATGCGCCCTGGTAAGGTCAGGCCTGGAAGGCACCGGCGGCTACAGGTACATAGGGCTTTTTGACAATGATCCGGGAAGGATAGGCGGCGAGTGTTCCGGCTTTGCCGTTAGGCCGGTATCGGACCTTTCTGAGTTAATTGAGAAGAACGAACACCTGATAGCGGTAATAGCCGTTTCCCCAGGAGAGGGCCAGAAGGCCCTTGATCAGGTGGTCTCCCTGGGCTGCAAAGCCGTTCTCAGCTTTAATCTGGAACCTCTTCGAGCTCCGGAGGGGGTCGATCTGCGCTATGTGGAGGTATCCACTGAACTTGACGTACTCACGCACTCTATGAGGAGAAAGGAGGGTGAAGAGAGATGAAGAGAGCTCCTGCGGTTGCTTCCACGGCTGCGGTTCTGATGCTGATCTGGCTGGGCCTTACCATGACCCTGTCCCTCCAGGAAGTCCTGCTGGGGGTTGTTGTGAGCGTTCTTGTCGCCGCGGCTACCCATGGATCGCTCACCGGGAACGCGCTGCCTTTGCTGTCTCCAGTCAGACTTCTCGCAGCGCTGGGATATGTGGCCTATTTCCTGGGCCAGATGGTGAAGGCGAACATAGACATCTTCTTCAGGGTGTTCAGGCCTGTGATCCCCATCCGCCCGGGGATAGTGGAGGCCAGTCTGAGGCTGAAAAGCCCAAGGGCAAGGGCCATAGTCGCCAACTCCATCACCCTCACGCCGGGCACCCTGACAATGGACATGAAGGACGACCGGATCTTCGTCCACTGGGTGTTCCTTCCCGAAGGCGACGTTCACAAAAGGACCCAGGAAATGGTGGACAGCTTTGCCGGCAGATTGGAGAAGATCTTTGGGTAGCACATTCCTGACTCTTATCGTGGCGCTCACAGGCGCCGGCATCGCTCTGTCGTTCCTGAGGCTGCTCCTGGGCCCCAGGGCAACCGACAGGGCAGTTGCCCTGGATACCACAACGCTCATTACCACCAGTCTCCTGGTTCTCATCGCGGTTCTCGAGGGAAGGTCCATGCTTCTGGACGTTGCCCTGGTCTACTCGGTGCTCTCCTTCCTCGGGGTCCTGGCCATGGCCAGGTATCTGGACGGGGGGCTGAAATGATCTCCATTCTCGCGCACTTTTTCACCGCCCTGGGAGCTGTGATTCTGTTCGCAAGCGGACTCGGGGTGTTCAGGATGCCCGACGTATGGAACAAGATGCATGCTGGAACCAAGGCCACCACACTGGGATCTATCCTGTTCCTTGTGGGCATGGCCCTTTTCCATCCCCAGTGGGCTCCCAAGCTTTTCCTGATACTCGTATTCATAGTCCTTACCAACCCCGTATCCAGCCACGCCCTGGCAAGGTCGGCCCATATGGATCCTTCCGAGAAGCCCGACAACCTGGTAATGGACGATCTGGCGGAGAAGGGAGGCGGCGAATGAGCCCTGAACTGCTTGCCGCCATTGCAGCGGGAACCGGAGTGATGATGCTCGCCGCGGCGGTTGCCGCCCTCACGGTGAAGAAACTCATCTCCGCCATTATCATCACCGGCTTCGTAAGCCTCTCCGCCTCGGTTCTGTTCTTCCTCATGAACGCACCGGATGTGGCAATCACCGAAGCCAGCATAGGAGCCGCAGCATCCACCGTGATCTTCCTCTGGGGAAGGGGAAGGATAGGGGGTGATGACCAGTGATAAGGAACCTTGCAGGGCTGATCATCACCGCAGCCGCAGCAGCCGTTCTGTTCGCCATGGCTCCGGGGCTGGATGTTCCGGAGGAGCTCCACGGCCCGGCGGGCTACTACGTGGAGAACGGATTGGAGGAAACGGGATCGGTGAACCTGGTTACGGCGATAGTGGTGGCCTACAGGGGAATGGACACACTGGGGGAGGTTGTGGTGCTGTTCAGCGCTTCCACCGCCGTGGTGCTGATACTCACCCTTATCCCCATGGCAACAGGGCCTTCCAGGCCAAGCCCGGTGGTGGAGCTCACCGCCAGGGTCCTCCCCGGGGCCATTTCCCTTTTCGGCATCTATGTGGTGACCCACGGACACCTGAGCCCCGGCGGCGGCTTCCCCGGGGGAGCCGTGGTCGCCTCATCCTTCCTGCTGGTGCTTCTGGGCACCACCGGAATGCCCGGGTCCTCAAGACTGCTCACGGCGGTGGAGTCCCTTGCGGGGATCTCCTTCGGGCTGATGGGCTTCTGGGGAGCGATGATCCTGGGGCAGTTCCTGAACAGCACAGTGATACCGGGGGGAACTCCCGGCACACTGGTCTCCGCAGGGCTTATCCCTCTGATATCCCTTGCCATCGGAGCCAAGGTGGCCAGCGAGCTTTCAGGGGTTTTCGCCTCCTACAGGAAAAAGGGAGGTGAAGCATGAACTACACAGCGGTCTTCTACTGGTCCCTGGCCGTAACCGCCATGGGTCTGGTACTGACAGGTATCTGGGGAGTTCTCACAAGGCGGAACGTGCTGAGGATCGCCCTTGCGTTCACCCTGGCGGACACCGGTGTCAATCTGCTTCTCGTATGGACAGGATTCCTGCCTGGAAGGGGAGCGCCGATCATGGACGGAACCGTATCCTCGGTGGTTGACCCGCTTCCCCAGGCCCTGGTCCTTACATCCATAGTCATCGGGGTGGCGGTAGCCGCCCTCTTCGTAGTTGTTGGCGTTCTGGCATCCAGGAAGTCCGGGTCGGCAGACGTTCGCAGGATGAAGGAGCTGAAATGGTAAAAGCAGCAGCTGTTTTCATGCCCCTGCTGGGAGCGTTCATCAACGCCTGGCTCGCCGGACGGAACCCCAGGGCTTCAAGGGCCGTTTCTCTCTTCTTCCTGGCCGCCGGCCTCACAGCGACCCTGATGCTTTCCTGGCAGCTGGGAGCCTGGGACCTGGCGGACCTTAAGGAATCCGTAATACTGGCAACCGGAGTGGGCGAACCGCCGCTGAGCATCGACCTCGAGATCACCGCCGGCGGAACCCTGGCCGCAGTGGTGATGTACCTCGCCGCGGCTCTTTCCCTCCACCGCTTCGCTGGGCGCACCCCCAAGTCGCAGCCTCTGATACTGGCAATGGTCACCGCCTCTCTTGGGATGCTCTACGCCACCGACATTTTCAACTCGTTCGTTTTCCTTGAGATAGGCTCGATAATCACCATCGGCCTAATCGCCGCCTGCAGGTGCGGAAGCCGGTGGGAGGCGGCGATGAAGACCGCCCTGGTATCAGGCCTGGTAACCATTCTTTACCTTCTGGGAGTGGCGGTGGTCTACAGAACCACAGGCGTTCTCTCAATGAGCGTTCTGCCGCTTATGGGCGGAACTCCGGCGATGCTGGTAACGGCGCTGTTCCTTACGGTTATAGTCACCGAGATAAAGGCCTTCCCTCTCACCGGCTGGGGGCTGGACCTCTACCACGGTTCCAGCACCATCATGGCCGGTTTCTACAGCGCCACTTGGAGCCTGGGAGTCCTTCTCTGGGCGTCAAGGGTGCTGCCGATGCTGCCGGTTCAGGACCCGAGGATACTGGCGTGGACAGGGGCGGCGGGCCTGCTGCTCAGCCAGCTGGCCGGACTCAGGGCCTCCGCTTCAGGGAGGATCCTGGGATACTCCACAGCGGCTTACGCCTCCCTCCTGCTGGTTGCGGCGGGTACAGTTTCCGGCGAGGTTTACGACTCTACTGTTCTGGTGCTTCTTCTCTTTGCAGCGGTTTCCAAGTTCGGCCTCTTCATGCTGGGAAGGCCCGAGGAGAATGACCGGTGGAGCGGCCTGGGAACCTGCCTGGTCCTCTTCCCGGTGCTTGCCCTGGCGGGAATACCGCCGATGCCCACCTTCTGGGCCAAGTTCGCCCTGTTGAGGGAGATCGCCGCGGTAAACCCTCCTGTATTCTACGTTACCATGGCAGGTCTGGCGCTTGAAGCCGTTTACCTGTTCCGCTTCTGGAGCAGACGCTCGGAAACCGCTTCCAGCTCTCTGAAGGTCGATCTCTCCGCGGTGGCCGGTGTGAGCATCCTCATGTTGGGGGGCATCTGGCTCACTCGAATGGGCTGGGCTGGGCTGGACTTCTCAGGAACCCTGATCACTTCTTCGGGGCTCCGGACGCTGTTTCAGCTTCTCTTCGCCGGCGGAACCCTTCTGGCGCTTCCCGGGGTATTCAACCGGATCGGAAGCCACAGGAGCTACTGGTTCTGGCTCCTGGTATCAGGAGGGGCGCTCACGGTACTTCCCATGACGGGGAACGCGATTACCTTCTTCGTTCTCTGGGAAGTTTCGGCCTTCGCAGGGGTCGTTGCGGTTAGCCGGGGCCTGAAGGGCGGCAACAGCGCCTTCTGGTACGCCGCTTTCGCAGTGGCATCAGGCTACCTGCTCCTTGGGGCTCTCCTTCTCTCCGGGAACGGTTTCATTTCATCAGGCCTTCCGGTGGCCCTTGTGGTGATCGCGGCACTGCTGAAGATGGGCCAGTTCGGAACCCACCTCTGGAACGTAAGGGCTTACCCGGACTCCCCGGGGACCATGCCGGCATTCCTTGCTGGAACAGCGTCGAAGTCCGCTGTTCTTCTGCTTGTGGTGGCGGCCCTTTCCGCAGAGCTTCCCTGGGGCAGGGCGCTGGCCTGGATCGGCGCCCTCACCGCACTTGGAACCGCGGTGAAAGCGGCCCTGGCCGACGACTACAGGAAGATGCTTGCCTTCGCCAGTGTTTCCCAGCTGGGCTACGCCCTTATGGGTATCGGTCTGGCCTCTGTGCTTGGGTGGACGGCTGCGTTCTACCACACCATTCACCACCTGATCTTCAAGATGGCCCTTTTCCTGGGGGCAGCGGGTGTTCTTATGAGGGCCGG
>DAINQE010000033.1:12945-26183 GCA_036743055.1 Candidatus Sabulitectum sp. | reverse complement strand
GCTGGTATCACGAAAGCCCTTCCGCAGTGAGCGCATAACGGGTTCCTGGATTCCCCGGCGGTCTCGAATGATGCTCCGCAGGAGGGGCATGTAATGAAGACCGGCTCCGGGGAGTGCCCCCGGGGTTCGGTTGACCTGGTGGCCCCTGCGATGTACCTGACCCCTCGGATAAGGCCTCCAAACCAGTCTGGAGGCTCCATCAGCTCCATTTTCTCACCGCAGGAACAGGTCAGATGCTTCTCCCCGGGAACCGTCGCCGGGAAGTCCTCCTTGCAGGAACCGCAGTAAGGGTTCATCCTGGCGTAGCGCAGTGATGTGTGGAACAACCCCATTATGGTGCTTTCGGTACCCTCGCCTGGCTTCAGCTCCTTGACCACGGAACCCCTGACATCCTCCAGAAGGTCCCTCCAGGCATCCGGCGTCAGTTCCAGCGGTTCCCCGCACCCGGGGCAGGGAACCGAGTTCCACGGGCCGTTCACAGGCACCGGTGTTTCGCACCTGGGGCACCTTACGCTCATCTCGATCATTGCCCAGAACAGCCTTTTCACTTTTTTGACCGGGGGTCTCGATCTGCGCTGTTCCGCCCTGAACAGCCCCTTCTGGTACTTTTCGAACTCCTGCTGAATACGCCTCAGTTCGCTGTGAACACCCCTGGCGCACTGGTCGCTTGCGGAGTTGGGATGGATCGTGTACTCGCCGTTCTCCGTTTCCAGCACCAGCTTCTCGGATATGTTCCCCCTCCACATACTTTTTATCCGCGACGAAGCTCCCTTTATCGCACCCGCTGGAATGAGCTTTTCCCGAGTTCCGAAAACTGATTTCCTTCGGTACACCACCTGGGGCATCCGGTCCTCCAGCTCGATCACCGCTTCCGATAGGAGGTCCTTGAGGGATTTCAGTACAACTATCCCCATAACCACTGCAAGCGGCCACACGCCGTTCAGCAGCAGGACCGTACCCGCCGCGGAGAGTACCACTATGAACACACTGTCGACGATGATGGCTCTTCTGGGGATGTAACGGTAGAAGACCCTGCCGTTTCCCTCAGCCGGAGCAGACAACGAACCACCTGCGCTTTCGCCTGCCGCCGTGGAGTTTCATCCAGACCGAGTCCGGCAGATAGACCTGGCTGCCGCAGTAGCCGCAGCGGACCAGGCGTGACGACCCGTCCAGCTCCAGGTTCCCGGAGCATGACGGGCATGAAAGGGATACAGGCTCGGAATAAGCGGGGGCGGCAGCCTCCTCTCCCTCCCGTTCAAGCACGGCGTTGATAAGCTGGAGAATCGAGGGCACGGCCTGGGAAAGCCAGGATGGGGGAGGGGAAACCGGCCACCGGGTACCGCAGGAACTGCAGGTGTATATCCCTGGTTCCAGGTCCCAGGGATTGGCGAAGTCGGTCTTGCAGCTGTCGCAGTAGGGATCCAGTCTGCCAAGGGTGAGGTTCCCCCGGTTCGTTCCGAAGAACATCGATCCGGAGCCCTCTCCCACAGGCGTGTTCCTCATTTCATCAACCGCTTCGCCCAGCTGCTCGATCCAGTATGAGCGCTCTATCTCAACCGTTCCACCGCAGTGCGGGCACCAGGCCTTTCCCACCGGCCCGTCAACCGGCACGGGATTGTCGCACCTGGGACAGCTCATGCTCAGCTCGACCCTGAAGCTGAAGGCTCCATTATCCTTCATCATGACCCCCGTTCACAAAATGATACCAGATGCTAACGGACGGAGACCCCCAAGGCAAGATTTGCCATTGCCGATCCGCTTTGTATAATGCATGCTGAGAAAAGGAATGGAGCGCGTTGAACAAGGCCAGAATATTCCCAGTCTTACTGATCCTCATGCTAATCGGCGGCTGTGCGCTGCGCGTAGTAAGACGGGATTCTGTTCCCCTTTACGTTCACGAGAATGCCAGGGAACTTGTCAAGCTCGTCAACCGGTACCGTGTGAGGAACGGTCTCCACATGCTGGAGTGGGACGGTTATCTGTACTTCATCTGTCTCAACCATGCCCAGGATATGAGGGAAAGGGGTTATTTCTCCCATTACTCACCGGACTATCTGGGTCCGTTCGACAGGCTCAGGAGCGCCAGGGTGGAGTACGTTTACGCAGGGGAGAACATCGCCCACGGGCAGCTTACGCCGGAAAAGGTGCTCAGTGACTGGCTGCACAGCCCCTCCCACAAACGTAATATCGAAAGCGCTCTCTACACCCATCACGCGGTGGCCTACGACCCGGTGGGGAACTACTGGACCCACATGTTCGTCAACTACGGAACCGGTTACTACATGATCTCGGGGTTCAACTCCACGAGGCGCGTGGGATACAGAACACGAAACTGACCCTGCCACTTGACCGGTCTCAAAATAAGAATTATTCTTAACAAGTAATGATTCTTGAGGAGGAGCATGCACCGGCACATCTCACTTGAAGAGATAGTCGAAAGACTCAGGGAAGAGGGCGTAAGGATCACCCACCAGAGGCTGGAGATCCTCAGGGAGATCGCCAGGGGAGAGGGCCACCCCAGCGTTTCAGAGGTATTCCAGGAGGTGAGGGAGCGGGTTCCCACCATCTCCCTGGATACGGTTTACAGAACTCTGAGAAAGCTCTCCGCACTGGATCTGGTTCATCCCGTGGGATACTCCTCGGAAGGAATAAGGTTCGACGCCGACAGAACGCCCCACCACCATTTCCTCTGTTCGGTGTGTGGAAAGGCCTATGACTTCACATGCGATGAACTGGACAGGATACCGATCCCTGAAGCCGCAGACCGCATCGGGCAGGTGAGCGGCGCCAGGATCGAGGTGCGCGGCATATGCAGGAAATGCATGGGAAAGGAAGGGAAGGGAAATGACTGAAAAGAAGCAACTGACCACCAGCTTCGGCAAGCCGGTGGACAGTGATCTGGCCTCCGCCTCAGCGGGTGAAAGGGGCCCTCTGCTCCTGCAGGACGTGCATCTTGTGGAGAAACTGGCCCATTTCAACCGGGAGAGGATCCCGGAAAGGGTGGTCCACGCCAAGGGAGCCGGTGCCGGGGGATACTTCGAGGTTACTGCTGACCTGTCCCGGTACACCTGCGCTTCTTTCCTCTCCAAACCCGGGAAGAAGACCGAGGTTTTCGCCAGGTTCTCCACCGTGGGCGGCGAGAAGGGCTCCGCAGACTCGGAGAGGGATCCAAGGGGCTTCGCGGTGAAGTTCTACACCGAAGAGGGCAACTTCGACATGGTGGGCAACAACACACCTGTATTCTTCATAAGGGACGCCCTGAAGTTCCCGGACTTCATACACACCCAGAAGAGGGATCCCCGGACCAACCTGAAAGACCCCGACATGTTCTGGGACTTCCTCAGCCTTACACCTGAATCGGTGCACCAGACTACCATTCTCTTCAGCGACAGGGGAACCCCAAGGAACTACAGGTCCATGAACGGTTACAGCGGGCACTCATACATGTGGTACAACGACTCGGGGGAATATGTGTGGGTCAAGCTCCACTTCAAGACTGAAACGGGGATAAGCAACTACACCGCGGAAGAGGCTGAAGGCATGAGGGGCAAGGACCCGGACACGGCCACGCGGGACCTGTTCGACTCCATTGCCGGGGGCAACTATCCCTCATGGCGGGTGGAGGCCCAGATAATGACTCCGGCCCAGGCCGACGAGTTCCGGTTCAACCCCTTCGATGTGACCAAGGTCTGGCCCCACGGTGAGTTCCCCCCGATGACCATCGGAAGAATGGTTCTTAACAGGAACCCCGAGAACTACTTCTACGAGGTGGAACAGGCCGCATTCTCCCCGGGCAACCTGGTCCCCGGGATCGGTCCGTCGCCGGACAAGATGATGCAGGCCAGGATATTCGGATACCATGACGCCCACAGGCACAGGCTCGGGCCCAACTACGCCCTGATACCGGTGAACTCCCCCAAGGCGGCAAAGGCGGCGAACTACCAGCGCGACGGCGCCATGAGGGTGGACGGCAACGGCGGAGGTGGCCCGAACTACTGGCCCAACAGCTACGCTTCCCCTGCTCCGGCCCCGGAAAACCCCCTGCCCCCTCTGGACATCTTCGGCATGGCGGACAGGTACGAGGTGGAGCTGACCGACGGCGATTTCATCCAGGCAGGGGACCTTTACAGGAAGGTCATGAACGATACCGCAAGGGAGCACCTGGTCTCCAACATCGCCGGACACCTCAAGGGGGCGAAGGGGTTCCTCCAGAGGAGGCAGGCAGCTCTTTTCTGGAAGGCTGACGAAGACTACGGCAGAAGGGTCTCGGAGGCCCTGGGCCTGGATGTGAACGAAGTGAAGAGACTGGCAGGAATGAGCCAGGAAGAACGAGTAAAAGCAACAAAACCATAAGGAGAGAGAAAATGTGCAACGACGAGCATTGCCACGACCACGATGAAGAGTATCCAACCATCCCCCTGATCGGGGATCCCGCCCCGGAATTCACCGCCCTGACCACCAAGGGAACCATCAACTTCCCGGAGGATTATCAGGGCAAATGGGTCATCCTCTTCAGTCACCCGGCGGACTTCACGCCGGTGTGCACCACCGAGTTCATGACCTTCGCATCGATGCAGCAGGAGTTCAGGGATCTTAACTGCGAACTCATCGGCCTTTCCATCGACAGCCACTACAGCCACATCGCCTGGCTCCGCACAATCGAGGAGAAGATCCAGTGGAACGGCATGAAGAACCTGAAGGTTGACTTCCCGGTAATCGCCGACCTGTCCATGGACGTTGCCTACAAGTACGGAATGGTCCAGCCCGGGGCCAGCGACACCCAGGCGGTAAGGGCGGTGTTCTTCATCGACCCAGACGGCAAGGTGCGGGCCATCATCTACTACCCCCTGGCCAACGGCAGGAACTTCGACGAGCTCAAGAGGATACTGCAGGCCATGCAGGCATCCGATAAGCACGGCATAGCGACCCCCGCCAACTGGAGACCCGGCGACAAGGTCATCATCCCGCCTCCCCCCACCACCGACAAGGCGGATGAAAGGGTAAAGGGAGCTGGACAGGACTATGAGTGCCTCGACTGGTTCCTCTGCCTGAAGAAGATACCCCAGTAGTTTTCCCCGCATGGAGGCCCCGGGTCATCACCCCCCCGATCCGGGGCCTCCTTCATAGTCCGGCTTTTCCCTGAACATGCTCTTTCGTATACTTTCAGGAGCATAAGAATGAAGGGACGGTGAAAGGGTGAGCAGCGAGCCCATTCAGCTTGATGCGGAAGTTCAGCACCCCGAAAGAACGTCACCGCCGAAAAAGGGGCGCAAGAAGGGGAGCATAGCCTGGCTTCTGCCTGTGCTGGCAGCAGTGGGTGCTTATGCCCTGTTCTTCAACGACAGTGGAGCAGGCGGCGTTCAGACGGAGCTGACGGCTGAGCAGGCGGAAACCGCCCAGGAGATATCCTCCGCGGTGAAAGAGCATATCCTGGAGAACGGGATACCCCAGGATCCTTCTGAAATGGATCTTCCGGAGGATACGGACATCATGATAGCCCCGGATGGTTCATGGATAGCAAGCACGCCGGACGGTCAGCTGATCTCTTCCCCTGGAGCGCTTACTCCCAGGTAGGTTATTCCCAGTTCACGAAGGCGTTGTTCCAGATGTAGCCGTGGTTCAGCCAGCAGACGGCACCAACCCCCCAGGCGCAAACATTGTAGTCTGTGCTGCCGGCGTAGTTGTACACCGCGAAGGCGTATTTCACCTTGGCTGTCTGGCACTCCATGTTCTGGGGAACGTATCCTTCCAGAGCCGGATCCACCCATGTGGCCACGTTGAACACAACCGTGTCGCCCTCGTCTGCGAACATCAGGTGAAGACCCTCGACGATCAGCCTCTGATTCGATCTGCAGGCGGCCTGCTTCGCCCCCTCGGAAACATCGGCGAACTTGGGAATGGCGATGGCGGCCATTATGCCCAGGATCAGCACAACCACCATGAGTTCGATCAGTGTGAATCCCCGTCGCATAACACCTCCCGGAAAGAATGCAATTGAAGCTAAGCAGATTTTTCCTTCCGGGCAAGCCTTATACGGTTACGAGACCGAAGGGTCGTACACAAGGCCCATGAACAGTATCGAACCCGTTTCGTCGTTCTTTATCAGGAACAGGAACGGCCTGTTCACGATCATCTGTTCCACCGAGCCTGGGGCTGATGTGATGTTCATCACCACTGCTGTTGCCGCGGCGGCTTCGGTGCCTTCCTCGTTCACCTTCACGTAGGCCTTGTGGAGCACCTGTGAGATGAAGAGGTCGGGGTTTCCCGTGATCGGGGTGAAGTCAGCCTCGCCTGAGAAGGGCAGTTCCATGCCCATAGAGATGAGGATGTCTCCCAGGGTGATGCTCTGGGAAAACTCGAACCTGGGCATGGAGAGGGCAACATTTACCCTTGAGAGCCTTCGCTCCACATCGGGTATTGCTTCCTCATCGAACCCCTCGAGGTAGCTTTCCATGTTCCTGGGAAGGATTATGAGCATCGAAGAGCTTCCCCCTGCGTAGGGCATTCTTACCGCCTGCCATTCGTCGGAGGAGGCATAGTCGAAGAACTCGGTCTGGTTCATCATGGGAACGGTTACTTTTTCGCCGTCGCCCCTGGTAAAGCCGCCTTCTGCGGTGGCAAGCTCCTCGAAGGGGTAGAGCCAGCTGGCCTTGAAATAGACGGCGTTGGTGAGCACCAGCCTGGTGTCCGGAGTAATGGTTCCCGGAGCCAGAAGGTCTATGATCTTCTGCATGGTGTTCTCGGCGACCCATTCGTTGATCTCTTCACGGGAACCCTCCGGGTCACCTGTGAAGTCGAGGTTCTCGGCGGAAGCTCCGTAAAAGCCCGTTACCGCTTCCGTAAAGCTGTTCAGCAGCTGGAAGCCGTTCTGGACCCATATGCCGTTGGATACCGTCATGGTGAGGGGCTCTCCGCCCATTTCGCCGGCGGTGCCGGAGCTGATCCTCTCCGTTATCCTTTCAAAGGAACGGTTCACGAAGTACACTGGCATGTCGAAATTCAGCACCGAGGCCATCTGTCTGGCTGTCTCCCCGGTGGCTCCGTTCCATGTCATTCCCATGGCCATGGATATGCTGAAGGGTGAGAAGAAGATGTTATCGCCCTGGCTTTCCCGGGATATCTCTCTGAACAGTTCCACGGCGAATCGGCCGTTCCCGGCGGTGAGGGAGGAATCCGCAACGGAATCGGGGATGGGGGGGATTATCGACCTGGAAAAGGCTGCCGCTGTGAGCAGTGCAAGGACGAGGATGGCATTTTTCATTTCAGCTCCGTTCATGTGTCGTTCGGAAAGAGTACCCAGGACACATGAAGAATATTCCCCGGCGGAGGCGATGTCATGGGCAGGGCCGGCCTGTGAAGACCGGCCCCGCGGAATGGAAGGGTGTCAGCCCTGCTTGTAGGTCATGGCCATGATCACCGCGCCCTGGGGATCCTGGATCACGCTGAACCGGCCCACTCCGGGTATGTCCATCGGGGCCCGGAGTACCTTGCCGCCCAGTTCCTCGACTTTTGCGGTGGTGGCATCCACGTCATCGGTGGTGATGTAGATGTCCCACGAAGAAGGCATTCCCTTGCACTCCTCGGGCTGGTCCATTATCCCGGCGACCTGTTCGCCATCCACCTTCACCACAGTGTAGGTGCCCCCGCATTCAGTGGCCATGTCATCGTACTCCCAGCCGAACAGCTCGGAGTAGAACTTCTTCGCCCCCTCCGCGTCGGTGGTCATGAGCTCGAACCATCCGAAGGCCCCGTGCTTCATGCAGTCATTCGCCATCACTCTCTCCTCTCGGGTTCAGGGTTAAAGGGAACAAGTGAACATATGTTCACCATACAGTATGTCAACCCCTCCGAGGTTGACCTTGAAGCACATTTGAGCGATAACATGCCAACAGGAGAGGAGCATCATGGAAGGAAGGGAACTCAGGTACGATTCATACTGCGGGCTCAACTGTGGAGCCTGCATGGTCGGTATTGCCAACGAAATGGGGAAGGGCGATGTGCTCGACGGATACGCCGGGAACTGGAAGATCCCCAGGGAGAAGCTGGAGTGCTCCGGGTGCAAGGGGGATGTGACCGCAGGTTTCTGCGAGAACTGCGAAATGAGGCTCTGCGCCCGGGAAAAGGGGATCGAGTTCTGCTTCCAGTGCGGCGAGTTCCCCTGCAAAACCATAACCGGCTTCAGGAATGACGACGCGTGCCACCATTCAGCCGTGTTCAGCAATCTGAAGAAGATCCGGGAAGCGGGTCTGGAGGCCTGGCTTGCCTCTGAAAGGAAGAGGTGGTCTTGTCCCGAATGCGGAGAGCGTTTCGGGTGGTACTCCGAAAGATGTTCCTGCGGTGCGGAGCTGTACGACTCGGTGAAGGAAGAGAAGGACCTGAAGTGCTGAGAACACTTTTTCTTTTTGCACTTCTTGCAGGTACGCCGGCGAAGACGGACTTTCCCGCCGGGATCCTCGGCGCTTACAGTGGCTCCCTGCTGGCTTCGGGCTACGACATGCCGGTGGAAACGCGCTTCTTCATGGGGGACGGGGAGCTGGTCGGTGAATACATGATGGACGAGAACGGAACCCTCACGGCTGGGACCCTTACGGATATCACCGTTGCGGGACCACTGACCATTGAATGCGTCTGGCACGATATCTACGGCAGCGGACCGGCAAGTTTCACCTTCTCGGAAGACCTGCTGACCTTCGCGGGGTGGTGGAGCACCGCCGACGGAACCGAAGAATACTACTGGCGGGGCAGCCGGGCGGGAAGCCTTCCGGTTCAGTCTCCCAGGGAGAATGCCATTACCGAAAGGAAATAGACATGTGGATGCTTTTAGCCCTTCTCTCGCTCCAGGCATCGCCTGATACCCTGTGGACCGAAACAGGCGAGGGCTGGGAGTTCACCGTTGCATATCCTGGAACCATTGAGGAGTACCCCGAACTGCAGTCCATACTCGAAGAATACGCCGCCGGTGTCGTGGAAGAGTTCAAGAGGCAGTTCAGAGAATACTCCGTGGATGATCCCTTCATGCCGGACTGGGCCCTGGACCTTAACTTCGTTCACGAACCGTCGCCCAGGGGCATGGTCTGCGTAACCGCCTGGAGGTGGGACTACACCGGGGGAGCCCACGGGAACTCATGGACCAGTGCCTTCCTCTTCAGTGTTTCGGAGAACAGGCTCATGGACACGGTGGAACTCCTGGGAGGAGAGGAGCGCTTCGTTTCCTTCGCCGAGGCGGTGGTGGAGTACCTCCAGTCCGAGGAGTTTTACGACGACGAGTGGGTGGCCAGGGGCGCCGGGCCCGACCCGGGGAACTACCACACGGTGATCCCGGTTCCCGGGGAAGACTGCGGTATAGAAGGCTACACGGTCATCTTCCCTCCGTATCAGGTGGACTGCTATGCCACAGGCCCCGTGGAAGTGTTCGTTCCGGCGGAATGGGAGGAGGAATCCCCCAGGGAAATGCGGTAGTCAGGGAGAACTGCCGCCTGTTTCTTCAAGCAGCGGTTCCAGGCTTTCCTGCCAGGGGTTCTCGATGCTCAGCATTCTGCGGTAGGCCGCTATCTTCCCCCAGTAGAGACCTGCCAGGGTCTCGTTCCATGTGTATCCCCTGGCGGTGCCGTCGGTGCGCTCACCACCATACCACCACATTCTCTCTTCGGAGACCCTTGCCCATGACTCTGCGTAGGCAAGGAAGGCTTCGTGGGAGAGGCTGATGTATTCCTGCATCTCCGGTGTGTCTGAGTAGTGGTTCAGTACTCCCTCCAGACCCCTTTCCAGTTCCGCCTCCAGGGAATCCAGATAGACACCGGCCAGCATCTTCATTTCGAAGTTGTTCTGCCCCAGGTTCAGGTAGCCGTGGTATGTGACGGTGAAGATGTCCGGTTCGCCGTAGAGACCGGCAACCTCCTCCTCCGGGGTGGAGAAGAAAAGAACCGCACACAGCATCGTCAGCAGCGCGGTCATTCGTGTTCCTTCATGTAGACGGGCACTATGAAGGCCTTCGAAGGATCTTCCATGTCGCAGGCGACCTCCACAACGGCCTTTTCCTCCACGGGTTTTCTGAACCCCAGCACGAAATTCCTTGTTTTGTAGGTCTTCTCCTCCACCTGATACACGTACCAGAGCTTCCATTCCCCCCTCATGTACCTCACCGAGGCAACCATTCCCTTTACCCTTACTCCATCCAGAAGGGTGTTCCGTATCAGGCGCACCCTGCGGAGAAGAAGAGGTATCCAGAGCAGCAGCAGGGGTATTCCGTATATCGTGATCAGAGAAGCCACCGACGCCACGAAAAGTATGAAGCTCAGGTAGTCCCTGAACAGTATCCCCGTTGTACCCACGGTCCTTTCGTACTCCATTTTATCCTCCCTCCGGTGCCGGGCAATATAACCTCCGCCTGAAGACGATAATAGCCGAACTCAGGCGAGATGGGTTCAGGGGCCGTAAAGTGGAATATGCTACCAATTTAAGTGGTTTTACGCACCAGACGGAGAGGCTATATTGAGCCCGGTGTCACTGTATCAGAAGCCCAGCAATGTTTGGAGAAGTCATGAAGAACTACGACGTGATAATCATCGGAACGGGACCCTCTGGAATAATCACAGGTGTAACCGGAAAGAAAGAGCACCCGGAGAAGAGCTTCCTGATGATAAGGGAAGAGGAGAACGGCCTGGTTCCCTGCGGCATCCCCTACGTTTTCCACGACCTGGGGGGGATAGACCAGAACAAGATGGGCCCCGCCCCGTTCGTGGCCGCCGGGGGAGAGGTGGCGGTGGACACCGTTACCAGTGTGGATACCGTAATGAAGACGCTGGACACAGCGTCAGGCGAGACCTATGGGTGGGACAGGCTGGTATTCGCCACCGGTTCGCTGCCCATCATCCCCAGGTTCATAAAGGGCTGGCAGCTTGAGAACATCGAGTATGTGAAGAAGAGCTACTCATACATCCAGGTGCTTATGGAACAGGCCGCTTCCGCCAGGAACATAGTGGTGGTGGGGGGAGGCTTCATCGGAGCCGAGGTGGCGGAGCAGCTGGCCAGGCACCCTGAGAAAACCGTTACTCTGGTTGAGATGGAGGAGCACTGCCTGAACAGGGCCTTTTCCTCCGATTTCGCCGCCATGGCGGACAGCCATCTGGAGAACGCCGGGGTGCACCTCAGGGTGGGAACGAAGGTTACCGAGTTCAGGGGAGAGGGAAAGGTCTCCTCGGTCCTTCTGGACTCTGGGGAGGAGCTCAAGGCCGAACTTGTCATATGCGCCATCGGATACAATCCCAGAACGGAACTGGCGGAGGCGGCTGGTCTCGAGATAACAGGCAACCGCAGCATCAAGGTGGACAGGTACATGAGGACCTCGGTGAAGGACGTTTTCGCCGTAGGCGACTGCTCCAGCACTTCCGGGTTCATCACTGGAAATCCCGACAACATCATGCTGGCCTCCACCGCCACCGCCGAGGCCAGGGTGCTGGGTTACAACCTGTTCTGCATCAGGCTACTCAGAACCTTCGCTGGAACCCTCAGCGCATTCTCCACCGAGTTCGACGGCTACGCCTTCGCCTCCGCCGGGGCCATAGAGGAAACCGCCAGAAGGGCGGACATAGACTTCGTAACAGGCCGCTTCGAGGTGATGGACAGGCATCCAGGCGCCCTGCCCGGCGCCAAGAAGATGATCGTGAAGATCGTGGTGACCCCGGAAACCGGCAGGATAATCGGAGCGGAGATCTACGGCGGCAAGTCGGTGGGAGAGCTGATCAACCTGGTGGCTCTGGCCATTCAGAAGCAGGTCACGGTGTTCGAGCTTGTCTCCTTCCAGATGGGCACCCATCCGCTGCTCACCCCGGCCCCCACCATGTACGCACTGGTGAAGGCCTGCGAGGGCGCTATGGCAAACATCAGGAAGAGGTAGTCCGGCAGTACCGGATCGCGGCAATGGAGAACCAACATTGTCAGTGTGGGTTTTTATCGAAATCCAACATTGACAATGTTGGTTTCTCTATATATGCTTCCTGCAGGAGGATGAATGGAATACGCACACCTTGCAAGACTTCTGGATGAACAGAGAAGGGAGTTCCTTCAGAAAGAACCAGGCATTTCCAGGGAAGTGAACTGGCGCAGCCTTGTTTCTCTTGGGAGGGTTCTCACGGTAACCGGCATCAGGAGGTGCGGCAAATCAACCCTTCTCAGACAGATAGCCGAGGAATACGGCGACTCGTTCATCTACCTTAGTTTCGACGATCTGAGGCTATCATCCTTTTCGAATGATGACTACGGCACGCTTCTCTCCCTTTTCTCGAAGACAGGTCCGGGCAACATCATCCTCTTCGACGAGATCCAGATGGCACCGGAATGGGAGAGGTTCCTGCGAAGGCTGCACGACATGGGCAGGACCATCGTGGTAACCGGCTCCAACAGTTCCATTCTCACCGATGAGCTGGGCACTCACCTCACCGGGAGATACCTGAAGCAGGAGCTGTTCCCGTTCTCCTTCAGTGAGTACCTTTCATTCGCCGGGATCGATCACGGATCCATCGATTCCGCCGAGGATATACCGCGGATCATGGACGCCTCGCTGTCTTTCCTGAACACCGGCGGTTTCCCCGAGTACCTGAAGCACCAGACCAGGGAACTGCTGGATCATCTTTTCAAGGATGTTCTCGCAAGGGACATCATTGCCAGGCACGGTATTCAGGAAAGAAGTTCACTTCAGGATCT
This sequence comes from Candidatus Sabulitectum sp., assembly GCA_036743055.1. Taxonomy (GTDB): domain Bacteria; phylum Fermentibacterota; class Fermentibacteria; order Fermentibacterales; family JCC-6; genus Sabulitectum. The sequence goes on along the minus strand of DAINQE010000033.1, from coordinate 13,481 downwards.
GGCCATATACCTTATGTCCAATCAGGGCTCAAAGGTCTCATATGGAAAGCTTGCGGGCAACATAGGCTTCAAGAGCGCAACATCCGTTAAGGAATACATGGCCTGCATGGAGGATGTATACCTGCTCTTCCAGCTTCGCAGGTTCGACTGGTCGGTGAAGCGGTCGATGCTTTCCCCCAGGAAGGTCTATCCCGTGGACAACGGTCTCAGCGCTTCAGTTGCCTTCAGGCCGACCCCTGAAACTGGAAGGAACCTGGAAACCGCGGTATTCCTTCATCTGAGAAGACTCGGTATGGTGTGGTACTTCGCCGGCAGGGGGGAATGCGATTTCATCACCAGGACCGAGAAAGGGTACGATTGCATCCAGGTGTGCTGGCACCTGAATGAGGAAAACCGCGAAAGAGAGCTGAACGGTCTCCTGGAAGCGGCCCGTTCACTTGATGAAGAAACTGGAACCATAGTAACCATAGATCAGGAGAGCACCATCGAACCCGAGCCTGGCTTCACCGTGAAGGTGATCCCGTTCTGGCGATGGG
>DAINQE010000033.1:0-12845 GCA_036743055.1 Candidatus Sabulitectum sp. | reverse complement strand
TTCCCGGTGTACGCAATGGTGTACCCCGAGGAGGAATGGAACATGGGCGAGTTCGTTCCCGAGGAGAACATCCTTGATTTCAGCATGAGACAGAACGGTACTGATCTACCCAGCGATTTCGTGATCTACGGCGACAACCAGTCCGCGGTGCGGGAGTACGGAATGACGCTGCCCCTGATGACATGCAGCTATGTGACGGAGCTTTCCCTCCAGGCGGAGGACACCACCGTGGTGGAGGTAAGCTATTCCCTGAGGGCCACATATGAAGACTGGGAAACATCAAAGGAGTTCTTCCCGGGATGCGAGGACAGGAGGTTCACCTACGACCTGAGCCCGGCGGCATTCTGGGGCAGCGGCAGGGCCGGCTCATTCACCTTCACCCTGGACTGCAGGGAGCTGTTCGCCATGGGCGGAACTGTGGTGGAGACCCCGGAAGGCGGTAACTGGGTGACGGAAAAGCTGTATCGGATCGAGGCCCGGGATCTCCCCATGGATTCGCTGCCCCCGCTCTTCCTGTCATGGGAATCCAGAATGGCCACGAAGGCCATCCACCTGGCTGACCACCGGCTGTCGCCGGAAGACTACACCATCACCGTCTCCTCCAGCCTTGGGGAAGGCTATGGGCCGGAGAACCTCTCCGACGGAAACCTGGAGACCGCATGGTGCGAGGGGGAAGAGGGAGTCACAGGAAGCTGGATACTCCTGGAGTTCGAACCCGGCGTGAACGTGTCATGGATAGGAATGGTCCCGGGTTACGCAAAGAGCGAGCGTCTCTACCATGCCAACGCCAGGCCCCTGGCTGCTCAGGTGGTCCTTTCCATGGACGGCAGGGAGCTGACCTGGGACAACGAGATAGACCGTATCGAATGGGAAGACATTCAGTGGGGCCCGGAAATGGCAAGGTACGCCTATGTCTTCAACCGGGGCGAGTCTTTCCACTATGACTGGATAAGGATAACCTTCACGGAGGCCGTCCCGGGGGAGGAATACGAGGATATCTGCGTGTCGGAGCTTGTGCTGGCCGGGTGGAACTGAGTTGAGCTGAACCATGCGATGCCTGCTCACTGCGATCATCGCTTTCTTTACCATAGATCCGGCTGGCCAGGCCGGAGAGTCCTTTTCATTCAGCACACCGTGCACCCTCGAGGTAAAGGATGCACTTCTGATCGAACCGTTGAGGGATGTCCACTGGAACATGAATCCGGGAGAAGGCCCCAGCGGCCTGGGAACGGACACCCTTGCTTTTGCTATCCATGGTATAGTGGCTGGTGAGTACATCTTACCTAATTCGGGTAGCGCATTCCCCGAATTGGGTACCTTCTACCTGACGGCGGACACTTCCCTGGTTCCAGGGGACACACTCAGATCCACAGAGCCGCCGCACCTGGAACTGCCCGGAACCGTTCAGGTCTCCCTGAGGCCCGATGACAGTTACACAGGGTACATGTTCGAGCTTATCAACACCCCCTTCATTATGGCGCCCAGGACTACTCCCGGAGGAGCCCACCAGTCAGACGATAGACTTGGCACCGACTGCGCGGGCCTGGCGGTTTACGGCAGGCGGCGGATGGGTTACCAAACGGCCCTCTATCTGGGACCCAGGGGCATAATACCCATGCTTGAGAGGGTTACACCGGAGGAATACCTGCTCACAGGCGGGGTCTTCGTCACAGAAGGGGGAGAGCCCGCCCCGGCTCCCGGGAGGGGAGAACTGCTCCATTTCGCCGAACAGGTGTCCATTTTCCTCGAAGACCGGGGAGAGGAAGGCATCCTAGACGGTGAGGACCTGCTGCTGCAGAGCTGGTTCACCGGGCCCCACGTATGCCCCGTCGAAAGCTGCGGGTTTGCCGGGAACCCCGTGGTTCTTTATCGGTGGCGGTGAGACCATGGCGGAGCGGGTCGGGAAGGCGCATGTTTCCAGGATTGATGATTATTTCAAGGGAGGAACATGGATAAGGTGAGGAACGGGGAGGACCTCCACCAGAGGCTGGTGATGGCCGCCGGGGAGGATATGGTCGCCTGGGGCTGGGGAACCCTGGGGACCGGTAACGTATTCACAGGGGTCACTTCCACTGCCCTGATCCTGGAGTTCGTTACGATGGGCATGAAGACGAAGGAGCTCCGGAGGATCCCCTTCGAAGAACTGGAGTTCATATACGCGGCGAAGGGCGATGCTTCCACTCCGGGCTACCTGAAGCTCAACATCGAGGCACGGGTGGCGGACTCCATGACCGGCACCCTTATCCTAAAGCCCCTGACCGATGGCCTGATGTACATCAGGTTCAGCAAGCTTCCCAGGCACGAAAAGAACGATCAGGCCCCCTTCAGGATAACCGACTACATCAGCCAGATAGTCCCCGACAAGGTCTTCCTGCCGGACCTGAGCCAGTACCGGCCGAAAAGCTCCTTCGCCGGCTGCCTGAAGACCTTCATGATAATCGCCGCCGTCACCACGGTGTTGATAGCCCTGTTAATGGGGTTCGGCACCGGTGAGTGGGATCTGGCGGTGTTCGGAGGGATAGGCACGGGGGTGGTGCTCGGAGCTGTGTTCGCACCACTGGTTCCCCTGTTCAAGAGGATGCTCTCCGGCAGGGGATGACTGACTCGTTCCACAGGAAGGGAAGCTGTCAATGAAAAGACTCTTTTTTGCCGCGATCCTGCTCACCGCCGCCTGCGGGGACAGTACCGGTCCTGGGGCGGAGGGCTATACGGTTATTACCCCTTCAGATCCCCAGCCGGCTGGAGACAGGCTCTTCGGAATAAACCCCACCGAGAGCGAACAGGGCTTCATGGTTTCCTATGAAGAGGCCCAGGAGGCCGGGATACAGGTGGTGGAGATCAACCTCAGGTGGGAGGACATAGAAACATCCCAGGAGGTGTACCAGGACCCGTACGGTATTCTGGAGGCGATAACCTTCTACGGCTATGAGAACATCCAGGTGCTTCTCACCATTTCCGTGATCAACACCGTAAAGAGCACCCTGCCGGAATACCTCCAGGGATACCAGTTCAGCTCCCCTTACGTCGTGTCCGCATTCAACGACATGGCAGACTGGGTGTTTGCGCAGATCCACCACTCGGTTACCGTTGCCGGTTTCGCCATCGGGAACGAGATTAACATCTACCTTGAGGGTCAGGCGGCATGGAACGACTACTCCCAGTTCTACCAGGAGACCTCAGCCCATGCACAGGCCCTGCGCCCCACCATCCCCGTGGGGGTGAAGTGCACGGTCACCGAAGGTGTCCTGGGCGGAGAGCTTTCTGAGATACAGGGGATCAACGCATACAGCAACGTAGTGATGCTGAACTACTACCCCAACGGCAGCCAGTTCATGGTGCTAGACCCCGATGTCGTGCATGAACACTTCGACACCGTCACCGGGAGCTTCCCCGGTAAGGAGATATGGTTCACGGAGCTGGGGTACCAGTCGGGCTCCGCCCACTGCGGAAGCTCGGAAACGAAGCAGGCCCAGTTCTACCATGAGATGTTCACGGCGTGGGACGACCACGGCGATCAGATCATGCTGGTTCTGGTGGACTGGCTCCACGACGTAACCCCGGAGCAGGTGGCGGAGTGGACGGAGTACTACGGCCTCTCAGACCCTGCCTTTATCGAGTTCCTCTCCACACTGGGCCTCAGGAACTACAACCACACCGACAAGTACGCCTGGCTCCAGGTGCTTGCGGAAACCCAGGCCAGGGGGTGGCAGTAGCTTCTGCTTCATTCCTCAGGTGAAGGAATGGGCAAATACTTGTTATGAAGTACTCTCAGCACTTCCTCGAGCTTAGTGTTTCCCAGACCTAAACGCTTCAGATCGATGGTCTCCTTTTGCATCAGATGCAGGAAAGCGTCAATGTCCTTCAGGATCCTTGCCGGAGTTTCTACCCTTGATTCGGGGGGAACTATACTGAACAGCCTGAATACATCGTTCCGATGCTTCCTTATACTTCTGCTGTCAATGCTGTGAGCGCTGCTTCGTTCTTTCAGGTCAAGCCAAGCCCTCATTTTCATAGGGATCATCCTGTCCGCCCCTGCAACTGAAATGCCGTTGATGACCGTCACCCCACTGTGAAGGAAAGCGTAGTAGTCATCGTCGGTCAGTATTGCTGAAAGGCTGGAATCTTCGCTGCTGCAAGGTGGTACTGGAGTAAGATGGCAACCCGGAGAAGGCGTGCCGAGAATGTCTGGTCTTCTGGAGAACAGCTCAAGCATTGCCGGATAGCCTGGTGTTGTCGGACCCATGAATCGGTGAAGTTTTCTATCACCTTTGTCCGTTTGGGCAGTTCGGTATCCGCCATTTCTTATGAATTGCCAGAAAGCGTTCGTGAAGGATGAGTCAAGGGTTTCAAGGCACAGCACTATGTCCAGGTCCTTCGTTGCTCTGAACCTGAGCCCTGCTTCTTCCATCAGGATATCGCATGCAGTGCCCCCGATCAGCACGTACTTTCCGTGATGGTCCACGAAATGATCCCTGAAAAGCGTCAGTCCTTTTACCATTCTACCGCCCTGATGATCTCCTCAAGGGCTGCTTCAAGTCGCTCGTCCTCCTCATGGCGCAATGACAGATACAGCGACAAGGGGTCAACGGTACCCTGGGAACTGAGTGCTTCAGGCGGGTAACGCCACAGCTCTATTTCCACCAGTCCGGGGAAGAAATGCGGGTGCTGCTCGGGAATGGCATCGCCTCCGGCAACCGTTTCCCAATGCGCGGATGTGGTTGCAAAAGTCATTGACTTGGGTTCTGCCAGGCTGCTCAAGACCGAAACAGCGCTTTCACCGGCAACAGGCATTCCATTCATAGACTTGAAAGGTTCCACAAAAAAACGTTTCAGCACAGGTGAAGACAGCAATCGCTGAGCTTCCTGCCACAGCTCTTCGCCATGAAACAAAAGGGACAGCTTCCTGGATTTCCCGCTCTTCCTGTATTTCGCAAGCCCCCCAGCCTCGATCTGGTTAAATGCCCTGGTCATCGTCATCGTTGAGTAGCCAAGTGTCCCGGCAAGTTTTCGGGGTTCCAGGGGCACTTCATCACCTTTCAGCAGAGCATATAGAAGCAGAACCTGTGAAGCAGGTGAGAGGTGCGTCGGGATAATACGTCTCGCGTTTACCCGCTCACTGAAAAACACACCAAGCATGGGAAGGTACATCAGTTTTTCCGGTACAATGAAGGGGACTCCAAGCTGAACAAGTCTGTTCCTCTTGTATGACGACAATGATTCGGCGGAGTAAACCACTTCTTCATCCGCTTGTTTTCGAATGCTTTCCATGAATTTTGCCACCTGTCCGGGGAACCTCTCATCCTCATTCAGGTCATGACATATCAGCATTCCAATACGGGAAGCTCCCAGGGTGAGAAGCAGCTTGTAGTACTTAAAGCCTTCATTGAGGAAAAGGGGCAGCCTTCTGGCTTCCTTCCATGGAATGATTGACGCATGCACATGAAGCGAGTTCTCAAGGTACATCCTCAGTGACCCGATCATGGAATCAGCCATACATTCACCTCTTTTCTGAACATTAACATAAGCAATGTTAACATGAAAGAAAAGTGTTAGTGAATCTTGCTCCCTGGACTGTGTTTCCAGCCGCCCTTCTTTCAACGGGGCTTCTAATGCATTGCGATGGCCGTAACCCGCTCACCGGGCCTGATTAGTGAACAGGCACAGGCCCCGGTCCTCCGACTGGTACTCGTACCTGAAACTTACCATGGTGCCGTTGTTAGACTGGGGCTCCGGCTGGATGCTCAGGGCGAGTACCTTCACATAGGCATTCTTACCGCCAACATAGGGCAGCTTGAGGAAGACAACGCTGTCGCTGGGATACAAAGCGTAACTCTCTGCATACCAGGTTCCTTCCGGGTCGCAGCTTCCGTACATACCCAGCTGAGGTTCCTGGAAGTATGTCTGATTGCCATTTCCGAACGGTCCGAAGTTCCCGCTGTAAAACGAAACGTCAAGATCTCCCTTCATGGATTCATCGTATGCGTAAATGTCCTGCACGAAGGCCGTTGATGGAGCATAGCCTGTCTGTCCGAAGGTTTCTCCGAAGATGAAAGCAGTATGGTACTGCGCAGGGGAGTAGTTGTCGTAAATGGTGAATGTGGTGTTTATTATGCTGGGCATGGTGGAAACGGAAGCGGAATAGTCCTCTGAGTACTGCGTACCAATGAAGGCCCTTACCGAGTAATATCCCGCGCAGCTGGCTGTGATAGTGGCTCCGGCTTCCTGAACGATCTGCTCCACCTCCCAGCTGGACGATTCGTCTTCCCTGAAGTACACCTCGTATCCGTCAACGGGCACGCCCACGTCCGACCAGGAAAGCACCACTGTCCTTCCGGAAGAAGCCGCTTCCAGAACAAGGTTCTGTACCGTGGGAATTGAATCGATGATTGTCACCGCTTCTTCATTGCTCCAGCTGAAGAGGTTGGCTTCATTGGCGGTTTTCAGGGCGTAGTAGTAGTCCCCTGCGATAAGACCTGTATCGGTGAACAAGGTGTCCTCCGCCGCTTCTGAGCTGTAGATGATGGTGGCGAAGGAAGGATCTGACTCTATTCCCGGATCAGAGGACCTGTAAAGGGTATAGGAGAGGAAGTCCCCGTCGGGGCATTCCGTCCAGCTGAGCATTGCATCGTTCTCAAGGAGTGCCGCTGTAAGGACTGAGGGAGTGGGGCCGCACGCCTCGGGAATATCAAGGGAGTCTTCGTTGCTCCAGGCGAAATCGTAATGGTCGCCCACGGTCATCAGCGCATAGTAATACTCCACGCCCATTTCCACCGTATCATCCGCGTACTGCAGATATCCGCTGTCGGTGAACTCCCCGAGAAGCTCTGCCCCGGCAAGATTTCCCTCTATGTCCGGGTTTTCGCTCCTGTAAAGCAGATAGCTCTCGAACGAACCCTCGGCACACTGAGTCCAGCTCGCATTTGCCGCAAATCCGGAGATCTGGTCACCGGACAGTTCCACGGAAAGCACCGAGGCGGAAACATCCTCCTCCGACGGTTCTGTCCCGCATGAAAGAACTGCAATGGCCAGAAGCACCACCGCCGCCGCTGAAAGCAATTTCATACCATTCTCCTCTGAAAATTGTTTCTGTGGATCGCACTCCTGATGCCATTATTTCCATCGGTACAGAAATGTTCCACATATAAAATCATGAGAATGGAAGCCGGTGACGCTGATAATGGATAAAACACATAGCATCACCGGCTTGTAGCCTCTGGGTTCAGATTGGCAGCTGCTTTTTTTCCTGTTTCACCGGCGCTCCAGCTTCAGCGGCCCTCGCAAACTCACGTAATTGAACTGAATGTGATCAGTGTTACTGCAAGTATCAGGGAAACGGGCAGAAGGATTTTCTTCAGCATCATCTGGGTTCTGATCTGCCTGGAGGAGCAGTCCCACCTTCTGTAGACTCCCCATAGGGGCATGAGTGGCACGAATCCCACAAGCACTGCGATGTTCCATGCCAGATAACAGTTAAGGCGGGTATGGTGAAAGATTACCATTCCGGTCACCGGCGCGACCAATAGCAGATACAGAACGGGAACAATGAGCAGAGCAATGAGAACCGCGTTGTTCCTCTCTGCAGTACCCAGGAGAAAACCGGAGAAAAGCGAAAGCCCTAGAACTGGAAGACATTACCAGGCAATGAATACCGCTTCATCCACAGGCATCACCGCTGGCGACATTATCCCTCCGAGGCCTGAGATCAGTATTGCTGAGATGACAAGCCTTGGAAGGATCTTCAGTGCTGCCAGCTTCCACCCTGGAAGGGGCAGGGTCTTCAGATACTCAAAGGCATTCTGTGAATCTTCTGCAGAGAACATGGAGTGTGAAAGCCTTGCGATAAGGGCCGCAGCCATGATCACCGCTCCCACCTCCAGATAGTCGGAGAAGGGCTTGTTCTCTGACAGGCGATACTCGTTAATCCAGTATACCAGAGGCAGCAGCAGCCCGAAGCTGAGAACAAGGACGGTCTCCCTGGAAGTCTTTCTGATTTCGGCTTTCAGCATTGCAGCTACCCCCTATAAAGCTTCAGGAGCTTTGTGGTGAAAAGGACAAGGATCACAAGAAGGGGAATGAGCATTTTCCCCAGCATGATCTGGGCCTTACGCTCACCTGAGAGACCTGTCCTGCGAGTGTATACAGGTATCAGCACCATGGAGGGAAGCGCTGCCGGCAGGATTGTTCCGAGTAGGTAGAAAATCCTGTGAGCCAGTAGGAAAAGCCATTCGCTCTCACATCCCATGGGCTCCATGATGCTGAAATAGAAGCCCCAGGTCAGCTTCATGGTAAGGATGGATCCGAAGCCTGACTTCACCAGGAAGAGCACTGGAAGAAGAAGCGCGGTGACAAGGTAGGGGTTCCTTCTGTTCGAAATGCCCAGAAGGAAACCTGAGAACAGTATGATCCCGGGCAGCAACAGCGAATACAAAAACCTGTTGACACCGTCGATCTGCCAGTAGATAACATTCGATCTGAGCCATGGAGTGAAGAACACCGGCAGCAGTACAATGGCCCTGGGAATGATTTTGAGCGCAAGCAGTTCCGCTTTCCTCAACGGCAGGGTCTGCAGGTATTCATGGGCGCTGTCTCTGTCTTCCTCTTCGAACATCATGTAAGCAAGGTAGAGGGGAAGGAAGGGAAGCACGATCATCAGCCCCCAGTCAAGGTAATGGCTGAAATCGGGGTTGTCAGGAAGCCTGGCCTGGTTTATCCAGAACACCGCTGGAACGAGCAACAGAAACCCGAGAACGGAGGCGGCCTGCCTCAGTGTTGCGATGAGTTCCTTCCTAAGCATTTCCGCCTCCTGTGTAAAACCCCTTCATTAGCTCCTGCAGAATCTCAGGAACGGGTTGTCCTCTTGTTTTCACCAGGTCTTCCACCGGTTCATTCAGGGTGATCCCACTGCTTGAGAGGAACACGACCCTGGTTACGAGGTGTTCTATCTCAGCGTAGTTCAGGTTAACCATTACGACTGCTGGTCCCTCATCTGCGATTCTTTCCACGATGGTTTCAAGGGCCAGCTTTCGAAGGTAGGGATCGATTGAATGGAGTATTTCATCCACAAGAAGAAGCCTGGGCCCTGTGGACATCACAAGGGAAAGCTGAAAGAGGGCATGCTGTCCGGTGGAAAGATCCGCCACCCTGTCACTCGGCAACACGCCAGCCTTATCCAGCAGGGGCAGGGGAGAAGGTTCCACGCCGAAGGCGTTCCAGTGGAGTCTGTAGATGTCCCGCACTTTCATGGATCTGTAGATGCTAAGACTGTCGGGCAGATAGCCTATGTATCTTCTCGGGTCCTTCACATCCGGCCAGCCGTAATCGATGGTTCCCTGAACGGGGTAGAGGATGCCAGCGAGAACCTTGAGCAGTGTGGATTTGCCAGTTCCGTTGGGCCCGGTTACCATGAGGACCTCCCCCTCATCGATATCCAGGGAGATGCCCTTCTGCACAGGAGTCTTGTCGTAGCCGAAGGTTGCGTTGCTGAGTTTTATCATTTTCCCGGTTTCCCTTCCAGCCTTTTTCTGACCGCATCAATGATCATGTCCGAGGTGGCGCCGAGTTCAACAGCTTTTGCGGTGAAATCCTCGGCAAGCTCTTCCAGCAGTTCTTTCCTGGTTTCCATGAGCCTTGAAGGGAAGTGGATCACGAAGAACCCCAGCCCTGCTCTTGACTCGAGGAAGCCCTCGGTTTCAAGCTGTCGGTAAGCTTTCGCAATGGTATTGGGGTTTACGGTAAGCTCTCTGGCCAGTTCCCTTATTGAGGGCAGCCTGTGTTCCGCGGGGTACCTGCCCGAGGAAATACCCAGTTTGATCTGTCTTTTCAGCTGTTCGTAAACCGGGACAGCGGAGCATGAGTCGATCTTGATCATATGGCGACCTTTCATGGAAAACAGTACCACTGTAATAGTACACTAGTACAGTTGTGTCAACCCAAGGATTCATAGCGGCCTTGAACAGCCGCCGGTCGCCATTACTCCGGTCAGATCCGGAAGAGGTTACTCAGGTGTGTTGCTCTTCCCGCCCGGTCCATATCCCCATTTCCAGCTCATCGCCAGGTGAATGAGAATGAAGAGGACCAGGGCCGCGCCGGCCACCGGATGCCAGGCGTGGAAAAACTCGTAGAACGCCCCACGGAGGATGGCGGTTGTAACCTGGAACAGTGTCAGGAGAAGCAGTATGGGGTTGATTACCATAAGGGCCAGTTTTTTCATGAATGCCTTTCCGTCAGGCGGCGAATTCCGTGTGAAAACGCCGCATCGTTCATTAACAGAAGCTCAGGCGCCCGGTCAGCCCCCGGACGTTCCCGCGCCTGCTGCAAGAAGGTCGTTGAGTAAGGTCTTTCCGCCGGCCCTCACCAGGGTGAGCCTGCCGTCGCCGTCAACCATCCGCTGGGTCTCCAGTATGTCGAACATGGTCGAGGCTACCTCAGGGTCGCGGCAGATCTCCGACATGGCCTCGCCCACTATGGCGGGGCGGACCGCCGCGGCCTTTCCGAACTCAACTGCGGCGAGCTTTTCAGCGGTGCTGCGGATTATGCTCACCTGGTTGGCGCCGTCCTGCTTGATGGCGGCGGTTACCTGCCTCAGGCGGTTAACCACCTTGCTCTCGATCTGGTGTATCATCTCCGGGTCCCTGAAGTGAACCTTCCTTATGTATATGGAACCCAGGCGGTAACCCCACTCGTTGGACTTGGGGGTAACCTCGTCGCGAACCGTTCTGCTCATCGAGTGGCGGTCCACCAGCATCTTTGCCAGGGGCAGGTTGCTCAGGCAGCGCACCGTGGAGTTGCTTACGTTGGCCGCCAGGGAACCCCTGGGGTCCACGTTCTTGAACAGGTAGGCCACCGGGTCGCTTATGTACATCTCGTACCAGATGCCTATGCCCATGGGTGCGCCCTCCTCGGAGTTCACCGGCTGGCTCCTGAGGTACTTCTGGTCGAGGCGCATGTCGGTCTTGTGGCAGCGGCCCAGCAGGCCCACGAAAAGGCCCTTCCAGCCCAGCTTGAACCACAGCAGGTAGAACCCGGGTTCGTCAAGCACGCCTATGACCTTGCCGAAGAGTACGTACACATGGTACCTGCGTTCGTGGACTATGGTGTAGAAGCCTATGAGCCTCAGCAGCCAGAGGAAGATGGGAAAGCCTATGAGGAATGCGAAGAAGGTGGCCACGGCGGAGAAGAGGGTGATGCTCATGGCTTCACCTCCGCTATTATCCTGCGAGCCTTGGTGAACAGCCCCAGTTTCACCGTTCTCACATAGGCCTCAAGGGCGTCGCCTCCGGCCTTCTTCAGCACTGAGAGCTGTTCCGCCAGCCTGCGGAGGGGTTCAACATCCGCCTGTGCGTTCAGTGTCTGTATCTCCACAGCCCGCTTCGACTCAACGATTCGCTGGTCTGCGGCGGCGTTGGCCAGGCTTATGTCCGACGACACCTGGTTGTGGGCGGTGTTGATGGCGGCAAGGGCCGACTCAACCTCCTCCGGAGGGTCGATGCCGGTTATCAGCGAGGCGTCGAGAAGAATACCGTACCGGGCCTGGGAGCACCTGCACTCGTTGTCCATGTGGTCGTTCAGGTCACGGAGGTTCTTTCTGAGGTCGTTTATGGAGATGCCTTCGGCATAAGCCTCGTTGGGCTTCAACTCGGCCTCTCCCTTGCCCGGTGCCTCGAAGGTGGCGATCCTCTCCCTCAGCACGGACACGAAGTAACCCATCACATGCACTATGGGCTTAGTAACGCCGAAGATGTAGGCGTAGAGGTTCCTCTCGGACACCTGATACCGGATCTGGCCGGTGAGCCCGGTGTTCAGCTGGTCCTTCGTAACCGCCTCAAGGACGGTTCCGTTCCTGTTGGCCGACGGAGTCTCGTGGTCGAAGGCCATGTTGGCGATCTTCGTGGCTATGGAGACCTTGTATACCTTCTCCCAGGGTAGCTTGATGTAGGGGCCCCCGGGCATTATCACCTTCACCTGGGGGAAGCAGTACCTCTGCTTCTCGGTGTCACGGAGCATCCCCGAAATTACCTCATCGTCCAGCGTTGTAAGGCCCCTCAGTCTCTGGGCTCTTCCGAACACCGTTTTCACCGCTCTCTCGTTGGGCCCCACGGTGTACAGCCCTGTGAGAATGTACCTTATCAGCACCCAGGCGGCGAACCCCAGCAGTATCCCGTCCAGCATGTGTTCCCTCCTCAAAATAGTTGCGTCTCACTATAACGCCGGAGGCAGATAAAGCAAGCCGGACAGTAGGAAATGTACACGAACGCCATGCAGTTCCCTATGCCGTTTTCCCTGTGAATCCTCCATATTCCCACAAAGGACCTGTCATTAGCCTGTGATCCAAGAAGAAAAGGGGATAGAATGAGAACTGTGGCCGTCGTGCTGCTTCTGCTTTCAGCGCTGCTTCATGCGGAAGCAGACGAAGTGTACCCCGATGTACTGTGGGCCGATATTACAGGAAACGGCGAAGAAGAACAGATACGGCTGGTAAGGTATTCCATGAACCAGGGCGACCCCATGGACGCTCATTACAGGCTCTCAGTTCTCTCCGCCGACGGAAACCCCCTCTGGGAGGATACCGAAGCCGAGTACTCTTTCTACATCGGCCACTTCGGGGTTGAGGACCTCCAGGCCGCCGCGGACATCAACGGCGACGGAGCCATTGAGATCATTTCACCCACAGCCATGTCCGATGTGAGCCCTTGCATGTTCAGGGTATTCACTTGGAACGGGGACCGTTTCACTGAGATCGAAGGCGGATACCTCTTCGGCGATTCCTCGATGCCGGACAGGTTCCTCTGGACTGAAGACGAGCGGTCAGAGGAGAGTTACAGCTGGGTGGGGCGATTCCTGGGGGT
>DAINQE010000032.1:0-26410 GCA_036743055.1 Candidatus Sabulitectum sp. | reverse complement strand
TTCGCTACCTTAGGACCGTTATAGTTACGGCCGCCGTTTACTGGGGCTTCAGTTCAAAGCTTCGCCAACATAAATGAAGGCTAACCCTTCCCCTTAACGCTCCAGCACCGGGCAGGTGTCAGTCCCTATACATCGTCTTGCGACTTAGCAGAGACCTGTGTTTTTAGTAAACAGTCGCCCGAGCCGTTTTTCTGAGGCCGCGTCACGCTCCGGGGGCAAGCCCCTTCACGGTCTGCGGCGTCCCTTCTCCCGAAGTTACGGGACGATTTTGCCTAGTTCCTTAACCATGGTTATCTCGAACACCTTAGGATACTCTCCTCGACTACCTGTGTCGGTTTGCGGTACGGACGCCTGTGCAATTCGCTTAGAAGGTTTTCTCGGCAGCATGGACCCAACCACTTTGCGGCTCTAAGAGCCTCGTCATAACGCCTCAGAATTAAGGGCACGGATTTGCCTATGCCCTCTCCCTACGCGCTTGAACCGGGACTTCCATCACCCGGATGGCCTTACCTTCTGCGTCACTCCATCGCTCAAACACTGCACCGGCGGTACAGGAATATTAACCTGTTATCCATCGACTACGCCTTTCGGCCTCGCCTTAGGTTCCGACTTACCCTGGGTGGATCAGCCTTGCCCAGGAAACCTTAGTCTTTCGGTGTGAAGGTTTCTCACCCTCATTGTCGCTACTGATGCCGGGATGATCTCTTCCATACGCTCCAGCAAGCCTTACAGCTCACCTTCGATGCGAATGGAACGCTCTCCTACCACTGTACATAAGTACAATCCTCAGCTTCGGCGGTATGCTTAGCCCCGATTATTATCGGCGCAGAATCGCTTGACTGGTGAGCTGTTACGCACTCTTTAAATGAATGGCTGCTTCTAAGCCAACATCCCAGTTGTCTGAGCGCTTCCACTTCCTTAGATACACTCAGCATACTCTTAGGGGCCTTAGCTGGAGGTCTGGGTTGTTTCCCTCTCGGCAATGAAGCTTATCCCCCACTGCCTGACTGCTGCGAAACATGTGTCCGGTATTCGGAGTTTGATAGGGGTTGGTAAGCTGGTGGGCCCCCTTACCCTTTCAGTGCTCTACCTCCGGCACACTACACTCGCAACGCTAGCCCTAAAGCTATTTCGGAGAGAACCAGCTATCTCCAGGTTTGATTGGCCTTTCACCCCTACCCACAGTTCATCCCCTAACTTTTCATTGTTAGTGGGTTCGGTCCTCCACTTGGTTTTACCCAAGCTTCAACCTGACCATGGGTAGATCACCTGGCTTCGGGTCTACCGCACGCAACTAGACGCCCTGTTCAGACTCGGTTTCCCTCCGGCTCCGTCTTCCTCAGACTTAACCTTGCTACGTACGAGTAACTCCCCGGCTCATTATGCAAAAGGCACGCCGTCACCCCTCAATAAAGGGGGCTCCGACAGCTTGTAGGCAAACGGTTTCAGGTACTATTTCACTCCCCTCCAGGGGTGCTTTTCACCTTTCCCTCACGGTACTAGTTCACTATCGGTCACAGATGAGTATTTAGTCTTAGGCAGTGGTCTGCCCGGATTCAAACCGGATTCCTCGTGTCCGGCCCTACTTGGGTGGTCGATCCAAGACTCCAGTCGAATTTCGCGTACGGGACTTTCACCCTCTACGGCGGGGCCTTTCCTTGCCCCTTCTGCTATTCGGCTTTATGTCTCGAGGTATTACGCGTACCTCAGTCCGACTCCCGCTACCCCGACTATGCTAAGCGCGCGCCGCATACACATAGCTCGGTTTGGACTCTTCCCTTTTCGCTCGCCGCTACTGGGGGAATCGATTGCTCTTTCTCTTCCTCCGGGTACTTAGATGTTTCAGTTCCCCGGGTTTGCCCTCCCATGCCTATGTGTTCAGCAAGGGAGTGACCAGGTATTAACCTGGCCGGGTTGCCCCATTCGGAAATCTGCGGATCAATGGTTGTTTGCACCTCTCCGCAGCTTATCGCAGCTTACCACGTCCTTCTTCGCCTATCTGTGCCAAGGCATCCACCGTATGCCCTTAGTAGCTTCTTCACTCGATACAGATATCTATCCTGTGTTCGTTGCTTAAACGGTTTTACTCGTTTATCCCATTCAAATGTCAAAAATCGCCGCGATTAACTCGCCTCTTATCAATACCTCTGGTGGAGATGACCGGGCTCGAACCGGTGACCCCCGGCTTGCAAAGCCGATGCTCTCCCAACTGAGCTACATCCCCATGAAGAGTCACGGTCCCGCCGCTTCAGTGGTGGGCCTGACGAGATTCGAACTTGTGACCTCACGCTTATCAGGCGTGCGCTCTAACCAAACTGAGCTACAGGCCCACACACTAAATCCCGTGTCCCGGCTCTTCTATGTTCTTGAAAGGAAGAAGAAACAACATCCAACTCGAACCCGTGCTCAACCATGTATCGGAAAAGTATGCCTACTTCCCCTGTATACACCTTAGAAAGGAGGTGATCCAGCCACACCTTCCGGTACGGCTACCTTGTTACGACTTAACCCCAGTCACCGATCTCACTTTAGGCGCTTCCCTCTATAAAAGTTGGGCCAGCGACTTCGAGTGCTACCGATTCCCATGGTTTGACGGGCGGTGTGTACAATTCCCGGGAACGTATTCACCGCGTCATGCTGATACGCGATTACTAGCGATTCCAGCTTCATGGAGTCGAGTTGCAGACTCCAATCCGTACTAGGGCCGGCTTTTTGAGATTTGCTCCACCTCGCGGTCTCGCTGCTCTTTGTACCGACCATTGTAGCACGTGTCTAGCCCTGGGCGTAAGGGTCATAATGACTTGACGTCATCCCCGCCTTCCTCCGGTTTATCACCGGCAGTCCTGTCAGAGTCCCCGGCATTACCCGTTGGTAACTGACAGCGAGGGTTGCGCTCGTTGCCGGACTTAACCGAACATCTCACGACACGAGCTGACGACAGCCATGCAACACCTGTGTGGACTAACCATGCTTTCACATGGCTGACCTCCCCCGAAGGGAAAGCTCCCATGTCAAGCCCAGGTAAGGTTCTTCGCGTTGCCTCGAATTAAAGCACATGCTCCACCGCTTGTGCGGGAACCCGTCAATTCCTTTGAGTTTCAACCTTGCGATCGTACTCCCCAGGCGGGGTACTTAACGCGTTAGCTACGGCTCTGAAGGGGTTGAGACCCCCAAAACCTAGTACCCATCGTTTACAGCGTGGACTACCAGGGTATCTAATCCTGTTTGCTCCCCACGCTTTCGCGCCTCAGTGTCAGTTACAGGCCAGTGTACTGCCTTCGCCATTGGTGTTCTTCCTGATATCTACGCATTCCACCGCTACACCAGGAATTCCGTACACCTCTCCCTAACTCAAGTCTCGTAGTTTCGAACGCAATTTCACGGTTGAGCCGTGAGATTTCACATTCGACTTACGAAACCACCTACACGCCCTTTACGCCCAATGATTCCGGACAACGCTTGCTCCCCCCGTATTACCGCGGCTGCTGGCACGGAGTTAGCCGGAGCTTCCTCTGGAGATAACGTCATACGCAAATACTGTTAATACTCGCGCTGTTCTTCTCTCCTGACAGAGGTTTACGACTCAGAAAGCCTTAATCCCTCACGCGGCGTCGCTCCATCAGACTTTCGTCCATTGTGGAAGATTCTCGACTGCTGCCTCCCGAAGGAGTCTGGGCCGTATCTCAATCCCAGTGTGGCCGGTCACCCTCTCAGGCCGGCTACCCATCGTCGCCTTGGTGGGCCGTTACCCCACCAACTAGCTAATGGGACGCGAACCAATCTCCCAGCGGCAGGCCCGAAGGTCCCCACCTTTCATATATATGAAATCTCCATATACACACATGCGGTATTAGCACAAGTTTCCCTGTGTTATTCCCCACTGAGAGGTATGTTGTTCACGCGTTACTCACCCGTTCGCCACTCTAATAGGAACTCCTAACGAATTAGTCATTCCGTTCGCGTTCGACTTGCATGCCTTATCCACGCCGCCAGCGTTCGTCCTGAGCCAGGATCAAACTCTCCGCAAAATTTATGCTATTGCGATTAGTTATCCTGTTGTGTTTGTTTCCATCCCCTGCAGTTACAGGTCTCTGCAGGTGCCGCAATGCGACACTCGAACAATGAGCGCATCACTGCGCCCAATGCCCAAGGAATTACACGAATTCGCTTTGAACATTGCTTCTTCTTCCTCTATTTCAAATATCGGGCGCCTCACCGGCGCGGGTTCCAATACTAACACCTGACCCTGAAAAGGTCAAGCCCCTTCAGGAAACCCCGGAATACCCTCCCGGAGTGCAGGTCAGAACTGGAAAAAACAGGCACCTTTCCGGTGCGAGCCCCAATTCTAAGGACCGCCGGAACAACTGTCAAGCACTACTGCGAAAGTGATTATTCAGCAGATGGATAGACCTGGAACTGCAGGGTCTGGATGCCCGGTTCCACATAACTTATAAATACCTTTCAAGGCCAGCCGGACAAGGAGGGAAACACGCTGACAAACGCAGTTCTAACCGGCATCTTCCTCGCGCTTTGGGGTTCCGTAACCGATGCCGACACACCGGACCTTTTCATAATGGCCCTGGCCGATGCGTCGCCGGAGGAATGGGTCGGTTCCATGGCCGCCGAGGCCAACCAGCATCAACCTGATTCAGTTTTCGCCGCCATAGAGGGTTTACAGGAGCTGTCCGTGGACCCGGGCCCCAGAGAGCTTATCGACTTCGATGGAGGCTACAACGCGGTATTCCCTGAAAGCCGGTGGACCTGGCGCCTGCCCGGGGGAAGGATCGGCTCCATAACAGGAGAATCGGTTGTGGAATGGCGCCCCGGGGGCTACAGATGGGTAACCGTTCCCATATTCCAGGGGGGCGGAGCAGAGGTGGGTCCCAGGGAGAAGCTGTGCATGGGAGTTATATCCATGGTCGCCGTGCTGCTTGTTTCCGTTTTCGGTGTCTGGTACGCGAAGAGAAGATTCGGCTGAGAAGAGCCCCGGTTATTCGAAACGGTCCCACTCGCTGGTGAAATCAAGTACCTCCACAGGCCCTTCACGGCCCTGTTCCCCGAAGGTCATGGCCCTTTCCAGGAAGTCGTCGAGGTCACGCTGAAGGAATACAGCCGTTGTGAGGAGTGACTGGAACTGCAGGTACTCGTCGCGATCCTCCACCGGAACGCCCTCCACTTCTCCCATGGAATCGCGCATCTTCCTCAGAAGAGAGGAGAGTGCGTTGGAGAGTTCGTTGGCCTGCCTGTATATGCTCATATGGTCATCACCCTGTTTCATTTTCGTAAGCACCGTTCAATGAATCCAAGAAGAACCAGTGCGAAATCGGTATCCGCAGTATTCGCCCCGGTCGGGTGCCCCCGACCCTCAAGTATCTCCAGGCAGTGGTCCGCCTGAGTAGCTTCCGCAAGTGCTTTCCCCTCCGATGGAGGAACCACCCGGTCACGTTCACCGTAAATATACTGTACCGTGCAACCCCGGTTCATATTCCGCAGCCAGTATACAGGCTGGAACCTCCTCAGGTTCCCGGCGGCTTTCCGGGGCATGAGAAGGTTCAGCAGGAAGGCCCCGGCCTTCCCGGTGCGCAGGGCCGCCGAGGCGAAATAGTCCCGGAACCCCCCATGCACTATGATCCCTGAAGGGAGCAGTTCTCCGGTAACCGCAGCGGCCTTGAGGCAGGCCGACCCTCCCATGGAGGTTCCGTAAAGCACCGTTCTGTTCATTGGGTATCCCCTGCCCGCGGCGAAGGACAGCGCTCCCAGGATGTCATGGGGTTCCTCCACACCCCCGGTGGTAACCTTCGCCGGATGACCGTCGGAGCCCCTGAGAGGAACAAGAAGAACGGAACAGCCGCCCCGGGAATTCAGCATCTCTCCCAGGCCGGTCCTGGAAAGGGCGGAACCGCCCAGCCCGTGGACGAATATGACCAGGTCTTCGGAGCCCTCCAGGAGCCAGCCTGTAACCTGGAACCCGTCGCTGGTCAGCCATGAAGCATCCTTCCAGGGGGCCCCCGGCGAGTAGTTCACCTGCTGCTGGCGCCAGCGGAACCTGTTGGCAAGCCCGATGAGTCCGGGCCTCTGGACACGCTTTCTCAGGACCAGCCAGGCCGCCCAGCCTGAGGCCGCCCCCAGGAGCCAGCCTGCAAGAACGTCCAGCGGGTAGTGGACTCCAAGGTATATCCTGCTGAATCCGACAACAGCGGCGAAGAAGAGGGCGGGAGCCAATACAGGTGGGTAGACAAGGGCAGTGAACACAGGGATGGCAGCCGAGTTGGCGGAATGATTCGACGGGAAGCTCTTCCTGCCCCCGGTTGTTATGGGAAGGTTCAGCTGACAGGCGATCTCAGGGTCCCTGTTGGGTCTTGTCCTGTCAACGGCGTCCTTGAGGAACCCCCCGGCCTGGTCGGCGATGGCCACCGAAAGAATGAGACCAAGTATGTAAACCCTGGGATTCTTCCTGGAAAAGACTCCCTCCCCATAGGGAAGTCTCCTTCCCGCGAACAGCAGTATGACAACACCGGCAAGAATGAAGGGATACCAGTTGTGCTTGTCGGTAACGGCCATCATCAGAGAAGTAAGCCAGGGGGCGGAAAGGTCCAGGTTGATGAACCTGAGGACCTGAAGGTCCAGTTCCAGCAGACCGCTCAAAGGGGTACTATCTCCACCGTCTGCCTGAGAGCGTATGAACCGGCTGGTATTGCCCTCCAGAGGCCGCCGGAGGGCTTGGTTTCCCCATAAACGGTCAGCCCCGGCACGCCCGAGGGCCAGGAGCTCATGGGTGGA
Organism: Candidatus Sabulitectum sp.; assembly: GCA_036743055.1. Taxonomy (GTDB): domain Bacteria; phylum Fermentibacterota; class Fermentibacteria; order Fermentibacterales; family JCC-6; genus Sabulitectum. The sequence continues at coordinate 19,630 of DAINQE010000032.1, read as the reverse complement.
TGAAACTGTGTCCCGAGAATGGCGAAGTCCCCCGGCACCGGCGTCAGCGCCATCCACCCGAACGGCTTCACATGGGCGAAGAGCGCAAAGCAGGCCGCCGAACCTCCAGAGAACCTTCCCGGGGCGGCGTAAGAAGGTATGCCCCACCTGCGAAGGATGGAAACGCCAAGGTAAACAGCTCCCGCAGAATTCTCCAGAGAGCCGTTCAGTGCAATGACCCCGGGATGGGAATCCAGTATTCGCCAGTCAACCGGCATGCGGCCCTGGATCAGCGGAGATATCCTGGATATGCACCTCTCCACAAGACCTATGGGATTGGGTTCGCCCCTGGCCAGTGATACCGATTCCAGATAGATGCCGTCATCCCGGGAGGATGGCCCTCCAAGCTCCAGGCAGCGGTCGAGGAACGGGTCTTCGCCGGGATACGCCAGGAGGGCGTCGGCCGCTCCGGGCGCTTCCCTTCCGGGAAAAGACTCGACTTCCCTGCAGAACTCCACCGATATGCCCACGGAAACAAGTCCGGATGACAGACCTTCGATGATCACCCAGCCAGATTCTTCCGCATAGCTGCCTTCTAGACCTTCAATCGAGACACTGGGCACCCCAGCGCTCTGCCAGGGGAGGCTGGAAGGGACGGGAACCGCCAGTCTCAGGGAATCCCCTGTGCCGGTGCTGCAGGAAGCCTCCGCTCTGTATTCGCCTGAAAAGACAGATGCCGGTGAATCAGAGGGAACAGCAAGTTCCATTGAAAAACCTTCGCCGCACAGCTCAAGGATCAGGCCCGCCCTGTTCCACAGCTCCTGGGTCTCCCAGTCGGTTGAATTCACCAGGTCTGAGGCCATATACCTGCTGCCCTGATGAAAGAGCCTCTCCGCGGTGGCAGCGGCTGTTTCTTCACCGGGCTGGCAGAGCAGAATGAAAAGAATGAGAAAAACCATGGAACAAAGATAAAAAAGGCGGACCTCTGCGACCATCTCGTGGCAGCTTCAGCAACCCTGGATTATCTTCTCCGGGGTGAAGGAGGTCCATTGGAAAGAACAGCAGTGCTGGTTCCCCCCGTGATAACACCGTCGGAGGTCCCTGCCGGGGCTTTCATGCTGGCGTCGGGTCTCATGGCCAGAGGGGTGGAAGCACCAATCCACGATCTGTCCCTGGGTTTTTTCCTCTGGCTTTTCAGGAGGAAGGCACCTGAGCTGGGCCTGGCTAATTGCCTTCCATCGATGGATTACCTCACGGATCCCCCTGGAGGCATGTATACACCCCACAGGCACAGGAGCTGCTGTGGTGTCCTCCAGTCGGTCATCAAGACCTACTCGGCAGGTTTCCCTGGCTGGAAACTGTCACTCATGGACTCCTCTCCCCCTGGAGTGCTCCATTCAGCAACGGACCTTCTCAAAGCAGCAGAACATGGACGCACACCATTCAGTGAGTACATGGAGCAATGGGCTTCGCACCACGGTGACACCTTCGACAGAGCCCTTGTAAGCATATCGTACCTTTCCCAGCTTCCCGCAGCAGTGGAGCTCTCAGTGATGCTTGAAGGAATGGGGAAAAGGGTCACCGCCGGCGGGTCCCTTCCCGCAGCCCTGGAAAGCACCGGAAGCGGATCGGAGCATCTCAGAAGCTGTTTCAGCGAACTTCTCACCGACGACGGCAGGTCGCTGACTGGAGACAGCGAGCCCTTCATGAACAGGCTGAAGTGGCCTTTATTCGCCCTTGAAACGGAGTATCTCAGCCCCGACCCTGTTATCCCCTTCGCGCTGACCACAGGCTGCGTATGGAACAGGTGCCTCTTCTGTCCAGACAGGGACAAGCCCTTCACAATGATCCCGGCGGGTAACCTTCAAACGCTTCTGAAAGGTTCCGGGCAGCGATGTACGGTTCACCTTATAGATTCTGCGATGCCGCGGAAACCGCTGGAGTCCGTCCTTCCGGTTCTGAGGGACATGAGTTCCGGGTTCTACGGCTTCGCCAGACCGGAAGGCTCCCTTCTCAAGGATGGCTTCATGGGAAAGCTCCGGGACGCCGGCTGCATGATGCTCCAGACAGGTGTGGAAAGCGGAAGCTCCAGGATTCTGAAGATGTTCTGCAAGGGTTTTCTTCCTGAAACAGCGGAAAGGGTCCTGGAAGCAGCGCATCACAATGGCATACTGAACTACGCCTATCTTCTCTTCGGCCTACCGGAAGAAAGCCCCGCCGACCGTGATATGACACTGGAACTCGTAAGAAGGCATGCGGACGAGATCGACTTCCTGAACCTCTCCATTTTCAATCTGCCTGAGAAGAGCGAACTCACCCAACGGGCCGAGGAGTTCGGCATACTTCCCGGAACCTACGATCCTTCAGCGGATGTGATGCGCTTCTACAGGCCGTTCACCGCCATGAACGGCTCGGATCCCAGGAGGGAGGCCAGGGAGTATATCGCCGGGGTTTTCAGACAGGAGCCTGCGGTGGAAAGGATACTTCAGCGCACTCCGAAGTGGTTCAGGGCCGGACACATGGCCTTCATGAAACCTTCTGGGTAACCTTCCTCACCAGAAACACCACCATCCCCGAGAACACGATGCAGCCCAGGTTAAGGGTGAAGAGCTCGAGACCGCCTATCCAGAGGCTGGAGCCTCCGCCCAGCAGCAGTCCCGCGGTAACCAGCGGCGGCATGAGCGCCACCGCCACCATCACACCGATGAGGGCCGAGGAAGCCGCTGTGCAGAGGGCAACAGCTCCCGCTGCTCCCGAGGCTATCGCTAGGACAAGGTCAGCGGGACCGGCTTCCGTTCTCGCCACTATTTCCGAAAGAGTGGGATCGACAATGAAGAAACGCCCTGCAAGAACAGCAAGACCAAAGGCCATGAGGCTTCTGAGGAACATTTCGCGGATCGAAAGGCCCAGCAGCTTTGCATCCAGGTTCACGAGACCGAAGGAGAGCCCTACGGTTGGCCCCAGCAGCGGGGCGATGACCATGGCGCCGATGATCACCGTGGCGCTGTTCCTGTAGAGACCGGCGGCGGCCACCACCGCCGAAAGCAGAGTGAGTATCCAGGTTGATGGGGCGGGGCTGGTCATGTCCGTTATATCCTGCTTCAGTTCCCCGTGGCTGATGAGCCCCGATCCGGTCTCCTCCTCGGGGATGGAGGCCTCCACCGGCAGGCAGACTATCCGAACCTGGTCCATGGTGGCTTCCAGTGATGCTGTAAGGGTTTCGGTGACCTGCTCGCTCAGGGAGGAACGGGTAAGCACATGAAGCTGGGAATGGGTATCAGAAAGTCTCTCAGTCCAGATGGAGGTAACCGGCAGACCGCTTATGGAGGACCTGGCAAGCTCGAGCCTTTCCGTGGGAAGGAACACCTCGATCAGTCTTCCTGCCACAGGAGTCCCTCCTCCGCAAAGTATTCCTCGAGAAACCCGGCAACGGCCCTGCCTGAAAGATCCGCTCCCGCTTCGGTCATGTGCATGGCATCGTAGAAGTATGCGCTGTCATGGGGAACATGGGCCGCCAGATCGAACACCGCCACCCCCCTGTCGCGGCAGACCTCCAGCAGGTCTCCGTTCAGGGTGTTCAGCATCCTGGCAAAGGTGGCTGCGGATATCGGTATCTCCCCACCCAGGTAGACAGCTGAAGCTTCTCTGATGCCCCTCCACTCAGGCGTGTCCTCGTACAGTATCGGCTGGGTAAGGAACACGGGAACCACACCCTGGCTCCGGCACTCTTCGATGAGCAGGCCTATCCGCCTTCTGTAAAAGTCCGGATCCTCCAGCATGAGGTGGAGGTCGTCCGGCAGTTCAGCTTCGTCTTCGGTCATAGGTTCCAGGGTGAACTCAGGGTCCACCGCGGTGGAAACCACGAACGCCCCGTCGATGTGAACCTTCTTCATCTTGTATACCAGCTGGAGAAGACCGCTCCGGGCGAAAAGCCATTCCCTGGGGCCTGCATCCGGCATGCGTTCGGCCTCTCCCCCGGGTCTCAGGAACGGTCCCATATCGTTTACTCCCACCAGGAACACCACAACATCCGGCCCGATCTCCGAAACAACCTCCTTCAGCAGGAGCAGATGGGTCTCCGAAGAGTGACGGGGTATTCCGGCGTTGCCCACCCACACCCGTGGAGAAACAAGCCGAAGCTGCCTCTGCACAACGCTGGACCATGTCAATGCATCGTCAAGGTAGTAGTTCGCCGTGGTACTCCCTCCAATGGTAACTATGGTAAGCCATTCTTCCCAGTTCTCCGGAGGATCTTCCCCCCGGAATCCCCACATGTTGGTGGAAAGCGTTCCTCCGGGGGTAATTCCAGGCAGGTCAACCCGGAGTTCCGTACTGCTGTAGGGACGGAGTCCAAAACGGGGATTGAACACCTGCCTGGGCATTGTGGAGGAAACGAAGATCTCCACAGCTAACAGTACCACCCCCAGGGAAGCCGACATAAGTGCAAACCCGATAAGAGCCTTCCTGAGTTCAGCGCCCTGTCTGGAGAAAAGGATCAGCCCTCCGGGAACGAACGAAAGAACGAAGAACGGAACAACGAAGAGGGGTCGGCAAAGCAACGCCACAGGGAACAGGAACCATGCCAGGAAAACAAGCGCTGGGAAAAGCACAAGAAGCTGAGGGCCAAGGGCTTCAGGAGATCCAGACAGCCTGTCAGCAATCGGAAAGGCCGGCTTCACCGCAATGGCGAGCATGAGGGAAAACAGTCCCCAGACCAGTATCGCCGCCATGGCAACGAAGAGAGCCGGGGACCACATTCCGGCAACGGCACCGGAAGAGCTTCTCGAGGAACCCAGGGCAAAGAGAACCATCAGGGAAGCAAAAAATGAAACGAAGGCAGTGATCCTGAAGGCCGGGGGCAGGTTCATGGATTTCACCGCAATATCTCGCTCTTCAGTTCGGTCTCCTTCCGCAGGGGCTGCAATTAGTACCTCAGCATCAGCAGGCAGTCAGCCGGCTGAACGGCATTTCACGAATACTATTGCCGATTCCTGCTCCTGCGCAAAGCCCCTGACCGCAGTGCCGTTCCTGAAGAACACCGATGGGATTCAGAGGGACAGAAGGGAAAGACTCAAGCGGAGCAGCAGCCGGAGGGGTCCGAATGCATCATCATGGAAAGCCTTGTATATTTGAAGTTCTGCGGACGCCCCCGGCATACGGAAAAGGGAGGCGGCAGGAAAGGCGCTAAATGAACTTGAAGCATTCAGGATCATGCTGTCATGGCAGCGGTTCCATACTCGGATTTGACGAGTGCAGTCCTGCTGCTGCCCGGGCATTGCCGGCTGAACAGCTCCCCGGCGGAACCGCGTCGGGATATGAAATGAGGTAGCCAGGGTGGATGATTTTGCAAAAGGAAGCGAAGAATCACTTTTCCAGGAGTTTTCCGGATCCGATCGCGAGGAATGGAAGGCCGCTGCCGTTTCTCTGCTGAAGGGACGCCCCTTCGAAAAGGCAATGTACACAAGGACCCCCGAGGGTATTACCCTGGAACCGATCTATGATCTGGTCTCCCTCGAGACGGTCTCCCATAAGGACAGTCTTCCGGGATTTGCGCCATTTGTCAGGGGATCGAGTTGTTCCGGAAGCATTTCCAGGCCATGGAAGATATGCCAGCAGGTTTACTCCTGTGACCCTGGGGATTTCAACAGGATCCTGATGGAAGACCTTCAGAACGGCCAGAACGCGCTGAACATGCTTCTGGACAGGCCAACGATGATCGGGATGGATGCAGACAGGGCGGAGATGTCCAGCGTGGGAGTTCGGGGGGTCTCGATATCGACGGTGGATGATCTGAAGGCCGCTTTCAGGGGCATCGTTTTTGATGCCATGCCGGTTCACATGAACACGGGCAACAACCCGGCACCCCTGACCGCAATGCTTCTCGCGTACCTCAGAGGCAATGGGACGGATGTCAGGAACCTCCATGGGGTCATGGGATACGATCCTCTCGGACAGCTGGCTGAACACGGGTCGGTGGGAATGAGCATCGAGGATGCCCTTGACCTGATGTCCCGGGTGCTCTCCTGGTTCTCAGGCAGCGGTTCCGATGTAAGGACCATTCTTATAGAAGGCCATCCGTACCACAACGGAGGTGCGGATTCGGTGACGGAACTCGCGTACATGATGGCTACGGGAACGTTCTACCTGAGGGAAATGATCAACCGTGGTCATACCGTAAAAGAAGCAGCGAGCAGGATGGCTTTCAGCCTTTCGCTGGGGCAGAACTTCTTCATGGAGATAAGCAAGGTCCGGGCGGCAAGGATGCTCTGGAACAGGATCGTCGAGGAGTTCGGCGGAGACGAGAATACCCGCAGAGCATACATCCATGGGAAAACATCATCCTGGACGAAAACGGTCTTCGACCCCTATGTGGGTCTTCTCCGGAATGCGTCCGAAGCCTTCTCAGGAGCAATGGGAGGGACGGACAGCCTTACGGTGATACCATTCGACGAGGCCATCAGGGAAGCGGACTCATTCTCAAGAAGGATCTCCAGGAATGTGCAGTCCATTCTTCAGGAGGAATGCCACTTCACGCAACCTGTGGATCCCGCCGGCGGTTCATGGTACGTGGAGTCCCTTACTGAGAAGGTTGCCGGGGAAACATGGAAGGCATTTCAGAAAATAGAGGCAATGGGCGGAATGGATGCCGCAATTCTGGACGGAACGGTCTCAGACACCGTTGAGAAAAAGTACGAAGAGCGTTTCAGGGACATCGCAAAGAGAAAGTCTGTCTGGGTCGGCGTAAACATGTACGCAAACACATCCGAGGAAAGGCTGGAAGCGAAGCCTGTCGACCGGGAACAGCTTCTGAAAAGGAGAGTGAACGCCGTCTCCGAGTTCCGCGCTTCCCGCTCAGAACACTCCCTCCCTCCCAGTGCAAACAGCCTGAATGAGCTGATGGAAGCCGCTGATTCAGGTGCGACCCTGCAGGACCTTTACGGGCTCACCTCCGGCAGGGCGGAGAAACCTGACACTGCAACTCCGGTGAAAAGGCAGAGGGGAGCGGAGAGATTCGAGAACCTCCGGGAGGAAACCCTGAAGATGGCAAAGAGCGGCATGCATACCTCAGTCCTTCTTCTGAACATGGGATCGCTGCCCAACCACAAGCCCAGGGCTGACTTCACAAGGGGATTCTTCGAGGTGGGCGGCTTCAATATCCTATCGGGCAAGGGATCAGGCACCATCGAGGAACTTGTGGATGCTGCTCTGGACACATCCGCCCGGATCGCTGTGTTCTGCGGGAGCGACAATGACTATCCCGAAATGGTTCCCGGAGCAGCTGAACGTATCAGGAAGGAGCGCCCTGATCTCAAACTTGTATTAGCCGGCCGTCCTGCGGAAGACATGGAACCGGTTTACACGAAAGCGGGGATCGACCACTACATATACCTGGGATCGAACTGTTACGACCTGCTGAAAACTCTTCAGGAAGGGATCAAGAGCAATGGCTGATCATCCCGATTTCACAAAGATAGAACTCGGTTCTTCAAAAAACGCCGTTCCGCTTTCCAGCTGGGAGGAGGGTTTCCGCAAGGAAACCGGAAAACCTCCCGAGGACTTCCAGTGGATGACCAATGAGCAGATCCCTGTAAATGCCCTTTACACGATGAAGGATTATGACAGACTCGAGCACCTTGGCTTCACCGCCGGCATAAGCCCCTTCCTCCGCGGACCTTACGCAACCATGTACGTGTTCCGCCCATGGACCGTGCGTCAGTACGCCGGATTCTCAACGGCTGAGGAGAGCAACGCTTTCTATAAGAGGAATCTTGCAGCGGGTCAGAGGGGGCTTTCCATCGCCTTCGACCTTGCAACCCACAGGGGATACGATTCCGACCATGAAAGGGTAGTGGGTGACGTGGGCAAGGCCGGTGTGGCTGTGGACTCCATGCTGGACATGAACATCCTCTTCGATGGCATTCCCCTTGACCAGATGTCGGTATCCATGACCATGAACGGCGCAGTTCTCCCCATAATGGCTTTCTACATAGTTGCCGGAGAAGAGCAGGGAGTACCCGGTGACAAGCTTACCGGAACCATTCAGAACGATATTCTGAAAGAGTACATGGTAAGGAACACCTACATCTACCCGCCGGGGATATCGATGCGCATCATTGCAGACATCTTCGAGTACACCTCGAAGAACATGCCCAGGTTCAACTCCATCTCGATCTCAGGCTACCATATGCAGGAAGCCGGGGCAACCAACGACATCGAGCTGGCCTACACCCTCGCAGACGGGCTCGAGTACATCAGAGCCGGCATCAGCGCAGGAATAGACATCGATTCCTTCGCCCCGAGGCTTTCCTTCTTTTGGGCACAGGGCACCAACCACTTCATGGAAGTGGCAAAGATGCGCGCTGGAAGAATGCTCTGGGCGAAGATAGTGAAACGATTCAACCCGAAGGATCCCAAGTCGCTTGCCCTTCGCACGCATTCCCAGACCTCAGGCTGGTCCCTTACCGAACAGGATCCGTTCAACAACGTCACAAGGACTCTGATCGAAGCAATGGCAGCCACACTCGGGCACACGCAGTCTCTTCATACCAACGCCCTCGACGAAGCGATAGCGCTGCCCACTGATTTTTCCGCCAGGATCGCCAGGAACACGCAGCTCTACCTTCAGGATGAAACCTCCATCTGCCAGGTGATCGATCCCTGGGGCGGTTCCTACTACCTTGAGTCACTCACCGATCAGATAGCAAGGAAGGCCTGGAGGCACATTCAGGAGGTGGAATCCCTGGGAGGCATGGCAAAGGCTATAGAGACCGGTCTCCCAAAGATGCGCATCGAAGAAGGCTCGGCTCGCAGACAGGCGCGCATCGATTCGGGAAGCGAGTCCATAATCGGGGTGAACAAGTACAGGCGTGAGTTCGAGGATCCCATCGACATACTCGAGATAGACAACACTGCGGTAAGACAGGCCCAGATCGCAAGGCTGAAGAAGCTGAAGGCCGAAAGGAACCAGGCTGACGTGGATGCGGCACTGGAGGCCATCACGAAGGTCGCGGAAACGGGAGAAGGCAATCTGCTCGAAGCGGCTGTGAAAGCAGCAAGAGTGAGAGCCACGCTGGGTGAGATCTCTTATGCCGTGGAGAAGGTAAGCGGGAGGCACAAAGCAGTGATACGCTCTATATCCGGCGTGTACAGTTCGGAGTATGCGAAGAAAGATGATGTTGACAGGGTCAAGGCGATGACGGACCAGTTCGAGAAGCGAGAGGGACGGAGACCCCGCATCTATATCGCCAAGATGGGTCAGGATGGTCATGACCGCGGAGCCAAGGTGGTCGCCACCGGATTCGCCGACATGGGATTCGACGTTGATGTGGGTCCCCTTTTCCAGACACCTGAAGAGGTGGCAAGGGATGCGGTGGAAAACGATGTCCATGCCGTTGGAATGAGTTCCCTGGCCGCGGGGCACAAGACCCTTCTGCCGCAGCTCGTGAAAGCTCTCGCAGACCTGGGTCGGAGTGACATAATGGTGTTCGCCGGTGGAGTGATCCCGGCCCAGGATTATGACTATCTCTATGAGAACGGCGCCACCCTTATCTTCGGCCCGGGCTCGATAGTAACGGAGTGCGCCGAGAAAGTGATCAACGCACTCAACGAAATGCTGGGCCACCGGGGAGATCAGCCATAGACACGGAGAAGAGGAAACGACCTGAATGGGTGCCTGAGGACCAGGCTTCACAGGAGGGTTTCACCACCCATGTAATGGACGGGGTCAAGGGGGGGCACGACGGCATGAAGGGCAGCCCTCCCTCAAGGACCGGAACCAGGACCCCGGCTGGAAAAAGGCCAAACCTCACGCTGGAGGACTACTACCAGGGCGTGATAAACAGGGACCGTACCGTTATCGCAAGGGCGATCACGCTCATAGAAAGCAATGCTCCCCATCATTTTGAAACAGCCCAGGAACTCCTGCAGAAACTGCTCCCCTTAACTGGGAACTCGATCAGGATAGGTATCTCCGGCGTTCCCGGGGCGGGGAAAAGCAGCATCATCGAAGCTCTGGGCACATCGCTCTGCAGCGCAGATCACAGAGTGGCGGTACTCGCCGTGGATCCCAGCAGTTCCATCACGAAGGGTTCCATTCTTGGGGACAAGACCAGGATGGCTGAACTGGCAAGGATGGAGAACTCGTTCATCCGCCCCTCGCCATCCGGGGGAATGCTGGGAGGTGTTGCCAGAAAGAGCCGGGAGACCATGCTCCTCTGTGAGGCCGCCGGCTACGATGTAATCCTCATTGAAACGGTGGGTGTGGGCCAGAATGAGATAACCGTCAGATCCATGGTGGATTTCTTCCTGCTTGTCCTTATTACCGGAGCCGGGGATGAGCTCCAGGGAATGAAGAAGGGAGTCATGGAGATCTGTGATGCCATCGTGGTGAACAAGGCCGATGGAGAGAACCTTATCCCGGCCAGATCCGCGGCAGCGGAATACACGAACATGCTCCACTACCTCACTCCCGCCACCGCTGGCTGGACCCCCCGGGCCCTTGCCTGCTCCGCACGGGACAGGACGGGCATTGACGACATCTGGGATCTCATTCAGGAGTTCAGAAGGACCACCGACTCATCAGGCGTATTCCAGGAAAGAAGAAGACTCCAGGTCCTTGAATGGGTCTTCAACATGGTTACCGAACAGCTTACCGAGAGATTCTACTCCCACGACGGAGTCCGCAGGATCATTCCCTCCCTGAAGGAAGACCTCATGTCAGACCGGATCTCGCCAACCATGGCAGTTAAGAAGCTCCTTGAAGTCTACGACAGGGTCAGGATCGACCGCCAGCCTTAGCAGAACCATCGGGACGGAAACTCACCCGCTGCGCTGATTCTCCTAAAGGATATCGCTTGCCAGTTCCGCAAGCTCGCTGCGTTCGCCTCTGACGAGATTCACATGGCCGTAGATGCTCTGTCCCTTCATCCTGTTCACCAGGTAGGCCAGACCGTTGGACCGGCTGTCAAGGTAGGGTGTGTCGATCTGGTAGATGTCCCCTGTGAACACGAACTTCGTCCCCTCTCCTGCCCTGGTGATGATCGTTTTCACTTCATGGGGAGTAAGGTTCTGGGCTTCGTCCACGATGAAGAACACCTTGTTCAGGCTTCTGCCCCGGATGTATGCCAGGGGGGTTATCACCAGCTTCTCCGAATCGACCATTTCCTTCACCAGTTCGTACTCCCTGCTGTCCCTGGCGTACTTGTTCCTTATCACGGCAAGATTGTCCCAGAGAGGCTGCATGTAAGGGTCGAGTTTCGACTGGATGTCCCCGGGGAGATAACCCATGTCCCTGTTTGACAGTGGCACCACTGGTCTTGCCAGGTATATCTGCCTGTACCTTTTCCTGAGCTCCAGCGACGCGGCAAGGGCAAGGAGAGTCTTGCCGGTGCCGGCCTTTCCGGTGAGGGTCACAAGCTGCACGTCCGGATCCAGCAGGGAATGAAGCGCGAATGCCTGTTCCGCGTTCCTGGGATCTATGCCGTAGGCCCTCCACTTCCGAACCCTGTGCAGATCACCGTCGATAGGCGCGTGGCACGCCAGCGCACTTCTGCTGCCATTCCGGAGTATGAAGAACTCGTTGGAAACTGGATCAGACTCCAGGGGCACCTGCCCCGGCTCTATGGAATACGGCTGCTCGTAAAGTGCAGAGATGGAATCCGCCGACACCCCCTCAACCAGCCGGCTCCCAGTGTACAGCCTGTCCGGGTTCTCGATCTTGTCGGTTATGTAGTCCTCGGCGGCTATACCCACCGCGAGGGCCTTCATCCTCAGGTTGATGTCCTTGCTTATCAGCACCACGTTCTCGTCGGGGCTGGTGTTCTTCAGCTCCGCCGCCACGGACAGTATCCTGTGGTCGGATGTGTCTTCCGCGAAAACCCCGCCCAGGTTGCCGGTTCCGTTCTGCGCGTGGCGTATGAACAGCCTTCCCCTGGCCTCTCCCAGGGAAATGCCCTCCACGGGCAGTCCTCCGTCCACAAGGGAATCCAGCTGCCGGATAAAGGATCTCGCGGAGTAATTGATGGAGTCGTTGCCCTTCTTGAAAGCGTCCAGTTCCTCGAGTACCGTGATGGGTATCACCACGTCGTGCTCCTGAAAATGATCCAGGCACCTGTGATCATGCAGTACCACATTGGTATCAAGTACGAAGGTGCTCTTCTCCCTGCTGGTCATTTTTGCACTCTTTCTCCGTGAACAGTCAGGAGTTCGCCTGAAACGAATCTTCTTTCCCCGCTGTCCGTTGAGAGTAAAAGGAAGCCGTTCTCGTCGATTCCGTCCACCACCCCGTCCACACCGATGCCATCTGATTTCACCGAAACTCTTTTCCCCAGATTCCATAATCTTGGAGTTACAAGACCGCAGACCGAGCCCAGGGGGCTGCCTGTTCGCGCCGGCCAATGAGAATCCAGTTCAGAAAGGAGTCTTTGCAGCAGCTTCCCGGGAGAGGGAGGTTCACAGAACCTGCTCCACGCCCCCGGCGGAAGGATCGACCTGCCTTCTATGAAAGGCTCGCTCAACAGATTGACACCAATCCCCAGAATGAACCAGCTCGAGGGAACGGAACCGGTTTCAGCTATCATTCCCGCCAGTTTCAGCTCTTCGGCGACAACGTCGTTGGGCCATTTGACCATTGCCGGTATCCCTGAATCGCGCATTATCTCAGAAAGGCAGAAAGCTGCGAGGAGTGAAACGGACGGCGCGAACTGAATGGGGGGAGCGGGTTTCAGAAGAAGGCTGCAGTAGAAACCCCCCGGCGGGGAGAGCCAGGTCTTTCCAGCCCTGCCCCTGCCCCCTGTCTGGGAGCGTGCCAGTACCGCAGTTCTGTCGGGAAGGGAGGCAATGCGCCGTCTTGCCCATTGCTGGGTGGAATCAACTGAATCCTCGTTGTGAACCGACCATGGGCCGGAACTGTATGCTTCAGCCATGCAGTCAATATATACACTTCCAGTGGAAGGGTCATCTATTGCAGATAGTTTTTCCCGAGTAGTATGATAGCCCCTGCGGTGAGCCGCTAGCTCAGCTGGCAGAGCATCTGACTTTTAATCAGAGGGTCGGGGGTTCGATTCCCCCGCGGCTCACCATTTTCGATCAGCATTGACGAAAAACGCCTTTGATATTATCGTACCGCTCGCTCTTCAGCGACCCCATCGTCTAGTGGTTAGGACACTGGCCTTTCACGCCGGCAACACGGGTTCGATCCCCGTTGGGGTCGCCAGAAGAGAATCCCCCATGTCAAACAGGTTATGCAAGCCCATCTGGTGGGCGTTTTGAGGTGTTCCAACACCTTCTTTTTTGTCTATCGTTATCCCAGACGGGAATAGAGCATGGGCGATCTTCGACTTTGCCCTGCTGGAGGCGGTTTTCCAAGATATTCCTAGGTGTTCCAACACTTCGAGCGCAGACTCCAGGATTTCCTCGATAGGTTTGTCATTCCGGTCCAGTTTCTGGAGCTCTGCCTTGGCCGAATAGACCTTCCGTTCTGAGGATTCCTTCACTTCTTCGTAGTCATCCCTGTCCAGCAGACCAAGGATGTACTTCTCTCTGGCTGCTGTCTTAAGCGATTCCTGGCTCTTAACAATAGCCACAAGCTCTTCCCTGCTCATTCGGACATCACGCTCAATGGTAGACTGTTTGTGACTCACAACATCCCTCAGGGAGTCCAGAAAGGCCCTGTCCCCACTTACTTCATCAAGGAGAGTCTGGATGGCTCCGTCTGCAGCCTTAAGAGGTACAAACAATCCCGCCTGAGGACATCCCAATCCATGCTTAGGAAGATGATAGTATCCGTAATACTTTCCGCTCTTACCACGCTGATAACTGGCCGTGAGCAGCTTTGAGCACCCGGGGCAACGCAATACCCCTTTAAGGGGGAACTCGTCCTTTCTCGTGGGTTTCCTGCTGTCCTGGGCTGCAAAATCCCTGAGCCTTTCCAGCACACCCTCGAATAACTCCCTTGATACGATGCCGGCGAACTCTGCGGCAACGAACTCATCCTCGTCCACCTGTATCATCCCTGCATAAGCCGGATTCTTAAACAGCCGATAGAAAGTATTGATTGATATTGGTTTCCCAGTCTTGGGGCTTGTAAGACCTTTAGAGACAGCCCACTTATATATGGACTGGAGAGATACCTCACGACACTGGGCTTTCCTGAAAGCTTCCCTGATGATAGGAGCCCGATCTGGATCCACCTCTACCCTAGTACCTCTGGGTCTAGTGGTATCCCGTACATTTAGATAACCCACAGGAGCCTTGTTGGTAAGTCTCCCCCGTCTTCTAACCTCAATCTTGGACTCCTTGGCTCGTACCGACTTGAGATCCGATTCAAACTGAGCGAACGCTGCCTGAGTGGTGTCAGTAAGCTGTATTACAGGGGAATCACCCCTCTGGGAATTTGGGGACAAAAGCTCGATTCCTAGCCCTGTGAGAACCTTCTTGTAGTAGAGGTACTGCATGGTATCCCGGAAGATCCTAGATGTATCGTACACCACAACAGCCTTGAGATCCTTTGAATTATCCTTGCAGAACTTCACCATTTTCTGGAACTCAGGCCGCTTGTCAGTACGACCTGTTACCCCTGGCTCGGTGAACACCTTAAGGACCTTCAAGCCATTCAGGGCGCAATACCTGGAGCATATCTTCTTCTGGTCCTCAAGGCTGTTGCCGAACTCAGCCTGGCGCGTGGTGCTTACTCTTGTGTAGATAACAGCAACTTCTGGTTTCTTAGGCCGTTTTCTGTTATCACAGCGATGCGGGATATCAATAGGACTAAGCCGTTTCCCAACCTCATTCATTATGCCCTCCAGCGTCCAGGGCAATCATCATTTGGTTCTTACCTCTTCATACACCGATCTCATATCAACTTGAATGGGTACTGCAAACACCTCACAGAAGGGGTCAGGTAGATTCCTTCCACTTGCTGTAATCTCAACAACGAGTTTTCCGGTATCCCCCAACTCATCCAACTGGATCATGTAGGTAAACATCTCTGGCTCCCCCTTGTGTCTATACTCATCGCAGGTGAACTCCCAGTTAGTTGTGGACTCTGTTGGTTTTCTATCTCTCCAGTAGAAAGCGTTGGGATCTCTACTCTCCGCCAATGAAAGTGATTCCGGCAAGTCTCTAAACCTTGTCTCTCCAGGGAACAGCGTTGATGAACCTGCCAGCCTTTTTGTAGCTTCAAGGATGCTAGCGTCTGAAAGATAGGTTGGAAGCGATGAAGCAAGCCTTGCCATCTCTATCGTGTACACACCAAAAATGGGCGCTTCTGGTGGTTCTGGAGGATCAGGCATTTCATCTTTCATGATGTGTTTTTCATCCAGAAAAGGTGACATCAGAACTCCGCCCTTCAGGACTCTGATCCCGAAAATCATCTTGTCAACAGGAACTGATCCAGTATTTCTTAATGCGATAGAGAAGCTTAGTATTCTGTTCCTAGCTGATTTTGTAGTTGAATACTCTGAGTAGTATTCCCTCAGCATTTTCAGCCAGTTAGGATATTCTTTTGAGCGATAAGCACTAACTTTGGCAAGTGCCGTCTCTCTCAATCGGTTCGCCTCTTCCTTAAGCGATTTCACTTCTACAGAATCTCCAAACTGAATCTGCAGTGGCGAACCTATATTCTCGTATTGATGAATTGGGAACTGAGCTTGCTTCTTCTTAAGAAGCTCCTGGACTTCTTCTTCTGACATACGCAGAAATTGAACTATCGAAATTCCTTCTTCCACACTTCCTGAAGAACACACAGTCTGCCCTGCAATAGCCACTTCTACACTAACATAAGGCTGTCTTGACTGAAGCTCTTTTACAGCCTTCTCAAGTTCGAGGATCTTCCTATCCCTCTCATCTTTCTCCGGTGGAAGAAGCCAAGTATCAGGAATGGAAGTGAACGGCAACTGAATAGAGTGGCATGTCATTTTCGGACCGTTGTCGTAGGTCAGTAATGATGCCTTTCTTTCCGTGTGCTCTTCCAGATAGTGTTTCAGTGATGAGATGATTCGATCATCATTTTTACCAAGATCAAGCCTACCTTCAGCATCAGGCATATCAGATGGGAGAGGATCTCCACCAATAACAACTTTCACTGTAGGCTTCTCTGAGCGCTCAATGCTTTCAAATTGTCCTGTAGAAATCCAAGAACCGAAGTCGCTGCTGGCTTTTCTTGCTCGCTTGGATCTTCTTCGATTCCCGTCACTTTTCAGTTTGTCTATTTCCTCAAGCACTGGCCTTGTCACATACACTGTAATCTCATTGTCATCTGTAACCTGTGCCCAATCAAGTTCCGAGATAGGCTTACATTGAAGAAACAAGTTCGTGTCCGTGAAGAATATCATGACCTACTTCTCCTCTGAGCTCATGACATCAGTTTCCATAGCGCAGCAAAGACTGTCATCGATATCAAGTCCGATTTCCTGCATGCGGCTTAGAATTGCGTATCGCATCAGCCGCTCCATTCCCTCAAGAGTTGGTGCCCTACATGCCAACTTCTGATACTCAGTTTTGCACAAACTTGGATCTCCTGGCAGTTTTTCCCATCCTCTTCCAGCATATGTGAGAACACCCTTAAACTTCATACCCTTGTGAAGCCATTTGCTTCGTAAATCGTAGCTTGCCTTTAGGCTATCTTCCAGGTTTACCGGTGTTAATCTGAACCACTTTTCAGAATCTTCATCCTCAATGAAGAATGAGTCCTTTATAAGTCTAAGCATTGTAACCACATACTTGCTCTTTATCTGGTGACACTTGCCCTTCACTATACCCAACACATTCTGTGGCGCTTCGATAGTACGAAGGTACTCAATAACTTCCTGAGCTGCAGAATCAAGCAGCTCTTCCGTACTCAGATGGCAGGTTTCTGCAAGTATCTCACCGACTGTGACAAACAAGAGATATGCGGTCTCTGGCTGAGTCTCAAACTGTTGCAGTCCATTTAAGTAGAACTCTGCTGCTACTCTAAGCATCTCTCTTTCCTTGTTACTCCAGTCTGTCTCCCGGAACAATGGTGCCAATTTTGCGACTTTTGAGAATTCAAGCGGAATCGCAATATCGCATCTCTTTTTGTGGTTGTTGTGCAAAGCCTATGGTCCACAATCTGCTGGTAAGGCTCAATTGAAGGAAGATGAAGCAGACCTTCACACTGGATAAGTCCATGGCTATCAAACCTTTTGCCAAAAAGGACTGCCATAAATGCAGTGATTTCTTTAGCGTACTCCGTGTAGGGCTCATACATGGGCTGTGCTAGTTTTTCTCTGGGTTCTGTAAGGAATGAAATAACGAAGGAATTGCGACATACGGGGTTTGGAGCATATGAAGCCTTCGCTCTAGGCTCATCAGGGATTGAAGAAGCATGAGTAATGGAAAACCCCCTGCTACGGTACACATCAGTAAAGCGGGATGTAGAGGACACTAAGGCACTCTGTATCCTCTTGTTTGGCTGGAGCATTTTCTACTTCATCTCCTTAATTAACCCACTCTGAATCCCATTTCCAAGAACCTCTATTCTTCCCTGCTTGTCACACGTAACTCCATCAGGAAACAAAGCTTTGGCAAACTCAGCCTTGCCTTCGTTATCAGAGGCCTGCCAAGGAAGATCGAGATGGTCAAGGGACCAGACAGCCTGCTTCTTGCAGTATTCCAAGGGCACTATCTTTGACTCAGCAGAGCCCTTCTGTAGCTTTAGTTCCTCTAGCTTTGCCATGTTCTCAGTAAGGAGCTTCTTGCACCGATCACTATCAATCTCACCTCTTGCATTCATTTCGTAGAGACGATCGATCATATCCTCTTGCTCTTCAATCTCTTCCTCGCACTGCGCTAACTCATCTTGAATCCTGCTTCTGTTTAAAGTCTGCATATCCTCTGAGACAAGCTCCATGAGCTCTCCGAGCACATTACTACTCCGAAGACCCATTAGCACCTTTACGAATCCTGCTTCGGCCTTGTCAGCGGAGATGTTGACTTTCTCAAGTTTACAGCCTGGCACATGTTTGTAGAAATGGTAGTACCGATACTTACGCCTGTTAGGCTTGCTTCCAGACAGGATAACCCTGCAACTAGCACAGCGGATGGTCCCTTTCAGTGGGAAGTCTCCCGGCCCGGTCTTCTGCACGATGTTGCTTCGACCAGTGTTGTTCACCTTTTCCTGAGCTTTCTCGAAGAGCTCACGAGAGATTATGGGTTCGAACTCAGCCTCAATCCACCCTAACTTTTCATTGTGGATGAGTCCAGCATATGCAGGATTGCCAAAGATCTTGTAGAATGTTCCACTAGCAATGGTTTTTCCAGTTTGGGGGTTAACAAGCCCCCGCCTATCAGCCCACTTCTTCAGCTCTGATCTAGGTCTGTTAGTGTTCACAAAAAGACTGAAGAGCTCTGCAATGATAGGAGCGGCAACAGGATCGTGAACCACGATGGTTCCCCGGGCTCGTTGAGGATCTCGTTTATTCAGGTAACCGATAGGAGCTTTCCAATTTAGCCTTCCTTTTGCCAATGTGGTTAATGCTGATTGCTTCCCATATTCTCTAAGTTCCTCCGAGAACTTCTGAGCCTGAGCGCTGACCATGATCTCATCAGCATCAGGGTACAGCTTGAAATCATAGTTTGGGGATAAGAACCTGATTCCGATACTACATAGCTCATGTCTATAGTTCAGGTGATGCAGAGTGTTACGGAAGTACCGGCTTATTTTCGTGATCACTACTGCCTTCAGGTTCGCAGCGTTCTTTTTACAGTAGTCCATCATCGCCATGAATCCTCTACGATTATCGATTGTCCCTGTAACACCAGGGTCAGCGAAGACTTTGAGGATCTTTAGACCTTGTTTCGAGCAAAAGCTGGAAAGCTCAGCATCCTGAGCAACTAAGCTCTCTCCCTCACTTACCTGCTTGGGTGATGAAACTCTGATGTATGCTACCACATTGGGAGGCTTGTTTGCGAATGGATCGGTGGCTTTTTTCTTCTTCTTCGGGGAAAAATTCTTGATTGGCTCTGTTTTTCTACTCACCGCTTGAGATTTCCCCCCCACCATCATCTTGAGTATCCTCAACCTGATCAGTTACAGAGAAACGAAGTTCATGACCATAGTGCTCTAACTGCCTGTTAAGCTCTTCTGCAAGGCGATTCACGGCGGTATGCTCGCGTGTTAGTCTGTCTTCGATGAGACCGTACAGTGTCTGCAGAAACTGGATCACTCTTTCCAGCTCCACGTCAGACAACTGAATGCCTTTCCCTGCAAGAAAGGTCCTGTATCTCTGTTTCTTTTTTTCTGCCAAGATTTCCATTTCACTTCAATCTCGGTGCTGCCAGCACAACTTTGTAAGAACAACAATATCCAGATTCCGATGGATTCACCACTCTTTGGTCTGGTGATAGCACTGTCTGCCCATTTTATCGCTTGAGTAGAGATAAGAATAACTTCAGTCCTAGCTATGCACCCATAGTAATGCAAAACCCTTAACTAATGCGGTATAAATAAAATAGAGCTGTTGCTCTTCGCTTAGCTAGCTTTTCGCTCTACGATCAAACCCAAATTCCGTCCCAGAAAAAGTATCCTTGGAAGGAGGAACAATGGAACCTAAATCACGCCGAAGTCGCGTACATGTGACTTCACCATTCGCGGAGGTGAGAGTCGCCCCCGTAAGCGTTCGAGGCAGCGAGG
>DAINQE010000031.1:0-27161 GCA_036743055.1 Candidatus Sabulitectum sp. | reverse complement strand
GTTCTGCTGTGTATGTACTGGTCAACCGCCTGCCAGTAGCCGTCGTCATCCCTTATCTTCTTGCAGTGAAGGCATATGGGAAGTATTCCGCGAAGGGTCTTTATCTCCTTCATGGAACGGTGAAGCTCCTCGATGGCTTTCTCCTTCTCCAGACTGGACTCCCGCATGTTCCTGTGGATGCGGCTTCTCAGTTCCTCGGCTATCAGGGAGAGAAGGGTTATGGTAATGTACACAGCGACTATCCTGATCTCCAGTGATGAGGGATAGTCGGCCAGGATGAACGGAACCGAGTTCCCCGCCAGGAACACTCCCACTAGCGCTGCAAGGAAAGCCACGGAAAGGAAGAAACCTCTTTTCGTACCGGATAGGCACACCGCGACGGATGGATATAGAAGGGTCCAAACTACCGCAGTTCCGTCTTTGCCCCCGATCAGTGCCAGAGCCAGGAAGAAGGCGAAGAGCAGGTTCACGGCGATCTTCACCGGAACTTCCAGGTTGGCGGCTCTCCTGGTGAGCGTCAGGACCCATATCTGAGTCAAGAAGAAGACTCCGTCGGCAAGGGCAAGGATCCAGTTGCCGTCGGAAAGTGCGGTGATGCCCAGGATCAGTGAAAAGAAAAGCCCCGGGAACATCAGGGCGTTCAGTGTGAGTATCTTCCTCAGGACCTCGATGTCGGCGTGCTTACCGCGGCCTGCCGTCACAACATCCAGGATCAGGTGCTTCACACGCATTATTGCCTCCTGCTGCTTGTAGCGAATATAGATCAGCCTTGTTCCACCGGCCAGACACTTGCCCGGTGACCCGGTTCGTTCTATTCTTCACCATCGGAATGGATAGGCGTTTCACATTCGTTTGGAGACGATATGGGAATGGAATCACTGAGAGACCTGCCCGCGGTTCATGAAATAATGCCCGAAATCCAGGACAAGCTCGCCGGGATGAGCCCTTCTCTGGTCAGGGAGGCCGCCAGGGCCGGGATCGCCTGGGCCAGGGAGACCGTTGTCGCAGGGGGAG
This sequence comes from Candidatus Sabulitectum sp., assembly GCA_036743055.1. Classification (GTDB taxonomy): domain Bacteria; phylum Fermentibacterota; class Fermentibacteria; order Fermentibacterales; family JCC-6; genus Sabulitectum. The sequence continues at coordinate 26,147 of DAINQE010000031.1, read as the reverse complement.
ACCTCCCCTCCAGGGAGGTTATTGTAGAGAGGTGCTCCACAGAAGCTGTCAGGCTTTCCAGACCATCCATGGAAACCGTTATCAACGCAACTGGAATAGTGCTTCATACCGCCATCGGACGGGCAAGCCTTCCCCCCTCGGCTGTGGAGGCTATACACAGGGTCGCCGCCGGATACTCCGTTCTTCAGTGGAACAGGGAGACGGGCAAAAGGGGGAACAGGGACGAACACATAGAAGGCCTCATCACCAGCCTTACAGGCGCCGAGGCGGCCACCGTGGTGAACAACAACGCCGGGGCCACCCTGCTGGTCCTTTCCTCCATGGCCGCCGGCAGGGAGGTAATAGTCTCCAGGGGGCAGCTGGTGGAGATCGGCGGTGCCTTCAGGATACCGGACGTGATGAAACAGAGCGGCTGCACCATGGTGGAGGTGGGCTGTACCAACAGGACCCACCTCAGGGACTACCAGAACGCCATCTCGGAGAACACCGCCGCCATCCTGCGGGTTCACCCTTCGAATTACAGGATCAAGGGCTTCACCGGCGAAGTTGAGCTGGAAGATCTCGTGGCCCTCGGGAGGGAAAAGGGGATCCCTGTGATCGACGATCTGGGCGCCGGGAGCCTGATCCCCCTGGACAGGTTCGGCATCCCCGCGGAACCCACCATAGTGCACAGCATAGAGACCGGTGCCGATGTGGTGACCTGCTCCGGTGACAAGCTTATAGGAGGTCCCCAGGCCGGGCTGATACTGGGGCGGGCAAAATACCTGGCCGGGATACGCAAGCACCCCCTGGCCAGGGCGCTCCGGGTGGGGAAACTCACCCTGGCCGGTCTGGAGGCTTCGCTGCGTGTTTTCCTCGAGGACCCGGACTACATTGCGGCGAATCATCCGGTCTATGTCTCTTTCGCCGCAAAGCAGTGCGATCTCCTGGACAGGGCTGAGGCCCTGGCCGGAGCAGTGGACATGCCCGAGGGCTGCACCGCCGTGGTGGAGAGAATGGACAGTTTCGTGGGCAGCGGGAGCCTTCCCGACTTCGCCATTCCCTCCGCAGGGGTGTCCATAGTCTGCCCGGATCCTGAAGCCCTGGCCAGAGCTCTCAGACTGTCCGCCCCGGCGGTGGCCTGCAGGGTGGAGGAGGGTTCGGTGAAGCTGGATCTCAGGGCTGTACCGGAGGGTACCGACCAGCTCCTCGGAAGGATACTGGTTGAAAGGGCCGGTGAGCTGTGGGGGTAATAATAGGGACCGCCGGACACATCGACCACGGCAAGAGCACCCTGATGCTGGCCCTCACAGGGAGGGATCCCGACAGGCTGAAGGAGGAGAAGGCCAGGGGGATAACCATAGAGCTGGGCTATGTTTTCCTGGGCGACGGCAAAGGGGGAACCATCTCCTTCATCGATGTTCCAGGCCACGAGAAATTCGTCAGGACCATGGTCGCCGGGGTATCAACGGTGGACTGCTTCCTGCTGGTGGTCTCCGCCGACGAGGGTGTAATGCCCCAGACCAGGGAGCATCTTGATATTCTCAGGCTCCTGGAAGTGGATACGGGAATAGTTGCCCTCTCCAAGTGCGATCTGGTGGACGGCGAACTCATAGAGTTAGCCGAGGAGGAGGTACGCGAGGCCCTGAAAGGAACCCCCGCTGAGAAAGCCAGGGTGATAAGGGTTTCCGCAAAGACAGGGGAAGGTCTTGAGGTCCTGAAGAAGGAACTTCTTGATATGGCGGCCTCCGTTCCGGTGAGAAGCTCCGAGGGCAGGTTTCGCATGCCGGTGGACAGGATATTCACGCTGAAGGGCTTCGGGACGATCGTGTGCGGAACCGGGCTTTCCGGAACCGTCAGCACCGGCGATCAGGTGGAGATACTCCCCGCCGCCAGGAAATTCCGGGTGAGGGAACTGGGTGTAAACGACTCCAGGAAGGCTGAACTGGGGCAGGCTGGGGACAGGATAGCCCTTAACCTCACCGGTCTTCGCAAGGAGGATGTCCACAGGGGAAGCGTGGCCGGCGAGCCAGGCTACCTGAAGGTGCTCAAGAGCCTGGACACCACCTTCACCATGCTTCCCGGGAATGTGGACCTGTCCGTTAGGCAGAGGGTTCGCTTCCATGTTGGTACCGCGGAGGTTATGGCAAGGGCCATCCCCGTTGAAGGCAGACCTCTGCTGAGGGGTGAGACCGGATATGTTCATTTCCAGCTGGAGCAGCCGGTGGTGGCAATGCCCGGTGACAGGTTCGTGGTAAGAAGGTACTCCCCGGTGATAACCATCGGGGGCGGAGTCATCCTGGACACCGACACGGCCAAAGTGCGCAACAGATTCAGGGAGGTCAGGCTGGAACACCTGGACCTGCTCACCCACGGAAGCCTGGAGGATCAGCTCTTCGAAGCTATGGAGGATAATGAACAGGGCTTCGTGGAATCGGACTCCTTCCTCAGAAGATCCGGGGCCGATCCGGTGGAATACAGGAAAGCGGTGGATTCCCTGGTAGAGCAGGGCAGGGCCGTTGTTACCGGAGAGGGCAAGAGCGAGAAGATCATACTCGCCGCCGCAGTGGAAGACCTGGAAAGGAAGGTCAGGGGAGCCGTCTCAACCGTTCACAGGAACGTTCCCCTCAGCCCGGGGATGCCGTCTGCCCTTCTTGCGAGAAAGCTCCCGGGAGGCACTCCCGTGTGGGCCATCCGCCATATCCTCGCATCCATGGAGCATAAGGGCGAGATCGTCAGGAGGGGGGACTTCCTGGCGCTTTCCTCCTTCCCGGAGGAACTCCAGGGGAAAGCCCTGGAAATCGCGAATAAGCTGATCGCCAGGATAGAGGGAGAGAGTTTTTCAGGCTGGTCCAGGGATTCGAAGGGGATAAGCAGCGAGGATATAGATGCCCTTCTTGCCAGGGGGCTCCTGCTTCAGCTTGATGATGCGCTGGTAACCACACCTTCCCTTCTGGAAAAGGCCTCCAGGCTCCTTCGCAGCAAGTTCAAAGATGCGGGTTTCAGGCTTGGGGAGATGAGGGAGGTTATGGGGGTTTCCAGGAAATACGCCCTTCCCTGGGCTGAACTGATGGATTCCACGGGCATCACCAGGAGGGACGGAGACCTGCGGTTTCTGAAATAACTTCCCGGAATCTTTACAAAAGAGCCTTCTTTTGGTATTCTCACCGTTCACGGAACCTGTGAAACCAGGCAGAATCCAGTCTTCAATACTCCCTGTGAAGAGGAGAAACCGAATGAAAATAGCAGTGGTAGGCAGCGGATATGTGGGCCTTGTCGCGGCGGCATGCCTTGCGGAGATGGGCAATACGGTCATTTCCGTGGACAAGGACGAGGAGAAGATAGAGGGGCTCGAAAAGGGCATCCTTCCCATATACGAACCGGGGCTCGACGTTCTCATCGAGAGGAACGTGAAGGAGAAGAGACTCTCCTTCTCAACGGACACCGGCGCAGCCGTTAAAAAAAGCAGGATAGTTTTCATCGCGGTGGGTACACCCCCGGAAGAGGATGGCAGCGCGGATCTTCAGCACGTTCTTTCGGTTGCCGCCGACATCGGAAGGGCCATGGAGGGCCCCACAGTGGTGGTGAACAAGAGCACCGTCCCGGTGGGGACAGCCGAACTGGTGAAGAACGAAGTGAGGAAGTACACCGAATACAGGGTGGATGTGGTGAGTAACCCGGAGTTCCTCAAGGAGGGCGCTGCCATCGACGATTTCATGAAGCCCGACAGGGTAGTCGTTGGAACCGACAGCGAAGAGGTCGCCGAGGTGATGCAGGAGCTTTACCGCCCCTTCGTGCGAACCAACAATCCCATTTACATAATGAGCAACAGGTCGGCGGAGCTGACCAAGTACGTGGCTAACAGCCTTCTCGCCACCAAGATAAGCTTCATGAACGAGATAGCCAACCTCTGCGACGTTGTGGGAGCCGATGTTCAGGACATAAGGCGTGGAATAGGCAGTGACAGGCGCATAGGCCCCCATTTCATCTTTCCCGGTGTGGGCTATGGCGGGAGCTGTTTTCCCAAGGACGTGAAGGCCCTGAGGCACACCTCCGACAGCTATGGCTGCCACCTGAACATCCTTCAGGCGGTAACCGAGGTGAACGTGGCCCAGAAGAAGGTCATGGGGAGGAAGATAAGCTCGGTTTTCGGTGAAGATCTCACAGGGCATACCTTCGGTGTCTGGGGCCTCTCCTTCAAGCCCAACACCGATGACATGAGGGAAGCACCCTCACTGGTGATAATAAACGAACTTCTGGAAAGGGGCGGTTCGGTCAAAGCATATGATCCCGAGGCTGCGGAGTATGCCAGAAAGCTCCTGGGCGACCGCATCGAGTACACTGAAGCGAGCTACGATGCCCTGGAGGGAGCAGATGCCCTCCTCCTGATCACCGAGTGGACCGAGTTCAGGGAGCCGGACTTCGAGCGTATCGCGGATACGCTGAAACGGAAGATCATATTCGACGGCAGGAACATATGGAACCCGAAAATGCTCAGGAAGATGGGCTTCATCTATCACGGCATAGGAAGGGGCGAGGAATGAGCCCGTTCCAGGAACGCATGGCTGGCAGGGAGAAGCCTGTCATTGGTGTGATCGGTCTTGGTTATGTGGGGCTTCCCCTGGCAATGGAGTTCGCCCTTGGCGGCTGCAGGGTGCTCGGGGTGGATGTGGATCCTCAGAAGCCCCTGATGCTGGAGAAAAAGAAGAGCTACCTGAAGCACTTCCCCGACGATAAGATCGCCGGCGCCATGGATACGGGGAACCTGCATGCCACAACCGACTTCTCCGTTCTTTCCCAGGCTGACGCAATTCTCATCGCGGTGCCAACTCCCCTGGGGCAGAGCAGGCAGCCGGACCTTAGCTTCGTGATCAACTCATGCAGGGAAACGGCGAAATACCTCAAGCCCGGTCAGCTGGTGATACTGGAATCCACCACCTACCCCGGCACCACCAGGGAGGAGATGGTTCCTGTACTGGAGGAGAGCGGGCTCAAGGCCGGCACCGATTTCCACATTGCCTTCTCCCCTGAAAGGGAGGACCCGGGGAACAAGGACTTCAACACCAGGACCATACCGAAGCTTGTCGGCGGTCTTACCCAGGCCTGCACCGAAGCCAGTGTTTTCGTCTACGGTTTCGCAATAGACAACATCGTTCCCGTGAGTTCACCCGAGGTGGCCGAAATGGCCAAGATCATGGAGAACACGTACAGGGCGGTTAACATCGCCCTTGTCAACGAGCTCAAGGTGCTTGCTCACCATATGGGAATAGATATTTGGGAGGTCATTGAAGCGGCGGCCACCAAGCCCTTCGGTTTCACCCCCTTCTATCCGGGCCCCGGTCTTGGCGGGCACTGCATTCCCATCGATCCCTTCTACCTCACCTGGAAGGCTCACCAGTTCGAGATGCCCACCAAGTTCATCGAGCTGGCGGGGGAGATAAACACCTCCATGCCCGAGTATGTGGTGGAGAGGATAGGGGACGCTCTGAATACCGCGAGGAAGTCGGTGAACGGAAGCCGCATCCTGATCCTGGGAATGGCCTACAAGCCCAATATCGACGACTACAGGGAAACCCCGGCCCTCAAAGTGATGAAGAAGCTGATGGACCGCGGGGCTCTGGTTGATTACAACGACCCGTTCATACCGTCCATACCGGCCACCACCCGACAGACGAACCTTCAGCCCCGGTCGGTGGAGCTTACCGAGGCAACCCTCGGAGAGTACGACTGCGCCGTTGTCATAACCAACCACGACTGCTATGATTATCAGTGGATCGTGGACAACAGCAGCATAGTGGTGGACACCAGGAACGCCTGCGAAGGCGTTTCCGGTGCCGGCGAAAAGGTGTTCAAGGCGTGAGAGTTTTCCTTGTCCCGGTGATGGCGGCTGTGTTCCTCGCAGCCGCCGCCGGCGACTATACTGTTACCGGCATTGATGCAGGTGATGTGACCATGCCGGTGAATGTCTGGGGTCAGGTCAGGAATCCGGGTATGCACCTCATCCCATGGGATTCCGACCTCCGCGACGCCCTGTCGGCGGCGGGTGGGCCCCTTTCCGATGCGGATCTTTCTGCCGTGAGGATCGTATCCACCGGCATAGAGATGAACTACGACCTTTCAGCCTTCCTGAACGGCAACGGTGCTCCCATGCCCCGGATGGAGCCGGATGCCACGGTTTATCTGGGCCGTTCCGACTACGAATGGTGGAAGGATGTGGTTGACTTCAGCTACAAGATACTGATCATGGCCAACGTGATCTGGGTCATGAGCAGGTCATGAACCATCCACCCCCGGGCGGCTATCCTGATTCCTTCGATCCCAGGGAAGAGGAGTCCATCGATCTCAACTACTACCTGTGGATGCTCCGCAGGGGGAAGTGGATCATACTTGCCTTCGTTCTGGCGGGCCTCCTGGCCGCCGGGTACGTGAACAGGACCACCACGCCGGTTTACAGTTCCAGCTCCACCTTCATCTACACCAGCGACAACAGCATGGCCCGAACGCTGGACATGCCCGGAACGTCCTGGTTCCAGATGGACGCCATAAGGAACGATCAGATCCACCTCATCAACAGCAGGGCCATGGCGGAGCAGGTTGCCGATTCCGTTCTCCGTTCCCCGGATTCGGACAGCCTCATTTCCATTCTCTTCAACGGAAGCGTTCCCGAAAGCCAGTACATACGGAACGGGCTGGTGGGGATAGCCCAGTCCCGGGTCTCCGTCAGCTGGATAAAGGACACCGACTTCTTCGTTCTCACGGGAACCGGCTACAGCCCCGAGGCCTCCGCAGTTGTGACCAATCTGGTGCTCCATGTTTACTACAGATGGAACCAGAGGCAGGCCCGGGGGGAGAACAGGGAGGTAAGGCTCTTCCTGGAGGATCAGCTTGAACAGATAGCCTCCCAGCTGGATGCCTCTGAGAACGAGCTGCTCACCTTCAAGGAGGAGAACGGCATCACCGAGATAGAGACCGAAACCAGGAACATGATCAACAACATGGCCAGTTTCGAGACCCAGATGCGCACCGCGTCCACCAACGCCGCTGCAGCCAGGGTGAGAAGGGACTATCTGTCAGGGCTCCTGGGTGAACAGAGGGAACGTATCACCGACGACCTGGTGAACGCCAACAGCGAATACATACTGAGCATACAGAGCGATCTGGCAGCCTACGAGGGAGCAAGGGCGTCCCTGCTGGCCCAGGGAGCGGAACCGGATTCAGACCCGGTCAGGGAGATGGAGCGGAGGATTCAAACACGCCGGGATGAACTGACACAGGCCCTGGCGGCGGTGCCCGGTATGGATTATCCCCAGGACCCTGAAAGGGGAATAGAGGAACTGGTTTCCGCTATAGCAGCCGCTGAAGGCGAGTACAGGTCATCGCTGGCAAGGGAAAGGGCGCTTGCGGCGGTGGTTGCAGAACTCTCGAACTCGATCTCCGACCTCCCGGAAATGGAATTCCAGCTTGTTTCCCTTGAGCGAAACAGAACCGTGAACGAGAACATCTACATCCTTCTCCGAACAAGGTTCGAGGAGGTGAGGATCGCCGAGGTGGGTCAGATGGGTAATGTAACCATCGTGGACACCGCACTGCCCGGAGGAATGATAAGGCCAACCACCAGAAGGAACCTCATTATGGGTATACTGGTGGGTCTTGCGGCGGGTGTTGGAGTGGTGTTCCTTCTCAATCAGATCGACAGCACAGTGCGCAGCCCGGAGCATCTGGAGAAGTTCGGCATCCCCCTCGTGGGAGTGATCCCCGGTTTCAAGACAGGTCCGGAAAAGGGGAACATCGTCATTTCAGTGATAGAACATCCCAAGTCGCCGGTTTCCGAAGCGGTGCGCGACCTGCGCACGAGCCTCTCCTTCGCAAGACCCAGTGAGACCATAAGGACCATACTGGTCACCAGTTCAGGACCCCAGGAGGGGAAATCCAGCATCTCATCCAACCTGGCGGTGGCTGAAGCCCAGGCGGGGAAGAAGGTGGTTCTCCTGGACTGCGACCTGAGAAGACCGGTGATAAACAAGGTCTTCGGCTTCAGGAGGAAACCCGGGTTCACCGAGCTGGTGGTGGGAACCGCCACCATGGAAGAGGTACTGAACAGGACTGCAGTGGACGGTCTCTCGGTGATATGCAGCGGCCATGTACCCCACAACCCCTCCGAAGTTATACAGGCCGCCGTCAGCGGGGGCCTCTTCGAAGCGATCGCCGCGAGGTTCGATCTCCTGATCATCGACAGCCCACCCGCCGCGGTGGTCACAGATGCCGTGGCCATGGCGCCGGTGGTGGACACCGTTCTGCTGGTCAGCAGGTGCGGAAAGGTTCAGCAGAAGGTGGTGCAGGGCGTCTGGCAGAAGCTGGGCCGTTCAGGGGCACACATCGCCGGTGCGGTGCTCAACGACTTCGACCCTGTCCGGACATATACCTCATACAGTTACTACGGCTACAGGTATAAGTACTACTACGAAGAGAAATAGTCCTCTAAAAGCAACTGATTCAACAACATAGCTATTAGGAACACGGGTTTTCGAACCCGTTTTTTCTTCGTTATGGCGGAATGGTGGGGCAAAGTGGAATGGAGTGGGTTGACAGTGGGTTAAAGTGGGGTAATGATATCGCCGGAAGGGAACAAGTATGACAGCTTTCATTGGCACCCATACCCACATGCTGGACGAGAAGGGCAGGGTCAGCATCCCCGCCCAGTTCAGAAGGCAGCTCACGGCAGAGGATCTCTATCTCAACGTGGGCATGGAGGGGTGCCTGGTCATCTACCCCCAGCAGAGGTGGCAGGAACTCGAGGACAAGCTCCTCTCCCAGCCCAGAAGCAAGAAGACCCGCTTCCTCTACCGAAGCCTGGCCCAGAACCTGAAAGCTGTCTGTGTTGATTCCCAGGGACGGATCTCGATTCCAGCCGAGCTGGCAAACAAAGCTGGAATAACAGGCGAGGTCATGTTCCTTGGGCGATTCGACGTGATAGAGCTCTGGAACCCGCAAAGGTACCAGTCATACATCCACGATTCAGAGCTGTCCTGCGAGGAAATCGCCGAGGATCTTGATCTGCCTCTGTAGGGAGCGCATTGATGGAACCTGGTCATACGCCGGTGATGCCCCGGGAGATTCTGGAGTACATCCAGGGCCTCCCCCGGTCCGTATCCCTGGCGATTGACGGCACGGCAGGGGGCGGCGGCCACACCAGGCTTATCGCACAGGCTTTCCCTGAAGCCACCGTTCTGGCGTTCGAGAGGGACCCTTCCTCAGCGGAGGCGCTCAGGTCCGAGTTCGACGGAACCCGGATACGGGTGTTCGCGGAAAGTTACACCGGCATTCCAGCTGTAATTGAGAAGAACGGATTACCCCAGGCGGACGCCGCGGTGTTCGACCTGGGTCTGAGTTCAATACAGCTCGATTCCCCGGAAAGGGGATTTTCCCACAGGATCCAGGGCCCGCTGGACATGAGGTTCGACACAGCTCAGGGGCAGCCCCTGGGAGAGATCCTGGGGAGCCTCACCGAAAAGGAGATCGCCGACATCATATACCGCTACGGCGAGGAAGGCCGATCCAGGGGGATAGCCAGGGCGATAAAGCGCTCCCCCTCCATGAACACCACCGATGACCTGGCGGAAGCCGTTCGCCATGCCGTGAAGGGCAACCCCGTGAAAGCCCTCTCCAGGGTCTTCCAGGCCTTCAGGATCTTCGTGAACGGAGAACTGGACCACCTTGAGAAACTCCTGGGGGAAATGTATCTATGGACCGCTCCCGGTTGCAGGGTGGCCATTCTCACCTTCCATTCCCTGGAAGACCGGATGGTGAAGCTCCATTTCAGGGATTCGGAGCACTTCCGGCAGTTCGACCCTCCATGGATGGTCCCGGGCAGGGAGGAAAAGGCCCGGAACGGCAGGGCCAGAAGCGCCAGGCTGAGACTGGGGGTGAGGCAGTGACGGTGCACGCAAGAAGGCTTCTCATGATAGCGGCCGCCGGACTCATGTCTGTGTTCGTCGCCCAGCTGATAAGCAGGAACTTCTACCTGGCGGCATCGGTGGATTACGCCCATGTGACCGCAACCACCGACAGCCTTTCCCGCACCAGACAGGCCCTTATCTCCAGGATAGCCGTTCTGGAGTCTCCCCCCAGGCTCCGAGAGGCCGGAGAGGCCCTGGGGCTGGTGCCCATGCCGGTGGAGAGCTTCATGCTCATGGAGGCTCCGTGATGACTGAGCCGGTGACCAGCATGGACAGGATATCCGCAAGGATAGGGTTTTTCGTTGGGGTCACCGGAGTGCTTCTCCTTCTTTCGGCGGCTAAGCTCGCCGGGATACAGATCCGTCACCACGATGAGTACGCCGCCAGGGCCGACGAGCAGCAGACGATCCAGGTCCGCGTGGAAGCCCAGAGAGGGGAGATACTGGACAGGAACGGGTTTCTCCTGGCAGGCAACCTGACCAGCGCCTGCTTCAGCGTATACTGGCCGAATGTGCCTCCTGAAGAGGTGGCCGGCGTGGAACTTTTCGCTGAAGGTCTGGGCGAATACCTCACGGCAAGTCTTCCCCTGTGTCCCACAGGCTGCAATCAGGTGCTGGCCTCCACGGTACCCTGGGAGTACGCCGCGGCGGCAATGGACTCCATGCCGAGATATGTGGACTGCAGTTTCGTCACCAGCAGGGTCTACCCGATGGACTCCCTTGCGGCACCGGTTGTGGGAACCCACAGCGAGAACGTTTCACAGGGCCTCGAGTACCAGATGGAGGACATCCTTGAGGGTACCGACGGCCTCAGCTACTACCAGGCAAGCGCCTGGAGCGGCTACAGCGCAGTGGACAACGAGGCAGACAACATTCCCCCGGTGAACGGAAGGGATCTGCTCCTTACCATCGATTCCAGGTACCAGGAGATAGCCCAGAGGGAGCTCCAGGCTGCAGTGGAGTATTCCGGCTCCAGCTGGGGCGCCGCCGTTCTGGTGGATCCGGCCACAGGGGACATACTGGCCATGGCCAGCTATCCCGTTTTCAACGAAGACGGCACCCTTGCCAGGAACCACTGCGTTCAGAGTTCCACGGAGCCCGGCTCGGTATTCAAGGCGATCACCCTGGCGGCTGCCCTCGAGGGAGGGTACGCCACCATGGCCGACTCCTTTGACTGCAGATCTTCATTCGTGGAGATCTACGGACACAGGATAAACGACAGCCACCCCGTCAACTCCATGCTGGACCTTACCGGGGTGATAGCCCATTCCAGCAATGTGGGGACGGTAGCCCTTGCCCAGAGGATACCCGATGAAGCCTTTTATTCCGTCTGCCAGTCCTTCGGATTCGGCCAGGAGACCAGGATCGAGTTTCCATCGGAACAGCGGGGGCTGCTCAGGGACCCGTCCCAGTGGTCCGGGCTTTCCAGGGCAAACCTGGCCATAGGTCAGGAGGTTTCCGCAACACCTCTGCAGCTGGCGATGGCCTACAGCGCAATAGCCAACGGGGGCCTCCTTCTCAGACCGAGACTGGTGTGCGCCACCCTTGAGGACGGGCTCTTCAGGGAGCTTGCTGATTCCCCTTCGAAAAGGGTGATCTCCCAGGAGACCGCCTCCGCCGTAAGGGGCGCTCTGACCTCGGTGGTGGAATGGGGTACCGGCGGATCCGCCGCAGTCCCCGGAGTCACGGTTGCCGGAAAGACGGGTACCGCAGAACGACTCAACGAGGACGGCTATCTCAGCGCCTTCGCCGGGATGGTGCCCGCTGAAGAGCCAAGGCTGGTTGCCGTGGTGGTGTTCGATCAGCCGGACAGGGAGTACAGGTGGGGAAGCGCCCTGGCCGCTCCGGTGTTCGGAAGGATAGTGTCTGCGGTGATATCCACTTCACCGGAGATTGCCCTTGGAGAACCCTTCTCCGGGGGAAGCCTGGTGGCCCAAGGAGGTGATCCCAGATGACGACCCTCAGGGAACTCCTTGAAGAAACTGGTCTGGAATGCCCTGCCTCTCTGGCTGAACGCACAGTGAACGGTGTTACCTGCGACTCAAGGGAAGCGGCAGAGGGCTATGTGTTCGTTGCCGTAAGGGGTTATGCCACCGACGGCCATCTCTTCGCCGCAGAAGCGCTGAAAAAGGGCGCTGTCATCGCCATAACCGAGGAAAAGCTGGAGAATGTGCCCCATGCCCTGATCAATCCCGCAGGGAACAACAGGGAGCTGCTGGCATCCCTGGCGGCTGCTTTCCACAGGTATCCATGGAACGAACTGAAAACAGTGGGCATCACCGGTACAAACGGTAAGACCAGCACCGCCCACATGCTCAGGTGGATACTGGAAAAGAACGGCATCCCCACGGGTATCATGGGTACTGTGGGCCATGTGGCAGGCGGAGTTTCACTGCCGGCGGATGTGACCACCCCCGACTCCACCAGGGTCACGGAGCTTATGAGGACTATGGCCGATTCAGGGGACGGAGCCTGCGTCATGGAGGTATCCAGCCACGCCCTGTCCCTGGGCAGGGTATCCCGGGTCAGGTACGACGCCGGGGTTTTCACGAATATCTCACAGGATCACCTGGACTTCCACGGAACAATGGAGGAATACCTGCAGGCAAAGCTGCTGATGCTGGGGCTTCTCAAGGAGAACGGAAAAGCCGTTGTGGGAACCTATGCCCCCGGCTGGCCGGCAATACCGGGTGCCCTGACCTTCGGGGAAGGGCCGGAGGATGACTGGCGGATAACCGGGATCTCCTCGGGGATCGGCGGCTCCAGTTTCACACTCACCCATGAGAACGGATCCACCGGGTTCGCCATACCCGCCCCGGGAGGTTTCAATGTTTTCAACGCCGCCGGGGCAGTGGCGGCGGCACGGGTCCTGGGAATCGATCCCGGAAGTTCCTCGGAAGCCCTTTCATCCTTCGCAGGGGTCCCCGGGAGGATGGAGGGGGTACACTGCGGGCAGGAGTTCCTGGTCGCCGTGGACTACGCCCATACCCCCGACGCCCTTGAAAGGGTGCTCACCCAGGGCAGGAGCATAGCCCGGGGAAGGCTCATTGCGGTGTTCGGCTGCGGCGGCGACAGGGACAGCAGGAAGAGACCGATCATGGGAAGGATAGCCGCAACCGTCTCCGACCTTGCCATCGTTACCAGCGACAACCCCCGGACGGAGGACCCCGGGCGGATCATACAGGACATTCTCCAGGGGATCCCGGAGGGATGTGCGCATGAGGTCGAACCGGACAGGGCCGGAGCGATCCGCCGGGCGATTCAGATTGCGTGCCCCGGGGACGTGGTGATCATAGCCGGCAAGGGCCATGAGGACTACCAGATACTGGGCAGGGAAAAGATTCATTTCGACGACAGAGAGCACGCCAGGGAAGCCCTGGCTGAGAGGGGGTTCCGTTGCGGTCGCTGAAAGCCCTGGGAGCCAGGCTGGGATGCCAGCTGGAGAACGAATACCTTTTCGATACCGCCGTGATCGATTCCCGTGAGGCAAGACCAGGGACCCTTTTCTTCGCGCTGTCCGGGCAGAATACCGACGGTCACAACTTCGTTGCCGACGTTCTTGGAGAGGGAGGAGCCGCGGTGGTCTCCAGGGACGGGTTCACAGGGGCCGTTCTGGAAGTGGACAGTGTGGAGGAAGCCCTGCTGGAGGCGGGTTCATGGGCCAGGGATTCCATGGAGTTCCCGGTACTGGGCCTCACCGGATCCAGCGGGAAGACCACCACCAGAAGGATGATCGCAGCCGCCCTCTCCCTGGAGTACAGAACGGCGGAGACAAGGGGTAACCTCAATAACCATCTCGGTCTTCCACTCACCCTGCTGAACACCCCTGAAGACACGGAATTCCTGGTTCTGGAAATGGGAATGAACCACCCTGGGGAGATCCTCCGCCTGGGATGGGCGGCCAGACCGCACCACGCTCTGATCACCTGCATCGGCAGGGCACACATGGAGTTCTTCGATTCCCTGGATGGAGTGGCCAGGGCCAAGTCCGAACTGCTGGAGACCACCATGGAAGGCGGTATAGCCGTTATTCCAGCGGGTAACCCCATACTGGCGGAAACCGCTTCATCGAGGAACCTCGATGTGGTCACCCACGGTGCCGGGGGGGACTGCTGGGTGGAGGAGGGCAGGGCGATGCCCTGGGGGATACCACTCGATCTCAGGTACAGGGGCGGCCATAACATGGAGAACGCACTCTGCGCCATCGCCTTCTCGGAGAGGATGGGGGTCGATCCCGCCGACGCCGCGGCTGCGTTGGCCAGGCTCGAACCTTCCACAGGCAGGGGAGAGGTGTTCACGGTCCAGGGCAGAACGGTGGTGGACGAAAGCTACAACGCGAATCCCGACTCGACCGCTGCCTGCCTGAGGGCATCCTCGTCCTTTCCCGGGCAGAGGGTGGCGGTCCTGGGAGACATGCTGGAGCTGGGCGAGAATTCCCCGGAATGTCATCTGGAAACCCTCTCCCTGGCCTTCGATCTCGGTTTCGATCCGGTGATAACAGTGGGAAGCCGTTACAGGGCCGCCTCTGGAGAAGCTGGTTTTCCGGCGGTCTGCACCGACAGCTGGAATGAAGCCCTGGAACAGGTTCGCAGAATGGCCGGAACGGGCTGCACAATCCTGGTGAAGGGAAGCAACTCGATGGGTCTCATGGGGCTTGTGAACTCGCTGCGAAGGGAGGGCTTCTGATGCTTCAGTGGCTCCTTTACCCTCTGAGGGATTCGGCGCAGCTCTTCAACCTTTTCGGATACATAACCTTCAGGGCCGCCGGCGCTACCCTTACCGCCATGCTGATCAGCTTCCTCTTCGGGGGAAAGATCATTGCTGTGCTTAGAAGCAGGCAGATCGGCCAGGAAGTCAGGGATGACGGACCGAAGTCCCATCTCAGCAAGCAGGGAACTCCCACCATGGGCGGTCTGATAATACTGATATCCATCCTCATTCCCGTGCTTCTCTGGGGCGGTCTGGACAGCACGGCGCTCCTGGTGGTCCTGGTTTCCACGGTATGGATGGGGCTGATTGGTCTCCTGGACGACTATCTGAAGGTGGTGAAACACTCCTCGAAGGGGCTCATAGGCAGATACAAGCTGGCTGGACAGATCCTCCTGGGGCTGATCATCGGAGTATGGCTGTTCCTCACTCCTCCACAGCCTCAGTCCGAAGGCGTAACTCCCGATCTGATACCGGGTGTGAGAACCGTGGACATTAATTCTGAGGGTTCGGAGATCACCATCTTCAGCTCAGAGACCACCGTTCCCTTCGTTAAGAGCATACGGCTGGATCTGGGAGTACTTTACATCCTGCTGGTGATCCTCGTTCTCACCGGCACCTCCAACGCAGTGAACCTGACCGACGGGCTGGACGGGCTGGCCACCGGGGTCAGCCTGATATCCATACTGGCATTCGGGGCCCTGGCCTACTTCCTGGGCCATGCCAACTTCGCCTCCTATCTGCAGTTCTCCCATCTCCCCGGGGTGGGGGAGGTGTTCGTTTTTGCCGGCGCCGCCGCCGGCGCGTGTCTGGGATTCCTCTGGTACAACGCGAATCCTGCGGAGGTATTCATGGGAGACACGGGTTCCCTGGCGCTGGGCGGCGCCATCGGTTCCATGGCGGTGGTAACAAGGAACGAACTGCTTCTTGCCCTGGTCGGCGGCGTTTTCGTGGCGGAGGCCCTCAGCGTGATGATACAGGTATCCCATTTCAGGAAGACCGGCAGGCGGGTGTTCAGAATGGCTCCCATCCACCACCATTTCGAGCTTCTCGGGTGGCCGGAGAGCAAGGTCGTCGTCCGGTTCTGGATTATAGCGGCGATACTGGCCCTGCTCGGGCTCAGTACATTCAAGATAAGGTGAGGTTCAGGGTTTGAGAACCATTCCACCGGGAAGAGGAAGAACAGCGGGGGTGGCAGGCATGGGCCGCAGCGGTGCCGCTGCGGCGGCGCTCCTCTCCTCCAGGGGGTACAGGGTCATCGGGTTCGATTCCTCCCCGCAAGCTGTTCCCACGGAGCATATGGCCAGGCTGTTCACAGGCGAACCCCGTGAGGAGCAGCTGCGAAGCCTTGACTTCATAGCCGCAAGCCCGGGCATACCGCTGAGCGCTCCGATCTACACCATGGCAAGGGCGCTTAACATACAGGTGGTGCCTGAGGTTGAACTGGGCTGCGCCGCCGTTTCAGGAGAGATACTGGGGGTCACCGGTTCCAACGGGAAGACAACCACCGTGGAATGGCTCGCCCATGTTCTCAGGGGTGCCGACGGCTATTCAGGATCCGTGGCCTCGGGCAACAACGGATACGCCATGTGCACCGCGGCGATGGAGAACCCGGACAGCCCGGCCTTCGCCCTGGAACTCAGCAGTTATCAGCTTGAAGCAATTCAGGACCTCAGACCAGTCTCTGCGGCGGTCCTTAACCTCACGCCGGATCATCTGGAACGGCACGGCAGCATGGAGAACTACGCCGCGGCGAAGGCAAGGATATTCCTGAACCAGCTTCCCGACGATACCGGTGTCCTCAACGGCGATGATCCCCTGCTGAGGCCCATGGAGAAGCAGGTAAAGGGAAACCTCCTCACCTTTTCCATGAAGAGGCAGGTTGAAAGGGGAGCCTGGCTCACCCCGCAGGGGGAAATCATGACAAGGATCACAGGGAAGGATGAGCATCTGCTTCACGCCGGGGAACTGGGCATACCCGGCGCTCACAACGTGGCTAACGCACTTGCTGTGGCCTGCATGGCCCTGTCCAGGGGCATTACGAAAGAAGAGACCGCCAATGGCTTGAGGACCTTCAGGGGAGTGCCCCACAGGATCGAGCCCCTGGGAACCGCCGCCGGGCTCAACTGGGTCAACGACTCGAAGAGCACCAATGTGGACTCCCTGAAAGTAGCCCTGGAGAGCTTCTCCAGTCCGGTGATTCTCCTTGCCGGGGGGCTCGCCAAGGAGAGCGACTACTCCGTTCTCTCACAACTGATCGCCGAGAGGGTGAAGTTCGCCGTTCTTTTCGGATCGGCGGGGGATTCACTCGCCCGGCAGTGGAGCGGAGCCGCCAGGCTCATCCGGGAAACCGATCTGCAGGAAGCGGTGAATGCTGTGCTCAGGGAGGCCTCCCCAGGCGATACAGTACTTCTCTCCCCCGGCTGTGCCAGCTTCGACCAGTACAGCAATTTCGAAGAGCGGGGAGAACACTTCAGAAGGATAGTGGAGGGGCTGCGATGACCGCAAGGACCCCTGCAGCCAGGACCGTTCTGATATCCGTCACGGCTGTTCTGGTGGTGATAGGGATACTGGCGGTGGGCACCGCCAGCTCATTCTACTCCATGAGGGAGTACGGCTCCCACACCAGATACCTCAGCGATCACATAGTGAGGGTAATTGCCGGAGTGGCTTTCGCAGTATTCATCTCCAGGAGGCCGGCATCCTTCCTGAAACGCCTTGCACTGCCTGTCTACGTGGCCAGCGTTGTGGCGGTTGCCGCCACGGTTATCCTCGCCGGGTCCAGGTTCGCCCCTGAGATAAACGGTTCTACCAGGTGGCTGGTCCTGGGGATGAGACTCCTTCCTTCCGACCTGCTCAGGCTGGGCTTCGTCCTGCTGGCTTCCCTTCTCATATCGAAGGGAGCGGTGGACATAAGGTCCTTCAAAGGGGTAATAGCCATTGCTGCCCTTGCGCTTGTCCCCAGCGTATTCACCATGCTGCAGCCCGACCTCTCGGGAACCGCCTTCACGACCGGGGTGATGTTCGTGGTGCTTTTCACAGGCGGAGCCAGGTTCAAGCATCTGGGAATACTCATGGCGATCCTCCTGGCCGCCGGGGCTGCGGTGGTGGTGGCCAGGGACGACTACCAGCTGGACAGGATCGAAGCGGTGATGAACGGAAGCAGCCTTCAGCAGGAGGACAACTATCAGCCCCTTCAGGCCAGGATAACCCTGGGAAGCGGTGGAACCTTCGGCAGGGGGCTGGGTCACAGCCGTCAGAAGAGGGGCTTCCTCCCCGAGGCCCATACCGATTTCATACTGGCCATCATCGGCGAGGAATCCGGTTTCGCCGGCACCTTCACCGTTCTCGCCCTTTTCGGAGTGCTCTTTGCGTCGGCCCTCTCAATTGCCAGGAATGCGGCCTCCGCCTTCGAGGCCATCGCCGGAAGCGGGTTGACCGCCATCCTTGTCACAGGGGTGATGATCCATACCCTGGTGAACGCCGGGGTGATACCGGTTACAGGGATGCCGCTGCCCCTGGTCTCCTGGGGGGGAACCTCCATGGTGGTGAACCTGGCCTGCATCGGAGCGGTTGTCTCCATGGCCGGGAGGGCGCAGTGATGAGAAAGAAGAATCTCCTCATTGCAGGCGGCGGCACAGGAGGGCACATCGCCCCTGCGCTCGCAGTGGGGGAGAGGGCCTCAGAGTACTTCAGCGTAAGCTACGCCTGCACCCCCAGGCCGGTTGACGGTGTGATGTACCGGAATGTCAGGGAACGGGCCCACGTGATGAACCCCCCGAGAATAGACAAAGGCGGGAAACTCCTCCTTCCCTTCGCCGCCCTCCGGGCGCTGAAGGAAGCGACTTCACTCCTCAGGGAACTCGATATACATGCGGTGCTGGGAACAGGTGGCTATTCGGCCTTCTTCGCGGTGACCGCCGCGTGGATCACCCGAAGACCAGCCGCCCTGCTGGAGACCAATGCCATCCCGGGAAAGAGCAACAGGATCGCTTCGCTTTTCTGCCGCGAGGCCTATACCGGTTTCGAAAGCGGCGGAAAGGGGCTCCGCTGCAGCGCTATCCATACAGGAACGCCTGTGTCCGGAGAACTGAGTATCACCGATACCCCCGCCGCCAGAAGAAAGCTGGGCCTCCCGGAGGACCGTCCCGTCGTCCTGTTCCTCGGTGGAAGCCAGGGAGCAGAAGCCATAAACGACCTTGCCCTGGGTATGCCCGGTGATCTCTCCGTGCTCCTTCAGTGCGGGGAGAGGGACCATGAAAGGGTCCTGGCAGCCGCCGAAGGCAGGCAGGGATTCCTTGTTTCACCATTTCTTGACGACCTGTCCCAGTGGTATTCCGCCGCGGAGCTTGCGGTTGCCAGGGCCGGCGGGCAGACAATTGCCGAACTGTCCGCATACGGGCTCCCCGCAGTGCTCGTTCCCTTCCCATTCGCGGCGGAAGACCACCAGGCTGCCAATGCAGCAGCAGTCGAGAGGGCCGGAGCGGCGATACTCCGGCGGCAGGGGGGGCTCGCCCAGGGCGAGCTTGCCGGGATACTGCTTCGGCTCCTCTCCTCGGAAGACGAACTCGGCGGAATGCGCCGGGCAATGAAAGCGCTCTATCCCCCGGACCCTCCGGGAAAAATTGCCGAAAGGCTCAGGGAGCTGGCTGAATGAAGGTTCACCTCATGGGAGTTTGCGGTTCAGGCATGAGCGGTCTTGCCCTCTGGTACAGGGCTCTGGGTCACCAGGTCTCAGGGTGCGACGGCTCGCCGTCACCGGACAAGACCATCTCCCTGAAAGCCGCCGGGGTGGAAGTATTCGACCACCATTCCCCTGCGCACCTGGAAGGTGTGGACAGGCTGGTGTTCACCGCAGCGGTACCCCAGGGGAACCAGGAGCTGGAAGCGGCCCGGAAGAGTGGAATAACGGTGCTTCGCCGAAGCGAGGCACTGGCGGAACTCGCCCTTTCTCACGATGTGGTGGCCGTTTCCGGCGCCCACGGAAAAACCACCACCACCTCCATGACAGGCTGGATTGCCCAGGAATGCGGGGCCAATCCCACGGTGTTCGTAGGGGGTCACATGGACTGCTGGGGGGGTAATTTCCGCAGCGGAGGGAAACTGGCCGTAGTGGAGTCGGACGAGTACGACAGGACCTTCCTGAGGCTCACCCCCGCCCACGCTGCTGTTACCAGCTACGCACTGGAGCATCTGGAATGCTACGGATCACCGGAAGCCCTGGAGTGGGCATTCCAGGCCTTCCTGGAATCGGTGCTCCCCGGTGGAACGGTGATCGTTCCCATGGAGAAGCCGGCCCTGGGATACTGGGCCGCCAGGATAGGACGAAAGGTTCTCAGGAGCGGCCCCGGCGGTGAGATAGACGCGAAGATGGGTGAATATCCAGGCTGGGGAGAGAAGTACACCCTTTTCGGCTGCAGAGGCTTCATACCTGCGCCAGGTGTCCATAACGTAAGGAATGCCCAGATAGCCGTGGCCCTTTCCCAGGCGGTGGGGATCGAACCCTCCGAAGCAGTGGCGGCGCTGGAAAGCTGGCCCGGGGTATCCAGGCGTCTGGAGAAGATCGCCTCCAGGGGCGATACCGTCTTCGTCAGCGACTACGCCCACCACCCCGACGAGATGGCCGCGGCACTCAGTTCGCTGGAGAATTCAGTCACGGGCCCTGTTACGGTGTTCTTCCAGCCCCACCTCTACTCCCGCACCTCTCTCCTCCACAGGGAGATGGGCATCGCCCTGGGTATAGCGGCGAAGTCATTCGTCCTTCCCGTCTACCCCGCCAGGGAGGAACCTCTCCACGGGGTTGATTCATCCCTGGTGGTAAAGGCCGCGGTTAAGGCAGGGGCTGACTGCACTGCGATTGAGATGGAAGAGATGGAGTCCGCTCTGAACGGGATTGAGGGAGGCATTGTGGTTTTCATGGGTGCCGGTTCCATCGACTCCAAGGCAAGATCGATCCTGGGGGTGAAATGATCATGAAGAAGAAAGCACTTCTGTTCGGGATCGTTCTGCTGGTGGTCCTCACCGCCGTCCTGGGGATCAGATGGGCCGACAGGGATGGAAGATTCGATCTTCTGCAGGCGAGGATAGACTATTCAGGCCCGGTGGATTCGGCCCTGGTGGCGGAGATCCTCCGGCCCTGGTTCCAGGAATCGCTCCTCAGGCTTAACACCGACTCGCTGGGAATGGAGCTGGAGACGATAGAGGGCGTCGCATCAGCTTCCGTACGGGTCGTGCTGCCCCATTCGATAGTTGTGGAACTTCATCCCAGGGAGGCCGCGGCCATGGTGGTCAACGGATCGGGAAGCATTCCAGTAACACTTCTCGGAGAGCCTCTTCCCCAGGGGTGGGCGGATCCGGCGCTCCCTGAACTCAGGGTCCTGGGGAATCCGGCGGAAAGCTCCATCCGCGCCGCCCTGAACCTGGCGCTGAAGAGGGATCTAGGCACGGGCACGGAGGTTACGGTGCTGGAAGACGGCATACAGGTGGTGGAGAACGGGATCCCGGTTCTTCTCCACTGTGATAACGCCCCGGGCAGCTGGAGAACATGGAACTCCATAAGGGACTCGGTTCGTCCCTTCGCGGAACAGGTGGACCTTCGCTACCGGGGGCAGGCGATCGTCAGGCCTTCAGGGGGAGAAACGGTATGAGCGAGAACAGCGTCACCATTGCCGGAATCGACATAGGCTGCTCCTGCGTCAAGTGCCTCATTGCCATCGAGGATGACCAGGGTAACCTGGAGGTGGCCGGGGTGGGGATAGCCCCCTGCAGCGGCCATGTGAGGGAAGGCGTGATAGTGAACGCCTCCCGGGCCTCTGAAGCCGTCAGAAAAGCCGTGGAGGAGGCTGAGGAAACATCCGGACTGGAAGCTGAGTCCGCCTTCGTGAGCATCACCGGCCTCCATGTGAGGGGCATTCTGGGTTCTTCCACGATGGTCCTGGGAGACGGCAGGTCCGAGGAGCCCGACCTCATTACCGAAGAGGATGTGGCCAAGGTAAAGGAGGCAGCGGGGAACATGACCCTGCCCTCCGGATGCAGGGTGCTCGAGAGAATACCAAGGGACTACTCCTTCGAGGGCTTCCATAACCTTGCCGAGCCCCCTGTGGGACTCCGGGCCACATCGGTCCAGGCCAGGGTCTACACCATCTACGCCGACAGGATAGCGGTTGACAACCTGATAGCGGTGGTGGAGAACGCCGGCGTGTCCGTGGAGGGAGTGATCCCGGCGGCAATAGCCAGCGCCGAGGCCGTCCTCAACAGGGACGAGAAGACAGTGGGCACCGCGGTGATAGACATAGGAGCCTCCAGCACCGATCTGGTGGTATACAGCGGGGGAGCCCCTGTGCACCTTTCCTCCTTCTCCATGGGCGGAGACAGGATAACCGCCGACATACAGAGCCTGGGAATATCCATGGAAGACGCCGCCAGGCTTAAGGAGGAGCAGGTTACGGCAATGAAGGGCCTGGCCGAGTCGAAGATCCTTTCCGTGAGGAAGGTCGGGGGCAGGGGCACCATTCCGGTTAACCTTCCCGTGCTCTCGCAGATCGCCTACGAAAGGGTGGGGGAAATGCTCAGGTTCACCTCCGAGGAGATAGCCGCCTCCGGGATAGGCTTCGAGAACCTCACCGGGGGAATAGTCGTTACAGGAGGCACCGCGAGGATGAACGGAATACTCCAGGCCTCATCGGAAATATCCGGACATCTTGTGGAACCGGGGATCCCAAGGGGATTCACCTCCGGCAGCAAGATAGTGAGCATGCCTGAAATGGCTACTGCGGTGGGGCTACTGAAGCACGGCGCACTCCTCAGGAGCAGGAATCTGACCCGGGGAAAACGGGAGAACTGCGGGAATGTTTTTAAGAAATTCACTGACTTTTTGCATAAACTGAAGTAAGGAGATGGGAAATGGCAGCTGTATTCGATCTGCGTGAAGTTGGAGAGGACCAGAACGGAAGCGTAAGGCTCATGGTCCTCGGTGTTGGCGGCTGCGGGTGCAACGCCATTACAAGGATGATCCGTGACCAGATAAAGGGCGTGGAGTACGTGGCGGTGAACACCGACCACCAGGACTTCAAGAGTTGCCTGGCAACCGAACAGGTGCTCATCGGCAGCAGGGTAACCCGGAACCGGGGGACCGGCGGCAACCAGGAGCTGGGCGAGCAGGCCGCCGACGAGAGCGTCAATGCCATAGAGGACGTTATCTCAGGGGCGGACATGCTCTTCATAACGGCAGGCATGGGCGGAGGCACCGGTACCGGCGCAGCACCGGTAATTGCCAGACTGGCCAAGGACAACGGCATCATAACCGTTGGCGTGGTAACTCTTCCCTGGAGCTACGAAGGCGCCATAAGGGCCAAGAGGGCCGAGGACGGCATACGCAGGCTCAGAAGGGAACTGGACACCCTCATAGTGATCCCCAACGACAGGCTGGACAGCGTGGTGGGGGATGAGACCAACTTCGACGAGGCCATGGGCATCGCCAACGGTGTTCTCTCCAACGCGGTAGAGGGTATCAGCAGCATCATCTCCTCACCGGGGGAGATCAATCTGGACTTCGAGGATGTGAGAAGGGTGATAGCCAGCGGCGGCGGCGCAATGATGGGCACAGGTGTTGCGGTTGGCCCCGACAGGGCCGAGGAGGCCGCGAGGCAGGCCATATCCAACGAACTCCTGGACAACATCTCCATAGAGGGTGCCAGGGAGGTCCTGGTGAACATCCACTCCTCCAAGGAACTCAGGTACACCGAGTTCACCAAGGCCCACAGGATAATAGCCGATGCGGTGGGGGACAACGTGGAGGTAAGGATCGGCCGCAGCGTGGACGAGAAGATGGGTGACGAGATCAAGGTCACGGTCATAGCCACCGGCTTCGGGCAGATGGATGATGACGAAGTAGAGGAACTTCCCCTGAAGCGGGAACAGACACCCTTCCCCTTCAGCAGCCGAAGGAAGGGCACCGAGAACCTTACAAGGTCCTTCTCCACAGGAAGTCCCGGAAACATGAGCCCCAGTGACGTGGAGATACCCACCTTCCTCCAGAGGGATATTGACTGAGTCAAAGGCGGATAAAACGTCGTATTTTGTTGACGTTTTTTCCATTGACTATATTCCCCTCCGATAACATCCACGGGAGCAGGGGGTCTATGAGTCGCAAATCTGCCAGTGACAAGTACGAAGAAAGGCGATGCGAGCTGCTGGACGCAGAGCGCAGGCTTTCTTCCGGGAACTCCGAGGGAGTCTTCGAAACGCTTGTGGCCTTTCCCAGGGAGTACTCCCAGGCAATGGGCCATCTTGCCTTCCACAGGCTGTACAAGCAGCTGAGCACCTGGCCCGACACCGTCTGCGCCAGGGCATTCCTTCCCGAGAAGGACGAACTCAACTGGAGGAAAAGGCAGAATCGTCCCGTTGAGACTCTGGATACAGGCAAGTCCATTAAGGACTCCGACCTGCTCGTTTTCCTGATGCCTTCGGAGACCGACTGGTTCAACGCCCTGGAGATGATGGACCTTTCAGGGATAACCCTCGAGAACCGCAAGAGGGAGCACAAGTGGCCCATCCTGCTGGCCACCGGAATGAGCGTCACCGCGAACCCAATTCCGATGAGCGGTTTTTTCGACGCCTTCATAATCGGCGAGACCGAACCCACCCTGGGCCCTGTTCTGGACATCATCAAGAGCCTGGGCTCCAGGCGCCGGCCCAAGGCTGAGATACTCAAGGGTCTTTCGTACCTTCCGGGTCTCTATGTTCCAACCGTTCACGGAACCGACCCCAGAAGCTCGATAATGCGCCAGTGGGCAAGCTCCGAGAGCGTGGGCGCCCTCACCGACACCATATCGGCCCACTCCATAATGCCCGACACCTACATCCTGGAAATCGCAAGGGGCTGCCCGTTCAACTGCAGGTTCTGCATGTCCGGCTATCTTCTGCTTCCTTACCGTGAGCAGAGGGCGGAGGACCTCGAGGAGAAGATCAACGGCATACCCGAGGGAACCACGGTGGTCTACACCGCCTGCACCCCGGGGGGCCACGACGAACTTAAGCAGCTCATGAAGCTGGCTGACAAGGCCGGCCTCAACGCAAGGATCAGCTCCCACATGCGGGAGACCCCTGAGCTTGCCGAGGAACTGCCCACCATCATGGACGCCGACACCCTCCTGATGGTTCCGGAGACCGGCAGCGAGTCCCTGAGGAAGGTCCTGGGCAAGTACAGGAACAACGAAAGCTACTTCAATACCGTGAGGAACATGCCCCAGGGAATGAAGGCGGTTCAGATCAACTTCCAGCTGGGTTTCCCCTTCGAGAACGACAACGACCGCAGGGAGAACGTGGAGTTCGTGGAAGCAATCATGGGCCTTACCAAGCTCCCCATCACCGTCAGGGTCGATCAGTTCATCCCCAGGCCCTGGACAGCCTTCCAGTGGTCGCCCATGGCCGGCCTCAGGGAGGTGAGGGAACACCTCACGGAACTGAAGGCCGCCCTGAAGAAGCTGGGCGTTAAGAAGATCAAGGGCTTCGATCCCAGGGACACCCACATCCAGGCCCTCCTCATCAGAGGGGACCGCAGGGTTGGCAAGGCCCTGATGAAGAAGCTGGAAGGTGTAGGCTGGAACACCGCCTTCGAGTACGCGGAAATGGACATGAATTCCGTGTTCCTCCCAATGGACCAGTCAAAACAGCTCCCCTGGGAGTTCCTGAACATGGGCTTCGGCTACACCAGACTCGCCAGGGAGTACCAGATGGCCCAGGCCGCCCAGGAAGAGCGCATGGGCAACCCGGTCACAACCGAGATCCCGGATGACGACTGACGAAGAGCAAAACGGATAACACAAGAAATACAGGCAATAGAATATAAGAAAAGGGGGGAAGCGCGCTTCCCCCCGAACTCGTCTGTAAGACAAAGAAGCTAGCCCTTGATGACCCTGCCGCTCTTGATGCAGGTGGTGCAGGCCTTGATCCTCTTGGGTTTTCCGTCGATCATGGCGCGAACACTCTGAAGGTTGGGCTTGAACACGTGCTTGCTCTTCTTGTCGGAGTGGCTTATTCTGTTGCCAACCGCCGGAGCTTTACCGCATATATCGCACTTCCAGGACATTATCGTCTCCCTTTTCGAATTTCGTAATGAGAGCAACATATACTCCATTCCACCGGAAAAATCAAGCTGGAACCATACCCCAGGCAATTTGTGTATATTGTGCGTACGAAACTTGGGGGCGACAGGTATCGACGGGTACGGAAGTGGCCCCGTGGGAGCATGCCGAGGTTCCACCGGCCTCGTAAAAAAGGTGGAATAGAAATAACTGCCGCATAAATTGCGACAGCTGTCCTCATGATGGGCAGCCGTCCCTCCGGACTGCGTTCCCGGGTCCGGAAGGGGCGTCGATCAGGGAACTGGCCGCCAACCCGCGTTTCCCGGGGGAATCGGTGAGATCAATGGAAACTGGCCCGAAGGCGGACGTCCGCAGCCAACCGGAGGGCGAGAAAAACAAGGCGGACTAAGCATGTAGTTGCC
>DAINQE010000030.1:7816-27645 GCA_036743055.1 Candidatus Sabulitectum sp. | reverse complement strand
GTTGAAAAGCTTGTCGAAGAGGTTTCCGAGAAGGCTTCCCGCCTTCTGGGGTGCCGCCGGTTCGCTCTGATCCTCTTTGAAGGTGAGACCAGAAGGCTGGCTGGCACCTGGGGAATAACGGACCTTTCCAGTATCGACGCGATTATTGAATCGGGCGGCAAGAATGTGTTCATCCAGGATTTCACCCTGGACAATGAACGAAGAGGTACAGTTGTTTTCGAGCAGGCGAAACCCATGGATGCAAAGCAGAAAAGGCTTTACACCCTTCTTGCCGGCAGGATGAAGGAGATTATCCGTTCCATTCAGGCCAGGGAACAGAAACAGGCGGCGGAAAAGGAGTTGAGCAATAGCAAGACCTTCTTTGACAACATACTCAACAGCGTTGAGGACGGAATTATGGTTCTTGACGAAGACTTCAGCATAAAGTACTGCAACAGGATAGTTCAGAACTGGCTCTCCGAAAGAATCAACCTGCATTCAAACAAGTGCCATCAGTTGTTCAACAGCCTTGATGCTCCATGCGAAGAGTGCCCGGCGGCGGCATCACTCTCGTCGGGGAAGCCGGAGCGCTCTCTTATTAGAGGAATCAAAGGATCAGAAGTGGAATGGGTCGAAGCATTCGCTTCACCGCTGCTTACTGAAGCCGGGGAATTCAGCGGCACAGTGGTGTCGATACGGGATATCTCCCTGCAGAAAAAACTGGAGGAAGACCTTTATCAGATACGGAAACTCGAAGCGGTAAACACTCTGACAACAGGGGTTGCCCACGAATTCAACAACATCCTGCAGGCGGTGATTGGTTACAGTGAGTTCATAATGTCCAGAATGGAAGACTCAGACAGGTTCTACAATGACATAGCCCAGATACACGACTTCGGTCTGAGCGGCTCCGCCCTTATCAACAAGATCATGGCCTTCAGCAGAAAGTCCGATGTTGAACTGACGACCGTTGATCTGAACAGAAGGGTTGCCCACACATCCGACATGCTTCTTAAAACGATACCTAAAATGGTTAGAATAGAGCAGGTTACCGATTCCGAGCTCTGGCCGGTGAGGGCGGATCCCACCCAGATCGATCAGATACTCCTGAATCTTGCGGGCAACGCCGTGGACGCCATGCCGAAGGGAGGGGTTCTTTGCCTGGCAACCAGGAACGCCACCCTTGACAGCATCTTCTGCAGTTCTCATCTGGGTATGACACCAGGCAACTATGTGCAGCTTCGCGTTGAAGACACAGGGATAGGAATGGATGAGAACACCCGAAGACGAGTGTTTGAACCCTTTTTCACGACTAAAACATTCGGCAAGGGTACCGGGCTTGGTCTGGCCGCGGTGTTCGGAACAGTGGAAAGCCTGGGTGGAAGAATACTCTGCGAAAGCGAACCTGGCAGGGGAACAGCATTCACTATCTATCTGCCCGCCTTCGAGAGCGGGGAAGTGCACTATCCGGCGGCGCATACGGTTCAGAAGCCATCCAGAGGGGATGAAACGGTACTGCTGGTGGATGACGAGGAGAGAATAAGGTATCTCGCGGCGGAGATGCTTGGCTCCCTTGGCTACAGCGTTCTTCAGGCGGACAGCGGTGAGAAGGCGCTGGAGATATACCGTGTCTCGGGGAATACCATCGATATTGTGGTTATGGACATGGGTATGCCGGGAATGGGAGGCTACCAGTGTCTCGACCAGCTGATGAGAGTTAACCCGGAGGCCAGGGTGCTTATAGCCAGCGGGTACACCGCTGAGAACAGCCTGGTGAGGGATTCGCTTGCCAGAGGCGCCAGCGGGTTCATAAACAAACCATACCGCCTGGCGGACATCTCAGGGAAAATAAGGGAGATACTGGACAGCGGCGGCTGATCCACCCAGCCGGTTTCGACTCAGGTCAGGTTGTACGGTGTGACGCGAATCCGTTACCTGAGTTATCGTCGAGGGGAAGAACCACCGGGTGGTCCTGGTGCCACAGAACCCGCACCGGAACACCGTACGCCTCCTCAATAACAGATTCCGTTATTCCATTCCTGTTCACTTCGGCCATTATGCCGCCGTTACTCAGAAAAATAAACCTGTCGGCGTATCGGAAAGCGGTGTTAAGGTCGTGCATGGTCACCACAGCACACATGTCATGCCCTCGAACAATGGTTCTGAGCAGTCGGAGAATGGACAGCTGATTCCTCAGATCCAGTGATGCCGTTGGCTCGTCAAGCAGCATTGCCACCGGTTCACCTACCAGTGCCCGGGCTATGCATACCTGCTGGTACTCGCCTCCACTCATGCTGTGGGTGTGCCTCAGGGCGATGTGCTCCAGGTTCAGTCTGTGCAGCGCAGCCTGAGTCAGCTCAATATCCCTTCGACTCACCCTCCAGCCCATGTGCGGCTTACGCCCGAGCAGCACCGCGTCAAAGGCGGTGACCCGCCCCGGCTCGCTTCTCTGGGCCACATAACTCATCATGCAGGCGGCTTCCCGCCTGGAGTATCTCTCCATTTTTTCCCCCAGGAGTCGCACACTTCCCCGCAGGGGTCTGAGAAGGCCGTTGATGCACTTGAGAAGCGTTGTCTTTCCAGAGCCGTTTGGGCCAAGCACCGCAACCACCTCGTGGGTGTTTACGCTGAAGGATATTTCCTTGAGAACCCTGAGGTCACCGTAGCTGAAGGAGAGGCCTTCCACGCTGAGGATCATTTCCTGTATCCCCTTACAAGAAGGGCTATGAAAACAGGAGCGCCGGTGAAGGCCGTTAGTACGGCTACCGGAAGCACCCGTGGCAACAGCACCATACGGGCGGCGGTGTCCGCCGCTAGAAGAAGTATCGCCCCAGCCAGCATGGATCCGGGGATGAGATACCTGTGGTCGTCGCCAAGGAGTCTTCTTACTATGTGCGGACCCACAAGCCCCACAAAACCTATTACCCCCACGAACGAGATTATGGTGGCCGTAACCAGAGAAGCCGCCATCATTCCGGCAAGCCTCTTTCTCGAAACCGGCAGGCCGAGGCTGGCCGCGGTTTCGTCACCGGCGTCCATTGCGTTGTAACTCCAGCTGTTGAGCATGAAGTATACCGAGGAGGCGAAGGTAATCGATGATATCACGGCGAGTTCCCTCCAGCTTGCCCTGGCCAGGTCTCCGAATGTCCAGAAAACCATGGCGGCGAGCTGAACATCGTCGGCGAAGTACTGCAGGAACATGGTTCCAGCGGTGAAAAGCGAGCCCAGAGCCACTCCCGTCAGTACCATTACCTCCGGGGAGACCCTGGCCACCCCGGTGACAGCCAGTATGATCACCGCAGCGGTGACACAGGCGACAAAGGCAGCCGCTGTGGTCATGTAGGGGTTCGTAATGGAGACGGCGCCTGCCGAGGTGCTCTGCATAGCCCCGCTCCCCAGAACCATCACCGAGAATGCCGCCCCGAAGGCCGCGGCGTTGGATATGCCCAGTGTGAACGGCGAACCCAGCGGGTTGCGAAGAATGGACTGCATGGCTGTGCCGGAAACAGAAAGACCCGCCCCCGCAACAATCGCCGCAAGCGCCTGGGGAAGCCTTATGTTCACTATTATCATCTGCACCTGTCTGGAGGCGTCACCGGCGAAAAGGGCACTGAACACCTGCCCCGGCGGTATGGTAACCGCTCCCACGGAGATGGAGAGTATCAGCAGGGCGAAGAGCGCCAGAAGCCCTATCAGGTTCAGCAGCAGCTTCCTGCCGGTGTACTTCTTGTACTCCTCGGGAATGGTTCCATTCTCAAGGTGCATTACAGCCTCCAGGCGAGGTCAGAGTTCTATCCTCTCGAAAACAAGCCCTCCGAAGGATTCCTTCAGCTGCGGGAATACCCCGG
The DNA here is from genome assembly GCA_036743055.1 of Candidatus Sabulitectum sp. Classification (GTDB taxonomy): domain Bacteria; phylum Fermentibacterota; class Fermentibacteria; order Fermentibacterales; family JCC-6; genus Sabulitectum. Next base: position 23,818 of record DAINQE010000030.1, on the reverse strand, counting down.
CGCCCACAAGGAATCTGTAGATCTCGTCGGCCTTCGCCGCGGGATTCACGTCATCGAAGCGTTCAGGGTAGAGCACTTTCCCTATGTAATAGGCATCGGCCAGTATGGAGCCGCAGTTCCAGGTGTACCAGTTGTAGGGAAGAAGGCAGTACAGTTCCCCGTTTGTTACCGCCGAGAGAGAGGAGTAGGCCGGGTCGTCGGCCAGCTGATGAAGGGCGCTTGCGCCGGGATCAGCCTCAAGGGTGGAGCCGTCGATGAATATCACCTCAGGATCCCAGGCCAGTATCTGCTCCTTCGCTATGTCGGCGTGCTCCCCGGAGTACTCTTCAATATCACCCGGCGCAGCGATGTTACCGGCTCCTGCGAAAAGGAACGGCGGGTAGCCTGGTTCAGTGGACTGGAATCCGTGGGGGCCGCGATATGCTATTCCCCCTATGAAGCAGCTCTTTTGACTGTCTGCAGGCATTTCCAGGGTACGCCGGGCCAGGTCTGAAATCGTGGAGTCGATGAACGCTATTACCTCCTCGGCCCTTTCTTCGCTGTTCATTATTCGGGCCATTGTTCTCAGCGACCTGTCGAAGTCTGCTCTGTCGGGCCACATGACTCCGTACTCAAGCACAACCACAGGTATGCCGGTCATCTCCTCCAGCTCCACCGGATCGGTCCCCATCAGGGGAAATGTTTTGAATATGACCTGCGGCTGGGGATCAAGCGCCAGTATGAGTTCGGGATTGTCGTGCCCTCGGAACTCACCGAATACAGGCAGTTCCGCGAACCATGGATTCGCCAGGAAGTAGGGTCTTGCCTCGAAGGTGGCCCTTCCTCCCTCCATATCATCAACCGCAACGACTCTGTCCTGGCCCTGAAGATAAACAAGCAGCCTGAGGCATCCCGGTCCTGAGCATATCACGTGTTCTGGATCGAATGGGACTGTGACGCTGCGTCCGAGGCCGTCAACCACGGTAATGGTGCTGTCGGATGTGACCGTTTTAGGAGTTCTTACATCTTCACAGCCAGTCGAAGAAGAAAGAGCAACAAAGAACGCCGATGCTTTGAAGATGGTTGAGAGGCCAATCAGGAGAGGGCGCCTGGTACACATGTTGTCTCCATTCCAGGTTCGAATCGTGTCTTTTCAAGATTCTACCCTGCGGGGAGCTACCCTGCAAGTGCGCAGGGGGTCTTTCTCTTTGATGTCAGTCGGTGGAGAACTCCCTTTCCCAGTCGAACTCACCTGATTCCTCACGGCTCCGCGGCCAGTGGGCGCACCATTCCGGCATGCAGACCCGGGAAACCCTGTCCATGCTGGGGTGGTAGGGTTTGATGTCGATGACCGGGCTGCAATCCATGGCGTCGATCCAGTCCAGAAGCACAAGCCCTTCTTCTTCGTTCACCGAGAGTATGCCGCCGGTGCTTATGGCTACCGGGCTGGGGCGAAAAGGTGATCGCGTGGAGAAAACCCCAGTTTCGTGGTTAATTGAGCGATACGGCGGTTTGACCTCGAGGGTTCCGCCATCCCACCGGGCCCTGTCAAAGACCCACAGGATGATCGCGTGGGAAAACTCTTCAAGCCCCTTAAGCCCTTTTCTGAACTCCCTGTTGATATTGACGGCGAAGCCATTCTCAAGGGACACTGAGCCTATGACTCTTACCGAGTACTCGTTCTTCATTCTATGCCTCCGGTTGCTACTGTTCTGAAGCTGTTTTCTTTTCGAGGTATTTCTTCAGTGTTTTTTCGAGCCTGTCAGCCTTTGCTCCGCCGAAGAGGGATTCGGTGAAAAGAATGGCGAGCCTGTACAGAAGGAAGAGCAGGCCGACAGGAATGATTATCACATCGAGAAGCCATGTGACTCCCGTTCTGATAAGAAGCTCCGGAAGCTCCTTGACCATGTCACTCATGTCGGCGAGTATGGCCTGAACTATGTAGTACTTGGGGAAAGAGATAGAGGGAAAGGAGATGTCGGGGTACACTCCGTGCCATTCCACGCTTCCGCCGGCAACTGTGATGAAGTCTTCCATGCGGCTGACCTTAAGCTCATCGAGCCTTGCCTGGAAGCTTTCCTGGAACTCTGTCATGCTGAGGTCAAAGCGATCCCTCACTGGCTTTGAGTAGCCTTCGGAAAGGCTGCCGGAAACGGCCAGGGTAATGGGAACCGCCACGAAGAAAAAAAGCCCCAGCGCTCCGGTAAGAACCGCCGCCTTTCTGAGAATGGTTTTCTTTGTGAACTGCGTTACCAGGGCGAGAATGAACATGGAACTCAGGAACACCTTTCCCAGAACCCCGGAAAGACCCAGCAGTATCTCTATGGCGTAAAGCGCCCCCAGGCTCAGGGCAAGGATCTTCCATGTTATATCAATGGCGTCGTACAGTGGCTGAACCACATCTCCCACCTCGATTCCCACCACATCCGAACCCTCGACCACGGCGATCAGCCCTTTTACCGCGCTGACGGTAATGAAGGCGGTCAGGGCTTTTTCCTGGGATGCTTCAACATAATTCTCCGCTGGAGGAAGGATCACTATACGCTGCAGAGAGGTAAGAACTCCGGTGATGGACAGTATGGCAAGCGTGAGAAGGATGCCTGCGGTAATCATTCTTTTTTTGTTGGGTTTTTCCATTGTTGCACTCCCCTTTCCCGGTCAACAATAACCGATTCGGTGAAAGTGTGGCGCCGCCCGGTGCCTGTGATCCCCATCAGCTTTCCTTCTTTGCCTTGCCGGTGAAATGTTCGTATCATATGCACTGAACTGTCAAGGCATTTATTCCGTTGTTCGGGTCGCACAAGATTGGAAGAGGTTTCCGGCCTGTTCCGGAATCCGCTTCCCTGCCTGGAACCGGGGAGAGGCGGTCAGTTTTGCGGAACATTCCCATAGATTCCGATGCCCTGAGGGCCAACATTCCAGGAACAGCCATAGAGGTGAAGATCCCGGAAGCGTATGCTCCGCTTGTGGATGCGGTGCAGGATTTCTACGGCGTCAGGGTGAAGCTGGTGGAAACACTGCAGGAGTACTTTCACGAATACAGGAACATCGACGCGGTTATCGAGGGTTTTCAGGTCATCCTTCTTCGGAACTGGTCATACATGGAATCCTCTGGAGAGAGCGCTCAGCTTTTTTCACTTCTTACCGGGCTGCTGACAGGCCTTCTGGATGAAGACCTCTCCAGGCCTCAGATATCCGCTCTTCTCCGTCAGATTCTGATGTGGCTTTCCGCAGGGCTTTCCGGACCCAAGAAAAACTCATACACCTCTTCCGCGGTGGCCCTTCTGGAAGCGTTGTCAGCGAAGGCCAACAACGATCCGGTTCCATTCCTGGAACGAGACAGCCTCCTGAGGGACATGGTGGACAGGGCGGGAGGCAGCAGTGAACTGTCCCCGCTGGCCCTGGAACTGTACAGGAAAGTGCTGGCCGGTGGTTACCGGATGATACTGGACAGGCTTGACATGGTCGGATGGTGCCGCGACAGCGATACAGGGCTGAACCATCCCGAGGATGTAATATCAAGATTCGGCTTTCTGGGCAGAGGGGAAGTATCTTCCCTGCTGGATTCAGTGGAAACAGCCTCGCCGGAAGCGCTGCTTACCGACAGGTTCCCCGCATTCTCCCGGATCATCGACAGGGCCATTTCAGGTGTTTTCAGGGTGGAAGACCTTGAGGACCGTTTCCTTGTATGCCTGTACTTCCTCAAGGACGATACCCTCAGAAACCGCCAGAACGATGTGATGTCCGACCTTCTCGGAGTGGTGCGGATAATGATGAAGCCCAAGTTGAACTACGATATAGAAAGGGTTCTCAGCAGGCTTACCCGGTTTTTTCGGGGGAAGTCCAGTGAGTTTCTTCTTATACGGTTACAGTGTTACGAGGCCATTGGCACCGCCATCGGCAGCGCCGGGAACACCATGGCGGCGGATCATTTCATGGAGGACATTCTCTACTGGCACTTCCAGTATCCGGACATAAAGGGAGCCAACGACGACTGGGAAACACTGGTTAACCCCTTTCATCTGCCTAAGTTGCGCTGTTGGATGCACATAATAGAATCGAACCCCGCCCTGTACGAACGGCTGGCCGCGGCCCTTAACGTGCAGCTTCGGCTGGGGGGAGTCTACATAGCGGACACAGATCTTTTTCAGAGGGACATAACCAGGTTCCTGAATGCCGATATCAGCCCCATCTACTTTGTCGCCAAACAGCTTCTCAGAACATTCCCTGTCTATTTCAACGAGGTCGGGGCAGAGGGAGAACTCCGTTCGGTTTCCACAAGGATCGACGAGATATGCGGAAGGAACGATTCCCTGATGCATTTTCTCAGGAAGCAGATACACGCCGAGGCCTCGAACAGGATTGTTCAGTTCGCCAGGGCGGTGATGCTGTACTGGCTTACCTCGGACGCCTCATGGATTCAGCCGTATCTCTCGGTGAACACACTGAATGCGGTACTCTCCGAGGAAACCTGGTCGAAGGGGCCGGGGGATTTCCTTCGAGGAATGGCGCTTTCCGATGAAACCGCGGAGGAAACCGTGGAGAGGGTTCTCGCCATGCCAGTCGACGGGCTGAAGAAATCCCACGAAGCAGGTTGCCAGGCCGCGGAGAGGGTAGGCCTCATGATACGTCTTCACCGTCTGCTTATGCAGAAGTACTACCCATCATCGGAGGATCTGGAATACACTATAAGCGGCTGTCTTCTGCTGGATGCCGATACAAGGAAGGCCTTTGGCGAAGCCATGTCGAAATGGCGAAATAACCCTGGTCACTATAACAGGGATACCCTTCTGGACGTGTGCCTGGACATCATAGAGAACCTCAGGGACATAATACTGAACCCCGTTCCGTCCGAAGGCAACGAAAACATATACCACAAGAGACACATTGCCGCCGGTATCCCCTCGATGTACGGCAACTACTCCGAACCCAAGTTCGACGCTCTGGGTCTCTCCTTCCGGGTGGAGGAACTCGCGGGAAGACTATTTGAGGAGGTGGCCTCATACCAGGAGGCTCCCTACATGAACCGTTCTCTTCTGAAGCGGGTAGCGGCGGAACTCAGGCGCTTTGAGAGGGCTCTGGCCCTGGACGGTGTGAATCCCCGTTCCCTTTCATCGAACATTGGTATGCTCGAGGCCAGTTTCGCCTGGCACAGCATAACATTCGACCAGTACAGGAACATCTTCCTCTTCCTTTCAAAAAGCGTTACAGAGCTCTCCAGACTGTCCATACTGAGTCACGAGAGAATCCTGAGGATAATCCTTGAACATGATCCGAGGCAGTGCGAGCTTCGCGGAATGTGCGCCGACGCGGTTGCTGAAATGGTCCTCCGCGAGGTACTGGTTTCAGCTCTTGGGCTGCAGACGCTGGACAGGTACGTCGCCGGGAAATACAGGCTGATATCGGAGCTGACAGGAGAGCTTTCTCCTGAAGCCCTTACAAGAATGATGAACTACGACTCCGACGGTCTGGTTTCCCATCTGAGGGAACCCAGGCCAAGCGACGACCAGATGACCCTGGGATACAAGGGGCTGGGGCTGAAGCAGCTGGCCGGTTTCGGCCACAATGTGCCCGACTGTTTCATAATAACCACCGAGCTGTTCGCCGCCCTTCCCGCCATGTCCTATCTCCCTCTCTACAGGGATACCATAGCGAGAATAAGAAAAGCCCTGGATGCGCTGGAGGAGAGAACCGGCCTTCAGCTGGGGAACCCGCAGAAGCCGCTGCTGCTGGCCATAAGATCAGGCGCCGCTTTCTCCATGCCCGGCCTGATGACCACCTTCGTGAATGTCGGGCTGAACCGTGAGATAGCCGAGGAGATATCCCGCACCGAGGAGCTTGCCTGGATGGCCTGGGATTCATACCGTCGATTCATTCAGACCTGGGCCATGTCGTCCGGCGTGGAGAGAGAGATCTTCGACTCGATAATGAACGATTTCAAGGGAAGATATGGTGTGAAGAGAAAGCTGGACTTCACCCCGCTTCAGATGAAGGAGATGGCCCTGGCATACCTTGCGGAGGCGGAAAAGCTGGGTGTGGAGTTTCTCTCCGACCCCTTCGAACAGGTGGTCGCCTGCGTGCACCGGGTAATGGATTCCTGGAATTCGTCCGACGCGGCGTTCTTCAGGAACTACGTGGGCATAGCCGAACAGTGGGGTACCGCTGTGGTGGTTCAGAAGATGGTGTTCGGGAACAGGGGAAGGGAGTCCGGATCCGGGGTTACCTTCACCAGGGATCCCAGAGAACCGTACAGCAGGAAGGTGCGGCTTTACGGGGACTTCACCACGTGCAGTCAGGGTGAGGATCTGGTGGGAGGGCTCGTGTTTCCCCTGCCCATTTCCGAGGAGCAGAGGAAGAGCAGCCCTGCGGACACTGATGCATCCCTCTCCCTTGAAACGGCTTATCCCGATGTTTATGCCGCTCTTCTGCGTGTCGCCGAAGAGATAGCCTCACGGGACTACGATCCCCAGGAGATAGAGTTTACCTTTGAGTCAGCATCGGGGGAGGACCTCTACATTCTACAGAAAAGGGTTATGGCTTCCGAGGGAAAATCCGACGCTCCCTGTTTTGTCGTCGGTCCCGACAACCCTCTAAACCCTGTGGCGATAGGGATTGGTGTCTCCGGAGGAGCTTACTCCGGAAGGGTGGCCATGAACCAGGAACAGATTGAGAAGCTTCTTGAAGGGTCTTCCGGGGAAAACGTGCTTCTGCTGAGGCCGGACACGGTGCCCGAAGACATCTCCATGATAATAAGCGTACAGGGAATACTGACTGCAAGGGGCGGCTCCACGTCACACGCCGCGGTAACCGCCAAGAGGCTGGGAAAGACCGCCGTGGTGGACTGCAGGCAGCTGGAGGTGGACGAGATAGCGGGAACGGCCCGCATAGCAGGCAGGAAACTTAACTGTGGAGACTGGCTGAGCATAGACGGACGAACCGGGAACATCTTCACCGGGAGACTGAAAACCGAGCTCACATCACTGAGCATCGAATAAACAAGGAGGATAGTCTGATGGCATCCGGCAGAACCCTGGGCATCAACGGCCTGGGAAGAATAGGCAAACTCACCCTCTGGCATCACCTGGGCGCAGGGGAGTACGACAGGTTCGTGGTAAACACCGGCAGGGAGGTTGGCACATCACTGGAATCCATAGCGCACTACCTGTCCAGGGACAGCACGTACGGCAACCTTCACCGCTGGCTTGAGGGCAACCGCGGCAAGCCTGACTGCGTAGTTGTATCCGAGAAAAACGGTCTTCTTAAAATGCACGGTAAAGAGGTGCAGGTACTCAGGGAGGCCAGGAACCCGGTGGATATACCCTGGAGGGACAATGGAGCAGGCGTGGTTGTGGACTGCACAGGGAGATTCCTTGACCCTCACGATGAGCCGGATACCCCGGGAGGCGCCCTCAGGGGGCACCTTGCCGCGGGAGCCAGGGTGGTCATACTCAGCGCTCCTTTCAAAAGCCGCCAGAAGAACGCGCCTGACCCCGAAGACAGCCTGATGATGATATACGGCATAAACCACTACAAGTTCGAGCCGGGTCGTCACACCGTGATCTCCGCGGGTTCCTGCACCACCACCGCCCTGGCCCATATGATGCGTCCCCTTCTTGACAGGGACCTTACGAGAAGGATGATTACCGCTGGAATGAGTACAATCCATTCGGTAACGGCTTCACAGCCGTTCCTGGACAGTGTTCCCGCGGCTGGAGCCAGGGATCTGAGGAAGAGCCGCTCCGGAATTGCCAGCATGGTTATCACGGGAACAGGTGCCGCCAGGGCCCTTGAACAGGTGATGCCCGAGGTGTCCAGAATAGGGTTCATGGCTGAGTCGGTGAGAATACCCACAGCCACGGTGAGTCTGATAATACTGAACGTTACATTCCAGTCGGGAATGACTGCCGATGGTAACCCCCTCATCGACAGAGAATCCATCAACGGCATTTACAGACAGGCCTCCCAGTGCGAGGCCAGGGGGCTGGTAAGGTACACAGAAGAGCAGAATGTGTCAGCCGATCTCAAGGGGGAGGACGCCGCGGTGGTGATAGAGGCCGCGGAAACCCATACCCGCACGGGATTCGTTGATGTGGAGATACCGGCTGAGGTGAACGGAGATCAGCAGCAGGATCAGGTGCGCACCTGCCGGATCCCTGTTACCCATGTGAAAATATTCGGCTGGTACGACAACGAGCTGGGCAGCTACACGAACCGTCTGGGTCAGCTTACCAGCCATATTTCCGGGGTGCTGTAGGAAAAGCGCCGCAGGTCCCTGTCCTGGAAACCGACCGGGGAAGAACATTCATCTTCCCCGGACTGTCGGTGCAGATGTATAGTAGTAATTCCATCTCCAGTCTGTATTCGCAGGAGGGGTAAAATGCTCAGTATCCGTGTGATTTTCTGCTTTGCGATGGTTCTTGCTGTTTCGGGGTGCGGCGGGGAAGCCATACCTCAGCCTGTCACTGCTGATGCAGTCTCTCTTGCCATCACGGACACCATAGGTGTTGAGATGGGAGATTCGTGCTACATGTTCGGTTATGCCGCCGACTGCATAAGAACCGACAGTATGATCTATGTTCTTGATATGCCCAGGGCAAAGCTGCAGAAGTATCTGCCAGACGGAACATACGCCGGGTTCATCGGCGGAAGGGGCGACGGCCCCGGCGAACTGTTCATGCCCCAGTGGCTGGAGATGTTCCCCGACGGTTCCTTCCTCATTCAGGATGTGACCGACCTGGGGCTTTACATGCCGGATGGCACCTGGGAGAAGCACATCTTCACGCATGCCGGAAACTGGCCCCGTCAGCACACGGTAACCGGAGCAGCTTCCTTCGCGGTGAGATGGCACGAATTTCTTTACGGTGACATCAGCGTTCTGAGGCAGTTCATAGCCAGTTACGACCTGGAGGGGGAACGCCTGGCGGAATTCATGTCGGACTCCGTTATCATTCCCGTTCCCAGAGAGGAAAACACCGACGCCCTGAACCGTTGTTTCTTTTCACACTATATGGCAGGAGATCTCTCCGGGAACCTCTACGTTGTTCAAAGACATATTCGAGATTATGCCGTCATCTGCTGTGACCCCGAAGGAATTCCCTTCGATACGCTTTCTCTGGAAATTCCGCAGGTACCGAGAACAGTAGAGGAGATAGCTCTGTTCAAGAGGCATATAGAGGAGTATCTCACAGGAACAGGAACCTCTAATGTGATGGAATGGGTGTATGAACCGGATGATTTCAAACCGCAGATAGCAGGTTTGTGGCTTGGCTGGCAGGGCAACCTCTGGGTGCTTCGGGGATCCACTGAGACCCCGGTGTTCGATGTATGGAAGATTCCCGAAGGGGAGCATCTCTACACCGCTGAACTGGATCTGGAGCCGGGCACCGATGAGTTCCTCACATTCTACATCACACCATGGTGCAGAGATTTCCTTGCAGTGCACGAAGACCCCTGTATGGTTCAGCGGGTGCTGCTGATCTCTCCGGAGCAGCTATAACAGGGCTTCTCCAGGGTACACCTCAAATACTGAGAGGAAAGCAACAATGATATCGATTGCCGGTATGTATGCTGGCGGTGTTCTCACATTGCTTATGGCCCTGTTCCATTGCCGTTTCTACTCGTTGTTCAGGTGGAAGGATGTGTTTTCGGGTATTCCTCAGCTGAATGCAAGGGTGCTGTATACGATTCACCTGGCGCTGCTGCTGCTCTTCTTCGCATTAGGTGCGATTACACTGCTCTCCGCTGAGGAACTCAGCAGAGCGGAGGGAGTCTCTCTGCCTCTCACCGTTTCCCTTTCCCTTTTCTGGCTGTGGCGGTTTCTCTGGCAGCTGGTACACTTCCGGCGGGGAAAGGGCAGGCGGGTTTCTCCACTGGAACTGATTCTCCCCGCCGCGTTCTTTCTTCTCTTCGTGTCCTATGGTCTGCCTTCACTGTGCCGGTTTTTCACATGGTAACGCGATTCCAGGATGGAACCGCCAGAATGACAGGGAGCGATGAGTCTGGCTTTTTTCAATAGAAGCGCTTGTGTTGTTCATGACAACACCGAATACAGGTTTGTTGAAGAGGACTTCGCGGAACCGACCACACCCATGAACTACTGGCACAACCAGACGGACCCCAGCACATGGCTTTGCGCCTCAACGGTTCGTCTGGCAAGAATAAGGTTCCATGATCGGCTCCCCAGGGCTTTGACAATCAAGCTCTGCGCCGATACTCTCAACATTACCGTGCAGAAGCTGGAGAACTGCCTGGACTGGCACGCGAATTACATGGCATGGCACGACGGGGGAACGGTGGAGGAGTACCATCCCTTTCCGCAGGATAAGACCTGACGAGGAATGCTCAATCGAAAGCAGTCAGGCTTTCAGTAAATTGTAAACCACAACCTGATACCTTGCAATGCACCATAAGAAGGCTAGTTGCAGGATTTGATTGACAAACTTGCGGGCGGCCGGAAGGGGTCGGCGGGGAATCAGATAAGCTCGTTCTTGAGTTGAGTGACTGGAACGACCCTTGCCTTCTCGTTCAGCCTGTAGCTTTCCTTGCCGGGATACACCACGATAAGCTGCTTGAGATCAAGACTCTCCATCGCAGAGCGCATGGACTTCGTAAGTAGAGGCGCATCGCAGTACTTGAACTCCACTCCCTGGAGCGATCCTTTGCTCTGATACACAAGATCCACCTCAGCGCCGGAATGAGTAGCCCAGAAGAATACTTCTTTCGTGCTTTTATCGAGAACGGCAAGTGTTTCCTCGAGGGCGAATGATTCCCAGGATGCCCCCAGTCTTGGATGGGCTGTAAGCTGTGTCAGGCTCTCAATTGCCATGAGAGTATGGAAAATGCCGCTGTCACGGAAATAAAGCTTCGGGCGTTTCACGAGCCTCTTGGAGATGTTCGTGTAGTAAGGCTGCAGAATACGGATCATGAAAGTGCTTTCCAGTATTTCAAGGTAACTTCTCACGGTCATGTCGGATATGCCGAAGGCTCGGCCGATCTCGGAGAAGTTAAGGATCTGTCCGTTGTAGTGGGCCAGCATCATCCAGAAGCGCCTTAGGGTAGCCGAGGGAATGCGGATCCCAAGTTGAGGAATGTCCCTTTCCAGATATGTTGTGATGTAGCTGTTCCGCCACATGGTGCTCTGGTCGTCGGAAGCGGACAGGTAGGATCTCGGGAATCCTCCCCTTATCCAGAGCTTTTTCATGCTGCCATCACCGGTATCGTTCAGATGGAATCCTCCCAGGGAATGGAAACCGATCCTTCCTGCCAGGGATTCGCTTCCATGTGACAGCAGGTTTCGGGAAGCGCTGCCGAGTATCAGGTACCTCTGATCCGAAATGGTATCTACCAGATAGCGAAGAAGGGGGAAGAGGTCGGGTTTCCTTTGTATCTCATCTATTACTATCAAGCCCTTGAGATCTTCCAGAAGAAGCTGAGGATTCATGAACCTTGCTTCGTCCCGGGGATTCTCCAGATCGAAGTAATGGTCACCGCCAATTGCGCGGGAAAGGGTTGTCTTGCCGCACTGTCTCGCGCCCAGAACAGCAGTCACCGGGAAGACGCTCAGCATGTCCCTTACTATCTTGATGTCCCTGGGTCTTTCGATCACGATGGGTTCCTCCATAATTAGTTAAATAACCAATCATCATTGAAATGTCAAATTCAGACTATGAAATTTCAATGATAAGGGGGAATCGTAGAGGCAATCCCTTGATTGTAAACCCTGCCCTGATACATGCTAATTAGCCATAATATGGGAAGTTACAGCATTTGATTGACAAACTTGCGGGCGGCCTACTGGTATTGCTCCGGCCGGAAGAGGGAATATCCTATCTCGAAGTTGCCGTCGGGGGAGATGTAGAGCTTCTCGAACACTGTGGTGCAGAGGCCGGGCTCGAACTCCCTCAGGTGGTAGAACTCGCTGTGCATGTCGCTGTACCTTACCGTGATAACCCCATCATCGATGCTCTCTATCTCACAGAGGAGTCCGGTGTCTCCGGCGGTCTGGGTCCAGGAGGCGCCCTCTTCCAGGGGAAGCCTCAGCAGCTCCATCCGTGGAAAATCGCTGTCCATGGCCAGGGGAGCGTGTTGGGAGAGGATAAGGCAGCTGTCGGTAACGGTGTATTTCAGCTTCATGGAGAAGTTGCCCTGGGCTTCTCCGCCTGATACGTCCTCCACCATGCCCGACACCATGAAAACGGTTTCGTCATCTCCCTGGATGATGTCCACCAGCCGCATTGTATGGCCGTATTCGGCGAAACCCCAGTAGTGCCATGTGAAGCCCGGTTCCTCGGGAAGGTATTCAAGAAGGGCCCCGGAAGGCACCGCGGACGCAGATACCGCCAGAAGGATAATGGAAAAAGTCGTTCTCATTGTTGTTCCTTTCATGAATGAAGGATAGTATACAACGTGTTGCGCTTTGTAAGAAACATTCAGGAGGCAGTCAGATCAGAACTGTAATAGCGGTGCTTCTCTGCCTTTCCTCCGCCGGGATCTCCGCCCTGGCGGAGTACAGGCTCGAGATGGCCCCTGAACACCTGGAAATGCTCTATGACGATCCTTCCTCCCCTGTGGAGTATCCGGGGGTGATAAGCTGTTCGGGATGGTCATCCCCATGCATGGTGCGCTTCCGGGGCAAGTCGACCCTTGTGTTCCCCAAGAAGAGCTGGGCAATGTCCTTCCCGGACCCGTCGGTTTCGGGAAGGGAGAGGATAAACCTCAACTCGGAATACATGGACCCGGGGATGATGCGGAACTGCCTGGCAATGAGAGTCTCGTCCATGATGGGGCTTCCAGCCAGCAGGACCGAGCATGTAAGGTTCTATGTGAACGACGAGTACATGGGTGTGTACCTGGATGTTGAGCGGGTGGACGGTGACATGTTCCAGAGGTACGGTTTCGATCCCGTGGCCCTTTTCAAGGCCAGGAACGAATCCACCAGGATGATGCCCTTCTTCTCCGGGCGCGACCTTTCCGAAGGCTACGAAGCCAGGGGTTACAGCGAAATGCTCTATCATCATCTTGCGGAGCTTCTGGCAATGGTCGACTCCGGAGCGTGGCCACTGCCGGTGGACGGGCCGAACTTCATGGGCTACTATGCGGTGAGCCTGGCCCTTGTCAGCAGGGACGCAGGGTCAAACAACCACTATCTGATGCTGGATTCCGACGGCATGTGGCGGGTCTTCCCATGGGACTGCGGCAGCACCTTCGGAGGGCTCAGCGACGGGGAGTTCCATCCGGAACTGGCGGTGTACGACAGGCTGGAGTATTTCCGGATGCACATGCTGTATGACCGCTTATGCGAGCACGATGAGAACCTGGAACTCATGGAGTACGATATCGGCAGGGTGCAGCAGCTGCTGATGGATTCGGTTCCCCTTCTTATCGATTCCCTTTTCCAGGAAGTGGGCCCCGATCTCCATGATGATCCCCTTTCTCCTTTCACCCCGGAAGAGATAGACCAGGCAAGGGAGGACCTGCTCTGGTTCTGCGCCGAGAGGGCGGCTTTCATCCAGGATAACGTGCTGCTTCATCAGCACGGCCAGCTGCTCTCCCTGGATGTGGAATCCCCGTGGCTTGAGGGTGGGGAAACCTCTTCCGTGAACCTCGTGCTCCAGGGAGACTACACCTTCGCCCGAATGAGATGGTACCAGGGCGACCAGGCTTACTATCTGTTCCTTACGCAGCAGGACCCGGGGAGAAACGAAGAATGGAGCGGGGTTTTCTCCATGCCCCAGGGAGTAGCCATCTGCCCCTTCGACCTGTTCTTCAGAACCCCCTCCCAGGAGAGGTTCAGTTTCACCTGGCCCGTCTACTCGCTGAACATGTTCCCGGTGTTCCAGCAGGCTGTGCCCTGCTTCGTAAATCCCCATCCGGGATCCTTCCCACCGGATCCCTCGGGGGGGGATCTCACTCCCGGTCCGCTGACTGTTTACGGGCCGGAGCTCTGGGCGGTTCCCCTTGTGAACCTGTCGGACCATCCGGTGGACCTGTCCGGATGCGGCTTCAGGCTGGGGGAAGGTCCCGGCAGACTGTTCCTGGGACCCTGCCCGGCACTCCTTCCAGGGGATACACTGTTCCTTGCCAACTCCCTGGCTTCATTCCAGGCCATGTTCCCGGGCAGGCAGGCCGCCGGGGATTTCGGGTTATACACCCCTGGCTGGGGGTCGCTCACCATGTTCGATCCAGTTTGGAGGGACATGTGGACGAAGCCCCTTTCAACCTCTCAGCAGGAGCCCTGGATCCCGGCGGGTCTGAAGGTAACGGAGATATGCCATTCTCAGCCCCCGGGGAGCAGCTGCCCTGACTGGATAGAGCTCTGCAACCTTTCAGGCGGGCCGGTCTGCCCCCTGGGATGGCAGCTTGGGGACATTGACGGGAACAGGACCCTGATCGATCATGCCGACACCCTTCAGCCCGGGGAGTTCCTGGTTCTTGCAAGGGAGCCCTGGCAGTTCTACTGGAATTATCCAGTTGAATGCGCCGTTGCCGGGCTGAGTTTCAGGGCAAACGGCGAATGCGACCTGATAAGTCTGTACGACATCGGCGGAAACACCGTGCAGATGGTTGAACTGGCCGATGAGACCGGCCAGGTGACCGGGCTGGTGCATCCCGGCAGGGATATCTGGGAGTCCTGCCCCTTCCCCGGAACCCCGGGGGAGCCGAACAGGCTGTGGAGCGCCGGGGGAATACCCCTCTCCCTGAAGCTCCTTTCATCGAACCCTTGCAGCTCTCGATTCCTGCATTTCTCCGTGACCTCCCTGAGTTATCCCGTTGAGTCAGGGATTTACGACCTCTGCGGAAGGGAGGTGGTTCCTCCGGCCATCCTGGCCGAGGTAGGTCCGCAGGCAACCGTGGAACTGCCCGGATCCCTTCCCCCGGGAGTCTACTTCCTCACGGCGCGAACACCGGGCGAGTTCGCGGCGGTGAAGTTCACGAAGCTCTGACACGAAAAAGGGCCGGAGCTGCTGCCCCGGCCCGCTGGTTCTTTTATTTCTCAGTCCACCTCTGGCCTGTGACCCTGCTGGAACTGATCGGCTCCGTGGGGGTCGGGGTGGTGGCCGCCGTTATCATCTTCGGTTTCATGGAAGTTTAGATTCCAATGGGGATTATGGGGATCGACATGATGCCTGGTGTCGCTGGAGGAGGAGTCGGGATCCCTGGGACCGGGGTTGGAGCCGGTAATGGCAGGGCCGCTCTCCTCTCCCTCGATATCACCCCCGCGGGGATCGTTCTGGGCAATGGACGGAGAGCCGCAGATCTGGGGCTTGTTGTCGATCACCGAAGGAGGGGTTCCACCCTGGCCTCCAGCCTGACCGGCGCCCTGCCCGTTGTCCGCTATGGCTGTGAAATTGCCGCTCTGGCTGGCGATCTGCCCAACGGAAGAGTACGACGATGAAGAGGAAGCCGCTATGTATGAATGCTGCCTGTGCATCTGCTGCAGGGTGCCGCTCCTGTCGACCTGGCTGGCTATGGAGGTGGTCTTGGGGATGAGCACCTCGGCGGTGGCGGCGGCTGAGGTGGTGGAAGCGTCATCAAGGGGATCGGTTGTTTCCGTTACCGTGGCTATCCTGATTATCCGGCCCCTGTCCTCCTGCTGTGAAGGAGGGGCAACGGTGATGGAAGGCGTGGTGTCGGTGGAGTGTACAGGTGAGCTGGACCTGTAACTCTGCAGATCGTTAACGCCTATGAGGCTGGACATCGACGGATAGTCGAAGTCCAGGGCCTGGTTCATTGTCTGGGTGGTACTGACACTGAGAAACAGCGCAAAAGCCATTCCCAGCACCAGCCCGCCGGAAAGAGAGACTACCTTCTCAGTCATTCTGTCTGTACCTCCACAACCTCGTACGAATCCTGGACGTGATCCGGATCCTTCGATCCACCCTTGAGGTAGAGGATAAGGCTCACTCCAATAAGAAAACCGATAATGGCGTGCGACCAGTTCAGTTTCCTCATGACAACCCTTTCGGATGCACTATTCTAATTACACCATAATGGTACAGCCAGTGCGATGCAAAGTTCCTTCTC
>DAINQE010000030.1:0-7716 GCA_036743055.1 Candidatus Sabulitectum sp. | reverse complement strand
CACTATTCTAATTACACCATAATGGTACAGCCAGTGCGATGCAAAGTTCCTTCTCGTACCTGCTTTCCTTTTCAGGAAAAGACCGGATGGAAAGCCCTTAAGGTATGGAATGCATATATATTTATCAGACAATCAGATAGCTCCATGGCTAGAATTGTAAACCGGCATTGCTCAACCGGTTTCCAATTGCAGTGGTTCACCCCATCGCAGGCGGGTCGCTCCCGTTGACCGCACCCTGGCGTACCTGAGGCTCTTAGGTTTGCCGCCTTCAGCTCCGGCTGCGGGGCGGAACCGGTAATATAAGCGGCTTTTTAACGCTAAGACCAGATGTATTCCTTCAATGGGCATTGGAGGATGGTTTCAAAGATAAAAAAGTGATGAATGCGAGATGCGCGAGACAGAGGAATCCATCGGAGAGTAATTGCTTTTCTATTGAGTTCGTATATTCCGTCGGCGGCTGCTTCCATGCGGGCAGACGCCGGAAACAACCCCTTACAAGGAGATCCTCAAGTGAAAAAAATGCTCGTTCTTGTGCCTGCCCTGGCCCTTGTGTTCGGCTGCGGCGGAGAACCCGCTGATGAAACCGCCGAACCTGCGGAGAACGCAGAGCCTGTTGCCGAGACCGTTGAACTCAGCGAAACCATAGTTTTGCCTGAGGGCTGGGAGATGATTGATGCCGTGAGCGTAGAGGAGATAGAGGAGATAGTCGGCGCCGACGGTTACGACACCTGGCACGAGCCCCTCAGCGACGCCGCCGGCGGAAAGCCCCAGCTCAGCTACTTCGACACCACCAGGGAAGGCAGTTCCAGGCCGGGCAGCAAGATCAACTTCCTGGTCTACACCTTCGACGGGGGAAGCAACTATGACAGGGTGCTGGGCTACATAACCGACACCGAAGAGGTGGAAAGCGACCTCTGGGACAGGGCCGTTGTGGGTACAATGGACAGCCTCACCGATGACCCCAGCGTGGGAATGCTCATCCAGAGGGGCGATGTCTGCATCCGGATCAAGTGGAATCCCGCCGAGTACCCGGAGATGGACAGGGTGGACTTCAGCGTAGAGCTTGCTGAACTCATCATCAACAACCTCTACGGAGGCTGATCTTTCAGAGCCTGCAGCCGGCGGTCCGCCGCCGGCTTTTTTAATACGCCGCCGCGGCGAAGGCCAGGAAACCCGCCAGGAAGAAGACCAGCACCACCTGGAGCTGCGGCGCCATTGCCCTGATCCTCCCTGACACCCTGGCTCCGGTTCCGGTGAGGACCAGCCTCCACATTCCCACGCCCAGGGCGGCGGGGAGGAGGGTCTTGAGAACGTTTCCCGCGGAGAGGACCGCCGGTCCTGTGAGGAGGGGCTCTCCGTAGAGGATACGGTTCAGGAACCCGGCGCACCCCTCGCCGAACACTCCGGTGGCCACGCATCCCAGGGCAAGGGCTGTGACCGCAGCAGTCTGGGCCTTTCCCGGAAGACCCTCCGTTTCTCCGGTCCTCCTCCCTGGAAGGAATATCCTGGAGAGCTTGATGAAGCTGGCGATGGTGAGGATGCCTGTTATCCAGAGAAGGGGGTATGCCGGAGAGCCCTTCATCCCCTGGGTGATGTAGACCTTGCTGGCGAAGCCGTTGAAGGGGGGAATGCCTGAGATGGAAAGGGCCCCGATGAAGAAGGCCACTGCGAATATGGGCATCCTTCCGCCCATCCTGGGCATCCTGAACAGGTTCCTCTCGCCTGTGACGGTTACAGCAGCTCCCACCGTAAGGAACAGAAGGGCCTTGAAAAGAGCGTGGTTAACCGCGTGGAAGAAGGATGCGGTGAGGGCGATAGAGGAGCCTGCGGCGAAGACGGCAAGCATGTACCCCAGCTGGGAGATGGAGCTGTAAGCGAGAAGACGCTTTACATCACTCTGGGCCACGGCACTGACGGCGGCCAGAAGCGCTGTTGCCCCGCCTATCCACATGAGCAGAGGGAAAAGGTACTCCCCCTGGAACTGCAGCAGTATCCTCACCATGGCGAACAGCGACACCTTGATCAGCGCCCCTGAAAGAATGG
The DNA here is from genome assembly GCA_036743055.1 of Candidatus Sabulitectum sp. Lineage (GTDB taxonomy): Bacteria > Fermentibacterota > Fermentibacteria > Fermentibacterales > JCC-6 > Sabulitectum. The sequence continues at coordinate 5,673 of DAINQE010000030.1, read as the reverse complement.
CGCTGATGGGGTGCGGGGCGTAGGCGTGGGCCTCAGGAAGCCAGGTATGGAAGGGTATGAAGGCGGTCCTTACCCCTATTCCCACGCAGAGGGAGGCCAGAGCCAGGTGCATCACCCTGGTGTTCGAGGCGCCCCCGGCCCCGGCCAGGGCATCGGAAATCATCGAGAGGGAGAGTACGCCCAGGTCACGGTAGACGAGGAATAATCCCAGCAGGAAGAACAGTATGCCGGTGGTGCTCAGGATCAGATACTTCAGGCTGGCGGCAAGTCCGGTTGCAGTGCCCTCCCAGGCTATGAGCACATAAACGGAGACGGCTATTATCTCGAAGCAGACGAACATGGTGAAGAGGTCACCGGTGAGGGCCACGCCGTACATCCCGGAGATGAGCATCATCAGAAAGAAGAAAAAGCCTCCGGTGTATCTCTTCCTACCCAGCGAGAAGACAGCCACGGCAACGGCTATCACCGTGGTGAGCGCTGCGGAGACCCAGCCGATGCCGTCCAGCACCAGGGCTATGCCCACCGGTTCCGGCCAGCTCCCCAGTTGGTAGGAGAGGACCTCGCCGTTCATAACGGGCGCTGCCAGCAACGCAAGGGCCACCCCGGACACCGCCAGGGACGCTGTGGAGACTATCTTGGCCCAGGGTTCGAGGCTTCTGAACAGTTTTCCCGCAAGTGCTGCTGCCGCCCCGGCCAGGGGAGCGGCAAGCACCCAGACGAGCAGCCCTTCAGTCATCGAGCTTCCAGGCCTTCCGTTCAATCTCGCGTATGTCCAGTGTGCCGAACTTCAGGTAGAGGCGGTAAACAAGCACCAGCGCCAGGGCCATGACGCATACGCCCACTACGATGGCGGTGAGCATGAGCGCCTGGGGCAGGGGGTCGGCCATGGTGCCGGAGCCGCCCTGGATTGGAGCGGTTTCTCCTGACAAAGATCCCTGATAAACGAAGAGAAGGATGATGGCACTGTTCGCTATGCTCAGGGCCATAACCTTCTTGACCATGTTGTGCCTGGCCATGATCCCCCAGATTCCCACCAGGAAGATGGCTCCCATGATGTACCAGGACATCACGCCCCCCTGAAGAGCCTGAGGCATATCAGGCTGATCCCCGAACCCACCTCGATGCCAATGATGAGGTTCAGGACAAGGGCCATTCCAACCCTGGGCACGGCGCTGGCGTACACATGGGTCATGGGATTGCCCAGGAAGCCCATACCCAGGGCGATGCCGGCAAAGCCAGCGGCCAGAAAGGCGGTGAACGCCGCCGCCTCCAGTTTCGAAAGCGCTCTGAAGGGGAAGAGCTTCTCCGCGGCGTCCACCCCCTGGGCCACCACCAGGAGGATCACCCCGGAGGATATGACCACCCCCCCCTGGAAGCCCCCTCCGGGCGAGGCGTGGCCGTAGGCCAGAAGATAGAAGCCGAAGAGGAGCATGAAAGGGGCCAGCTTCCTGGAGATCAGGTCAAGGATGCTGGTTTTCTTCGTCATCCTTGCCCTCCTTCCCGGGGTCGACCAGGAAGAAAAGCACTCCTGTAACAGCGATCATCAGGACCATGGTTTCCCCCAGCGTGTCGAAGGCCCTGTAGCCCAGATAGATGGAGGTTACAAGGTTCAAAGCGCCGGTTTCCCGGCTGCCGTTCTCCGTTATGTAGTCCCTCACCGGGGAGGGAGCCACCCCGTGGCCCACATCCAGCACCTTGAAGAGGAAGAAACCGGTCAGGACCAGCAGGGCGATCTCCGCGGCTGCCAGGAAGCGCTTCCGGTTCACTTTCACGTGCGGTCCCTCCTGTCGGTTCGGAAGACTATCCAGATGAGTATCACCGTTCCCACGCCTGTTCCCACCGCGGCTTCCGTGAGGGCCACATCCGGAGCGTGGAGCATGAAGAAGACCAGGCAGCTGAGAAGGCTGAACACCCCCAGCACAAGCACCGCCGCAAGCATGTCCCGTATCTGCAGCGCTATCACCGCCACGATGAGCATCAGCATGAGGAGCATCTCGATCAACTGGAACCTCCAGGCCTTTTCGAAGGGGGGATCTTCCTCCAGGGTATCACTCCGGACTTCCAGGCGAACCTGGCTATAATGTGGGCGGAGATGGGGCTGGTTATGAAGAAGAACAGCGTTATCACAAGCAGTCTGCCGAACATGGGCCCCCACCCGGTGAGGAACATGCAGCCGATGAATATGGACAGTATGGAGGTGGTGCTGCAGGTGGAGGAGGCCTGGAGCCTGGTGTACGGGTCCGGAAACAGGATGACGCCCACGTTCCCCATGATGTTGAAAACCACCCCCAGGGCGAAGAAGACCCCTGCGACTACGCTCACAGCTCCCCCTTCCCCCCGGAGAAGTACCTGGCCATTACCAGTATGCCCAGAAAGCCGAAGATGTCGTACACAAGGGCCACGTCCAGCAGAATGGTCCTGTTCATGGATACGGAGATGAGCACAAGAAGGCCCAGGGTCTGGGCGGCCACCAGGTTGAGCCCTATCATCCTGTCCGCCACGGTAGGCCCTGCGACCACCCTGTACATGCTGGCCACTATGGATATCACCATGAAGCGGATGACCCACTGAACCATCAGGACCACACCTTTGCCAGGAGCCTCTCGTGGGTTCCCTTGATCAGCTCTCCCGCGTATCTGCTGTGGGTGGTTACCGAATCCAGCCAGTGAACCACCAGGTGGTCGTCGCTGAGATCCAGGGTGATGGTTCCCGGGGTGAGGGTTATGGAGCTGGAGAGGGCCACCCTGGCAACATCCGAGCGGAGCCTGGTGCGGAAGTGGACGATACCCGGGTCGATGTTCCCCCTGAGGATACTCCACAGAACCCTGAAACTGGCTGCGTACATGCTGAACACCAGCACTGCTGCGAATGCCAGGAGATAGTGGGGCCTGGGAAGGTGCGCCCTGCGGCCGGCCTCGGTCTCGTCAACGAAGATCCTCCAGGTGGCCAGGGATACCAGCAGGCTGGCCAGCAGACCAGCCAGAAGGGAACCCGTGTCCAGTGACCATGTGAAGAGGAGCCAGCCGGCGAAGAGGGAGAAGAAGGTAATAAGGAACCTTACCAGGGACCATCTTTTCCGAAGGTCCATCAGGGGCCGTCCTTGACCCTGAACGCCTCGATGACCTCCTCCGGGGTCCGCGCCTGGAGAAGGGCGTCGCAGAAAGCGCCGTCGTGGAGGTACCGGGCCAGCTTGCTGAGAACCTTCAGGTGAAGCCCCGGATCCCCCTCGGGACCCGCAAGAAGGAAGAAAAGGGAGACCGGCTGGTTGTCCACCGAGTCGAACTTTGCCCCTTCCAGCTTCCTTGCGAAGGCTATCCTGGTGGTCTCGAGACCGGGAACCATGGCGTGGGGGATGGCGATGCCGTTCCCTATGCCGGTGGTGCCCATGCTCTCCCTCTCCAGCAGGGACTCATAAAGACCGTCCGGGTCAGGGATGCCGTTTCCCCGGGCCAGTACCTGCACCATTTCTCGGAGGATGTCCGGTTTCTTCCTCTCTGACAGTTCCAGTTCCACGGATCTGGGATCGAGAAGTTCGCTGAGCTTGATGGGCATCATTCCTCCTCCGCGAGACCTGTGGCCCAGTCCACCGGAACGGTGAACAGTATTCCGGTGCCGGGGCCGCTGAGGTCTCCGCATATCTCGTTGAGCAGATCATGGATCTTCGGGATGAGGCTTTCGTCCCTTATCACCGAGAATATGGTCTTGTTGTAGGGCTTGTTGCCCTTCATGAACTTCCTGAAGCCTGCGAACAGGGGTATCTCGAATGTGAGGAACCGTCCCATTCCCTCGGAGTCCAGGATGGTTCCCCCCTGTATGCCAACTTCGGCATAGGCCTCCAGGACCCTCTCCAGGAGCTCTTCGTTGTTCAGCACGAATACCATGAGTTTCACGGCGCCGTCCTTTCGCCTGCGGGCGGTGCCCGGTCGTTCAGCGTCCGGTTATCTGAAAGTCCCTTATCCTCATGAAGAACTGGGTGTATTCCTGAATATCGTTGTGCCCGGCTCCCTGAATCACCGCGGCGGAGGCGATGCCTTCGGGAAATGCCGAGAGCAGGGCCTCAGAGGACTCCCGGGGTATCATATCGTCTTTCTCCGCGATGATCACCAGTGTGGGGGCGGAGATCTCCGGGGCCTTCTCCACGGACAGGTACCTGTCCCTGAGCAGAAGACCCACCGGGAAGTATCTGCCGATGGTGCCCGATGCGTCCGCCAGCCGGGCGAAGGGGGTGACAAGGACCAGCTGGTGAACGGACCGTACAGAAGCGAGATGCACCGCCACGCCGCTGCCGAGACTCCTGCCGATAAGGGTGATGTTCTCGTGGTTCGGGCTAACCGCGTCGTATATAGCCTCGGAGTCGTGGAAAAGGTTCTCCTCGGTGGGGTTTCCGGTGCTTTCGCCGTAGCCCCTGTAGTTCACGAAGTAGATTGTGTGCTGGGAGAAAAGGTCCCGGTAGTCCGGCATGGAGTTCTCAAGCCTCTCGGCGTTCCCGCCGAAGTAGATGATGGCGTGTTCCCGGCCGGGGTTCACCTCCCAGCCCCGGAGCACAGCTTCCCCGCTGGTTATCTCAATGGGTCTCTCGCCTGTGGGAAGAACACCTTCGGTGGGATGGTAGATGAGCTGTTTCTGGTTCAGATAGAGGTACCCCGCTGCGGCCCCGTAGATGACCACCGCTGCCGCCAGTATGGTGAACAGTATCCTGCCCCTGCCTGTTCTCCGCTTCTTTCGCTTCCCGGCTGAGGTCCTCTTCTTAGCCGGTGTCTTCCTTTTTGCCACGGTACCTCCTTCAACGGAGTTAATACCCACCGGCGGCAACACCTGTCAAGCACCCCGCCGGCACTTGATTTCCTTCTGATCCGGCGGGTATCTATGATAGAGGCAAAGGGAGGTTCATGTGATAAAGGCCGATCTTCACCTGCACACCATCCATTCCGACGGCGACCTGACCCCCGGCCAGATTGTTTCACAGGCGGCGCAGAAGGGTTACGAACAGGTCTCCATAACCGATCACGACACCGTAGCTGGCGTGGAGGAAGCCCTGGCCGCTGGAAGGGCCGTCGGGGTTTCGGTGATCCCCGGCATCGAGATCACCGTTCGCTTCGCCAGGAGCTTCTTCACAGGCTCCCTTCATCTGCTGACCTATTTCCCCGAGGCACTGCTGGCTGACACATCCTTTACGAACTCGCTCAATGAAGTCGTTTCCACCGGCCGGGGGCATTCCCTCACCGTAGCAAGGGTCGCAATGATCAACCGGGAGTTCGGGCCACGGGGGAAGAACCCTCTCCTTCGGCATCCACTGGAGGTGTCCTCCATAGAGGCCCTCTCCTCCAACGCTTCCAGGAGGCATTTCGCCGTTGCCCTGTCCACGGTGCACGGCCTTTCCCGGGAGCAGGTCTCCAGGGTGATCGGCAACTCAAGCCCTGCTTACGTGCCCTCTGGGGTGGAGCTCAACTCTCTGAGGTCCCTCTTTCGGGATTATCCGGTGGCTCCGGTGCTGGCCCATCCCGCCGCTGGCTCATTCCCGGGAGAAAGCCATTACAAAGAGGTTCTTCCGCCTTTCTCCACCGTAGTACGCCTTCTTCCGGAGTTCCTCATGGCCGGGCTCATGGGCCTGGAGGTCTACTACCCCGGCCATACCCCTGAACACACAGGGCAGCTTTGCTCCCTGGCGGTCTC
>DAINQE010000029.1:0-27863 GCA_036743055.1 Candidatus Sabulitectum sp. | reverse complement strand
GGATCTGGTTAACCACTTGGACATTGGTAGATATTGTACTTATAATAAGAACAAGAAATACTGCTGTTTGAGGAGAGTAATGAATCCGATCAATGGTGCACTGTTGCAGGATGCATTGTTGCTGTTGGGCCAAAGGCTCCAGGTTAGGGAAGCAGATCCGCTACAGCTTGTTGTCTGCGGCGGTTCGGCCCTTATTGCCCTGGATCTGATTTCCCGATCCACCTCCGATGTTGATGTAGTGGCAATGGTGTCTGCGGAAAAAGTTCTGTATTCACCGGCTCCATTTCCGCCTGTTTTGAAAGACGCTGCTAATGAGGTTGCATCATTGCTCGGCCTTCCTGAAGAATGGTTGAACCACGGGCCGAGTAGTGATTCCGGAGGGCTCTTCCAGTGCGGTCTTCCAAGTGGTTTGCTCCAGCGTTCACATCCGACAGATTTTGGGGATTGCCTTCGTGTGTATTTCATAGATCGGATAGACCAGATATTCTTCAAGGTCTATGCGGCAGCGGATCGTATGGGTGTTCATGTGGATGATCTCATAGCGCTTGATCCCGCACCTGAAGAGTTAGTAGAAGCAGCTCTCTGGTGTATGTCCCACGATCCCTCGGAGGAATTCAGACACATTCTGATTTCCATGTACCAGCAGTTAGGATTCGAAGATGCCGCAGACGACCTATAGATCTGAGATTCTCGATGACTTGCTGGGCCTCATCTGGTCCCAGTGGACTACCATGGGGGTATCGGGCAATGTGCCTGTTGTGAACAGGTGGATCATTGACCCTGAAGCTCTTGTTGTTTTCACCTGTGATGTGGGGAGATACGATCCCAGGGTGTTCGATGGAATGCTTGAATGGATCAGTATTCACCAGCGTCTCGTCAATGTGAGCCGGCTGAAAACTTTAACAAGTGAGTTAGGTCTGTCTGACGGAAGGATCTTACCTGCCATTGCCGACCTTCTCACCAAACCCTCTTCCCGGTCGAAATGGAATGGGCTTGCAAAGAACATCCCCGTGGGTGAAGTGCGCCAGGAGCCTCTTTTCTACCTGAAAGACGGCCGTTCCCACCCCGATCCAGTAAAACCCGATCCGCATTTTGACAGGGCAGGGTTCTCAAGAAGCAAGTACACCGACCGTAATTCAGTTATGCAGTTTCCGCCGAATCGTCCTGCGAATCTGTTACTGAAACTCAGGGCTCTGTTCGGTGTGAACGCAAGGTGCGAAACGATCGCCTATCTCGCCACGCATTCAGAGGCTAATCCTACGGAAACAGCCTCTGCCATTGGCTACTCTCAGAAAGCCGTGTTCAACGTAATGAATGAACTTTCCCATTCTGGTGCAGTTACGAAAAGGGTAAGGGGCCGGGAAACCCTTTACAGCCTGCGAAGGAACTGCTGGAACAAGCTGCTGTGGGCGGGGAGCGCTGAAGCGCAATGGCTCGGCTGGAGGGAGGTTTTTTCATTCCTGCTGAAGACCTGGGCAGCCTTTGATGATGCCCGGATTCAGGGCAATCTGGACAGTTCTCTTCTTCACGAGATTACTCTTCTCATCAGAAGAGATGCTCAAAGCCTTCCGCAGCAGATAATCGCGCCCCTTGAAATTGTTCTTGCAGGTTCCGCAGAAGCTGCGGCGGACATGCGGACAACCTGCGAAGCGCTGCGGAAGTTCATTCAAGAACTGAGATAACAGCTTCTATTCCAATTGCCTCGAAGCTGTGGCTTTCACAGAAGGCACAGGGCAGATCCGGTTGGCCCGTGTCATGCTCCCCTAACCTCGATGGTTTGCCCTCCTGCAACTCACTTAGGGACCGGTCAAGCAGAGTGGATGCAACTGTAACGTCTTGATCACATCCATGTGGTGCAGATCATTTCATGCCATGAAACAATTTGTACCAGAGCGGGTTGAAGCGCGGCTTGGAAGTTCGTTGAGGCCATCCCCGTTGCGGTTGCCACCGGCGGGCTTCACCCAGGAAAGCCGGCTCTGGTGCTGTTGGGCTTTCTTCCAGGCTGTGATTCGCGGTATTCGATCTGCTCAAGCAGGCCTTGACCGCGCAACAAATAAGTACTACTATTTGTGGCATACGCGAAAGGATTACAATGGCACAGTCTGTTGACAGTAAAATATATAACAGAATTAAGGGCCATGGTAAGGGTTGGGTATTCACTCCGGCTCATTTCATGGATCTGGGAAGCAGGACAGCGGTGGCAACAGCGCTGATGAGATACAAACGCAGTAACATGATCAGACAGATCGCACGGGGACTCTACGAATACCCTCGTGAAGACCCTCTTCTCGGAGTTCTTGCGCCTTCTGTAGAGAAAATCATGGACGCTCTTGAAGAAAGGGATGCGGTACGCCTTCAACCTTCCGGTGCTTACGCGGCCAACCTGCTTGGATTGAGTGAGCAGGTTCCTATGAAGATCGTGTTTCTGACCGACGGTCCTGCAAAGAAACTGAAGATCGACAGCCTGAACATCGAACTAAGGCGTACAACACCAAAAAACATGATAACGGCGGGTAGGATCAGTGGAACCGTCATCCAGGCACTTCGATGGCTGGGGCAGAAGAATGTTGACAACAGGATTGTCTCCCTCCTGGAAGAACGGCTGGACAGAAAAAGCCTGGCTATCCTGAAGAGGGATATACACCATGCACCTGTATGGATTGCAGAGATCATCAGGTCTCTCTGCGGAGAGGATCAGCAGCCATGACAGGATATCTTCCTCAGGTAGCAGAACAGCGCCGTCTAAGCAGGGAGATGTTCATAGGGGAAGTTTCCGGATTTCGATGCGGTTTTGGCGTGATTGAGGATTTCCAGAACAGCTTCAAGGACGGCTGACAGCAAAGGCATAAGACCTCAGCATCACATAAAGGAGAGGGGATCGCCAGGAATGCTGGCCTGGCCCTGAACCTGCATGAGACCGGATGTCAATTGGAAAAGGTGTACCCATTCACTTCTACTCCAACCATTGCCCTGGTCAAGAGCCCGAGGCTGTTCTAGAACGATTCGGTAAGCATGGACGATTCGGCTTGCGCCTGAATCGTCCAATGATTATAAATTGTTCATGAAAAACTTGCGCGAGAAAACAGAGAGATATCTTAGAGAATTTGAAAAAACTCCCTTTTCATTGAAACCGGTGAGTGCTCCAAGACTTCCGCTGGTGTTGCGTGAACGCTACAAGATGTTCGTTTCCAGGCTCTTCGGGCGCGAATGGCTCCTGGCTATGGAGGCGGATGGCTGGGAAGCGAGAACTCCCACCGAGTACAGGCAGCACCTGCAGCAGATAGCCCATGCCACCGGCAAAGATCATATCGCAGTGGTTCTTCCCGCGATTTCGGCGAAGGTGCGCAATCGTATGGTGCAGATGAACATTCCTTTCATCGTTCCCAATACTCAGATATACCTGCCCCTGGCTGTGGTGAACCTGAAGGAAAGCTATCGTGTGCCTCAATATATGGAGGGAAAAGCTCTGTCCCCTGCGGCTCAGGTCCTCTTCTTGTTCCAGCTGCAGAGGGGGGGGCTCGAGAATCAATCCTTCAAAGAGATCTCGCGAAGGGTGGGCTATTCCCGGGGGTGGATATCCGCTGCATGCGCTGAGCTGGAGCAGAACGACCTTTGCAGGACTTTCCGGAAAGGCAAAGAACAACGCTTGGAGTTCAACCGCCCTCCCGGAGAAATGTGGGAGGCGGCGCTGCCATTGCTCAGATCCCCGGTCCGAAAGACCTACTGGGTAACCTGGACTCGAAAGCCTCTTCCCGAGGCGCGACTTGCCGGCATCTCGGCTTTGTCTCGCATCACCCGCCTGGCTGATGACAGAAACGCAACATATGCCCTGAAAGAAAAAGCTGTTCAAGAAGGCCTGGAAAAGGGACACATGCACAGCTGCATTGACCCCTATGAAGCTGACGTACTACTGGAAGCATGGAGTTATGATCCTGCTTTGATCTCAGAAGGTGACGCGGTCGACCGCCTCTCTTTGTTTCTCAGTCTTCGAGAAAATCCTGACGAACGGGTTCAATCCGCACTTGCCGACATGATGGAAGGCTTTCCATGGCGGTGAGAGGACTCGATTTGCTCAGTGAACGATTCACCGGTTTTCGGAACGCTTTTGTCCTGATCGGTGGAGCGGCCTGCGATCTCTGGTTCAGCGATCAGAACCTTTCCTTCCGTACCACTCGGGATCTGGACATAGTCCTGATACTCGATCGACTGACTCCTGGTTTTGTTGAACGGTTCAGAGACTTCATCCAGGAAGGTGCATACAGCGTAAAACAACGAAACGAAGATTGTCCACCGGTGCTTTACCGCTTCGCTAAGCCGGGCAAAGAGGAATACCCCTATATGATAGAGCTGTTCTGTCGTGCGGCTCCCGGGCTCGATCTTGATCCCGGTCAGCAGATCATCCCGGTTCGCATGGAGGGTGCTCGGAGCTTGTCGGCAATCCTTTTACATGAGAGTTACTACAAGTTCCTCTTAGACCACTGCCGGGAGTCCCGTGGCATCTTTGCCGCAGATGCCGCGGCGCTCATTCCCCTCAAAGCACGGGCATGGCTGGACCTGACTGAAAGGAAAGCCGCCGGTGAACACGTAAAAGAGGACGACATTAAGAAACATCGTAACGATGTCTTTCGCCTGGCCATCACCCTGCCTGGCGAACCCGACATTCCCTTGCCGAACGAGTTAGCTCATGATGTGGAAAGCTTTCTAAGCAGCTTTCCCCCGGAAAATGAGGAATGGGAGGCCATTAATCAGGCTATACGCCCCATTGCGCGGGGTCCTGTCACTTCGAAAACCCTGTTAGAGACCATCAGAATCTACTTTCAACTTGCAGACAAGCACCCAGAAGGCCTAAAGGAAGAGTCAGCTGGCTCACCTTGATTTATGGAGCCTTATGAGCTTCTTTACCGAACCCGCCATCTCCAGCACTATTATCACGGCGATGAACCAGACCACAGACCTGGCGAACACCTCCCCTGTTCGTGCAAGGGTCTCCATCCGGGCCGGATCCTGCATTCCTCCTCTTATAACGGTGAGGGAGTCGAAGCTCAGTATCCTGCATACGACGGCCAGTTCGCCCAGACCGATAAGGATGCCTCCTGTTAGGGTGGTTCCGTTCCAGCCACCCTTTGCGTACTTGTAGAGGGTTATGAGAAGTGTAAGCGCTCCAAGCCCGTTCACCGCCCAGAACACCGCCGACCATTGGGGACTCATTCCTATCTGCATCTGCACCTGGTTGCCTATCGTGGCGGGGAAATGCCAGAGCCCGTTCCACCAGGTAAGGAAGGCAACTTCGATCAGGAACTCGAACCCAGTTTCAAGGCGGCTTATCCTCAGGTCTTGCTTTTTATCCTTCAACCTGCCGGGCGACCACTTGTAGAGCCCCTCCAGGGAGTTTGGGCTGCGTTCCAGGAGGTAGAACACCGCGGTAACCACAGCGAAAACCCATACGGCGTATGTGACGAGATCGCCTATGACGGAGGTAAGCCCCTGGAGGAAACCGCCGCCTGCCATGAGGAAAGGCAGCAGCGCGAGGATGCGGATGCCCAGCACCCATGCCATTGATAACTTCAGCGCCCGTTTGTAGGCGGGGTAGGCTTCAGGGCCGATGAGGTGCTGGTTTTGAAGGTAGGCCGAGGCCACTTTCATGGGATGGCCCAGCTCTTTGAGGATTCCCTCTATCTCGGTGGTGTTGAGCTTTCTTCCCAGCTGTGATTCGCGGTCTTCGATCTGCTCCCGGATCGTTGACTCCAGCTCGTCCCTTACATCTTCTCTCATCTCTTCGGGCAGGTGCGCCGCAAGACTGTCCAGATATCTTTCCACCATTCCCATGCTATCCTCCCAGCGCGCTTTCTGTCCCCATTATTCGCTCAAGGGCGCTCGATACGTCTTCCCATTCCTCCTGCAGGTGCCTGAGGGTGGTCTCCCCCATGGGCGACAGTTTGTAGAACCGCTTGCGCCGCCCGTCTTCCTCCCGCCACTCGCTTTCCAGGAGGCCCTGCTTCTCCAGGCGGCGGATCAGGGGGTAGAGGGTGCTCTCCTCGATGTTCAGGCCGTAGTCGCCCAGGTCCTTTCTCATGGAGTAGCCGTAATGCTCGGTGCGCAGCCTTGAGAGTACTGCCATCACCAGCACTCCCCGCCTGAGCTCGGATCTCAGCCCGGCCAGCGGATCCTCTGTGTTCACTTCCACCTCCCTTGATGACTTGCTTGCGTCTGCTTTGCTGTGCGCCACACACTGTATGTTGCATACTATGTGTCGTACAGTATCATTCGTCAAGTGGCTTCTTCATGGTTGCTGTAGTTTCCTGTTGCTGCATTGATGTGCAACTCATTGGCATCAGTGCTTTATTGTATTAAATTTGATACACATAAGTGCACTTTGGTTTTTCTCGGAGGACGGAATCCAATGCGATACAATATTTATTGTGATGAATCATGCCACCTAGAAAATGATAAGCAGAATGTAATGGTTCTTGGTGCTCTGTCATGCCCTACCGAAAAGAGAAAGGATATTGCAGAGAGGATTAGGGAGATTAAGGAGAGCAATGGTTTCCGTAGAACCATAGAGCTGAAATGGACAAAAGTATCAAAGGGCGGAGTTGATTTATATCTAGATGTAATAGACTATTTTTTTGATAACGACGACTTGAAATTTAGAGGAGTAGTGATACCCGATAAAATGAAGCTCGATCATGGAAAGTACAATCAAACACACGACACATGGTATTACAAGATGCTTTTCTTGACACTGAATTTTCTGATGCAAAGTGATGATAGCTACAATGTTTACATTGATATTAAGGATACTAGGTCTGCAAAGAAAATGGAGAAACTGCATGATGTCCTTTGCTGTAGTAACTATGACTTTGATAGCAATATTATTAGAAAAATACAGTCAGTGCGATCAGATGAGGTTGAGCAGATTCAACTTGTTGATCTGCTGATTGGGGCGCTTTCATATGCCAATCGATATCTATCAGATAACGCTGGTAAGCAATCTTTGATTTCCCGGATTAGAGATAGATCGGGATTCAGCTTACTTCAATCTACTACTCTTGGCGAAAGAAAGTTCAACATCTTACGCTGGAAGTCCTGCAATGGATAGTCACAATTGCGACCTCAGTTGGTTGCCTAATCTGGTACGATTGGAGGATTGGGGCGGGGAATGGCAACCTTTCTTAGAACATATCTACTCTTTATTCAGGCATGATTTTATAGAAACAGCACCGATATGGCCGAGAAAAAGAGTGGGCTTGAAAAGACATCCCATAAGCAAAGGTAAGGAAGCAACATTCTGGCATTTCATACAGGAGGGTGCAATGGAAGATGAACGAACCCCCTGTCTGCATAGATGTGCAAGAATACAATGGCCAAGAGCACTGATAGATGTCTTCCCAGATAGAAAACCCATATCATCCGATCCTATCAAGTGGTGGAAAAATCGTAGAGGAAGTAATGCCTTCTTTGTTATCTCCCTTGTTGATTTTAGCTATTTGCACGTAATCGCAGATAGGGGAGAATATGTTTTGCCTTGGACTGCTTACTGCGTAGAGAGAAACCATCAAAGGAGAAAGCTCTGGAAAGAGTATGAGCTGTACTGGGACAATAAAGGCTGAAGCCGCCATTTTTCATGACGGCTTCGATACTCCTTCTACACATGGCAGATGAGCTGGATGATTACTAACAACACGCTTGGGTGGTGTCAACCCCCCCCTAAACTGTTCAGCGTCAACTGTTTCTTCCTTCAATCGGCACATCATCGGCTCAAACACCCCCCTGTTTCATCAAGTACGGTGCTGAAACACCCCCATGTTTCGTCATGGATAGGTGAAGCTGCAGCCTGGTGCTCTTGCTGGCCATGCCAGACGCCGGGATTATGGAGGCTGATGGATAAGGGATTTCTAAACGGGCTCCACAAGCAAGCGAACGATTCGGTATGGCTGGACTATACGACTTACACCCGTATCGTCCAGAGAGTTTTCGACCTGTAAGCCGCACGGGAGAACAGTTCTATCCGGCAATATCTGCGAAGTCCCTGAATGATTCGAATGCCATCAAAAAACGATTGCCTTCCAGGCGCTCCTTGATCTTATCCGCTTCTTCTGTTGTAAGCAGACCTTTCTTTATCGCCATTACGATCAAGCCTGGTGTTGTGAGCAGGTGTACCGGCTTTTTTGCCTTCTCGTTCAGTCTCCTCGCCTTGCCGTCATCGGTTCCCGCGGCCCATCCGGTCTTCCAGGCAAGTGCCAGACAGGAGGCTTCCCCGCGCCCCAAGATCTTCGCCAGTTTTTCGGTCTCGAGTATGACTTCCCGGTGGGTTACCGGCTCGAACCTTAGTGTTCCCTTTTCCAGCAGGGTTTCAAGGTCAGCCTTCTGCTTAGGGTCTCTGATCTCGTCGATGACCAGAGAGGTGACCCGGAAATCGTATCCGGTGAGTTCGGCCAGCAGATCAGAGCGCTCCGCATAAAAGAGGTTGATCAGAAGGCATGCATCAAGAAGTACGACCATCAATTATCCTGTTGCTTATCCTCGCCGGGGATCAGCGCAGGCACCGGCTCCGGCAAAATCTCGCAGACGAGATCCTCGAATGCCTCCAGCTGTTCGCCCTCGCAGACGAGGCTGCCGATCTGAAGGCACTTGCTTCGTCCGATGCGGTCTCTCCGGAGAGCTTCAAGGGCCATGTTGATCAGCGTGTTGCGGAAAAGGTCCGGCTCCTGGAAACAGTCTTTGCTGCTGTTGCGCTGCATGAGACGCCTGAGCCCCGCTCCGGTCCCTCCGCCCTCCTGCTTTATCAGGTCATTAAGCCTCGCCTGGCTTAAGAGGCCGATGTTCCGCAGCCGGTAGAGCATGGCCTGCATGCTTGCTCCGAAGTAGTGTGCCAGCCGCGCGGCGTCGATCAGGGTCAGCTCCTGCTCGCCTGCGATGTTCCGCTCTTCCACCCGGGTGACTTCCTCTTCATCGTACAGCTCGATTCGCTCCCTGGAAGGGGCTCCCTTGCCTATCTTCCTTACCATTTCCAGGCAGCCGTCTTCGGGCATCAGGAAGGCAGCTGCAAAGGCGTTCGCCCTGACTTCAATCAGATACTCTCTCTCGTTTCCTCTGCTTACCACTGCCGGCAGATGGGAATCCATCAGAACATGGCCGTACTCATGGGCCAGAGAGAATCTCTTCCGCAGGGCTGACTGGTCCTTGTCCACAAAACAGACCGCACCGGTGCTTCCCATGTTGATCGTGAGTCCGGAGACATCCTCCGGCAATGCGAACTCGTCAGCGTATACTCCCTGTGCTTCCACCAGCTCCCCGATGCTCTCGATACGGTCCGCTCCCAGACCAAGCCTGGTTCTTTCCTGCGCAGCGGTCCGGTTGCCCTGCCGTATCGCTTCACCCTTTCCCGTTGGGCCATGGAGCATGTAACGGGGAAGCACTGAGTCTGAGGCATCGGCTCCCAGCAACTCGCGCAGGTCAGCTGCCTCACGGGCTATACGAATGCTGTGTGAAACAGCCTTATCGATCTCGGATGTATCATCCATGTTCAATGCACGATGGAAGCGAACAACCGCGGTGTCCAGGTCTTCAGGTCTGCTTCGAAGCAGGTCGGAGACGGTGCATCCGAAGAAATCCGCAATACGGAACAATTCCAGCGATTCCGGTTCCCTGCGGCCTGCTTCCATCTGGGCGATGACCGATCGGGATACACCCGCCCATTCCGCAAGCTTGTCCTGGGTTGCGCCCATCCTCTCCCTGAGGTTACGAATGGTTTCACCAACACCGGACATGTTGCCTCCCCAGGTAACTGCCTTTTGAATGGCTCGCTTCCTCGGCCGTGTTCGCACCGTAAGTCTGACAGCAAGGTTCAACCTGATGGTTCTGCTGACATTCCACACTCATTATCATTCTGTATACCCGCTCTTTCATCTGCAACGAAGATAACACTATATCGTATTTTGTCAATTACTGACAATCTTCGTTATCAGGTTGCTATGCATGGATATGAAAGACAGCCGCCGGCGCTTCCTTCAGTTGAACTGCAATGAACCTGGCTCTATGGGGAACGATCGTCAGGCCCGGGGCCTTGAGATCTCCACCCTGTTCCTGCCCAGGTGCTTGCCCCGGTACATGGCACGGTCGGCGCTTCGAATAACGGCCTCAACAGGGGTGCAGCCCCCCTGGCACAGGCCGAAGGTCATGGTGAGGGGGATGCTGTGTTCCCCGACCTGGAAGGGCTCGGCCTGGATGGTCTTTCGCAGGTTGTCCGCAACCAGGGCTGCGTCCTCCGTGTCGGTCTCCGGAAGCAGTATCAGGAACTCCTCGCCGCCCCATCTCACCGCCAGGTCGTTCTTCCTTATGGCTCTGTTCATCCTTTCGGCAAGCTGTACCAGAACGGCGTCGCCCACCTCGTGACCGAAGCTGTCGTTGCATGACTTGAACCTGTCTATGTCCGCCAGGATAAGGCTGAATCCGCTGCCGGTCCGCTTGTACTGCTCCTGACGGTGGGCCAGCCATTCCAGCGCAGCCCTCCTGTTGCCCAGGCCGGTGAGGGCGTCGGTCCTGGTGAGTTCCTCTGCCTCTGAGTAAGCCCTGGCCAGTTCCAGGTTGGCCAGGTTGAGCTGCTCTATCTTCCGCTCCCGCTCTTCGGTCTCGTAGTACAGCCTGAGCACATCTATTCGCCTCAGTCTCTTCTCCGACAGCTGTTCCTTCTGTATATCCACGAATCCCCTGAGGCTCTCATAGGCTCCACGGTGATCGCCCGCCAGTTCCTGGACCCTGGCCTTCTCCCTGAGTATCTCGCCCAGTTTCCCTCTGTCTCCCAGTTCGGCGGCGAGCTCCTCGGCCATTGCGGTGAGATCAAGGGCCTCTTCAGGTTCGCCCTTTATCCTGTGGAGTTCCTGGAGCTTCATCAGGCTCATCAGTATCCCGCTCTTCCGGTTCATTCCCTCGGATGTGGCAAGGGATGTTCTGAAATGCTCCTCCGCCTCTTCGTACTCGCCCTTTGCCAGGCAGACGGAACCAAGGCTGTTATGGGTGAGGGATATCAGGTATTCGTCATCCCTTTTTCGGGCTTCCAGGAGGGATTCGGTGTAGGCCTTCTCGGCTTCATCCAGCCGCCCCCTCTCCTGCATCACCGTGGCGATGTTGTAGGAAACGCCGGGGATGCAGGGAGCGTGTTCCAGTTCCCTGTACACATCCAGCGACCTCCTGTAGTAGTCCATGGAACCGTTCAGGTCGCCTGAGAGCTTCAGCACATTGCCGATGGCGGAGAGGAGATGCCCCTCCTGCAGCTGGGCGTCGGATGACTCTTCGGAGAGGGAAAGGTCTTCATAAACGCGAATTGCCCTCAGGTAGTACTTCAGGGCAAGGTCCAGGCTGGTGAGGAAGTAGTGCATGTCCCCCAGCCTTCTCAGGCATCTGCCCTTCAGGGGAAAGACCCCGGCATGCTCCGCGTGCTTAAGGGCTTCGGCGTACTTGTCTATTGCAAGGGGATAATCCCAGGAGACCCTGGCGCACTCGCCCAGGCCGTAGAGGGCCCTGCCCTCCTCCTCGTGCATTCCTCCGGCCCCCACCAGGCCCAGGGCCTCCATGAAGAGCTCCCTTGCCCCCTCGGGGTCGGTCTCCACCAGGGGGAAGCCCCGGTCTATCAGCCGTCGGACCCGTTCTGCAGGAGATGATTCTGCCATTTCGGCACCCCCCCGTTCAAACCCCAGGCAGTATCACAAAATATCCGAAGGAATATGGCAGGTCAATAAGCCGGAGTGAGTTACCAGCGCCGGAGTCTGGTGTTCCCCGGCGTGCTGTGCCGGGGACAACTGACTGCTTCATTCCTCCGGTGCGTCACCGTACTTCAGGTGCTCTTCGTTCACCATGAGGGCACTGCTCAGACGGGAGGCCATGGCATCGGAAACGCTGCGGCGCCCGCATTCATAGTCGCTGACCATGTTCTGACGGATACCGAGTTTCTCAGCCAGCTGGGCCTGGGTAAGACCGGCCTTCAGGCGGGCGCCGGCAAGAAGGTTCCCTACCCGGTTCTTCTCCATTCCCATCCAGAACTCGGTGCTTTCTATGGAGACAAGGTCCTCTTCAGGATCATCCGCCAGTACAACGATGTCATACTTCTTCCTGATCCACTCCACGAGCTCGGATGCCCGTTCGCCATGGATCGAAAGTTCAATATGGGGCTTTTTCACCAGAGCCAGCATAATGCACCTCTATTGCGATCGAATCTTTTCGGCATGACAGTTCCTTTGAACATAACCCCCTGCGCAGCTCCACTGTATCCATGGTTCAGTGAAGGTGATCAGCGTATGGATCGCTGGATATCCTCCAGTACTCGCCTGTTCCTATTCCCATGAAGGGAACTGTGAGGTGGTCGAGATCGGTTTCAGGGTGCGAAGCTGCGTAGTTCCCGGTGAAATCGCTCATGGGCATGCTGAACACTTTCGGTGGATCAAGCGCAGTTCCGGTCTCTTCCGCAGCTTCTATCACGAAGTCCGAGCCATAGGAGGCGTAGGGCTCAGCTATGTAACCGCCCTGGAGATATCTCAACGAATCGGCCTTCAGCACCAGATGGGAACCACGCAGCTTCCATTCCCCGGATATCTCAATAAGCCTGCGGGAGCCGTCCATGCTGTTCTCCCGGTAAATGAACCTGCCGTCGGGAAAGAAGAAGAAACGCCTGCTGTACCCCGAGCCCACGGCGGCGCTGCCGTGCCAGAAACCGACCAGGTGGCTTTCATCGGGCACGGTGTCCGCTTCTTCTGTGAGGCTTTCCTCGTAGAACTGGATGCGGCGGATGTTCCATTCATCAACCGGGGTAAGGTAATCCGAGACGTCGTCATTTACAGGAGCGTACCATGGAAACGACATGAAGTGCTCTGTCAGCGCGCTGTCGCTGAAAGTGTAGCCGTACCTGGCGAAAATGGAGTTCCTGAGGAGCACAAGCTGCTCTGCGTCCAGCGAGGCTAACTGGAAGTCGGAGAGGGTGAAGTCCAGATCCACAATGGTACCTTTGGTTATGATGGAGTCCGCCGTGTGCAGATCTCCCTGGACCTGTGACTGCCTTTCGTACATCTCGAGTTCCTCATCGGTGAACGCCAGTGACACCGAGACAGCCGCGGCGCAGAGCAGTGCCGCCTTGAGAATGTGCGAGCTGAGTTTCATTGAACTGCTCCTTCCGCTTTTTTCTTCACTGCCTGGCCTTCATGGAACTGCCTGAATATGCCCGTGCTCCTCCGGTGAAAAAAAGCCCCCGCCGTGGGGCGGGGGCATTGTTCAGCTTCTCTTCAGCCCTGGTACTTCGCGTCGCCGAAGGCAAGGATGGGATAGAATATGATGGGGAGTAAGAGCATTCCGATGGCGAAGCCGGTTTCCTGCCCGAACTTCTCCGCCAGGGCGATGATCGTGATTATCGCAATGATCACATTCGCCACGGGAACCAGCAGCAGGAGGAACCACCACTCGGGTTTGCCTGCTATCTGAAGCATAACTATGACATTGTAGATTGGGATTATGGAAGCCCAGCCGGGCTTGCCCGCCTTTTCGATGATCTTCCACTGGCAGATGATCATGAACAGGCCCACGACAATGCCGAAGATGACCATGGGCAGGGCGACCAGTGCGGCCTCTGCCCCTGAACCCGACTGTTTTGCAACTGCGGTTCCCGTGAAAAGAAGCAGAACAAGGGCAACCGTCGAAAGACCAAGAATCTTCTTCATCCCAAACCCTCCCTAAACTGGAACTTCCAGGAGCCGATGACCATCCCGGCTCCAAATCAGGTAAAAGAATACCCGCGGAACCACCTCCGGTCAATCGTCCTCATCCATGAAATGCAGCGGGAAGATGGCCCTTCCTTTTTAATACAGAACGGTCGGAATGGCTCAAGGCAGGACTGGAGTGCTGTAACCTGCGCTCCTGCAGGTCTTTGACCTGTACCCCGGGTTACCTTTATTCTCTTTCTGGAACGCAGCACGGAAAGGAGCGGGCATGAGATACTTGTTCATTGTTCTGCTGGTGTTGTGTGTCACCCTTGCCTTCGGAGAAAGAACCGGATCGTCCGGTTACAACCCCCCTGCGCAGGTTCGCGGCACATACACCGTGGTTGAGTCCTTCGCAGTTGGCCTATCATCCGCCTACGGCCTGGCCATTCAGAGGGAGATACCCAACAGCATCTGGATCTCCCAGTACACACCGGTCGTTAACCATGAGTTCGACATGGGCACGGGAACGGCCACTGGCAACACCTGGCCCATCGACAGCGGCGTTGACCCCGACGATATGGGTTACTGTGAGTACGCCGGTTCGCCGAACCAGTTCTTCTTCGGAGACTGGGCCGGGAGCAACATCGCCATATACGATGTTTCCACCACAGGAGCTTCCCCATACTTCATGAAGGACCTGGCCGGCCCCGCTGGCTGGCAGGCGGTGTGCGGCGTGGCAGCCGGGCATGGGAATCTCTACGCTTCCAACTTCTTCACCGATGTGATCGCCTGGGGCGACTACACCGGCACCGAAAGCACCGTTACATGGTCCACGGCCAGTTTTGCCTCGGTGTCGGGCATGTCGGTGTACATGGACTGGCTCTTCGTGGCATGCCAGATAACTGGTTCCGACAACCTGTTCATATTCGAGCTGAACCCCGACGGCAGCCCGAACATGACCCCGGTATGGTCCACCACCTTCACCGAGAGCACCAGTTCCGCCGGCGGAGTAGACTACGACGGGGAATATCTCTGGGTTTACCCCCAGAATGACAACCTCTTCAAGCTGGACATCGACTGGGCGCCCAGTGCTCTGGACAGAACTACCTGGGGAGCCATAAAGGCCACATTCTAGTAGCTTCTTAAGTTAGGGCCGGTGCACTGCGCCGGCCCTTTTCATGTACTTGCCGCCGGGGTCTGCTTGTGGTATTGCAGGCTGTGTACTCAAACAGGAAGGATGGCAATGACAGACGCCTTCGAGATGCAGAAGAGGTACTTCACCGCGCAGCTGGAGAAGTTCGACTCCCGGCCTGAACTGCACCGGGCCATGATAGCCGACTGCAACCACTACCTGTCCCTCCTTGAGGAAGCCGGCTCGCCGGGAGCCTTCAAGAGGAAGGTGCAGCAGACCGGGAACATGCTCTCCACGGGAAAGGCCAATGCCATGGACCGGTACCGCAACCGCTGCGCCCTGTATTCCGCCCTGGGCCACGAGATGAAGGCCCGGGAGAACAGGGAGAGGCTTTCGGTGATAGAGGGAGCCTCCACCCAGGCGGAGCTGAGCGCCATGCTTACGGAGTTCGAGGAGAAAGCCGGGCTGGGAAAGCTTGAGGATCAGGCGCTGAACGCGCTGGGGTCGGTGATATCCTCCCTGTTCCAGCTATGCACCGATGGGGCGGGTTCCTCGGACAGGGAGCGGGATCTGGTGGTGTTCCGGGAGTACTGGAAACAGATGCTGGAGGCTGATCCCTCGGTAACCTGGGAGAAGATAATGACCCACAGGCCCTACAGGGACAGGATTCCTTTTACGGACTTCCAGATGGGTTTCCTGGAGAAGGTGTTCAAGGAGGTGTGCGGTGGATAGCACCCTGAAGCAGATGCTGGACGGTTTCGCCTTTTCGGTATCGAACTATGAATCGAGCCTGGGGCCTTCGAACGCGAAGCTCCTGAGGGTAAAGGAAATGATCGGAAAGCTTGTGGAAAAGGCCGAGAACGGAGCCGACATGGCCGCCATAAGCATGGACCCCCTTTTCAGCGAAACCGCGGTTCTCCTGGGCGAGCTTGCCAGCGAGCCTCCCCTGCCCCCTTCGGAGATAGAGGCCCTGGCAGCCCGGGGCGAGATATCCGATGAGATACCGCCGGCGTCGGTTCCCGCAGCGGGATATCACGTGGCCTATGACTCCATGCCCCCTGAGCAGCGGGAAAAGCAGAAGGTCTACTACGAAAGGATATTCGCCCTTGAGGAACAGGCGGAAGATGCCATTCACTTCAACGCCCTTCTCATGGAGGACCCGGTGCTTCTGGACATGAGCAGGATCCCCCTTATCGAAGCCGCCGGGGAAACCCTCTCCCAGGCGGAGTCCACCCACTCCCCCACCGTTCTTTACCAGCAGAGGCACGCCATGGAGACCTATTCAAGGGTGGGTACCGTCTGCGAACTGGAGTACGAGGGCATCCGCATGGCCGAAATGTCCAACACCGAGCACCCGTGGGATGCCCTGTACCTGGAGGTCATAGGGCTGCTGCCCGCATGCGCCCAGGCCATCGAGTCCTTCGGACCCAATGATGACAGCATTGCGAAGCTTAGGAACAGCCACAGGTTCATGGCGGAGTTCATGGGGATCACATGGGATAATGTTTTCTCGGATCCCAGGTACCTTCTCTTCTGGAACGAGGTTTTCTGGCCCAGGGTACCGGCGGCCAAGAGGGCATCAAGAGGTGCTTTCTCAGCCGAAGCCTGGCGGAACATGCTGAAGGAGAAGTTCTACGACCCCTTCGTGGAAGGCACCACGGTTGAGTCGGATCCTTCACTGGCCAGGGTGAGGTTCTGGGGAGGCGAGTATGGGACATCCGAAGTTCTCAGCCTGCTGGAAGACCCGCCCAGGCCGGAGATCCCGCTTTGAGCAAGGGTACGGAGAATGTCCTGAACAGAAAGTCGTTTACCAGAAGGGATGAAAGATGAAGCATTTCAAGGAGGAGGGCGCGGTTTTCAGGAGCGTCGGAGCGGCTGGAAGGGGCACCTCGACCCGGAAGGTGGTGCTTGTGAGCATGGGGTTCTTCGGCTTCGTGTTCATGGCGGTGATACTGTTCGTGCTGAGATCCTCGGATGCGAATCCCGCCGTATACGCCATAGTGCCCATCTTCATTCTCAGCTTCGTGTTCTCCATCATGGTACTGGGAAGGACCCTGGGAAGCGGCACCATCACCGTGGACACATCCACGGGCATGGTCACGGTGAGGAATACAGCCTTCTGCGGCTTCGGCAGCAGGAAGCTGCAGAGGTCCGACATCGAGAGTGTAGTTCTGCAGGGATATTCTTCAGAGAGCACACTCAGATACAGACTGATGCTCCACACCTCAGGGGAGGGTCTCATGACCACGGGCCTCACCTTCCGGGATACGGAAACCGCCAGGGAAGCCGGCATGGAACTGGCCTCGCTGCTCTCCGTCGCCCTCAGGGAAGAAACATCGTCGCACCAGGCCTGATATCGCAGCGGATGCTTCTTCATGCCCGCCGGCGACGGTCCCCTTCACATGCCCGGAAGGGACACTCCACTTGTATACCCTTGAGATACTGGCGAGTACCAGCAAAGGAAGCACAGTATCCTCAATGATCATGGTTCATTTCATTGCGGTCTCCTGATTCTTTTCGTATTATTACTTCTCCGCGGAGGGGAAATTATTCGATTCCGCGGGTATTTGTTTTTTCATCCAAGGAAGAAGGGAATCCAGTGAGAGCAGGTAATCAATTTGCAGCGATCATCCTGGGACTGATGCTTCTGGTGCTGGCATGCGGAGGAGAGCAGGCGGAAACAGGTGAAACTGTTTCAGAACAAGCAGACGAAACCGCCGGAGAAGTTACTGAAACAACAGATGACCCAGTGGAAACCAACACGGCTGAGGCCGTGGTACCAGTAGAAGCCCGGGCTGTGGTTGAGTCAACCAACGGCGGCTACACTAATCTCGAGGTGCCTGTGGACTGGTCGAGTATAGGAGCCCAGCAGGCTTTTGTTGAAAAGTATGCCACGGGAAGCACATGCAGAATATTCATTGCCAACTTCGATACGGATGAAAACCTGAACACGATCGCAAGGGAGCCGGGGCAGGGAATTATCAAGTTTACCCTCAGCCTGCCTCCGGACAGTGACCCTCTCGTGGGCACATATGATCTAACCTGCACCGGGAGCGAGTTCACCGGTGAAGCAGGGGTTATGGTCACAGGCGGCTCCACCATCTCATTCGTAGCATCTTCCATGACCGGCGCAGCGGTGGAAATAACCTCCGTAACCGAAGATATGATAACAGGAACCTTCCAGGCAGCAGATAACTGGACCTCCATAGAAGGAGCCTTCCAGGCCGAGATAAGGTAGACTTCATTCAGGGCAGCCGGTTTCTGCCGGCTGCCGCACCACTATCTTCACCGGAAAAACTCTTCCATGATTCATGCCAACGATTGCCCCTGTGATACTGACATGTTGGTGTTTCAGTAATTTTTCAGACTGATCCATTCCAGTTCAAAGTGACCAGGGGAAGCATCTGACGCCTGGGGTAGATGTGGAAAACGGCGGTGTGTTCAGTCTGAAGTTCCCTACCGGGCCAGGAAGAAGTAGAGGGAGTTCACAGAGGTGCCCTCCGCCGGGGTGACCTTTCCGGTAACCGTTATCAGGGAGCCGGGTCTTCTGGGGCCTGTACGGGCAATGGCCATGGTGGCCCTTTCGTAGCATATGCCCCCGCTCCTGCCCCTGGAGCACTTCACCCTGGTGGGGGATATGACCCCCTCTGGAAGCTTCTTGATACCTGCGCGGAGGTTCTCCTTAATCCGCGCCCTGTCCTCCTCGTTCACCGCCTGAGAGCCGGTACGGAGCTGCCCTTTGAAGCAGTTCTGGCCGTCGATGGCCATGTCCAGGTCGAAAGTAAGACCGTAGGCGTGCTCCCGCCCCACCCAGTTTATGTCGTACCTGAGCCAGAGCTTGTAGCCGGCGCCGTTCCCAGGAGAGGCCTGCAGACTGAACTCCTCTGAAGGGGAGGCTTCAGTGCCTGCCGCTTCTCCTTTGGGTTTGAGGAAAAGGTAGATGACCAGCGCGATGAAGAAAACGCCGGCAATGATCGTAACGGTAAGTATCTCAGTGCCCATATGATCTCTCCCTGCAATCTGCTGCCTGGATCTCTCCGGACATTATAGGCCCCTCACACTTTGGAGAACAGGCAGCCCGTGGAAGGCCGTATGGACAACGGGTTCCCGCTGCCTTATTAACACAGGGAACCATTCCGGCTTCTCTTCCTGTTACCTGCAGAGGGAGTAGCGCGGCTTGATTTCATGGTAATTCAGTATGATTTGATCCGACAGGAGGTAACATGGCACTGGCCCTTTTCATGGCGGCTGCATTGCTGTCCGCCCCGGGAGACCTGGTGTTCGTGGAAGGCGATTTCAGGGACTCCGGGGATATGGCCTGGGTCGATGAAGCCGTGATGGTGCATCTGGAGTCCGACTGCTTCCTGGCGATACTGGGGGACCTTGACCCTGAAAGTTTCGACTGGACCCTGGTTGAGGAAGCCCCTGTTGATTTGAACTTCTACCGGATACTCTACCGGGCCCAGGCAGGGGAGGGATACTCTGCCCTGCCAGGTGAGGTGGTCATCGAAACAGGAAGACTGATCCTGCTCCGGCTGCCCGAGCCTGTCATCGGCCCGGTGGAGGTTCCCGGGGCCGGGTTTCTCAGACCCCTGAAGGCTCACCACCGGCGCCTGCTCCTGCCCTGCTGGGGAAGCAGCAGTGTGGACACGGCGCTGGTGGACGAGATAGTAGCGGCGGTTCTGCAGGACTCCATTCAGTCTTACATAAGCCACATGGAAAGCTACGGAACCAGGTACATGACCAGCCCGGAGTACGCCGCATGCGCCGACTGGGCCGACACCTGGATAGAGGCCCACGGGGTTTTCTGCGAACTGCAGACATTCAGCTACTCCGGAGTGGATATGAGCAATGTGGTGGCTGAAATACCGGGCACTGTGAATCCGGATGACATCTACATAATCTGCGGTCATCTGGATTCCTACTGCGCCAACCCCCTCACCGCCCCAGGCGCAGACGACAACGCCAGCGGAAGCGCCGCGGTGCTGGAAGCGGTTCGGGTGATGGCCCCATACACCTACGCCAATACGGTGAGGTTCGTTCTCTTCGCCGCGGAAGAGGCCTGGATGGTGGGCAGCGAGTATTACGTGCAGCAGGCCTATCAGGCTGGAGACAACATCCTTGGCGCCATAAATCTCGACATGGTGCTCTACGCCCCCTACGCCGCAGATTCCATCTACATACCCTATGATGATCAGTCCGAACCCCTTGCGCTGGCCGCGGGGGAGATGTTCGCCCGGTATTCCCCCGATATCTTCACCAGGGTCACATACGATCCCGGAGCCCCCAGCGACCATGCCTCCTTCTGGCAGTACGGCTACACCGCCATCGAAGTAGCCGAAGCGAATGTGGACGAGATATGGGGCGGCTATAACCCGAACTACCACCAGCCAACGGATCTGCTGAGCGAATACCTGCCCTTCTTTCCCTACGGCACCGATGCGATCCGCGCTTCCATAGGGCTCTTCGCGGCCCTGGCCGACCCTCTAGGGCCCTCTGGGATAGAGACATCTCCGGCTCCCCAAGGAACTGTGCGCGTTTTTCCCAACCCTGCCCGGGGCGGTCATGTCAGTATTTCTCCGGTAACCGGCGGCATCGGCGGAGCACAATACCTGGTAATGGACCTCACCGGGCGGATGGCGGGTCATGGCGAACTTGACGGTACCGGATGCGCGGAGTTCGACATCTCATCACTACCGGGGGGCGTTTATTCGGTGGTGTTCCCCGACGGGGGCATTGAACCCGCCAGGTTCGTCCTGCTGAAGTAGGTCTTCGAGGCCCTTAATCCATGGACTGGGAGATGCAGTGAGTTCAGCAGGTTGTTCTATCCCCAGGGAGATCTCCACCGAAAGGTGCCTGCTTCGGGTTCCTGAACTGTCCGACGCCTCTGCCCTGTTCGGCATATACGGCGACGCAACGGTGATGAGGTACATGCAGAGGCCTGTGACCTCATCGGTGGATGACTGCGCGGCCCTGATATCCTCCTGGAGGTCCGCATTCCTTTCCGGCACTTCATTCCGCTGGGGCGTTTACCTTTCCTCGGCTCCTTCCCTGCTGGTGGGAACCGCGGCGCTCCATTACTGGTCGCCCTCCTCTTTCCGGGTGGAGCTGGGGCTTGACCTCGCCCGTTCATGCTGGGGAAAGGGGTACGCCACGGAGATCACCAGTGCGCTTATCGACCTGGGCTTCGATTCCCTGGGGGTTCACAGGATCGAGATACGCTGCCATCCACAGAACGCCGCAAGCGTGGCCATCGCCTCAAAGCTGGGCTTCACCCTTGAGGGAATCCTGAGGGACTATGTGTTCGTTCCCGGCACCGGGTTCGTGGACGAAGCTGTGTACTCGCTCCTGCTCCGGGAGCGGTAGATCACTGGATACCTGGTGAAAGAGCGGGAACGGCGGCAGTACCGCCGTTCCCAGCCGAAGGGGCGCCGGGGGGAGGCTTTCTTCCCGGCGGCCTTCGGCTAAAAGGGTCTTCCGCTTCCCCTGGGGCCTCCGCCTCCGGGGGCTCCGCCTGGGCGGGTCATCTTTCTCACCGTGATGTTAAGGGATGATGCGGCCCCTTCGTGGGTGAAGCACATTTCCGAGAACTGCGGAGGACCTCCCGGATTGCCCTGCTCGGGCTCACAGGAGGTTCCCATGGGTTCGTCGGAAGCGTCAATGTCGCCATTCTCGTTCTCGTCGTGGAAAGCCAGGGCGATGTAGTCCCCCTCCGGAACTCCGCCGATCTCGGTGTTCACCGCCTGATCAACGATGTCCAGCCGGTAGACCAGCGCGGCATTGTCCGGATCCGGAGGGAAGCCCCATTCCTCTTCGGTGAACAGTACAAGCACAGCCTGGCCAGCATCGCTTTCGAAGCCGGTGATGTTCACGAGAAGTATGCCGTCGGCTGCGGCCATGGAAACCAGTATCAGAACTGGTGTGAGCGCTTTCATTCGTCTCCTTTCCTTTGTGGAATGGTACGATAGAAGCGCTCCATTTCCGCCATGTATACCGTTTGTAACAGTTTGTACCCCGGTATGTCTGTAATATTCTGTTACAGTTCAGAACGAATCCTGTTACTTCCATCCGGAATCTTCCCGGCAAAGAACAGGAGTGAGAATGAACACGATACCGCTACTGATGATCCTGGCCGCAGAACCCGTTGAGGCTGACCTGTCCCAGTGGATGGCCCTCGCTCTGTCCAGCTCCCCTGAGCTGGTCATGGACAGCTGCGAGGTAGTGCAGGCTGAAGCTTCCAGGACTCTGGCGAAGGCATCGCTTCTGCCCACCCTTTCAGCCTCCGGCTCATTGGGAACGAACTGGATGGAGGACCCTGACGGGGACCTTGAGCAGGGGGATCTCGCAGTTTCCGGAGGAATAACGCTCTCGGTGCCGGTGCTTGTCTCCGGTGGAAGCGACTGGCTCAGGCTCGAGTCGGCCTCCATTGCAGAGAGGATCGCGCTGCTTCAGCAGCGGGAGGGGAACCTTTCCCTGCAGCTCTCGGTGGCATCAGCCTACTACAGGACATCCGGGGCAATGATGAAGGTGCTCTCCGCCTGGGAGGCTGTGTGCAGGGACAGCGTTCTCCTCGCAAGAACGGAAGTGCTGGCGGAGATGGGGGCCGCAACAGGCTGTGAGGTGCTGTCCGCCAGGATACAGGAAACCTCCTCTCGAATAGCGCTTATGGAGGCAGAAAGCCAGAGCCGGAATTATCTGGAGGAACTTTGCAGAACTGCAGGAGTGCCGGACACCGTCTGGACCGTGGGTCCGCGCCTGCCTTCAACGCTTCAGGCGGAGGAGCTTGAGGCCCTGCCCCGGGACTTCACCGGAAGCCCTTCCCTGCAGGCGGCTGAACTGCGCCTTGAGGCCGCGGGAATCGACTGCGCCGCATCGGGCAGGGAGAGGTTCCCCTCTCTGTCGGTGAACGGGTCTTACAACTGGAACGGCTCAGGCAGCGACATAGGATCACTGGACGGGTCACGGTCGTGGTCGGTGGGGATATCCATGTCCCGCACGATCTTTGACGGAGGGAGAATATCTGCCGGTATGAACTCCGCCAGGGCTTCGGCCATCTCGGCGGAGGCGTCCCTCTCACTGGAAAGACGAGCCCTGGAAGCTTCTCTGAACACCATCCGCAGGGAGCTTATCTCCTCACAGGAGAAACTTGAGCTGGCCGGGCTGTCGGTTGAGTACGCTTCACAGCGCCTGGAACTGCAGGAGATCAGATACGAAGCGGGATCTGCCGCGCTGGACGATCTTATCGAAGCCAGACGGGAATTCACCGAGTCGGAATACACTCTGATCGAGGCAAGGATTGATTGCCTGCTGCAGGAAGCTGAATACAGGGTGCTCTGCGGCATGGATGTAAGGTCGGGAGACTGAAATGAAAAGAAAAAGGAAATGGTGGCTTTTGATACTGGTACCCGCTGGTGCGTTACTGCTGCTGCCTCTGCTCCGGGGCGGGCCGGACAACGGTGTTGAGCTGCAGACCACCATCGCCGGGATCGGGACCCTGGAGGAGAGAGCCGACGGCACCGGAATGCTAGAGGGCCTGAGCAGGGTGGACATAAGCGCAGAAACAGGCGGGCTCATCGAGCACATACATGTGCAGGAGGGAGATACCGTACAGGCCGGACAGCTGCTGCTGGAACTGGAGACAACCCAGGCCAGGGCAAACCTCAATACAGCTGCCTCACAGATCGAGACGGCCACAATAGCCCTCTCACAGGCGGAGAGGGAGCTTGAGCGGGTCACGGAGCTGAACGGCCGGGGTCTCTCCAGCCATGAGGAACTGCTTGTGGCCCGGGAGAACAGGGAGCTGCGCAGGCAGGAGCTGAACAGGGCGTACTTCTCATACAGCATCGCCGAGAACTCGCTGGAAAAGACCTCGTACCTCTCTCCTTCAGGCGGCATAGTAACCGCCCTGAACGTCGAGGAGGGGGAAATGGCGGTGCAGGGCACAATGAACAACGCGGGTACCGTGCTGCTCACCGTTGAGGACATGTCTGCATTCCTGGTGCGGGTTACCATGGTGGAAAGCGAGATCGTTTCCGTGGGCGAGGGCATGGAAGCCGAGGTGGTACTGGACGCCCTGCCGGACCAGACATTCACCGGGATCGTGGAGGAAGTGGGCCTGAGTGCTTCCAGCAACGGGGGCGGAGAGACAGCCGCCGAGTTTGAGGTGCTCGTGCGGCTGAACTCGGTGCACCCGTACATGCGGTCGGGGATGTCGGCATCGGTGGAGATAGTAACAGCCCGTTCCGAGAACTGCGTTGCCGTTCCGGTGCAGAGCATCGTGGAGAGACCGGACCCCGGGGATCCCTCTGCTTCGGTTCCATCCGTGCTTGTCCTCATGGATGACGGCACCATAGAAAGCGTTCCGGTGACCACCGGAATAAGCAGCGTTATGGAGATAGAGGTGTCCGGCATTGAACCTGGCGCCAGGATTATCTCCGGGCCTGTGGAATCGCTGCGTTCCCTTCAGAGCGGCGACAGCACGGAAAGGAATTCCGATGGAGACGGCGATGGATCCGGCAGTGGCCCGGGAGGCCCGATGCCCTTCGGCGGCCCGCCCCCGGGTGCCGGTGGTGGACGCTGACGGCATCACGAAGGTGTACGCCATGGGTGAGATAAAGGTAAATGCACTGGCAGGCATCTCACTAAGGATAATGCCCGGAGAGTACGCGACCCTCATGGGAGCTTCAGGCTCGGGGAAAAGCACCGCACTGAGCATACTGGGCTGCCTGGACAGACCCACTTCAGGCAGCTACAGCCTGATGGGCAAACCGGTTGAGGGAATGGATGACAGAGAACTGGCGGGGTTGCGGAACAAGTTCCTGGGATTCGTTTTCCAGACATTCAACCTGCTTCCAAGGACCTCAGCGGTGCAGAACGTGGAGCTTCCACTGGTTTATGCAGGAGTGAAAAGGGCTGATAGACGGGAAGCCGCCATGGCAATGCTGGAGAGGGTGGGCCTGGCATCCAGGGCCTTCCACAGGCCGAATCAGCTTTCCGGAGGCGAAAGACAGCGGGTGGCCATAGCCCGCGCCCTGGTTACCGATCCTGCGCTGATCCTTGCGGACGAGCCCACAGGGAACCTGGACAGCAGGACGGGGCAGTCGATACTTGAACTGTTCGACGAGCTTCACGACGAGGGGAAAACCATTCTCATGGTAACCCACGACGACGGCATCGCACGCAGGGGCACCAGGGCAATACGCATCAGCGACGGCAGGATAGAAAGCGACACCTCGTTTTGAACCCTGCAGAGATATTCCGAACGAGTATGGACTCCCTCAGGGAGAATCCGGTGAGGTCTTTCCTCACTTCACTGGGAGTGACCGCCGGGGTTGGCGCAGTAGTGGCTCTGGTGGGGCTGTTCTCCGGTGTGGGCGGCTTCGTGGAGTCACAGTTCCAGGGTATGCTGAACTCCAATGCCTTCAGCATCACAAGACAGAACCCCGACTTCACCGACTTCGAGGAGATGAGGAAGAGCCGATCGTGGCCGGAGATAACCGTAGAAGATGCCGGACTGCTCGCGGATGCGGCATCGGACTATGCTCTGGTGTCGTGGGAGGCTCGTTCCATGGTGACGGTGAGAACCCTCTCCGAGACGGCCGCCGGTGTCTCCCTCACAGGCTCATCGGCTCAATCGGAAACTGTTATGGGCATTTCAGTGGAACATGGAAGGTACTTTACAGAGGCAGAGTTCTCCAGGGGGGCCGACGTATGCGTCCTGGGGGCTGACCTGGCGGAAACACTGGAGCTGGATGCCGATGATCTGGGTTCGTCGGTACGGGTCGCAGGACACATCTATACCGTGGTAGGTATCGAAGAGGCTTCCGGTTCCGCATTCGGCGCAAGCATGGACAGCGGAATAAGAATACCCTTCGGATCCTGGCAGAACGGTTTCGGAAGACCAGGGACGGAGGTAACGATAACTGTTGTTCCATTGGATGGAGAGGACTTCGACGAGACCCTTACAAAGGTCGAGGAGGCATTCAGGAACATTCGAGGCCTGACACTTTCGGATGAAAGCGATTTCTACACCGTAACCCAGGAGGGTGCCATGAGCTCAGTGAATGCCCTGCTCTCAGCGGCCAGCGCAGTGACCATAGGGATCGCAGCCATATCCCTCCTGGTTGGTGGAATAGGGATAATGAACATCACCCTGGTGAGCGTAACGGAAAGGACCAGGGAGATAGGCACCAGAAGGGCGCTGGGCGCCACCAGGGGCACCATAGTCGCCCAGTTCCTTGGGGAAGCTGTTTCGGTGTCCTTCCTGGGCGGTCTTATCGGTCTTCTCCTGGGTGGACTCGTTGTGGCCGCGGTGGGGAGGCTCACCCCACTCCCGGCAGAGACAAGCGGATGGTCGGTGGCCGTAGCCCTCGGATTCAGTTCCCTTGTGGGGCTGGTCTTCGGTGTCTATCCGGCCTGGAAGGCTTCCGGGCTCAGCCCGGTGGAAGCGCTTCGATATGAATGATGACATAAGGTCTGCCTTCACAGCACTGGCTGCTAACAGGATGCGAAGCATTCTCACCGTTCTGGGCATCGTCATCGGCATATCCACCATGACCGCGGTTACAAGCGTGCTGCAGGGCTTCACAGGGGAGGTGAACTCCACCTTCGAGGAGATGGGGACCACCACGGTTTACATAGCACGCACCGCAGGCCCGCGCAGACACGGCGGTGAAGCCAGGGAGGAGAACACAAGGCCGGAGCTTCAGCTGGAATACGCCGATCACCTGCAAGAGCTTGATGAGGTCTCCGCCGC
This sequence comes from Candidatus Sabulitectum sp., assembly GCA_036743055.1. Classification (GTDB taxonomy): domain Bacteria; phylum Fermentibacterota; class Fermentibacteria; order Fermentibacterales; family JCC-6; genus Sabulitectum. The sequence goes on along the minus strand of DAINQE010000029.1, from coordinate 1,291 downwards.
TGTACCGGTGGCAAGCACCATGGTGGGCGTGAAAACAGCCGACGGTATCGAGATGAACACCGAAGTCACCGGAACCGGATATCTCTGGCCGGATGTGGCGGGAAGGACGGTAACAGAGGGCAGGTTCTTCTCCAGATCAGAAGTATCCGGCTCCAGTGCGGTTTGCCTCCTTGGAACCACAGCCTCCGAAAGGCTGTTCGATCAGGGATCTCCCCTTGGAGAAAGGATCATCATAGAAGGGAGCCCAGTAACTGTCATCGGTCTTCTTGAGGAGAAAGGCGAGACCATGGGCAGGGATCAGGATAACATGATCGTGGTCCCGTACACGCTCTTCGGAAGGTGGGCTCCCCTGGGTGAGAACCTTGTGATGATGGTTCTCGTGGAATCCCCCGAGGTCATGGACAAGGCCCTTGAGAACATAGAGACAGCCATGAGAAGCCTGAGGGGCCTCACCATTTACCAGGAAAACGACTTTGAGATAATGAGCACCGAAGAGCTGCAGGAGGGGTTCAGCGAGGTTTCCGCATGGCTCTTCGCAGCCCTTCTGGGCCTTTCGGGAATATCGCTGTTCGTGGGTTCGGTGGGCATCGCCAACATCATGCTGGTTAGCGTTAATCAGCGTACCGCCGAGATTGGGCTGAGAAAAGCCCTGGGAGCTACCTCGTCAGCGGTATTGAAGCAGTTCATAACCGAATCCGTGCTTCTTGCCATTGCCGGCGGGATTCTGGGCATTGCCGCCGGCGCGTTCCTGGCAAGGATACTCTCGGCTTTCACCGAGATGTCCGCCGGCCTCAGTTTCTGGGGAGTGGCCTCAGGCGTTGCCGCAAGCAGCATATCAGGTGTGCTTGCCGGCCTCTATCCTGCCTCCAGGGCTGCGCGGATGCAGCCCGCTGCAGCCCTGGGAAGCAGCTGAATGATGCTGCTTCATTAGAATGGTCCGATGTTTCCCGCCATAGCCGGAACAGGGTTCAGCCTCGGAGCGGGGCATATGCAAAGCAGCCCATGGACTGGAAGCGGAAACCCCTTGATAGAGCCCTGCCGGTACTGCGACCCGACAGCTTCGGCGTCGCCGGGAGTCATCCGGGACGCGTTCGTCCCCGGCACCGGCTTCAGTGACGATGTGGCTCTCCGCCGGGCCGAAGAAAGCTCTTGTGGTTGCTCTCCTCAGCTAAATTCAGAATCATATGCTCGCAATTTGGTATTGGAATGTCCATAATTGGAGTCAAAATGGAATCGGCAACTCGATCTTTGGAGGACATGCCCGCGGAGAACTTTATTCATCTCTGATCTT
>DAINQE010000028.1:5222-27875 GCA_036743055.1 Candidatus Sabulitectum sp. | reverse complement strand
CTCCTTCCCGGGGACGCCAGCTCGCTCTGCGCCATGCGGGTGGACAGTGGAAGAGTGATGGTGACGGTGGGTCTCGTCACCGCAGTCTCCGGAGATGTGAACCTGGAGGATGGTGTAATAAGCGGTGCCGGAATGGCCTGGATGGGTCAGGGAGACCTGAACCCGGTGATAATTGACTACGCACCGGGAATCACCGTCCGCATAGACAAGCTGGCGGTAAGGCCGGAGGCGGTTGGAAGCGTTTCCGCAGGTGTCCCGGAGATACCCTCATTGAGGAAGCTCCAGGGGGAGTGTTCATGCTCTCTGCTCCTGTTCACCGCAGGAAGGCGGAAGAACCTTACAGTGGTTCCGGGCCTTCGAGTAAAGGCTGGAAGCATTCTGGCCGCGGACCCCGATGTGTCCTTCTCCAGCGCGGGGAACGGGTTCCTGGAAGTGACGGGGTCCGGTAAAGTGGTGATAACGGGATAGCACTTGCGAATCTGGCATCGAATGTTCTATTATCGGGGCTCGTGTGGGGATGTAGCTCAGTTGGAAGAGCGCTGCCTTCGCAAGGCAGAGGTCGGCGGTTCGATCCCGCTCATCTCCACCATTTTTTTACCTTTCGAACGGGCAGGTGAATGAAACAGGGCGCACCGAACTCCGGCGATTCCCAGTCCACTGCCGTATGGCATGTGCAGCCTGGGAGGAGCCGCGTTCAGAGGAAGATCGCCGCTGACGGATTCCGTACCGAGTATCCCTATGCCGGGGTGGTGGTGGTCGCTGAGAACGCCTCCTCCGAGGATGACGGCTCGGCGGCCCTTGCTGTGGAAACCGTGCGCGATGTTTTCGCCGAGGGTGTGGCCTTCGGTGTGGAAGACGCCCTGAGTGATGCCTTCGATGAAGCCTCGGAACTGATAAGGGAGAAGAAGCTGGGGGGGTGCAGCGCCGCAGCCCTGGCCTTCAGCGCCAGCCATGTGTGGTATGCCCTTGCGGGGAACTGCAGGATATACAGAATGGATTCCGACGGGGTCAGATGCATTGTCCGGGACAGGTCCCAGGCAGCCGATCTTCGCATGCTGCCCAGCAATCCGGAGTACCTCAAGAAGGTCAGGAACATGAACTGGTGGCTGGGCTGCCAGAGTAAAGGCAAGGCTGTGTGCGGACACACACGGCTTCGCAGGGACACAACCTATCTCCTTCTTACCTCTGGTGGGTGGATCCAGCTTGAGCACATGGCTGCCGGGCCGGCGAGGAAGACCCCCGGGAAGAGCCTCCAGGGATGGGTTGCCGGCCTATCCAGGGACCTGAAGCTGGCCTACCGCAGGCAGGGGGCTGCCATTGCGGCGGTGTCCGGAGTGAAGGAAAGAACCGGGGGCAACATACCCTGGAAGGCCGTCAGCGCAGCGGCTGCCTCCATTCTCCTGGCGGGTTACCTGGTATTCGGGGATCCTTTCTCATGCGGAGCGGCGCCACCGGACAGGTCCGACATCTTCTCCGCGGACTCAGTGGCCGAGGAGATCGTTCAGCCCATTGACCCCGATGCAGAGCCGGATACGTCATCCGGCGGAAACCATGGAATGCTGGCAATGCTTGCGGACAGCATGGCGGCGGATTCAGCGGCTTTGATTCCCGACATCTCAGCCTCCCTTCCACTGCAGACCGTAATGGTAGGAGAGCCCTTGGATTCCCTTCCATCGGACTCCTTTGCAGTCAGTCTGAACCTCGAGCCCGACCTCCAGTGGGAGAATTTCTCCCCGGGCATCTACTGCGTTGAAGGTGATACCGCTTCGGAGATCCTCGCGCAGGCGGTTTCCGTAAGGTTTGCGAACCTGGAGATCATCCCTGTGCGGCGGATCGTCACGGTGCGCGAGGGGGGAGTTGCCGAAAGCGCCTCATGGCTCTCATCCCTGTCCCCTGATTCGGCTGCCTCCACAGCAGTAGTGGTGGAGACAAGGAGCAGCGTTGCCGGCGGCGCTCCCTGGATAAGGAACTACCCCGTGTTCTCCAACGGTGACAGGGACCGCAGAAGTTCGGAAGCCGGCGGTTACGCCGGGGTCTCCCTTCCCGGCATCCCCCTTCTTCCCAGCCGGGTTACATACCGGCTGATAGTGGTTCCCTGATCCCTTCAGCCTTGAAATGTCCTCCGGATTTGTCTATCTTCTGCCGCCGGCCACTCTAGGCGGGGAGCCAGCGGTGCCCTGTACCCGCAATCCGCTATAGCGGGGCCGAATACCCGGCGCGGCGCTGTATTCCGTATGCGTCAGGAACTTTGGAACTATTCGTGCAGAACCCGCGCGGCGCCACGCCGTGAACCCGGTCAGGGCCGGAAGGCAGCAGCCGTAAGCGGATAGTGGCGGGTGATGCGGATCATTCTGCCCGGATCCTCTGTTCCTCAACATTCGGGCTCTCGTCAATCCGGGCTGGGTGGCCGGCGCTTCCTTTCAGACGGGGGGTTCTCTTGAGTTATCTTGTTTTCGCGCGGAAGTGGCGTCCTCAGACCTTCAGCGACGTTATCGCCCAGGAACACGTTACAATGACGCTGAAGAACGCCATCGAAAGTGAGAGGATAGGGCATGCTTACCTTTTCACCGGGCCCAGGGGAGTAGGCAAGACCACCACCGCAAGGATCCTGGCCAAAGCGCTGAACTGCGTGAAGGGTCCCACCCCCGACCCGTGCATGGAATGCGAGGCCTGCCGCAGGATAGCCGCTGGGGGGCACCTCGACGTTCTTGAGATCGACGGAGCCAGCAACAGGGGCATCGACGAGATCAGGGACCTGAGGGAGAAGGCGCGTTACGCAGCCGCCGAGGGCGGATACAAGATATACATCATCGATGAGGTCCACATGCTCACCCGGGAAGCCTTCAACGCCCTTCTGAAGATACTTGAGGAGCCTCCCGACAGGGTCATTTTCATCTTCGCCACCACCGAACCCAGGAAGGTTCCGGCAACCATCCTCAGCAGATGCCAGAGGTTCGATTTCAGGCGCATACCATCCTCCGTAATGGGGGAGTACATCAGCAGGGAAGCCTCGGGGGAGGGCATAACCATCACCCAGGACGCCCTCAGCCTTGTGTGCAGGGCCTCCGGGGGAAGCATGAGGGACGCCCTTTCAATCATGGATCAGCTGGTGAGCTTTTCCGGAGGAAGCATTTCAGGGGATTCGGTTTCCAGACTTCTTGGCCTTGTGGAGGCAGACCTGCTGGCGGACATTTCCTCGGCGGTGTTCCACTCCCAGGGCAGCAGAGCGCTGGAGCTGGTGGAAGACGCCCTTGTGAGGGGATACAGCATAGAGGAGCTCATAGACGCCCTCAATGGTTTCCTCAGGAACGCCCTCCTTGCCTCAGCCGGGGCTGAAAAGGGCATAAACGACCTTTCAGACGGCGAACTCGAGCTGGTTCGCTCCACTGTAGCCGGTATAGCCGACGTTCATGTTCTGAACGTGCTCAGGCTGCTTTCCGGAGCCGCCGAGCAGATACGGCTGGGTGCCTCTCCCAGGGTGTCGGTGGAGGGTGCGCTCCTGACTGCCTCGAAGCTGGGAATAGCCTTCGGGATTAACGAACTCCCGCCGGTCACCGAGAGGGTTTCGGTGAAAGCGGTTCTTCCATCCGGGGTGGAGCCTGAGGGGAAAAAGGTACCCGAGCCTGAACCTGCAGCTGAGATCGAATCTGAAGACGAGCCGGCAGGAGAACCACGCTCCGCTGAGGAAGTTCCCGAAGAGGGCGGGGAAACCAGGGAGAAGGAAAAAGAGGTCATTCGGGAGATATCCGGGCTGTTCGACATGATCCCGGAGAGCGAGTGACCAGGAAAAGGACAGGAGCTGTGCATTCATGAACCGCCAGATGAAGAAGATGATGGCCCAGGCCCAGAAGATGCAGCAGAACATGATGAAGGCCCAGGAGGAACTCGCTCAGGAGAGGATCCAGGGAACCTCCGGAGGCGGAATGGTCACCGTGACCGTTACCGGCCAGTCTGACATAGTTGGTATTACCATCTCACCGGATGCCGTGGACCCCGAGGATGTGGAAGTACTTGAGGACATGATCCTGGCGGCCATCAACGATGCCGTTGAGAAGAGCCGGGAACTGGCCAGCGAGAGGATGGGCGGCCTGGGAATGCCCGGCGGCCTGGGAGGGATGATGTGAAGGAATCCCTGATAGACTCCCTGGCATCCTCACTGGGGAAGCTCCCGGGCATAGGCAGGAAGACCGCCCTTCGTCTGGCGTTCTCGCTGGTTGACGACAGGGAACTGGCCTCCGAGCTTTCCGGGGTGCTCTCCGACACCGTCAGGGATATCAGGGAGTGTTCCCTCTGCCGGAACATCACTTCACGGGAGATATGCGAAACATGTTCAGACGCCTCCAGACGGAACACCATATGCGTGGTGCACACCCCGGCTGACCAGAGGTCGATCGAGGACACAGGTCTGTACAGGGGATTCTATTTCGTTCTCCACGGAACCCTTGCACCGCTCGACGGAACCGGCCCCTCCGAGCTGGGCATACCCGGCCTGGTTGAAAGGGCAGTTGAGATGGGCGCCGAGGAAGTGATACTCGCGCTGGATTCCACCACCGAAGGCGAGGCCACCTGCGCCTACATAGCCAATCAGCTTTCCTCCCGTGGAATAAGTGTAACCCAGCTTGCCAGGGGGCTTCCACCGGGCGCTCTTGTGGAGTTCGCTGATTCACTTACCCTTTCCCAGGCCCTCAAAGGCAGACACGGTTTCTGATGGCTCTTAACTGGCCCAACAGGCTCACTGTGGCCAGGATAGTAATGGCCCCCATCGTGATGGTCCTTCTCCAGGAGGGCAGCAGGGAGTCCAGGTGGATAGCCCTGGGGGTTTTCGTCACCGCCGCCCTGACCGACCTTGTGGACGGACACCTGGCAAGGAGGTACGGGTGGATATCCAACCTGGGCAAGTTCCTGGATCCCCTCGCCGACAAACTCCTCGTTGCGCTGGCCTGGATAGGCCTTGCAAAGCTGGGCCTTATTCCCCAGTGGACCACCTATGTGGTGGTGGGGAGGGAACTGCTGATCACCGGTCTTCGATCCATTGCCGCGTACGCCGGTGTCCTGATTCTGCCCTCGGGGCTGGGGAAGTGGAAGGCCGCGGTTCAGATGTTCACCGTTTCGTTCTTCATGCTGCTCTCCGTGGTGGAGAGAACTGATATTCCCGGAGGGGTCCTGGCCGTTGGGGACGCGTCCATATGGCTCGCCCTGGTGCTCACGGTGGCCTCGGCTGTGCACTACCTGTGGCGGAACAGGCTCCTCGTACAGAGGCTGGGAATGTGAAGGGGCCCGGGAGGTTTTTCACCGGAGCGGTGGCGGCCACCCTGTGGACCGGCTACTTTCCATGGGGGCCCGGCACCGTGGGCTCCATCGTCGCCTGCGCCCTTTTCCTCTGGTGCCCCCCCTGGTTGAGACTGCCCCTTCTTCCGGGGATCCTTCTCGTTTCATGGGCGGGGTGTTCCGCCGGGAAATCCCTCTGGGGCAAGGATCCATCCAGGGTGACCATAGACGAGGTCGCCGGATGCTGGATAGCCTGTCTAGCTGCCCCTTCCCACTGGGGGCTCTGGGGCATTGCAGCTGCATTTCTTCTTTTCAGGGTTTTCGATATAGCCAAACCCTGGCCGGTGAAGGCCCTGGACCTGATCGATTCAGGCCTGGGCATACTTCTCGACGATGTTGCCGCGGGACTGATGGCGGCGGCGGTTCTTCTGGCCGCTTCCACTGTTCATGTTTTCTGAGGAGGCGGTCATGTACCACAGCTCAGCGATGATCATGGTGGGCGATGAACTGCTCAGCGGAAGGACCAGGGACGCCAACCTGAAGAGGTTCTCCGACGAGCTTGCCCGAAGGGGTCTGCCCGTGGAGGAGGCCAGGGTAGTAAGGGACATATCCGGGGAGATAGCAGGCGCGGTAAGGGATCTTTTCCGGCCAGGGCGTATTCTTCTGATAACAGGGGGCATGGGTCCCACCGACGACGACCTTACGGTTGCCGCCGTGGCGGAGGCCATGGGTCTGGCCATGAAGAGGGACGCTGAAGCAGAGGGAATGGTTCGTTCAAGGCAGGAGCTCTACGGCCTCGGGATGCCGGATTCCGCCCTGAAACAGGCCGTTATCCCCGTGGGGGCGGTTCCAGTACTCAATACAGCCGGCATAGCCCCTGGTGTGGTCCTGAGAAAGGACGGAGGGGCGGTGATATGCCTTCCCGGGGTTCCCTGCGAATCCGGGGCTCTCCTTGCACCCTGTCTTCTGGAGGCCGGCGCCGGAGCAGGCTCTCCGGGTGAGATACTTTTCATCAGGACCTGGGGGCTGAAGGAGAACGACCTTTACGACAGGCTCAAGGAAACCGCCGGGAAGCACGGCGTGGTTCCCGCCTTCCTTCCTTCTCCAGGGCGCGTTGACCTGAAGGTGCGCGGCCCCGGAGCGCGGGCCTTTTTCGATGAGGTGCTTACGATTCTGGGGCCAAGTGTATACTCCACTTCCAGGGACGAGACCCTGGAAGAGGTACTGGGAGCCAGGCTGCTGGAAAAAGGCTATAACATGGCCACGGCAGAGTCCTGCACCGGAGGGGGCATAGGCAGGAAACTCACCACGGTTCCCGGTGCTTCCCGCTGGTACCAGGGGGGAGTGGTCACCTACTCCGACCGATTGAAGACCTCCGTTCTGGGGGTCTCACCGGATATCCTGGCATCCTTCGGTGCAGTGAGCGGGGAGACAGCCCTGGAAATGGCAAGGGGAGTCCTCCATCTCACCGGCGCGGACTGTGCCGTTTCCGTAACGGGGATAGCCGGGCCCGGCGGCGGCTCCCCTGAGAAACCGGTGGGAACGGTGTGGACAGCTGCTTCAGTGCCAGGGGGAGAAAGCGTACGTCACTGGAGGCTTGGCGGCGGCAGGGGAACCGTGAGGCAGGGCGCCGTATCAAGGGCGCTGGGGAGCCTGCTGGAGCTTCTGGTTTGAGGCTCTTCATAGCCCTGGAGCTTCCATGGGAGACCCGCAGCGGTCTTCACGATCTGCTGGCGGAGGAGAGGGAGCGCTACGGCTTTCTCAGGTGGACCTCCCTGGAGAACCTCCATGTGACCCTTCGTTTCCTGGGGGATATGAATCCAAGGAAAATCGCTGACAGATTAAGTGAAATGCACCTGGGCTCATTGCTGCCCGTGGAGTTCAGTCTCTTCAGAACCGGCACCTTCGGTTCGCCTCCCCGGATCCTCTGGGTGTCCGGCTGCTTCTCCCGGGCGGTATACCGTCTGACGTCCGTTCTGGGTGAGATCCCCGATGACAGGGGGGATAAGGCACAGGGACGCTTCATACCCCATGTAACCGTTGCAAGGGCGCCCCGGAGCGGCAGCATTCCTTCGGTGAAGCTTCCCGGTGAACTCAGCGGTCTTGCGGGATCGGTAACACTGTACAACAGCACACTCACCCCCGCCGGGCCTGTTTACGAAAGGGTCTTTCAGGTCTCCAGCTGACCGCCCTCAAGCGCCAGCCCGCCAAGGGAGGTCTCCCTGTAGAGCGAAGGAAGGTCGTGTCCCGTCTGAAGCATGGTCTTCACCACCCTGTCGAAACCTATTCTGTGGGTGCCGTCTGACATTATCGCGTATGCATCGGCATCCAGGGCTCTTGATGCGGCGAATGCGTTCCTCTCTATGCATGGAACCTGCACTAAACCCCTTACAGGGTCGCATGTCAGTCCCAGGTGGTGCTCCAGCCCCATTTCCGCGGCATACTCTATCTGCCTGGGCGATCCGCCGAACAGCTGTACCACCGCTCCTGCCGCCATGGAGCAGGCGGTTCCGATCTCGCCCTGGCAGCCGACCTCGGCGCCTGAGACGGAGCCGTTCCTTTTTACCAGGGCACCTATGAGCCCAGCTGTGGCCAGGGCCTTGAGTATCCTCATCCCCTCTATTCCGTGGAAGGTTTTCATGTAGTAAAGAACCCCCGGTAGAACCCCGCAGGAACCGCAGGTGGGCGCGGTGACCACCCTTCCTCCCCCGGCGTTCTCCTCAGCCGCCGCCAGGGCGAAGGCGAAAAGGGAACCCCTTCTTCTGAGGGATTCCGAGTAGCCGGAGGACTTGTTGTGATAGGATGCGGCCTTCCTGGGTATCCCAAGGCCCCCTGGAAGCACTCCCTCGTTCTCCAGACCCCGCTCCACCGATTCCTTCATGGTGTTCCAGACTTCCTGCAGGAAATCCCAGATACCTTCGCCCTCGCTATTGGAAACGAGTTCCCAGATGGAAGCCCCGGTATCGGAGCACCAGCTCAGGACCTCATCCATGGTATTCACCGGGTAGACCTGTGTTTCTTCAGGACGGCCCAGGTATTCTATTGCACCTCCTCCAGTGCTGTAGACAATGAACGGCTGTGTCTCCGTTCCGTCGGGGAACCTTGCGCTGAATGTCATTCCGTTCGGGTGAAGGGGCAGTGAGGTTTCTGGTTTCCAGCGTATCTCCACCTTCACGGGATCGAGAGCCTTCTCCAGAGCCCTGTCGGTCATGTGCCCCCTGCCGGTTGCCGCAAGGCTTCCATACAGCTCAACTACGCACCCGGTCATTCCCGGGTGCATCCCGGCAAACAGCGCCGCGGCCCTGGCAGGCCCCATTGCATGGCTGCTGGAAGGGCCGTAACCTGTTCTGAATATGTTCTTTATCGTTTCCATTACCCTGGAGTACTCCTTTTTGCAGGAACGGAACGGGCGGATCCACTTGAAGTATAATAAGCCGCGGCGGTAGCTGATGATGAAACCGGGGTTGCGCAGGGTACATATGTTTACTATAGTCTTCCCCGATGGCAGGAGATAGTCCCCTGATCAGGGTCACTTCGGGTAAATTGCTGAAAGGTGTTGCCATGGCAGACAAAGCGGTGAATGAAAACAGGAAGAAAGCCCTCGACGCCGCCTTCCTTCAGATCCAGAAGAAGTTCGGAACCGGTTCCATAATGAAGTTGGGCGAGGCCCCGGAAATGAAGGTCGACACCTTCCCCACCGGTTCCATCTCACTGGACCTTGCCCTGGGTGTCGGCGGAGTTCCCAGGGGAAGGGTAATAGAGGTCTTCGGCCCTGAAAGCAGCGGAAAGACCACCCTTGCGCTCCATATGCTTGCCAATGCCCAGAAGGCCGGGGGAGAGGTTGCCTTCATCGACGCCGAACACGCCCTGGACCCGGGTTACGCCGAGAAGCTGGGCCTTAACATCGACAACCTCATGGTATCCCAGCCCAACAACGGAGAACAGGCCCTTGAGATAACGGAAACCCTTGTGCGCTCCAACGCCGTGGATGCCATTGTGGTGGATTCCGTGGCGGCCCTGGTTCCCAGGGCTGAGATCGAGGGTGAAATGGGAGACAGCCATGTGGGCCTGCAGGCAAGGCTCATGAGCCAGGCCCTCAGGAAGCTCACAGGCGCCGTTGCAAGATCGAAGTGCTCGGTCATTTTCATCAACCAGATAAGAATGAAAATAGGCGTCATGTTCGGCAACCCCGAAACCACCACCGGCGGCCGGGCGCTGAAGTTCTATTCCAGCCTCCGCCTGGATGTCAGGCGAATAGCATCCATCAAGAACGGCGAGGAGGTCACCGGCAGCCGAACAAGGGTCAAGGTGGTCAAGAACAAGGTCGCTCCCCCCTTCAGGGTATGCGAGTTCGACATCCTCCACGGCGAGGGAATATCCCGAACCGGCGAGCTTATCGATCTGGGCCTCGAGCACGACCTTGTCTCCCGCAGGGGAACCTGGTACTCCATAGAAGGCCAGCAGATCGGCCAGGGCCGCGACAACGCCCGGAAGTACCTCGACGAGAACCCGCAGGCAGCCGATGCCCTTGAAGCCTCCCTCCGGGAGAAACTGGGGATGGTCAAGCACGACACGCCTTCGGAGGGGGAAAAATAGAGCCTCTGCTTTCCCTTCGGAAACTCAGGCGCAACAGGGTCATGGCAACTCTGCAATCAGGCTCTTACATTGTGGCTCCATCCGATGTCCCGCCGGGCTCGGGAGAGCTTGACCCCGAGGCCCTTCAAGCCGCCCAGTTGCGGTGCGCCAGATCCGATGCCGGGCGTTTCCTCGAGTACAGGGAGAGAACCACCGGCCAGCTCAGGGACAAGCTCGTTTCACTGGAATATCCCCGGGAAGTGGCTGAAGACACCGTTGCCTGGGCCGAGGAATACGGCTACGTGAACGACCTCCGGTACTGCGGCATGTATGTATCCTCGAGGTCCATGGGCAAACTCAGGCTCAGGGTCGAACTCCTGGGAAAGGGAGCCTCTGAGGCGGCAGTGGACGAAGCCCTGGCAGGGCTTTCGGAGAACGGCTCCTTCCAGGAAGCGGTGGCCGCGGTCAGGAAAAGGTACGGTTCGCTGGAAGACGGTGAGAGGGCCTTCAGAAGGGCGGCTTCCTGGCTGCAGCGCCGGGGCTATCCAGGGGGCTTCATCGCAAGGGTCCTCAGAGAGGCTCTGGGGAAATGAAGCACAGGAACAACCGTCTTTTCTGGTCTGCAGCGGGTGCCCTCATTACAGGAGATCCGCAGATTCCCGATACCTCCTCCCTGCCGGAACACATGAGGGAATCGCTGGAACTCCTTCCCGATATCCCGCCCCATTCCCTCACCTGCAGGGGTGAAGATCTGCAGGGAAAGAGGGGAAGGTACATCTACCAGGTTACATGGAAAGCGCTCAGGGAACTGGGTTTCTCCAGGCCGCTCAGAACGGAAGTGCTCAGAGGCGTGGAGATCCTGATCCCCTTTCATCGGCAGGGTACAGCCGTGATACCCCAGGGGTTCCAGAGCCGTGTCCCCCACCGGCTGAGGTCCCTGGCACTGATTGCCAAGAGCGCCGTTCTCAGGGAAGCGGGGTTCCACCTGGTGGTGTGCTCCGCAGTCTACATGCCGGAAGTCTGGAACGCCCTTGAAGGGGGAAGATGCTCGGTCTGCACCCCTGACAATCTCACTCAGCTGGTTAATACACTTGACTTTTCACGGTGAATCAATCAGATTTGAGACCCCTTGGCACGGCAGCGGGCCCGGGGCAGGGCTTGGATACACCCGGCTGACGCCGGAGCCCCCGAAGAACTGATGATGCAATAACATAAAGGACACCAACCTTTTTCGGAGGATTGGAAATTGAAGACCTACTCTGCAAAAGCCGGAGAGATCAAGCGAGACTGGTGGGTGGTTGACGCCTCCGATCAGACCCTCGGGAGGCTCTCCGCAAAACTTGCCATGATACTGCAGGGCAAGAACAAGCCGGTATACACACCCCACATGGATACCGGGGATTTCGTTGTGGTTGTGAATGTGGACAAGATGCGCATCACCGGCCGCAAACTCGACCAGAAGGTTTACTACCGCCACACAGGATATGCCGGCGGTCAGAAGGCCACCACAATGCGCGACATGATGGACAAGCATCCGGAGAGGGTGCTCACCCACGCCGTCAAGGGAATGCTTCCCAAGAACAGGCTCAGCCGCGCCCAGCTTAAGAAACTGAAGATCTTTTCCGGTCCCGAGCATACCCACGCTGCGCAGCAGCCCAGGGTACTTGAGATCAAGTAGTCAGGGGGCAGCATGGAACAGTACATCGGAGTTGGAAGAAGGAAGTCGGCAACCGCCAGGTGCTACCTCAGGCCCGGTTCCGGACGCATAGTCATCAATCGAAGGACCCCATCGGAGTATTTCGGCGAACTCAGGCAGAAGGATCACGCCTTCGAGCCCCTGCAGACCGTCAAGGCCTCCGGGTCTTGGGACCTTGTGATTAACGTTACAGGCGGCGGCATCACCGGCCAGGCCGGAGCCATCCGCATGGGTATTGCCAGGGCCCTCGTCGAGGCGAACCCCGACTTCAGGTCTCCCCTGAAGTCCGCGGGAATGCTCCGCAGGGATCCCAGGGTCGTTGAGAGAAAGAAGTACGGTCAGCCCAAGGCAAGGAAGCGCTTCCAGTTCTCCAAGCGTTAGGCCGGCCTCGATCACACACGGCGTAAAGGGGCGGGTGCCCGGTGTTCCCACAATGGGAATGGCACCCGCCTTCGCCGGAGGAAGAACCGAAAGGACAAAGAAAAATGCAGATCCCCTCGATTCAGGACCTGCTGGAGGCCGGAGCGCACTTCGGTCACCAGGAGAAGAGATGGAACCCCCGGATGAAGAACTATATCTTCATGAGCCGGAACGGTATCCACATCATCGACCTCAAGAAGACCCAGAAGAACCTTGAAGACGCCATCAACCTTGTGAGCAAGATCGTTGCCGGGGGCAAGGACGTTCTCTTCGTAGCCACCAAGAAGCAGGGCAGGGAAAGTGTTCGTGAGCACGCCGAGCGTTCAGGGATGTTCCACATGACCGAACGCTGGCTGGGCGGCACCCTTACCAATTACAATACCATCTTCAAGAGCATCCGCCGTCTGGAGGAGCTGGAGGAAATGGAACGGAAGGGCTGGCCCAGGGGCTTCAAGAAGAGGGAGATACTCCAGAAGACCAGGGAGATGGAGAGGATCAACAAGTATCTCCAGGGAATAAGGCACATGAAGGGCCTTCCCGGAGTCATCGTGGTGGTGGACATAAAGAAAGAGGCCATTGCGGTCCAGGAGGCAAGGAACCTTAAGATCCCCTGCATCGCCATGGTCGACACCAACTGCGACCCCACTGAGGTAGACTACCCCATACCCTCCAACGACGACGCCATCAAATCCATAGACCTCATCGTAGGCGCCCTTGCCGACGCGGCCCTGCTGGGCTCCGAGGGCAGGAAGAGAAGGGATGTCGAGGAGCCTGAGAAGCCGGCCGCCCCCGCCAGGGCAAAGAAGCCCGAGAAGGCGGAAGCCGCCGAGGCCGGGGAAGTGGAAGAAGAGAAGAAAGCCGAACCTGAAAAGGTCGAGGAGGAATAGAATGGCCGTTGACGCGAAAACTGTCAAGGAACTGAGAAGGATCTCCGGCGCCGGAATGATGGAGTGCAAGAAGGCTCTGGACGAAACCGGAGGAGACATCGACGCCGCCCTGAAACACCTCAGGGAGCAGGGCGTGAAGGTTGCCGCCAAGAAGGCCTCCAGGCAGGCCAACGAGGGTCTTGTTTACGCTTATATCCACGGCCCCGGCAAACTGGGTGTGCTGGTGGAGATAAACTGCGAGACCGATTTCGTGGCGCGAACCGATGCTTTCCAGGATTTCTGCAAGCAGGTGGCCATGCACATAGCCGCCAGCAATCCAGAGTTCGTGGGCAGGGAGCAGGTTCCGGAAAACAGGGTCCAGGAGGAAAAGGAAGTTCTCTTCTCCCAGCTTGCGGATTCCGGCAAGCCTGAAAATATTAAGGAGAAGATCGTCGAGGGCAGGCTTGACAAGTTCTACAGCGAGATCTGCCTCCTGGATCAGGAATGGATCCACGATTCCGAGGTTGGCAAGGTTTCCGACGCCCTCACCGCGGCGATCGCCAAGGTTGGCGAGAACATGGTGATCAACAGGTTTGCGCGTTTCCAGATAGGCGGTTAGCATGGATGGCGGCTCCGGCAGACCCCGAAGGGTGCTTCTCAAGCTGAGTGGAGAGGTCCTTGCCGGGCCGGAAGGCCGGGGTTTCCACCCGGAAACGGTGGATGACGTTGCCGGGATCCTCATCGAAGCCGCTTCCAGGAACATACAGACCGGTGTGGTCACAGGCGGGGGGAACTTCGCCAGGGGCAGGGAACTGAGTTCATTCACCAGGACCACAGCGGACTACATGGGTATGCTCGCCACGGTGATGAACTGCCTGGCGGTATCCGATTCAGTTGCAAGGCACGGCGGCAGGTCCGCCGTGCTTTCTTCTTTTCCTGTGCCTGAAGCAGGCGCAGAACCCTTCTCCCCGGGAAGGGCAAGGGAGCTTTTCTGCAAAGGCACCATCGTGTTCTTTGCCGGTGGAACGGGGAATCCCCTGCTCTCCACCGATACCGCCGCCGCCCTCAGAGCCGCCCAGACCGGCTGCGACACCCTTTACAAGGGAACCAAGGTTGACGGCGTTTACACAGGCGACCCTAAAAGGGATCCCGACGCAAGAAGGTACGAGTCTCTTACCTACAGGGAAGTCCTTCAGATGAACCTCGGGGTCATGGATGCCGCCGCGGTGGCGGTAAGCAGGGACAATGCCCTGCCCATCGTCGTTTTCGATGTGACCCGCCCCCGGAACTTTCTCGAAGTACTGAACGACCACAGTATCGGTACCACAATAGAGGGGGATCAAGATGTATGAGGAAATACTGCTCGACCTTGAGGAGAGGGCCGACAAGACCGTACGGAACACATCGAAGGAGATGTCGGTGGTTCGCACCGGCAAGGCGAGCCCGGCGCTTCTGGACAACATCCGCGTGGAGGTATGGGGAGACAACCTTCCCCTGAAGCAGGTTGCCGGCATCAGCGCTCCGGAGCCCAGGCTCCTGGTGGTCCAGCCCTGGGACGCCTCCACGGCCCCGGATGTGGCAAAGGCCATAGAATCCAGCGAACTTGGCCTCAGGGCCAACGTCGACGGTCCCGTGATACGCATTCCCATTCCAAAGCTTTCCGAGGAGAGGCGTCGTGACCTTATCAAGCATGTGAAGAAGCTTGCTGAAGAGGGAAAGACAGCCATAAGGAACATCAGGCGCGATGCCAACGATGCCCTTAAGAAGGCCTGTAAGGGCGGAGAGATCACCGAGGACATTGAGAAGAAGGCCATGGGCGAAGTTCAGGAAACCGTGGACAAGGCAGTGGCCGAGATCGACAGGATACTGAAGCTCAAGGAAGACGAGATCCTTGAAGTCTGATCTTTCCCCGGTTCCGTCCCACATCGCCATCATAATGGACGGCAACGGCCGCTGGGCCCGGAAGAGGGGCCTCCCAAGGATCAAGGGGCACGATGCCGCCGAACGGTCCATTCACGACTGCGTGGAGGTCTGCGGCGAGCTGGGTGTGGGTTACCTTACCCTCTACGCCTTTTCCACCGAGAACTGGTCACGCCCAAGCTCCGAGGTGGCTTTCATCATGAAGCTTCTCAGCAGGTTCATCAAAGGCAACATCGACGAGCTTCACCGTAAGAACGTAAAGCTGCGTACCACAGGAAGGCTGGAGGACATTCCCGCCGGTCCCAGGAAAGACCTTCAGGAAGCCATGGATAAGACCGCAGGCAACACCGGTCTGCACCTGATACTCGCCCTGAGCTACGGTGGCAGGGCGGAACTCACCGACGGAGTGCGCTCCATTGCCGGGATGGTCGCCCGGGGCACTATCCAGCCGGATGATATAACCGAGGAAACCATCGCCTCAAGTCTCTACAACCCTGATATTCCCGACCCGGAGCTGGTGATAAGGACCAGTGGCGAACAGAGGCTCTCCAACTTCCTCATGTGGCAGACGGCCTACAGCGAACTGTACTTCACACCTGTTCTCTGGCCCGACTACAGCAGGGAAGAACTGCTGAAGGCCATCGATGACTACAGGGGCCGTGGAAGAAGGTTCGGAGGCATAGACCAGACATGACCTTCCCCAGGCTGTACGGCAGGCTTCTCGTTGCCATCCCGGGCATCGCGCTTTTCCTCTTCGTGCTGTTCCGTACCCCCCCTTACTGGGCGCTTCTCCTCTTCTCTTCCCTCTCCCTCCTCGCCGCGTGGGAGGCTGTGCAGCTCTGCTGCTCCACGGGGATCAACACCTTCGCAAGGGTGATATCCTCATTCCTCGCCGGAGTTGTCACCCTGTTCATTGCCATCGACCATCCACTGACCCTTCCTGTCCTCCTGCTTCCAGGAGCGGCCATCGCCCTCTGCGTAATGGTAACACTGGGCCCGGAACACTCCAGAAGAAGGATCGCCGGAACCGCATCCCTTCTCAGCCTCTACTCCATCGGTTTCGGTCTCATGGGAAGGATCTGCCTGCAGTGGGGCCCCTGGGCGCTGCTGGCCCTTCTCGCCCTCTGCTGGGTGGGCGACAGCGCCGCCTACTTCACCGGTATTGCCTTCGGCCGCCACAAGCTGATGCCAAAGGTGAGCCCGGCGAAGTCCTGGGAGGGGTTCTTCGGGGGGCTGGCTGGAGCAGTGGCAGGTTCGGTGCTTGCAGGTATCATTGGCGGTCTACCGCTGACACCCCTGCTGGTTGCGGGATTCGCAGGGGGAGTAGCAGGCGTTCTGGGTGACCTTTTCGAGTCATCCGTCAAGAGGGATGCCGGGGTCAAGGACTCCAGCGGCCTTCTCCTGGGCCACGGCGGAATGCTTGACAGGTTCGACAGCGCCGTTGCCGCCGCTCCGGTCTTCATGACGGTGCTTTTCCTTTTCGGAGTATCCTGATGCCGTTACGCAAGGTTGCAGTTCTGGGCTCCACCGGTTCCATAGGTACCCAGGCCCTTGAGGTCATTGCCCGAAGCCCGTCCCTTGCCCTTCATTCCATTGTTTGCGGTTCCTCCCGGGAAACACTTGAGCGCCAGAGGAACATGTATTCCCCGGCGTACGCCGCCGCAGCCTCCGACGGCGAGCCTCGGGAGGTCCTGTCCCGGGCAATAGAAGGGGCAGATATAGTACTCAACGCTGTGGTGGGCAGTGCCGGTCTGATGGCCAGCATGCTGGCCCAGGAAGCGGGAAAGCCTCTGGCGCTGGCAAACAAGGAGAGCCTGGTGGTGGGCTCTGAGCTTCTTAAGCCCCATCTGGAGTGTGGAATGGTGATCCCTGTGGACAGCGAACACAGCACGGTTTACCGTTGCCTGTCCGGGGAGGAAAGGCAGCCCCATTCCATTCTGCTCACGGCTTCAGGCGGCTCTCTCAGGGACCTCCCAGCTGATGAGCTTCATCACGCTCCCCCTGAAGCGGTACTCTCCCATCCCACCTGGAGCATGGGGGGAAGGATAACCGTAGATTCCGCCACAATGGTCAACAAGGCATTCGAGGTTCTGGAGGCAAGAGCGCTCTTCCCCGGAATACCGGTGGGTGTCGTGGTTCACCGAAGCAGCATCGTCCATTCCTTCGTCCGCTGCGCTGACGGGGCGTGGAAAGCCCTCATGGGCCACCCGGACATGAAGGTTCCCATTTCCTGGGCCCTCCACTACCCGGACCTGGCTTCTCCAGTGGAGGCAAACGACTTTCCCTCTGACTGGGGAGATCTGAGCTTCAGCGAACTGCAGCAGGAAAGGTATCCTGCATTCGCCGCGGTGACAGCTGCCGGAGACCTTGGAGGTACCGCACCAGCCGCGGCAAATGCCGCAGACGAGGTGGCGGTTGAGGCTTATCTTAAAAAGCGAATTCCCTTCGGACACATAGCCACGGTGATAGCCGGAGTCCTGAATAAATGGAACACAGTTCCAGTTGTGGACTACACACAGCTGATGCATGCTGACAATGAAGCCAGGGAACTGGCGCGGATGGAGGTTGAGCGGGTGTGCTCTCGGTAGCTGCTGTCATTTTCGGTCTGGGGCTCATCGTGTTCTTCCACGAACTGGGCCACTTCCTCGTATCGAAGGCCGTTGGCCTTCCGGTTGAGAGGTTCAGCATAGGCTTTCCTCCATTCATTTTCAGGAAGAAGCTGGGAGATACCGAGTACTGCATAGGAGGCGTTCCACTGGGCGGTTACGTTAAGGTCGACCTGGGGGTAGGCAGCGGCGAGGTATCCCCGGTGTCCTGGTGGAAGCGTTCCCTGGTGGTGCTTGCCGGCCCGGTGATGAACCTGGTGCTGGCGGCTCTTCTGATGTTCACCGTTCTGGGAGTGACAGGCACCGAGATACCGGTAACCCTGCCGGTGGTGGGCAGCGATCACATGGAGGGTCTCGAGACCGGGGACGTGGTCGTACGGGTCTCCGGCGTTCAGGTGGAGAGCTGGGAGGAACTTTATCAGGCCACAGAATCTTCTCCGGAAGGCCACTTCACGGTTCTCAGGAACGGCTCTGAGGTAGAGGTTCCATATTCACTTTCCACTGACAGCCTTCCGGGGTTCACTCCGCTGATCCCCACTGTCGTTGAATCCTCGGTGGGGATGCCCGCCTACGAGGCGGGGATAAGGTCAGGGGACAGCATAACAGCAGTGAACGGGGTGGAGCTGGTGGACTTCTCACATCTTCAGAGGGAAGTGGAAGCATCGGAGGGCAGGTTCATAGAACTGGTCTACATGAGGCACGGCGCCGCCGACACCGCATGGGTGGAACCCATGGACTACCAGGGCAGGCAGATAATCGGTGTTACTTCCATGGGGGAGACAAGGACTTTAAGGCTTCCTGTGTTCACAGCTCTGAAGGTGGGAACCCTTGCGGCCCTCCAGGGAGCTGTTTCATTCTACGCGGGGCTGGTCAAGCTGATCGCTTCGCCGGTTCAGCTGGTGGAGATGTCTGGAGGGCCGGTGTTCGTTGCTGAGACCCTGGGGCAGCAGGCCGGTTTCGGGATCTCCAGGTTCCTGGAGACCATAGCTTACTTCTCCCTGGCGATAATGGGTTTCAACCTTATCCCGCTGCCTGTGCTGGACGGAGGGCAGTTCCTGTTCATACTCTTCGAGGGGGTCAGGGGAAAACCGGCATCTCCGAAGGTGATACAGACCGCCCAGCAGATAGGCATTTTCGTTCTTCTGATCCTGTTCGCGGCGGTGATTTTCAGGGATGTGTCCCGGGTGGTTACCAGGGTGCGCTAGAGCAGCTGAGACTGCTGGGCTTCCTGCATCTCCTGTATCATGATCTGTTCCAGCTTCGCGGCTGTGTCTGCCGCCGCCCTGAAAAACACCGGCCACAGGGATGTGTTCGCTTCTGACATGGCTTCCAGTGCCTGCAGGGCTTCCGGCCCCGGAGAGGGCGACCAGCCGCTGGAGTCGGGAAGATACGCAATGTTCCTGGCCAGCATGCCAGCGGATACCGTTATCAGCTCCATCTCCTCAGGCGTGAACTCCTCCCGGGGTTCGCTTCCGCATCCTCCGGTGGCGAGAAGTACTGCCAGAATAGCCGCTGCCGTCTTCATGGGTGTAATATGCAACCCCCGGAGGTTTCGGGCACATTCGGTCTCCTCTCTGGTATAATAAGCATATTGGGAGGCGCAATTTCTCACGGAAGGGCTCATCTTGAGGTATTTCATACTGCTACCCCTGCTGCTGTCCGCTGCCCTGTACGCAACGGAATACGGACGGAACAAGATAACCGGCACCGACATGGACTGGTGGGTGATCCACTCGCCGCACTTCGACGTTTACTATGAAGAGGGCACGGAGAATGTGGCAGAGAGCACTGCGGTAATCGCTGAACGCGAGATAAGGCTTCTTGGGGACACCTTCGACTACCTTCCGTCGAACCCCATACCCATCATCGTTTACCGTTCCCCGGCCAGGTTCAGGCAGACCACAGTTCTTTCCCAGGAGCTGGGTGAGGGCATCGGCGGGTTCACGGAGTATTACAAGGGCCGCATCGCGGTTCCCTTCGAGGGAATATGGAGCGACTACAGGCATGTTCTGGCCCATGAGCTGAACCACGCTTATGTCTACGACATGATGTACCGCAGGGAACTCACCGACATCGTAACCTCCAGAGCCCCCCTCTGGGTCATGGAAGGTCTGGCGGAGTACACTTCGCTGGGATGGGACCTCGACAGCGAGATCGAGTTCCGCGACATGGTCATTTCCAACTACATCGTACCGGTAACTCAGCTGAACCGCAGACAGGACTACCTTGTTTACCGTCAGGGACAGGCCATCTACCACTTCATGATGGAGAGGTACGGCGAAGAGAGATTCCTTGAGTTCGTGCGCCACATGAGGAGCAGGGAGGGCATCGAGGGCGCCATGTCCGCCGCCTTCGACATGACGGTGAGCCAGTTCAGCGACAGGTTCATCGAATGGGCCAGGGAGACCTATTGGGCTCCTGTAGCCACCGGCGAAAGCCCCTCCGATATCGGCGTTCCCATAATGCAGGGAGAGGGTCCCAGGGCGAAGAGACTCAGCCTCGCCGGTCCTGTCATCTCCCCGGACGGCTCCGCTGTGGCGGGATGCGAATACCATCACGCAAGGTTCTCCGGTGTGGTTCGCTCGGCGGTTGACGGCGAGGAACTGGCCAGGCCGGTGGAGGGCGGAGGGCTTTACGACGAAGGCGTCTCTCCCATGTACAGGTCCATGTGCTTTTCCCCGGGGTCGGATTCCGTGGCGGTGGCCTTCCACAGGCAGGTGAGCGATGGAATACGTGTATCCCCGCTGAACGGTTCAGCCGTTGAACTGCCTGTGGATTTCGATCTGATAAGGGACCCGGTCTGGAGTCCCGAAGGGGGACAGCTCGCCTTCTGCGCCATGCAGGAAGGCAGCCTCGACATCTGGCTCTGGGATATGGGTACCCGAAATCTCAGAAGGCTCAGCGACAACGAGCAGGGTGAGTTCGACCTCTGGTGGGGCAAGAGCGGCATCTGGTGCGTTTCAGAGAAACCCGAAGAGGGTCTCCGTTCCATTCAGCTCTGGCAGACCGACGGCACCATGGAGGTTGTTCACACCTGTTCTGAGACCCTCTCCTCCCCTGTGGAGACCCCTGAGGGCCTTATATTCATTTCTTCCGAGCACGGGCAGCCGGATTTTTTCCTGTTCCAGGGAGATTCCACCTCCCCGGTTCGGCTCACCGACCTTTACATGACCCCGGATTTCCCCAGCTGGGCCGATTCATCCGAGGTTGGTCTCTTCCAGGCCTCCGACTGGTCAGGTTCCGGCCTTTTCGTCACCAGGGACCTCACCGAAAGGCATGTTCACATCCCTGATTCGATTCACGTCTGCCCGGAGCCCGGTACTCCTTCAGATGCGGATACCACGGATGCTGCGGATTTCAGCACCGGGAACTGGCGCATTGGGCCATATCAGCCTGCTTTCAGCCTCGATCAGGTGAGTGCCAACGCCGGTTTCGACTCGTACTCCGGGCTCACCGGCAACTCATACTTCATTTTCAGCGACGTTCTCGCCCACCATCAGATGGGGGTGATGGCCAACTTCAGCGGTCAGGTGAGCGACATGGACCTGGCCGTTATCTACAACAACCTCTCCCACAGGATACAGACCGGCGGAGCGGTTTACAGGTTCGCCTCCAGGTATGTGTTCGAAGACACACTGGGCAACAGGGACTACGTTCGGGACATCGACATCGGGGCCAGCCTCGGTGCCAGGTATCCGCTCACCAGGGCCCTTCGCGCCGGCCTTTCCACCAGCTATCAGAGGATATCCAGGGAGGGCCTCTGGTCCGACGACATGCTTTTCCGGGAGAACATCTACACGGTAAGGGCGAATCTTGTATACGACAACGCCCTCTGGGGAGCGGTAGGCCCCAGGGTCGGCAGCAGGATGAGCCTGGATTTCGACCTTGCCCCGGGATTCTGGGACAATGCCAGCTACTTCACCGGCATGATCGACCTCAGGGAGTACACCTGGGTCTCCGGCGAGGTGACCCTGGCAACCAGGCTTGCGGGAGGAATGAGCTTCGGAGAAGACAAGCAGAGGTTCTTCCTGGGCGGAGCTCTGCCCCACAGGCGGAGCACCGGGGACGTTGAGGGCGTTGGCGATCTTTACCAGTTCTACACCAGCTACGCCGACCAGCTCCGCGGTTGGGACTACGCCTCATTGAACGGCACCAGATACGCAGTCGCTTCTGCGGAACTGAGATATCCGGTACTCAACTACCTGAGCCTGGCTGCTCCCATCCCCATGACACTTACCAGGGGGAGGGGCGTGATCTTCACCGACCTTGGTTTCGCCACCGACGACCTCTCCAGGCTCAAATTCGCCGATGCGGATGGAGGCTACAGCCTCAGGGACCTGAAGATGTCCATAGGCACCGGTTTCAGGCTCAATGTGGGTTTCTTCGTTCTGAAGAGCGACATCGCCTGGCGCACCGACCTTTCAAGCATAAGCCAGAAGCCCGAGTACTACTTCACACTGGCCACCGAGTTCTAAAGAAGGAGGTCTTTCCACCGTATGAGATTTCTTCCGATTCTGTTACTGCTCGCAGCGGTGCCAATGCTTGCCTGGGAATGCCCCAGGTGTCTGTCCGGGAACCCCGATGAAGCCGGGTACTGCTCATCGTGCCTCCTTCCACTTCCACCGGAGGGCATGACCTTCATTCCCGGAACCACCGTGGAGATCGAGGGAGAGGAGTTTGAGGTTAAGGGCTTCTTCATCGACGACACCCAGGTTACCTACAGGGAGTTCCTCCCATGGCTGAACGGCTCAGGGTTCGGAGCCAGGGAACTCGGCGCTGTCATCACCGGCGGCAGCACCGCGGAAAGCATGGAATTCCTTGCCTTTACGCCGTTCATGGGCGATCAGGCAGGTGGAATAACCGTTCCCTCCCAGTGCCTCGAGAACGCCGTTGCCTCCATAACCTGGAGCGGCGCACAGTCCTATCTCTCCAGCGAAGGCAAGAGGCTCCCCACCCTGGCGGAGCTCTACGCCGCCAACAGGGAGGGGCTGATCCAGGAACTCGACGCCTACCAGGCCATGTCGGACTTTTCAGGCCAGATGAGGGCTTCCCTGGGGGACATGCTGGGAACGCTGGCTACTCAGGCCATGTTCGCAGGGTACAGCACCGCCCGGGAAAGGGTAATGTGGGAGCTTGCCGGAACGGTATTCGGAGAGGACCCCACAGAAACGGCCCCGGCCCCGGGGGTTATCTATGTTTCCATTTTCAAGCCCGGGGAGACCCCGGAGCTTTCCGCGGTGCACAGGGATGAAGGGTATTTCAACGTGGTTTTCAGGGGAGCCATCGAGGTTCCCGAATAGGC
>DAINQE010000028.1:0-5122 GCA_036743055.1 Candidatus Sabulitectum sp. | reverse complement strand
GAGTTCAGGATCGCCTCAGGCGGCAGGGAGAGGGATGAGATCCGCGACGAACGCAGGGACCAGACCATCTTCGCCTCTCCGGAGACCGCCGCCCAGTTCGGCAGGGAGATAGGCGCCGACTACGTGATGACCGGAACGGTAAACTCCATAGAGGACCAGATCGATGACACCAGAGCGGTGTTCTACCAGGTGAACATAGAACTTATCGACGTGGAGACCGCCCTGAAGGTATGGATGGGATCCACGGAGATCAAGAAGATCATCGAGTGGTAGGGTAGTGAAGCTCCTTATCATCGGCTTTCTGGTGCTCAGCCTGGGGTGCGCTTCATCCTACACCGACACCATGTTCCCGGTGATTCGCGACCTCAACAGGGGAACCCCCTCCCAGGCCATGGACCGGCTTCGGCAGGTCTTTCCCGACAGCACCGGGAGGGACAGGCTCCTCTACCTCATGGAACTGGGCAACCTTGCCAGGTATTCAGGGCAGCACACGGTGGCCAGAAGCGCGCTCCTTGCCGCCGACAGGCTCAGCGACCTCCAGAGGGGCACCGATATCGGTCAGCAGGCCCAGTCCATGATCACCAGCGACCTGGCACTGGATTTCCGGGGAGCCGACTACGAGAAGGTCTTCATCAACTACTGCCTGGCGGCCAGTTACGCATCCACAGGTGACACCCAGGAGGCGGCGGTGGAGGCCAGAAGGGTGAACGAGAAGCTGGCGGAGTTCAACGCAAGCTACGGAGAGAATCCCAACCGGTACTCGGAGGACGCTTTCGTGAGGTACTTCATGGGAGTTCTCTACGAGATGAACGGCGACTGGGACGATGCGCTGATAAGCTACAGGCTGGCCCTCGCCGCCTACGACTCCATCTACGCCAGAGACTACGGCCTGGGAGCGCCGGAACAGCTGAAGCGGGACATACTGAGACTTTCCGATTACACCGGCTTCGAGAGCCTCCATCTGGAGCTCCTGGAGAGGTGGGGCTACCTGGGATACTCCAGGCCGGCGCAAGACACCGGAGAGATAGTAGCCGTGGTGGAAACGGGAAGCATTTCCCCCAGAGCGGAGAGTTTCTTCACGGTGCATTCCGAGGACAGGGTTTACAGAATGGCCCTTCCGGTGATACCTGACTTCCCCAGGAGGCACTTCTCGGGAAGCATCCAGGCCGGGGGCCGCAGCTCATCACTATTCCTGGTCCAGGACATGAACTCCATAGCCAGGGAGAACCTTGAGGACATGGCCGGAAGGAACGTTCTCAGGGCCGCCGCAAGGCTGGCCGTGAAGGCCGGTGTTGCTGAGCTGGGCGAGAACATCGCCGAGGAGCTTACCGACAACGAGAACGTGAGTTCCGGGATAGGGCTCATCCTCAGCATCTTCGGCGCCGCCTCCGAGAGGGCGGACCTCAGGGCGTGGCTCACCCTTCCCGCGCAGATACAGATGGCCAGGCTTACCCTTCCCAGGGGAACCTACCCGGTTTCCGTAACTGTGAACGGAAGGACATGGACCGCGGAAGAGGTGGAGGTCATTCCCGGGGAGATAGCCCTGGTATTCTTCAGGGAGGAGGCGGGCATTGGACCTGGCATCCGTTATTGATCACACCCTCCTGAAACCCGACGCCACCGGTGATCAGATACGGAAACTCTGCCTGGAAGCGGTGGAGTACGGTTTCTGCTCCGTTTGCGTGAATCCCCTTTGGGTGCCACTGTGTGCCGGCGAGCTCAAGGAAAAGCAGCCCCTTGTCTGCTCCGTGGCGGGTTTTCCACTGGGGGCAACGCCCATGGCCGCCGGGGAGGCGGAATGGGCTGTATCCCGGGGCGCCGGGGAGATAGACATGGTCCTCCCGGTGGGCCTTCTCAAGGCGGGGAACCGAAGCGGGGTTCTCCGGTCCATCGAAGAGGTGGTGAAAGCCGTGCAGGGGACCCCGGTGAAGGTGATACTGGAGACCTGCCTCCTGACCCGGGAGGAAAAGATCCTCGCCTGCAGACTCTCCGAAGAAGCCGGAGCCGCCTTCGTGAAGACCAGCACCGGTTTCGCAGGGGGGGGAGCCACCACGGAGGACATAGCCCTTATGAGCGAAACCGTGGGCGGCAGGCTGGGGGTGAAGGCCTCAGGGGGAATAAGGACAAGGGAAGACGCCCTGGCCATGATCGAAGCCGGGGCAACCCGGATCGGTGCAAGTAGCAGTATAGCTATTGTTAATGGCAATAAAACAAATCAATAGTATAAAGAGAACGGGCAACCGGAGGGGTCGACCGGTTGCCCGTATGGGAACCCGGATCAGTCGGGTGGTTCCCTCATCCCCGTCTGCCGGTCCGGGAGGGGGTTCAGACCGGCCATGCGACGAGAATGAAAGCGGGCAGTGCCGCGATAGCCATCGACAGCAGCAGCCAGCTCTTCAATCCGGGTTTGTACATCCTGTAACCTCTTTCCATGAAGTGTTACTCAAACGCGAATATAGGAAGCAAGAAACGTGCCAAAAGTAGACGCCATTCAACTGAACGAAGCGCAAAAAGAAGCAGTGCAATACAATAGCGGGCACCTTCTCGTTCTGGCCGGAGCCGGCAGCGGGAAAACCAGGGTGCTCACGGCGAAAATCGCCCATATTATTGACACCGGTGTTGCCAGGCCTTGGGACATCCTCGCCATGACATTCACCAACAAGGCCGCCGGGGAGATGAGGGAGAGGGTCCACAGGCAGCTCGAGTCGTCCAACATCAGGCTTCGCATGGGCACCTTCCACGGAATCTGCGCCTGGATCCTCCGCAGGGAGGCAAGGACCCTTCATCACCCCGAGAACTTCTCGATATTCGACGGTGACGATCAGAACACCCTGGTGAAAAGGCTCCTGAAGAAACTTGACCTCCCGGTGAAACTCACGCCATCCGGGGTGAAGGGATTCATCTCAAACAGCAAGAACGACCTCATCACTCCGGAAGAAGCCCTGGAATCCTCCTCCTCGCCTTACCAGGAAGCCCTTGCCAAAGTGTTTGCCGAGTACCAGAAGGAACTGCGGAAGTGTGGGGCCTTCGACTTTGACGATTTGTTGACGGAAGTCCTGAGCGCTATGCGGCAAAATAATGACATAGGACAGCGTTACAGCAGGATGTTCACCAGGATACTGGTGGACGAGTACCAGGACACCAACCGGGTGCAGAACGAGATACTCAAGGAGATGACCGGTGAGGGAACGGTAGTGACCGTGGTGGGCGACGACGACCAGTCCATTTACGGCTGGCGCGGAGCCAGAGTTGAGAACATCCTCAGGTTCCCCCATGAGTTCTCCGGCGCGAAGACCATAAGGCTGGAGACCAACTACAGATCCACCGGCAACATCCTGGCAGCAGCTTCCTCCCTTGTTAGCCACAACCGGGACAGGCACGGGAAGACCCTTATACCGGTGATCGGCCCAGGCGAGAAGGTAAGGGTCCACCAGACCCTCAACCCCGAGGACGAGGCCCAGTTCATAGTCTCCGCCGCCAGGGACATCAACGAAGATTCCGTCCCGTGGAAGGAGATCGCCGTACTTTTCAGGACCAACGCCCAGTCCCTGGAACTTGAGAAGATGTGCGTAAGGATGAACGTGCCCTACGAACTGGTGGGAACGGTGCGCTTCTACGAGAGGGCGGAGATAAAGGATGTGATCGCCTATCTCAGGGTGATTGTGAACCCGCTGGATTTCGCCAGCTTCAGAAGGGTGCTGAACAAGCCCACAAGAGGCGTTGGCGCCAAGGGACAGGAAGCTTTCTTCCACTGGGCCGAGCAGAACGGCACCGATGTGATAGCCACCCTTGAGAAGAGCGGTTTCATCGAAGGCATATCCGGCAGGGGTCAGGCGGCGCTTGAATCCCTGGGCAGGAACCTCAGAAAGTGCATGGACGGCGTGGCCGCAGGGGACACCGCCAGCGACGTAGTGGACAGGGTGATGGATTTCACTGGCATAGCCGACCTCTATACCACAGGGGAGATAGCGGATGAGAACAGGCTTCAGAACCTTCGGGAACTAAGGGCCGAAGTGGCCGGCTACGACGCCAGGAATCCCGAGGGGGGCCTTCCAGGTTTCCTGGGGGAGCAGAGCCTTCTGGCAAGTTCCGATACCTGGTCCGGCGACGACCGCCTGGTGCTGATGACCCTTCACAGCGCCAAGGGGCTGGAGTTCAACAGCGTTTTCGTCTCCGGGCTGGAGGAGGGGATGCTTCCCTTCATAAGGGCCCAGGAGTACGCCCCCAGGGACCTGGAGGAAGAAAGAAGGCTTCTCTACGTGGGAATGACCAGGGCCAGGGAAAGGCTTCTTCTCACCTGGTGCGCCAGGCGCAACCGGCCGGGGAGCTTCCTCATGGGCCCGAGCCGTTTTCTCAGCGAGATCGCCTCGGGGGAAGGGTTCACGGAGCCCGACGCGCCAGATGATGAACCGGCCCCCCAGCCTCCGGTTCAGTCTGGGGGAATTGCGTATTCCAGAGGCAACCTGGTGAAGCACCCCAGGTACGGAAAAGGCCTGGTAATCGCCGCGCGGAAACGCGGGGACGAGTGGGAACTGAAAATAGATTTCGGTTTCGACGAGCCAAAGACCCTTCTCACGGGCTACGTTCCCATACCCGTACTCAAGGAGAAGGCCACAAGGATGGATGTAGAATAAGGAGAAGCGATGGAACTGTACCTTGATACCGCCAATGTGGATGAGATAAGGGAGATAGCCTCATGGGGCGTGCTTTCCGGTGTAACCACCAACCCAACCCTGGTGGCAAGGGAGGGGAGGGACTTCACCGAGGTTATCAGGGAGATATGCTCCATAGTTGACGGGCCTGTGAGCGCCGAGGTAACCTGCGAGGACATGGCGGGAATGATCGCCCAGGGCCGGGAAAAGGCAGCCTGGCACGAGAACGTGGTGATCAAGCTTCCCTGCACCCCGGAGGGCATAGGTGCATGTTCCGTGCTGGAGAGCGAGGGCATACCCTGCAATGTCACCCTGGTTTTCTCGGCGGCCCAGGGCTACCTCGCGGCGTGCGCCGGAGCATCCTATGTGAGCCCCTTCGTTGGCAGGCTGGATGACGCCGGCACCGACGGCATGCAGGTGGTGGAGGACCTGGCCGACATGTTCGACGACCACGGTTTCACAACGAGGAT
>DAINQE010000027.1:8935-28789 GCA_036743055.1 Candidatus Sabulitectum sp. | reverse complement strand
TGTTTCCCAGGACTATCCCCTCGCCCTTCCTGTTGCCGGTTTCCCTGGCAATGGTAAGGGCCGCTTCGAAGCTGTCCAGGGCTTCGTCCATGCTGCCCCGGTTCTGGAGCAGTATTCCCATATTGCCAAGTATCGCTCCCTCCGCGATCCGGTCGCCCGTCTCCCTGGATTCGCCAAGGGCTTCCCGGAATCGCTCCAGGGCCTCTTCACCCCTCTCCAGGATGCTCAGGGTCATTCCCATGTTCGCGGTTATCTGCATCCGAACCTGTCTGCTGTCGGTTAATCGCTCCGCTCTTCTGTAGTGCTCCAGGGCCTCGGTGGCCTTTCCACGGTTCAGATGCAGGTTGCCCATGCAGATAAGAGCCGATGCGGCCCTGCTGGAGGAACCTGCCGTTTCCGCGACTTCCAGCGCCATCGCATAGTATTTCTCTGCCCTCCGGGTCCTTCCAGAGGTGGAGGCGATCTCTCCCAGTCTGTTCAGTATGTCCGACTGCAGCTCCAGGTTCCCCTGCCCGTTCGCCAGCGAAAGGGCCCGGTGGTACATGGAGGCGGCCTTGCCCGGGTTCCCCGTAATGTAGTGGTAACCGCCCAGCTCCCGGAGGACCCAGGCCATTTCCTCGCTGCAGCATGGATCTTCCGCCAGCTCGAGGAGTCTGGCGAGCAGATCCTCCCGTCTGCCGGTGGCGCCGGTTGCCGCAAGGGAGGTTTCGAACCTTTTCAGGACCTGGAACAGCCACTTCCTGTCACGGCCATCCACCCACTCCAGGAGCTTTTCAGACCAGGCTTCAACCTCCCGGTGCCTGTATGCGGAGGCGTACAGGTCCATGGCTTTGATCCCCCATTCCACCGCTTCCGTTACCATTCCGGCGGCGTGGAAGTGGCAGGCTATCTCAGGAGAGGCCCCGTAGCTTTTCTCCCCCAGCAGGGTTATGGCGGACTCCGCCGCAAGACGGTGGAGGGTCTTTCTGTTGAAGTACAGGAGTGTATCCAGGGCCGTGAGCCTGAAAAGGGGATTACCGAAGGAGCAGGCGGTTCCCCCGGGCTCGTTCCTTATCTGGAGGAAACCCCTGCTGCGCAGCTTCTCCAGCTCTTCAACGCCGTTTTCCTCCAGACCCGCCGTCCGGGCATAGATCCGAAAATGCTCGTAGGTGAACTCCTCTCCGAGGACGGAGCAGTACTGCAGCACTTTACGGAGGGAAGGTTCCATTCTGTCCACCCTCGAGGAGATCAGCCCTGCAAGTGAATCAGGGACCGTCTCCTCCCCCGGGTCTTCAAGCGACCAGCCCCCGGAGGTCCTTTCCAGTCTGCCGGAATCGGCCAGATATCTCAGGAGTTCGATGAGATAGCCGGGATTTCCACCGGATCTCCTGTTGAGCCAGTCAACCGCCGAATCGGGGAGGTCCCCTCCGGTTACCCCTCTGATGAGTCCCCTGCAGTCAAGGTCACCCAGGGGAGAAGGTTCTATGATCCTCGTATCGCAGTAGTCCTCGGCGATCCCCTGGAAGTTCCATTCCGGTTCGTTCCTGCCGATGACCACCACCACCAGGGGAATGGACTGGTGACAGTTCCCCAGGAGGAATGAAAGGGCCTCGGCGGATGCGGAATCACAGTTATGGAAGTTTTCCAGCACAACCGTGACCATGTTCTCGGAAGCCAGGGCTCGGATCATGTCCCTGAGTGCGGTCAGGATGTTAAGGTCCATGTCCCCGGACCGGTCCTCCATTCCAGGTTCGTGGTCCTCCTCCATTGAGAGCAGAGAAGCAAGCGGTTCAGCGGATCTTCGAAGGGCTTCCGCCGCTTCAGGGGAGTCAAGGGAAAATGCGGCTGCATGGAGCTTTTCGGACAGTATCCTGCCCGGTTCCGGTGTTCCCGGGGCTATTCCTGCGAAGTTCCGCAGCAGGGAGAGCCAGATGTCGAAGGGAGGTCTTGCGAAGGAGCCTGCATGGCCCCTGAGGACAATTCGATTCCTGGGATCGGTCCACTGGAGATACTCCTCCACCAGGCGACTTTTCCCTATTCCCCCCGGTCCGGTGATCATGGTAAGCAGGTGTCTTGCCCCTCCCAGTCTGTTGGCCCCGGTGGAGCATTCCTCCTGTGCGCGGAACAAGCCGTCCAGCATTTCCAGTTCCCTGCTTCTGCCGGAGAGGGGGGGCTTTTCCGCCCCGAAGCCGGTTCTCCACCTTCCCAGCTGCACCGGACCCGGCCCTGTGGGCGCCCAGGTCTGTACGGTATCCCTGCGACCCTTTACCGACCGCTCCCCGGTTTCCTTCCAGGTGAAGAAGTCGCCGCATTCACGGTGAACCCTCCCGGAGACCAGTACCATACCCTCTTCGGCCATGGTCTCGAGGCGGCTGGCAAGGTTGACTGTGTCTCCCATGGCGGTAAGGTGGCCCAGGGCGTCCGGAGCCACTGTAACGGTCCCGCTGGCAATCCCCGCCCTGGCGGAGATGGATATGCCCCTGGAATCGAGATATTCCCCGGCTCCCCCCTTTATCGGAACCTGTTTCCTGAAGGCCGTTCATGAACATGGAACGCCAGTTGTAGCTCAAGCAACACCGCCTTGGCTCTGTGACCCCGTTTGGGAATAATGATACTGAAAAGGCCTCCGCCGAACAATCAGCGGTCCATTTCCTCCAGCATTCTAACCACCGATCCCAGGCTGTCCGCTGTCTCCACCCTGATGATACCCATGGGAACAGATCTGTCCCCTGACGGAAGGGCTGAACCGAACACCAGAACCGTGTCCCCCGGGCTGAAGGCGAACTCCAGCCCTGAGCCATTGACCAGGGGAGACTCCCAGACCTCGTTCCCGGACTGGTCCACCCAGCTCCTGGGCAGGAGCATGGTGTAGACCGCCACCAGGGAGTCGGAAAGGGAATCGGCGCAGGATACCACGGAAAGCACCGACAGGGTGTAGTCCACCCTTCTGGCATAGTCCATGGGGGTCTCGAAACTGCTTTCCACCCTCGCCAGGAAGATGTTGTCCGACATCATGAGATCATCGGAAAGGTCCATGAAGAAAATCTGGCTGGCAGCGGCGGCGGCTGCCAGGAACGCGGTGATTTTGAGTGCTGCTTTCATGCTGCCTCCCTCTGCGAAAACATTTGATTCAGCCCGGTTAATATATTCTGCATACATCCATCCTTTCGAAGGGAGGTGAGAATGGCGTCGATCAGTGATAACCGTTTGAACCGAGTTTGAGGATCGCTCTTGGGGTACCGTGGTGCCCCGGGCGCATTCTCACCTGATATCCCCTGACACTGAAAGGAAAGACCAATGAGGATCACATATGCAATACTTGCTGTTCTGGCGATTGCCGCCGCCGGGGAGTACATCGAGGTGGGCAGCCTCGACTATCCGGTGAACAGACCCTTCTGCGGCGACTGCAACCAGAGCCTGCGCCAGCAGGTCCTGGTACCCGCCGACTCCATGGGCACCGCAATGGACATCGACGCCGTAGCATTCCTGGTCTCCGAGGGGGAGACCGTGTCCTTCGACAGGTTCACCATCCACATGGGCATCACCGGCCAGTCCTCACTTTCAGAGGGTTTCGAGTCCAACTGGATGCCCGGTACGAAAACCCTGGTGTATGACCACGAGTTCGTCACCTACACATCCCCTGGCGTCGGCCAGTGGATGGAAATAGCCCTGGACACACCCTTCTGGTACAACGGGGAAGACAACCTGCTGGTGGAGTTCGGCTGGCCAGGCGGCACCGAGGTTATAATGATCTGGGCCTGGGTGGCTCCCGATAACTACACCTGCTACGCCGGCTGGGAAGAGCCCCAGGGCAACCTGCTGCTGGAGAGCCTGGTCCTCAGGTTCAGCGGTGCCCTGGAACTCTATGCGGATACCTTCGCCGGCATCAAGTCCACGCTGGGCGGGTACTAAAGCTCCGCCTGTATAACGCTCTGATCCAGCTTCCAGGAACCGTTCTGCATCACCATGGGAAGGTCCATGTTCCCCTCTATCCCGTCCACGGTGAAGGAGACCAGGCAGCTGTCGCCGTTCACGGTGCTGCCTGATACATGTATGCTCTCCCTGGGAGGGAACTCGGCGATGAAACCGGGGGCGGAGAGCACCATGGCCAGCAGGTCGGCGGATGACCACCCTGATATCTCCTCTGCGGTCACCTCTACTCCCAGTTCCGCCGAGATGTCCGCCGCTGCCTGTTCAGGGTCCGCCTTCAGCATCATAAGGATCATGGAGACCATGCCGGCGGATTCCGCCGAAAGAAATGTGGAGAACTCCTGGGCATCCCCTGCGTAGATTGCGTCAACGAGGGATTCGAAGGCTGCCTCCGGGGTTCCGGCGAAGCAGGTGGTCGCAGCGGCCAGAAGAACGAGAAAGCTGATCTTGAGCAATTCCTCTCCTTTCGTTTTTCGTTGTTGAACAAAGTCTTTATCCCGGCGGGAACCGGCAGGTTCCCGTGCCGGATGCCTGAAACGCTTTTATACTCAAAGGGCACAAGGAGGAGTAATGACCGAGGGAAAGACCATCATCGTCGAGTCCAGGGGCTTTTCGGACATAGTGGACATAACCGGAGAAGTCGAGAAGGCAGTGGGGGAGTCCGGCATCTTCAACGGGCTTGTGGCCATAACCGTAATTGGTTCAACGGCTTCCATTTCGACCATGGAATATGAGCCTGCTCTGATCGAGGACATGAAGGAGTTCATTAACTCGCTGGTACCGGAGACGGTGAGATCGCGCCACAGTGAAACCTGGGGTGACGACAACGGCTTCAGCCACATGAGGGCTACTCTGATGGGACCCGGAATAACCCTGCCGGTATGCGATGGAGCGGTGATGCTGGGAACCTGGCAGCAGGTGGTGCTGATCGATCACGATAACAGACCAAGGTCGAGGGAGATCAGAATTCAGGTAACCGGGGACTAGTCCTTCCCTTCTCCATTGAATATCCTGGGCCAGATCACGAACGGTGAAACGATGAAGTAGAAGACCAGTGTGAGCCCGATGAGGACCCACTTGATAACCGTGTAGGTCTGGGATCCACCGAACTCTCCCAGCGCTCCCGAAGCGCCAAGCATGAGCCAGCCGATCATGGGCATTCCCGCGGCCATTGATATGAGTACCGCCCAGGCTCCCTTCACACCCATACTTCACCCCCTTCCAACGGAATAACATACATTTGATTGCCCCCGGCGGTCACCGGGGCCGTCTCGTTGACACGTTCGGGACCCTGGGGTATCATGACCGGGAAACGGAGGGCGAATGAAGAAGACGAAGATAGTGGCTACGCTGTCCAGCGCCAGGTGTTCACAGGAGTTCATAAGGGAACTCTACGAGAGCGGCATGAACGTGGTGCGGATAAACACCGCCCATCAGCCCCTGGAAGAGGCGGGGAAGCTGGTGGATACCATACGGTCGGTCTCCCGCAGGATCGCCATAATGGTTGATACGAAGGGGCCTGAGATAAGGACCGGCTCCCTGGAGAAACCGCTGGAGGTCGCCGCAGGTCAGAGGGTGCTTCTCTCCGGCGCCGGTTGCCCCGGCTGCGTTCCGGTCACCAGGGAAAGCATTGCCGAAGAGGTCCCCGCCGGCAGCAGGGTGATGATAGATGACGGCGCGGTTGCGCTCACCGTGCGGGAGAGGAGCGGGAACGCTCTTGTGTGCGAAGCGCTGAACCCCGGACAGATCCATTCAAGGAAGAGCGTGAACATCCCCGGAGTTCACATTGACCTGCCCCCGCTTACCCCCAGGGACATTGCCTTCATAGAGTTCGCCGCCGGTAAGAAGCTGGACTTCATCGCCCACTCCTTCGTGCGGAGCAGGGCCGATGTGGAAGCCGTGCAGGAGGTTCTGAACCGACTTAAGAGTCCCATCAAGGTTATTGCCAAGATAGAGAACGGCAGCGGGGTGGAAAACATCGACGAGATACTTGAGGCCGCCTACGGAGTGATGGTGGCCAGGGGGGACCTGGCCATAGAGATGCCCTTCGAAAAGGTGCCCGGCATTCAGAAGATGCTCGTGGACAGGTGCATACGGAAGAGAAAGCCGGTTATCATCGCAACCCAGATGCTCCACAGCATGATAGAGGAGCCCAGACCAACCAGGGCCGAGGTGAACGATGTGGCCAGCGCCATATACGACCAGGCCGACGCCATGATGCTCAGCGGGGAGACGGCCATAGGCGCATATCCTCTGGAGTCCGTGAAGGCAATGTCAGCCATTGCCTCCGAGGTTGAGAAGAACAAGGCGCCCATTAACGACATTCCCGTGGAGGTGATCAACAACGACATTTCCGCCTTCCTGATAAAGGCGGCGGTGGAGGCATCCGTGGATCTGGATGTGAAGGCCATAGTGGCCGACACCACCTCTGGCAGGACCATCAGGAGCCTGGCAGCCTACCGGGGCAGCAGGGTAATCTACGCCCAGTGCTACAGCCGGGAGACGGCCCGTCATCTGGCTCTTTCCTACGGGGTTCAGGCCAGGTACATGGAGCCCAGGAGCCGCTCCCACGAGTTCGTGGGGGATGCCCTGTCCTCCCTTGTGGCCCGGGGGGAGTTCACCCGGGAGGATCGGGTGGTAGTGGTTGCCGGCAACTTCGGAAGGAGCAGGGGCGTTTCCTTCGTTGAGATCGGCACGGTGGAGAACCTTTCGGAAGGGCCTTTCTGACCGGTTCCCCCTCTTGCCCGGCGGTCAGAAAGCCTTATGTTGTTACAAAATGAGCAGCTGGCAGCAAAGAACCGGGAGGATGACATGGCCGATTTCCCAAGCGACATAGAGATAGCGTCGAGAGCCAAGCCTGAGAGCATAGAGAAGATAGCGGCGAAACTGGGGCTTTCCAGGCAGGATCTGGACCTTTACGGTAACGACAAGGCGAAGGTGCATCTGGATGCCCTGGAGAAAAGGGCCAGGGGAAGGGGCAAGCTCGTTCTGGTCTCGGCGATCACCCCCACCGCCGCCGGAGCGGGGAAGACCACCACCACGATAGGCCTTACCCAGGGGATGAACAGGATTGGCGAGAACGCCTGCTGTGCTGTCAGGGAGCCTTCGCTGGGACCCATCTTCGGAGTCAAGGGCGGAGCCGCCGGGGGAGGATACTCCCAGATCATACCCATGGAGGACATCAACCTTCACTTCACCGGGGACATGCACGCCATTACCTCGGCCAACAACCTCCTGGCCGCCGCCCTGGACAATCACCTCCACCAGGGGAATCCCTCCAGGATGGACCCCAGAACGGTGGGTTTCCGCAGGGTGATGGACATGAACGACAGGTCGCTTCGCGACACCATCATAGGCCTGGGCGGCCGTACCCAGGGAGTTCCAAGGGAGACCGGCTTCGACATAACCGCCGCTTCTGAGATAATGGCCATACTTGCACTCTCCAATGACATGGACGACCTTAAGACCAGGATGGACAGGATCTTCCTGGGCCTCACATACGACAGGGAGCCGGTAACCGCGGCGAAGATAGGTGTGACCGGCGCAATGGCGATGCTTCTCAAGGACGCCATCAAGCCCAACCTCGTGCAGACCCTGGAGGGCAACCCCGCCTTCGTTCACTGCGGCCCCTTCGCCAACATAGCCCACGGCTGCAACTCGATTTTAGCCACGAAAATGGCCATTGCCTTCTCCGACTGGGCCATAACGGAGGCCGGTTTCGGGTTCGACCTGGGAGCCGAGAAGTTCTTCGACATCAAATGCCAGTACGGCGATCTCTGCCCCTCCCTGGTGGTGCTGGTGGTAACATGCCGCGCTTTGAAGATGCACGGAGGCGATAAGAGGAAGGAGAGGGGAAACCCCGACCCCGGCGCTGTGACCAGGGGCCTTCCCAACCTGGAGAAGCACCTGGAGAACATCGCCAAGTTCGGGCTGCCGGCGGTGGTGTGCCTGAACAGGTTCCCCACGGACACCGAAGAGGAGCTGGAAGTGGTTGTCTCGAGGTGCGGAGAACTGGGCGTGCCGGTGGCATCGGGAGAAGGCTTCATGAAGGGCGGAGCGGGAATGGAGGAACTTGCCTCCCTGGTACGGGACAACGC
The DNA here is from genome assembly GCA_036743055.1 of Candidatus Sabulitectum sp. Classification (GTDB taxonomy): domain Bacteria; phylum Fermentibacterota; class Fermentibacteria; order Fermentibacterales; family JCC-6; genus Sabulitectum. Next base: position 20,783 of record DAINQE010000027.1, on the reverse strand, counting down.
AAGGGACTGCACAGGGTGCTTCAAGCCCCTCTACCAGTGGGACTGGGACGTGAAGAAGAAGATAGGCACCATAGCCAGGGAGATCTACGGAGCCGAGCACATCGACTACCGTTCCCTGGCGAAGTCTGACCTGCACACCATAGAGAGGCTGGGCTATGACAAGCTGCCTGTGTGCATCGCGAAGACCCAGAAGTCCCTCTCCGACAACCCCCATCTGTTAGGGAGACCCAAGGATTTCGTGGTAACCGTGCGGGAGATAGAGATAGCAGCCGGTGCCGGCTTCCTGGTACCCATCACCGGAGAGATAATGAGGATGCCCGGGCTTCCGAAAAAACCCGCGGCTGAGAAGATGAACGTGGATCCCACCGGACGGGTCACCGGGCTGTTCTGAACACTATGACCTGAAGAGACTTCGGCGAGTTCCGGCCAGGGCGTCAAGGTGTGCCCTGTGAACCTCCAGGCCGGTCCTTTCCCTTGAGAAAAGTCCCCGGACGGTTTCCGCGGTCCTTGCCGTGTCCAGATCATGGCTGTTGTCCAGAACCTTCCTCATCATTGCCGCCAGGTCCCCGGGGCTTCCGGGACGGACGGGAAGGACCCAGTCCCTTTTCCCCTCGAAGGGTTTCAGGGCTGCCTCGGTTGCGACTGACGGGCACCGGCATGAAAGGGCCTCCAGGAGGTCCATGGAGTGGAAGCTGTTCCTGGACGGGTATACGAACCCGCAGCAGGTTTTCAGCATCACCGCCCTTTTCCAGGGCTCCAGGGCTCCCGGGAAGGAGTACGAACCCCATTTCAGCCTCTCCGACGCCAGCTTCCTCATCTCGTGCTTCCATCCCCCTTCCCCCGCAAGGTGAAGGACCGTATCCGGGTAGAAACGCTGTATCCTGGAGAAGGCCTCGATGATGTACTCCACCCCCTCATCCTGACCGAAGTTGGAGTAGTGGAGAAGGTCGCGACTCCTCGTGTTATCCAGCGGAGGGGAGAAAAGGCCGGTGTCCAGCGAGTTCGGTATCCACCTGATGTCTCCGCGTATTCCGTACTTCCTCAGGTCACTTCTTCTGTCAGGGGAAGAGGTGAGTATTACCCTCGCCCCGTTGAAGGCTTCCCTGCTGAGCCTTTTCTCCCTTCTGTCCAGAAGCCTGTGGTGGAAGCCCGACCAGTACTGGCAGGCCACATAGGGTATTCCCAGAAGACGCGCGGTCTTCCCGGCGGGGCTGGCCGCCATATCCTGGGCATGGATAACCTGGGGCAGGCCCCACGACCGCCAAATGGAGAGCAATGCCCGGAGAAGCGTGAACAACCCGGCTGAATGCCTTGAGGACGGGGGGGTGACCACATCGGTGACGCTTACACCTCTGCAGGTGTATCTCCTTATCCTGGGAGCGCCGTAGTCCATTACGCCCCTGCGGACCACCAGGACCATAACGTCCTCATAAAGGGCCGCGGAGAATACCTGTTCCCTTACCAGCTGGCTCTTCTGTGATGCCTTTCCATCCGGTTCGGGATACCAGTAAGGCACATACAGGACCTTCAGCTTCTACCTGACTCCTTCCCTTCAGCCGTGATGATACTCGGAAGGAGTCAGATGAACAATGTGGCGTCGGCGTTCTCGCTTATGGAGGCGAACTCCGCCACCCCGGCCACATCCATGCCTTCCATGAGTTCCTCCCTCTGGAGTCCCATGATGTTCATGCACATCTCGCAGGCAACGAAGCGCACTCCCATTCCCTTCGCCTGTTCTATCAGCTCGGGAAGGGTCTCCACATTCTTCTTCTTCATCACATGCTTCATCATGGCGGTTCCAGCGCCCATCATGTTCATCTTTGAGAGGGCCAGCCTTTTAGCGCTACCAGGCAGCATCATGCCGAACATCCTGGAGATGGCATCCTTCTTTCCCGGTCTTGCGTGTTCCCTTCTGAAGGCGCTGAGCCCCCAGAAGGTGCTGAAAACGGTTACCTCATGGCCCAGGGCGGCATAGCCGGTGGCTATGATCATTGCGGCCATGGCCTTGTCCAGGTCGTTGCTGAAAAGCACCATGGCCGTGCTCTTGCCAGCCTTTTTCATTCCTGAGTTCTCTTTCCTTTCTCCCTTCTTCACCATGGCGCTGTAGACTCCTTTTTCGTTCTCCATCGAGAGGAGCTGGTTCCCCGTGGAAGCGCACCAGGCGGGAAGGTCCCCAGCGAACCCCCTGTCCGTTGCGGTTATCCTCATCACATCTCCGGGTTCGAGCTCCTTTGCGGCCCTGGTCACCCTGACTATGGGGCCGGGACACTGCAGACCCGTTGCGTCGATGGTCCTGCAGGGTTCACAGGCCTGCGACAGAGGGGGAGGAGGCGCAGCAGGGATCTCATCGGGGTTCCTGTATGCACCGATTTTCCGGAAGAGGCACCAGGCGGCGTATCCCCCGGAGAGGTTCCTCACACGGTATCCTTTCTGCTTGAGTATACGCTCGGCGGCGTATCCCCTTATGCCCACCGCACAGTAGACCAGGATCTCCCTTTCCAGGGGAAGCTCGCCCATCCTTCCCCTGAGGTCTCCCAGGGGGATGAGAACGCTTCCCGGTATCCTCCCCGTTTCCGCCTCTTCCTCCTCCCTTACATCCAGGAGGAAGGCGTCTTCAGGCATCTCGTCGGGGTATGCCGGTTCCGTAAGCCCCGCCAGTATGTTCCCGGCCACGAACCCTGCGAAGTTCACCGGGTCCTTGGCGCTTCCGAAGGGCGGGGCGTAGCAGAGTTCCAGCTCCTCCAGGTCGTGAACGCTCATTCCGTTCCTTATGGCGGAGGCTACCACATCGATCCTCTTGTCCACTCCATCTTCCCCCACCGCCTGCATGCCCAGTATCCTGCCCTCCGGCGAGAAGAGGAACTTCATGGTCATCATGGCTCCGCCGGGGTAATACGAAGCGTGGCTCACAGGGTGAAGGTATGCCTTCCGGTATTCGATGCCGCATTTCCTCAGGGTCCCTTCGCTGGCCCCGGTGCTTCCGGCGGCAAGATGAAAGACCTTGACTATCGAAGTGCCGTAGGTACCCCGGTACTCAGAGTTCCCTCCAAGGGCGTTCTCCGCAGCTATCCTTCCCTGCCGGTTGGCAGGACCCGCAAGGGGCACCTGTACCAGGCAGCCGGTGACGGGGTCTTGCACCATCACCGCATCGCCCACGGCGTAGATGTCATTAACCGATGTTTCCATCCTGCTGTTGACCATGATGGCGCCATTCCCGGAGGTTTCGATCCCCGCGGATGAGGCCAGCTCGCCGTTGGGCCTTACACCCGCCGCCATTACAGCGAAGTCGGCCCTTATCTCCTCTCCGTTGTCCAGCACCGCCAGAAGTCCGGAAGGATCCCTCCTGAACTCCTTCACCGCGGTGGAGGTGCGCAGGGCGACACCTCCCTCCACCAGGGCTTTCTCCAGGGGAACGGTCATTTCGTCGTCCAGCGGCGGGAGTATGGTCCTCTGCATCTCCACCAGTGTGGTCTCCACCCCTGCCTCGGCCAGGTTCTCGGCGACCTCGACCCCTATGAAACCCCCTCCTATCACCACCGCCCGGCTTCCCGGCTCCATCCTTCCCTTTATTGCGTCCATGTCCGGTATGGTCCATAGAACGTAGACGTCCCTGTCGTCGGCCCCTGGAATCGGCGGTTTCACCGGTGAAGAGCCCGGTGAAAGGATGAGCTTGTCATAGGGTTCCTGGAACTCATGCCCGGAGAAGAGCTCCCTTACCGTTACCGTATGCCTTTCGGGGTCTATGGATGTAACCAGATGACCTGTCCTGATCTTCACGTTGAACCGCTGGAAGAAGAGCTCAGGGGTCATTAGAAGAAGGCTGTCCCTGGAGGGAATCGTTCCGGAAAGATGATAGGGAAGGCCGCAGTTGGCGTAGGAAACATATCTGCCCCGCTCGAACACGGTTATCTCGAGGTTTTCGTCCAGTCTCCTTGCACGGGCCGCGGCGCTGGCCCCTCCGGCGACCCCGCCGACTATGACGAGCTTTTTCATAATCTCTCCTAATTTAGTACAAAATAGTTGAAATACAACAAGATGGAAGGGAGATTATATCACCGGAAAACCGCTGTCGTCTACAGTGTTCCGCTTACAGAGGCGGTAACGTGCGCCCCTTCGCTGGTGGCCCTTCTGAAAACGTCGCCGTCCTCATAGATGGTTACGGTGACCGAGCCTGTCTCACCCCTGTTCCAGGCTGACAGGTAGACATAGTCCCCAGGGTCTGCGGTGAGGGTAATGGACCATGTAAGGGGCATTCCGGTAACCTGGGAGATCCCTCCGTTGAGGTTCTCATAGGTTATGTCTACCGATTCGGCGGTGCCCGTTACCTCATACCTTACGTCGATGGAGGTGTCGAAGGGGTTCGAGCAGGAAAGCAGGGCGGCGAAAAGCAATGCTGTGGGGAGGATCCTCATGTGCTGCTCCTTCTTATTATATGTGGAATATAAGAACCCGCTGAAGGAATGGGAGGCATGATAGGGAAATACGCACTGCTGATCATGGCGGTTTCCGGGGCCGGTATTGCGCAAACCTCCTTCTGGAGATACCTGGACCTGACCCCGGCAATGGAGGTGCTGCCCCGTGGAGAACTCGCCCCTGAGATCGCTCTGGACATTCGTCATTACAGGCTGGAGATCACTGGGGACTCAACCGTCATCTCGGGTTACGCAGGGGACGAACCGGTGGAGGTCCTGGGTATCGCCCACGAGATAACCATAGTCGAAAGTGGCGACTCCACGCTCTGGTCAGCGGGAGAACCGCTCTGCCTCATCCTGAGGGATTCACTGGGAAGACCAGTGAGACTGGATTCCCGGGGAGCCTTTCCCGGTCACGAGGTCATAACCTGGGAATGGGAGGAAGACCGAACCGTTACGGTTCGCTACCCGGATAGTACCGGTGCTCCGCTTCCGATCAAGCTGAAGCCCGTCTACACCGGCGCCGCCGCTGCGCTTAACGAACACGGGGAACTGGTGGAGCACTATTTCCTCTCCGTTCCCGCATGGGGATTCAGATACGTGCTCGACAGCCCGGGGAGGGCTCTGTCCGTCCAGGCGGTGGATACCGCCGGGAACCCCGTGCCGTCGTCCGAGGGAATATGGGAAAAAAGGTACGGTTATGATGACCTGGGGAACACCTTCTTCACCGCTTTCGTCGACTCTGCTGGAAACCTGCTTCCCGGGAACTACGCCCTTCCGGACACAGGGAACTGGGAGTTCGGCCCTCACGGCGTGGTGCTCAACGCGTATGGGATAGCGTACGTTCTTCGGGAGTACGACGATGAATGCCTGTACATATCCGAAACCAGTATTGGGGTATCCGGAACACCGGTCGCCGACGGGCAGGGAAGGGTGACCACCCTCTTCCAGAGGGAGGAGCATGGCGGCATAACTGAGTGCATGTGGTACGATGATGACCATCTACCTGTGGAGGTTGCCGGGATCTGGCGCACCAGCAGGATCTACGACGACCGCGGCCGGGTTATCGAGACATCCACCTTCGATGCGGATAACAGGCTTGCCGAGTTCACCGGGGGGTTCGCGATTACACGGTTCTCCTACCATCCCCACGGCGGGGTTGCCCTGATAAGCTATTACGACTCGAGGAACGAACCGGTGATGAACACCCTCTGGGGCTGTCACGCCAGGGATCACCGGTATGATGAGACCGATCAGCTCCTGGAGGTCAGGTATCTCGACACCGAGTACCGCCAGGTGAACAACACCGCGGGATATGCCAGGGTAGTTTTCCAGAGGGGTCCCGACGGGATAGTCGAGGTGTACTACGATTCCTCCGGGGAAATGCTCCTACAGGACTGAAGTGATGTTGAGCCAGGAGGTTCCGTCCCTGCCAAGCCCGTCGGAGGTGATCTTCAGCTCAACGGTCCTGAACCCTCCCTTCTCGATCGCCTTCTTCCACCATCCCGGGGAACGGAGGGTGTAGGTCCTGGGGTCGGGGAACATTCCTTCCTCCCTTTCGGTGCAGACGGAGATGAACAGTATGCCTCCGGGTTCGCTTATCCTTTCAAGCAGACCGATGGTCTCGGCTATGTCCGCCGGAGACAGGTGCATAAGGGTGGCAATGGAGTAGATACCCGAGAATCTTTCACCCGCCGCCACCAGTTTCTCCAGACCGATGGGCAGCACCAGTTCCCCGAGGACATCTTTCAGCTCCGGATGCAGCCTTCCCGCCTCCCTGAGCAATTCGGGGCTTGCGTCGGTGGCCCTCAGTGAGCCTATGTTCCCGTTCCTCTGGAGGAAGGCGGCATCCCTTCCGGAGCCGCATCCCAGTTCGATGACGCTTCTGCGGCGCTCCATTGCGTCCCGCAGGTCCATCTGAAGCTTCTGAACACTTGCCGATTCGTATCTCAGCGCAAGGTCCATTGCCTTCTTCCTGTAGTACATGACAGTGGATTCGATGTCCACCTTCATTCTCCATCCCCTTCCACCGGAATTCGGGGAATACCCTTGGGTATCTGCACCAGAACTTCGTAGTTAAGATACTGCGAAAGGGCGGAGAAGGAACTGACGGTTATCTCCCTGTTCTTCTGGTGGCCTATTATCACCACTTCGTCCCCTCTCGCTACCCCTGGGATTTCGGTAACGTCGGCCATGAGCATGTTCATGTTCACCACGCCGGAAACGGCGGCCCTGCATCCGTTGATCAGTACGTAGCCGCAGTTGCTCAGATCCCTGGAGAACCCGTGGGAGTACCCGATGGGAACCGCCGCGAACCTGCTTCTAACCGTTGTGAGGCATGAGTTTCCATAACCCACGAAGTTGCCCGGCTCCACTGTGTGGAGGGACATCACGCTGGTCTTCCAGCTCATCACCCTCTTCAGGGGCGAGGGTGCCTTGCTGGGATCCTCGTCTTCACCGGAACAGGAGTAGTTCAGAAGGTAGTTCATCTTGGTCTCGCTTGTGGGCCAGAAGCCGTACAGGGCGATTCCCGTTCTCACCATGTCCATCCTGGTCTCCGGGTAGGTCAGCGCCGCGGCGGAACAGGCGGTGTGTCTGATGCCGGTCTTCATCCCCAGGGAAACCATGTATTCGCAGAGGTCGTTGTAACGCTGGATCTGCTTCTGGATCCTGTAGTAGTTCGCGATCGATTCCGCCCCGGCGTAGTGGGTGGCGGTTCCCTCCACCTTTATCTTACCGCCTGAGCCGGCGATGATGGAAGCCGCTTCAGGAAGCTCATCCCTTCGAAGCCCCGTTCTGTGGAAACCTGTTTCAAGCTCCAGGTGGACCCTGGCCTCCAGGCCGGTTTCCTTCACCGCCGCCGCCGCAGCCCTGAGCCTTTCAAGGCAGGTTGCGTAGAAGGATATGCGGTTGCTCATTGCCCATGGCATGGCTTCGTCGGCTATGTAGCCCATTATCATTATCTCGCTCTCCGGGCGGGAGGCTTCCAGGGCGGCTGCGGCCTCGTCGGAGGAGAAAACGGAGAAGTGGTTTACTCCCGCTTTCTCCGCCAGGGGGACCATTTCCCTTATCCCATGCCCGTAGGCGTTGCCCTTCACGACGAAGGAGAGCTTTCTCTCCCTCCCGATGAGCTGCTGCATGAAATCTATGTTCGATCTGAGATTCTCACCGCTGAGTTCTATTCTCGAAGAGTGCAGTTCGCTTTCCGTCAAGTGCCGTTAATCCTTTCGATCATGGTCATGTACAGTTTTGTTCCCATGGGGATGAGTTCGTCGGGGAAATCGTAGGAGGGGTCGTGGAGGGGCGGGCTGCCTGTTCCTGAACCCAGCCCGAACAGGGCTCCTTTATACCTGCCGGTGAAGTGCCCGAAGTCCTCAGACCAGGGGAAGGGCTTTTCCAGTGCGACCGTTGCCAGACCAAGGGATGCAGCTGCGTCCCTGACCACTGAATCGGCCTCTGGGGAGTTCACCGTGGGCGGGAACTCCTCGGTCCATGATATCCTGTGCTTGAGTCGGTGGGCGTCAGCGGTCTGTGCCGCCAGTTCCTCCGCCTTCCTGGAGATGCTTTCCAGCTGCTTGTTCCCTGGAGCCCGGAGCGTTGCCATCACCACCGCCCTCTCAGGCGAGGTTCCGAAGGCTCTTTCTCCGATTACAGCATGTATAACGGTGGCCACTGTGCCACTTGAGTGATCTGACATTTCCTCCAGCAGCGGGATGAGGGCCGCCACGGCCCTGGACGGGCTCACTCCCAGCAGGGGTTCCCCGGCGTGGGAACTCCTCCCGGTGAGCTCCACGATGAAACCCCTGGATCCCTGGGCGAATGGACCGGGGGAGGTTACCACGGTGCCCAGGGGGAATCCTGGAAGGTTGTGGAGGGCAAAGGCGTAATCAGGATCATAAGCGCTGAAAGCGCTGTCGGATAGAACAGCGGCGGCTCCGCTTCCGGTTTCCTCCGCCGGCTGGAAGAGCAGGAGTACCGAACCCCTTTCCGGCGGATCCTTCGAGAGGGTCCGCGCAACCCCGGCCATTATGGACATGTGGCCGTCGTGGCCGCATTTGTGTGAAACCCCGGGGTTTTCGGACCTGTATGGAAGGTTCGGGGCCTCCTCCACGGGAACGCCGTCCATGTCGCACCTGAGGAGGATGCATGGGCCCGGAACGGTTCCCCGGTATTCGCAGAGGATGCCATTTCCCCCAAGGCCCGTTATCAGCGAGTCCGGCCCGCAGCCCTGAAGGAATTCCTCAATTATCTCCCCCGTGTGCACTTCATTGCCTGAAAGCTCGGCGGCACGGTGGAGGGAGTGTCGCAGTTCGATCAGTTCAGAATTCATTGTACTCAATTTACCGGAAAACCGGGCCATGTCAACCGCGTAACGCCGTTATCAGCCCTCGAAATACTCGTATGCGTCTATCAGGTCCAGGTATACCCCATCGAATCCGGCGTCCAGTATCCTCTGCAGATAAGAGTCTTCGTTCCCGAAGATGATGTCCTTCCACTGCTGATCCCAGTACTCCACCTTGTAGTTCCCCGGCCATTCCGGGTTCTCCTGGCCAAGCCAGGAGGGGGGCGAGGAGCTCCAGTCAGGATTCCAGTAATACCGGTAGTCCTCCGCTTCCCCTATGCTCATGTAGCATATGAGGAGCCTTTCTCCGCCGCAGGCCTTGTTCCTTATCTGGTCAAGGTCCGCCTGGGTGAACTGCTCCCCGTCGTGGAAAAGGTCCAGTATCACAAGATCGTAGGATGTTTCCGAAACAGCACTGAGCAACTCCTGCCGGGTGGGGTAGTTCTCGCCGTTTATAAGGTAGAGGAAGTTGGCGGCCTGGGAGATCGAGTTAACATCTGAAGAGTTCATGTTCCAGGGCTGTTCGGGATAGCCCGGAATGGAGTTCAGGTCGCGCTGGTCGGCGGCGAAGGAGATGAACCCGTAGCCTTCACAGGTCTCGTAGGAGTCGATAACGCGGTCGGGGGTCCAGCAGTAGTCGGTTGCCAGCACCTCTATCCCGTTCTCCTCCATAAGCAGGCAGAGGTCCCTCATGTGATCGGAATCCATCGATGGGGTAGGCTGATCGTCCGACACATAGCCGTAGAACATGTCTTCCCTGCCTGCGGCGTCCAGGGCCGCCAGGTAAGCGGAGGAGAGAGGACCGTCGGGGTCACCGTTCTCCGTTGCCAGTTCCTGCCCGTTCTGGGGAATGATGATGAACCCCGGTTCATCCTGCTTCGCCCATTGGGAAAGCTCTGTTACGAAAGCTCTCATTTCCTGCCGGTAGTAGCTGTCCTCCGCGGAGGGTCCCGACGTGTCGCCTGAGGAGCATGAAGCGGCAAGAAGGACCAGGAATACCGAGAACGAAACTGCTTTCACCGCAGCATCACCAGACGGCGGGAGGTTTCGCCGCCTGGGGACCTGAGCCTCAGTATGTAAACACCCGCGGCGGTTCCCCGGGGAGTCCAGGAGACGGTTTCCTCCCCGGAGACTTCGGTCCCGTTCAGCAGGCGGTCAACGAGTCTTCCTGAGAGATCGTATACATCCAGGCTCACCTGGGAGCAGCTGCCTGCAACGGTGATCGATGCCATACCCCGGGAAGGATTGGGAGATACGGATACGGTCACCGGCCCGGAGCCCTGTGCTTCGCCAACGCCCATGAACTGCCCCATGCCGCCGTCGAGCATGATGTTCTGGGCGTAGATGCCCCCATTGTCGTTCCTCTTGTCGGTCCAGGCCAGGATGAGGCTGCTGTCGTGACCGTAGCAGGGAAAAGGATCGTCCTTTTCCCCAAGGCTCCCCGCCGAGAGCGTAACCGGACCCCAGACAACACTTCCCTGGAAGTCGAGCCGCATGGCCCTCAAAGCTGAGGCACCGGAGCCTGAAAGATAAGTAACGTATATCCCCGATGGATCCACGGAAGCGCCTGCGAAGGATATCTGCTCACCCCCCAGCGGTATCAGTTCGAGACCGCCGTCGGTCCACTGTCTGATGCCGGAGGCGTCGAACTTCTGGCCGCAGAGGCCCCACTGGTCCTGATTACCGTTGGTCTCGGTCCAGAACACGAAGCAGTCCTCCGTTGCGGGGTCGATGCCGGCGGAGGGCGACATGTGGAGCCTGTCGGTGGAGTTGGTGGAAGCCTGGGCCCCTCCGAAGGGGTAAAGGGCGTTGCCCTGGTCATCCAGGTGCTGCACCCATACGTTGAAATCAGAGAGCGAAGGAGAGTCGTACCATGAGCATACCGCGCCCCCGGATCCATCCGGGATCATGGCCGGGAAGGTCCATGGCGTAATTGCCCCTCCGTCATATATGAGTACCGGGGTATCCCCCCAGATCCCGCTGCCGTTCACATCGAACATGTCGGCGTAGAGATGGGTCACCGTCATGGGGTAGCTGCCGGTGGAGCGCTTCCACATCACAATGGCGCTGTCGGCGCCTGAGGGAACCACCGCGGGTGAGGAAAGATTCGCGGAAGGGTCAGACAGGGTAATCCCCCATTCTCCCCATAGGGGAGTGCCCTCCGGAGACAGTTTCTGCATCACCACAGACACCTGTGAGGTTTCCTTCGTCCAGGCGAAAACGCAGTTCCCTTCGCCTGTGACCGCCACCACCGGGCTGGCCTCGAAGCTGGACTGGGAGGTGTCGGAAAGGCAGATACCCTGGCTTCCCCAGAGAAAATCACCGGTTCCGCTCATCATGTAGGCCGAAACATCGAGTTCACCTTCTTCGTTCCGCTGATCGGAGAACACGATCACGGCGTTGTCCTCGCCGTCCACCGCCATGCCGTAATCGGTGATCCAGCTCTGCTGAGGCAGGTCGCTGACCAGGATGCCCCCATCGGGGAACTGGGGATTACCCTGATAGTCAAGTCGCTGCAGATAAGCGCAGTAGCTTCCGGACCGCTGGTCGAACCAGGAGATGAAGCACCCTCCGTCGGAGGTGGCCGCGATCTTCGGCAGGACCTGTTCTCCGGTCAGGTCGCATATCTGGAGGTTGGCGGTGGAGTCGGGGCTCCACTGGGCCTGGGCTGTCAAGACCAATGCCAGTAACACCAGAGCCGCTCTGCTCCACATGTCGTTCCTCCTTCAGTTTTCCGGGTAGCTCTCCCTTATCTCCCTTAGAACGGGAAGCTGGGCCATGAAATGCTCCTTCAGGCCCGGATCGAACTTCGATCCGAACATCGACTCCATCTCCATTGTGACCTTCTCGTCGGGCCAGGGTTCCTTGTACACCCTTTTCGAACTCAGTGCGTCGAACACATCGGCTACCGAGGTGATCCTGGCCATGAAGGGAATGTCCCTTCCCGCCAGACCCCTGGGATACCCGGACCCGTCCCAGTTCTCATGGTGGCAGTTGGCTATGTCCATGGCCATCTCGTCGAACTCCGATTCGCAGTTGCGAAGGATATCGGCTCCAATGCTGCAGTGGGCCTCCATGGCCCGGCGCTCCTGGT
>DAINQE010000027.1:1419-8835 GCA_036743055.1 Candidatus Sabulitectum sp. | reverse complement strand
CGAAGGATATCGGCTCCAATGCTGCAGTGGGCCTCCATGGCCCGGCGCTCCTGGTCGGAGAGGGGTTCCGGTTTTTTCAGAATGGCGTCGGATATGCCGGTCTTCCCCACGTCGTGGAGCATGGCGGCCATGCGGAGAACGTCCCTGGTCATCATCTTCTCCCGGCTTCCGAAACCGTTCTGCCTGGCCCAGGCGTCGTAGATGGCAACCGCGTAGCTCCCCACCCTGTTGACATGGGGCCCGGTTTCCTTGGGATCCCTGAGCTCGGTCATGTAGACCATGCGCATCAGAAGGGTCCTGGTGAGCATCGCCCTTTCAAGGGCAAGGGTGGCCATGGAAGCGAAATACTTCGCCATGGGTTCAGTCTCCAGCTGGAAGGGAACGAAACGGCCGTCGCGGTTCCTTGCGTTTATGAGCTGAAGGACCCCGACGACCTTGTGTCTGGAGTTGGTCAGCGGAAGGGTAAGGCATGATGTGGTGGTGTATTCCGAGAGCTGATCGTAGCTGTCATCGAAGGAGTATGGTTCCTCTTCCGGGATCCTGCGCACGTCAGGCAGGTTCAGCACCTCCCCGGTGCAGGCCACATAACCGGAGATGCTCTCCCTGTTCCTGGGAATGGTGAACCTGGTGTAGGGGATCCTCCCGCCTCTTTCAACGATGGTGTCGTTCTGGGAGTGCCTGAAGGCAAGTTCATCGCCCTCGACCGTGTATATGGAACCGGCGTCGGCGTTGGTGAAATACCTTGCCTCGGTGAGTATCTGCTCCAGAAGAATGTCCACGTCGCCGATGTTGATGAGGATGGTTCCGGTGGCCATCATCCTCTCTATCAGTTCCCTCTGATCAGCCCCACTGTTCATCATTGTCCTTCCTGCTCTTCTGCCAGTTGGAAGAATAAGATACCACAGCATATGCGGCCGGGAAAGAGCGGCAGGGCAAGAGGGTCAGCGAACCGCTTCCCCGCTTGTGATCCAGCGTATCCTGGAAGGGTCGTACCTGTCCTGGTAGCCCTTGTCCTCTCCAGGTACCCCCACGGAGATCAGCGCCATGGGAAGAAGGTGCTCCGGAAGGGAAAGAAGCTCTCTTATCCCCTGTATACGCTCCTCCCTTGGGTACACTCCCAGCCAGACGGCGCCCAGACCTGTGTTCACCGCCTCCAGAAGGAGGTTCATCACCGCTGCTGAGCAGTCCTGGGCCAGGTAGCCCGGCAACGGCTGAACCGAGGTGTCGCCTGATACGAGTATCGCCGCCCCGGCGCCGGGGACCATGGAGGCATAGGGATGCACCTCCGGCACCCTGGCGAGGGTGTCCCGGCATGTGATGACAGTGAAATGCCATGGCTGGAGGTTCCTTGCGGAAGGGGCCTGCATGGCGGACCTGAGGAGCCCTTCGATCTGCTCCCGGGTCACCGGGGCGCCGGTGTACTTCCTTATGCTGCGTCTGTTCCTTATCGCCTCAAGCATTCTGACCTCCCGCCGCCCTTTCCATTATTCGAAGCATTCTTTCCCCGGTGGCGTCCCAGTTGAATCCCCTGGCCCATTCCAGGGCGTTCCTGGAAAGGACCTCCCTTTTGCCGGGGTTCTGCAGTATCTCCTCGAGGGCATCCGCCAGGGCTTCCGGATTCTCATGCTCCACCAGTATCCCGGTTTCCCCGTTCTTCACCGAATCCCTGAGCCCGTCGGAGTCGCTGGCGACAACTGGTGTGCCGCAGCAGTTGGCCTCGATCACCGTTAGCCCCCAACCTTCCTTCGCCGAAGGGAACACCGCAACCGATGCCCTCTGGAGCCAGCCCAGCTTCTCCTCCTGGCTTATGAAGCCCGGGAATGCAATGTGGTTCTGAAGACCGAGCTTCCCGGTGAGCAGCTTCAGATGTCTGGAATAGTCGCCCTCTCCGATCACGGTGAGTTTTGCCGGTATCCCCCTGGAGTGGAGCAGTTTCAGTGCGTGCAGCAGATGCTGTACACCCTTGTACTTCTTCAGCCGCCCCACATAGAGAAGCATGTTCTCCATTACGGGCACCCCGGGGTCACGGGTGTAGAAATCCGTGTCTATGCCGCAGGGCACCACTGATATCCTGTTACCGTTTATGCCCCTTCTCACAAGGTCGTCCTTGGTGCTCTGGCTGATGGCCACGAAGGGGCAGCTGGAGTAGATCCCGGGTATGAAGGCCTCCAGGAGGTTCACGTAAAGCGCTTTCGGAAGTGAGACCTCCCTGAACGCCGTTGTGCCGAACAGGTGGGGCACCACCGCCAGCACCGGAGTGGAACTCCACCTTGGGGAGAACACCGGGACCTTGCAGATATCTTCCAGGATCAGGTCGAATGAGTTCAGGTCCAGGGATTCGCAGTACTTCCTGAGGGTGTAGTTGTAGGAATACCATTTCCCGTGGCGGTGTATCTCCACTCCGTCAATCTCTTCCCTCTCAGGGAGCCACTGCACCCTGTGGGAAACATGTATCACCTTGTGACCGGCCCTTGCCGCCCTCTTCAGTATCTCGTGGAGGTGGATCTCCGCGCCGCCCGCCTCGGGATTGCGGGGATCCCGCCAGTTAAGGGCGAGGATCTTCATCTGGCAGCTCCTTTCCGGCGAAAACTCCTATCACCACCCCGGTGAGGGGACCAAGCCGGCTTTTCTCGACCCTGCTCCTCACCTTTCCCCTGAGCCTGTGAACCGGCGGAATGAGAACAGGGCGCAGAGGGAGCTTCACCCCCAGCTTCATCAGCACTTCCCGGAAGATCCTGTAGCCCAGGGACGGTGAGAAGTACCTGGCATACACAGACCAGGGCACCAACCCGCGGCTGCGCAGGTATCTATTGAGCCCTGCGGCGGTATACTGGGTCTCCCACCCTGCGAACCAGGCGTTCATGGCTATGAGCACCTTCTTCAGAGCGGTATAGGGGTGGAAAGTCTGGGGAACGTCCACCAGCAGGTTTCCCCCGGGCTTCAGGACCCGGACGCATTCATCCGTTATGCCGTCGGGGTTCCTGAAGTGTTCGAGAACTCCCTGATGGAACACCAGGTCGAAGGAGTCATCCCTGAAGGGAAGGGCGTTGGCGTCACCGCAGACCAGCAGAAGCGCGGCTTCCTGCCTGGCAGCCGCCTCGGCGGCCAGCTTCAGCGCAGGGTGGGAATAGTCCAGAGCCACCGGAACAGCGCCCTCTTCCCCCAGGGAAACGCTGTCCCTTGCCGTGGCAGCGCCCACTTCAAGGGTGAGCTTACCCTCGAGGGAGAGCCTGGAAGCGGTTTCGATCCTGATCCTGTCGTCGTTGTCGTATATCTCCGAGAGATCCCGCTCCCTCTCCCAGAACCTGTCCCAGTGGCCTCTTTCGGATGTTTTCGTCTTCATTCCGTTAATCTACAATACGGGCTTCGAGTTGACCAATCGCCCGGGGGTTGAATATGATACCGGGTAGCCCGGGATATTACTTATCAGTAAGTAAACAAAAGAAAGAGCCCTATGCAGCCCACTCTCAGGAGATTCCAGGAGAGCGATCTGGAGCACCTTCAACGGTGGAGTTCCGCCGTGGGTTCCTACAAGTACATGCAGAAGGTCACTCCTCTGAACTACCATGCTCCGGAAGACCTGAAGAGGTGGGGAACCGACTTCGTATGGTTCGCCATCCTTCTCCACGGCGAAGCCGTAGGCGGCGTATGGGTGGACCGCAGGCGGCCCGGGGACTCCATAGGCATCCTGGGCATCATCATCGGCAGACCCGACATCCTGGGCAGAGGCATCGGAAGGAGGGCCATTGCCACGGCCATTTCCGAAGCTGTGAGTATCATGGGGCTCACCAGAATACGCCTTACAGTGAGACAGGACAACGAGAGGGCCGTAAGGTCCTACATGGGTTCCGGATTCACCGTCAGCGGCAGGGGAACCTCAGTTCTTCCCGACGGGACCCCGGTTCCCTTCTACAGGATGGAGATGGAGGTCTCCCCGGAAGCCCGGGCCATCTAAAGGTCCTTGTTCCCGCTATCTCCCGGTGTTATTTAACCATCCGGGAGGGAACATGAAAATAATCAAAGCTGTTCTTGCGGTCCTGGGAACTCTTGTGGTGTTCCTTGGGCTTGTTTTCGTTATCGGCGGAAGACCTGTGCCGGGCATCGTGATGCTCGTTACCGGTGGGTTGCTGCTCACAGCCGGGCTCAGGAAGCAGAAGACCCGGGATGTGGTGATCAGGCAGGAGCTGGAGCTTTCCGGCGATGTTTCCCTGGAGAACATGAAATGCAGGCAGTGCGGGGGGGCCCTCACTTCCGAGAACGCTTCTGTGAAGGCGGGGACGGTTTTCGTTTCCTGTCCATACTGCCACAGTGAATATCAGCTGGAGGAGGCTCCGAAATGGTAAGATTCATCACGGCGGTCCTCCTGCTGACGGCCTCCGCCGCCCTTTGCCAGAGCTACGGTTTTTCCGTTCCAGAGTTCGAGTGCACGGTGGAGATCAACCGCGACAGGTCACTGGACATTTCCTATGAGATCCTCTTCGAATGTGCCGACGGTTACAGCCCTGTGGACATAGTGGACATAGGGTTTCCCAACGGGGAGTTCAATCCTTCCGACGCCCGGGCCGCCATGGATGGCAGGCCGGTGCAGGACATAAGGTACTCAACCTACATAGACAACGGGGTAGAGGTGCATCTGGGGAGCTACTCCGTCCATCCCGGGGAGAGGGGCTGGTTCAGCTTCACCGGAGTGGCCCGGAACATGGTCTTCCTGGACACCGGGGAGGACGACTATGCTTCAATGGAGTTCAGCCCCACATGGTTCGACGGAGGTTCCCTCTTCGGGGTGAGCGACTACAGGGTAACGGTCATCTTCCCGGAGGGGGCACAGCCGGACCTTGTCAGGTATCATGACAGGGCCTTCTCCGAGTCCAGGGTAAACAAGGACGGCAGGGTGGAGTATGTCTGGGAGACCAGAAGGAGGGTGGACTCACCCTTCATCGTCGGTGTGTCCTTCCCGGCGGAGCTGGTGGACGGCCCGCTTACCGAGAGGCCGAAGGCTCCACTGATCTCAGGCGAGGCCCTGGTGATAGTGATCGTATTCGGCTTCGTATTCCTGTTCTTCGCCTTCATCATCTTCATCATAGTGAAGTCCATTATCGACGCGAAGAAGCGCAGGGAGCAGTACCTTCCCCCCAGACTGGGTCTTGAGGGAACCGGGGTCAGGCGGGGCCTCACCGCCCCCATGGCTGCCCTCCTCCTCGAGGAGAAGCTTGACAGGGTCTTCGTCCTTATCCTCTTCGGCCTGCTGAAGAAGGGCGAACTGCAGTTCCAGGATGGTGTGCTCTCCAGGGTGGGGTCAGGACAGGGACTCAGGTCATACGAGAAGAGGCTCATGGAAATGGTACCCGAAGAAGGTCTCGATAAGCCCATCCCCGCCGAAGATGTGAAGAAGATCTTCCTGAAGATGATAGATGAGCTTAAGGAAAAGATGGAGGACTACTCCCTCAAGGAGACCAGGGATTACTACAGGAGCATAATAGAGAGCGCCTGGAGGATGGTCTCGGAGGACTCCTCCGCAGAGAGGGCCGGGGAGCTTCTCAGGGACAGGCTGCAGTGGATGCTGGCCGACGGGGCTTTCGACAGCAGGGTGAGGAAGCTGCCTGAGAGCAGGACCACTGTGATACCGCCGTTCATGTACGGCTACATCGCCGGCTCCATGTCCTCGTCATCCGGGGGAATAGGGCTGGCCGAGGCCTGTTCCAGCTTTGCCGGAGCACTGGAAGGCGCGGCCTCCAGGGCGGTCTCAAGCATTACTTCGCTGTCCAGGTCGGTTACAGCGGTAACCAATCCGGTGCCGGTTTCCACCGGCAGGAGCAGCTCCGGGGGCGGATGCGCCTGCGCCTGCGCCTGTGCCGGATGCGCCTGCGCCTGCGCAGGGGGAGGCAGATGATGTTCAGGAACCTGAAGGAAGCAGGAAAGAGGATAACGGAACCTGGTATCCATCACTTCATGAGGGAAGGGCACCGGTTCCACCTCAGGGCGGGGGAATCCGGCCGGGGGCTTCTTACCGTGGACGCCTCCAGGGTCATACACCTGAACCCTGTGGCGGTGGACATGTGCTGGATGATCCTGTCCAGGTGCGGCGAAGCCGAAATGGTTAAGGCCCTCAAAAAGAGGTACAATGTATCGGGCAAAACGGTGAAAGCCGATCTGGAAGCCTTTTCCGGCGTTATGCGCCGGATCATCGAAAAGGGAGCCGGGGATCCAGTGTCTTTCCATGACATGGATGTGAGAGAACCCTTCCAGAGTGATGTGGAAGTCCCGTACAGGATGGACCTCGCCCTCACCTACAGGTGCAATGTCAGCTGCGGGCACTGCTACAACCAGAAAAGGGAGAAGAAGGAGCTTTCCACCGGAGAGTGGAAGGATGTGCTGAAGCGCATCTGGGAACTGGGTATTCCCCACGTTATCTTTACAGGCGGGGAGGCCACCCTCAGGAACGATCTTTCCGAGCTGATCGAGTTCGCCGAGACCCTGGGAATGGTCACGGGTCTTCTGACCAACGGGGTGAAGCTCGCCAGCCGGGAATACCTGGAAGAGCTCATCGACGCCGGTCTGGACCATGTGCAGATCACCCTGGAATCCCATGACCCTTCGGTTCACAACAGGATGACCGGCGCCGAGAGCTTTGAAGCAACTGTTCAGGCCATAAGGAACTCTCTGGAGGCCGGACTGCACACCATCACCAACTCCACCATCACCAGGATCAACGCCGACGGAATGGCGGATACGGTGAAGTTCGCCGGGGAGCTTGGTCTTAAGGCTGTGGCGGCCAACGCCGTTATACACAGCGGAAGGGCCCTGGAGGGAGACTACGCGGTGACCCCTGAGAAGCTTGAATCCACCCTGCTTCAGATGGAGGAGGAGCTGGACAGACTGGGGATGCGTTTCATCTGGTATTCCCCCACGAGGTATTGCGTGTTCAACCCAATGGAGCTGGAACTGGGCGAGAAGAGGTGCACCGCGGGGGAGTACAACCTCTGCGTGGAACCAGACGGGGAGGTCCTTCCCTGCCAGAGCTGGTACGAATCCGCCGGGAACATACTCACCGACCCCTGGGAATCCATATGGAACGGAGAACTGCTCAGATCGGCAAGGGAAAGGACCTGGGCCGACGATACCTGCAGGGGCTGCGTTCATTTCAGCCTCTGCGGAGGAGGCTGCCCCCTGGAGAAGAAGAATGGCGGACCCTGCCGGGACTCGATGTAAAAGGGATATCCTCAGAAGGATATACGAAAGGCAGTTCCGGGAAACCGCCCAGACCAGGCGGATGATCCTCTCTCTGCTTCCCCTTTCGTCGGTAAAGAGCATCTTCGAACCCGGCTGCGGAACGGGGCTTCTGGGCGGGCAGATCATGTCGCTCACTTCCACCCCCTACCAGGGCATGGACATCGACAGGGGCATTCTCCCCGATGA
>DAINQE010000027.1:0-1319 GCA_036743055.1 Candidatus Sabulitectum sp. | reverse complement strand
CCGGCTCCTTCATGGCATCTGGCCCTGTTGTAGTAGGCATCGCCCTTCCAGTCGTTCCTGTTGTAGAACGCGGCGGCCCTTGAGAAGTCTTCGGCGCCTTCGTCGAACCTCCCCTTTGCAAGATGTATCCTGCCCCGGCTGTAATAGCCCCTGCCGTCGTTGGCCTGGAGATCTATCGCCCTGTTGAAGCTGTCCAGGGCTTCATCCTTCCTGTCCCAGGAATCGTAGAGGTTGCCCAGGGATATCCAGGCATCCTTGTAGTAGGGCAGCATCTCCAGGGCCTTCTTCATGTTCTTCTCGGCCTCCTGATGCATCCCGCCGATCATGTGCTGGTAGTAGCCCAGGTTGTGCAGGCTCTTCGCGGTGTATCTCCAGGCCAGGTCGCCCCGGTGCTCCTTTTCCGCATCGAACATCTCCGCGGCTTTGTGGAAAAGTTCGGAGGCTTTCTGGAGATCTCTTCCGTCGCCGGCTTCCAGACCGGCGGAGAAGAAGTCCATGGCAGTGGTATCTCCGTATACCTGGCGACGGTCCTTCTGGGCCTCGGTGTGTCCCAGGAAATCCGCCCTGCGAAAGTCCTCCACGGCAGCTTCATCCATGCCCAGCTTCATCCTGCACAAGGCCCTGGAGTAGAAAAGGTGACGGGAAAGCGGATCGCGCTCTATAGCCGGATCCAGGACCTTCAGTCCTTCGTCCGGCCTTCCGGACACGGCGTAGAGATTTCCCAGTCTTGCGGGGTAGAGGCTGTTCTCGGGGTCGAGTGCCATTGCTTTACTTATGTCCTGCTCGGCTCGATCATCCTGGGAGTCGTTGTAGAAGTGCCAGCCTCTCTTCATGTAGCATGACGGGTCGTCCGGGGCTCTTTCGATCGCCAGGCTGAACTCCATCTCAGCCTGCTCGTTCATCTTCATGATGCTCAGGCTGTCGGCCAGTTTCAGCCTGGCCTCGAGTTCCTTTTCAGGATTCTCAAAGCCACCCTGAATGGCCTCGCGCATGAGCTCCACCGACCTGTCCCGCTGGTTCTGGGCCCAGCAGTCGTCGGCCAGGGCCATCTTCTCGCCTGCTGTGATCAGAGGGAAGCCGTTGTATTCCAGGATGTAGCCGCACCAGGCATCCCCAGCCTCGGCACCTTTCCTGTAGTCGTGGTCTGCGCCCTCCCTGTTCCCCAGGTTCCATCTGCAGATGCCCCGCTGCTGCCAGGCGAGGGCGTGGGAAGCGTCTTTCTCCACTGCTCTGGAGAAGCACTTCTCGGCTTCTTCACGGTTACCCATGGCGTTTGCCAGCAGGCTTCCCAGCCTGTAATGTGCCTCGGCGGAAGCAGG
>DAINQE010000026.1:20397-29010 GCA_036743055.1 Candidatus Sabulitectum sp. | reverse complement strand
TGGTCTCCAGTATGCAGCTGCCTGAACCGGCCTCGCCGCCGTCGTTCTTCAGTTCTGTGCCGTCGCTGAACCTGGCGGCCCAGCTGAGATGGCTGGCCTTCTTCATCTTGTACTTCTTGGAGAGCATGGTGACGGCGCTATCGGCGCTGGTTTCCTGGAAAAGAGGGGTGCCGCAGGCCAGGAACCGGCTTTGTTTTTCCAGAACGGGCGTTCCGGAAACGGTTTCCTTCAGGGTTCGTGCTTTACCTATTAGAAACCTCCGGTACTGGTCTGCGGCACCTTCGAGGGAGGAATATATCCACCGGCACGGGCTTCGGGAAGTGTTTCAGAGGGTTCTCAGACGCTCCTTCAGCAACTCCATTCCCTGCAGTTCCTTCTGTGAGTACATGCACTCCAGGAGGTGCTTTTTCAGCCTGCCGGTACCGTGTTCCGCGCTTACGGTGCCACCAAGGAGAACAGCCCGACGGGCCAGAAGTTCCACCGCCCGTTCCGAAGCCTTCAGCTCATCGTCGTTCTTCGGCAGGAGGTTGGCGTGCAGATGCCCCTGCCCGGCATGCCCGAACACCACATGGGGAACTCCCGTTCCCTGAAGCACCTCCATCATCTGCCGATGATATTCCCGAAGGAGCTTCGGCGGAACGGCGGTGTCGGTGCTTATCTTGTGGATCGAATGGTTCTCAGCAGCGTTCCGGGCAACTATACGGTTCACGGTTTCAGGCAGGCTGTGCCGGAACTCCCTGAGCCTTTCCCTCTCTCCTTCGTCGAAACCGCCCCAGGTGCAGTCCGGGGAAACTCCCCTTTCGGAAAGCATTACATCCAGTGTCTCAAGTATGCGGTCCAGGTCATCTTCGCTTTCCGCTTCGATGGAGGTTATGAGCACCCAGTCTCCAGGGGGGTGAATGAAAGCCCCGTGGTTTTCGTTAAGGAAAGTCAGGCACGGAGGCAGCATGGCCTCCAGCTCCCGCACCGGCAGCGAGGACTCCATGAGATCGTTCCTGAGCACCCAGAACTGCTCTTCTGTGCAGAATACCGCCAGGGAGGCGGTGGCGTAGGGATTCTGGCGGAGCTGCAGTTCAGCTCCGCAGATAACGCCCAGTTCCCCCTCGCTGCCTATGAAAAGGTCGATCAGGTCCATTCCCGGTTCGATGAAGAGACCGGCGGCGTTCTTCGGGAACCGGGTTCTTTCCTTTTCGGGAAGCTGGAGCTTGCCCAGTACCGGGTGGATGAGCCGTCCCTTCCTGAACCGGTGTTCCCCCCGGCGGACCTTCAGCGGCGTTCCGCCGGGAAGGACCACTTCGATGGAGTTGATCCACTTTCTCGTTGAACCGTACATGTAGCCGGATGCTCCGGATGCGTCTGTTGCCAGGGTTCCCCCGAGTGAAGCGGTGGCTTCCGTGGGATCCGGGGGGTAGAAGTGATCCGGGAGATTCTTCACGCAGTAGCTCCTTATCCCTTCGATGGTCTCTCCGGCCATGGCACTGAGGGTTCCCGGGCCCTCTCCAGGCCCCAGGCCCCTGAGCCTTTCGGTGCTGAGAAGCGCCCCTCCCATGGGAACCGCGCCCCCTGCAACTCCGGTCCTGGCGCCGGAAACCGTGACCGGCACCCTGTCTTCCCGGCATTCTCTCAGGAAGCTGGAAACCTCTTCGATGCTTTCGGGCCAGGCGGCCACCTGGCAGTTGCCCCCGGAAAGGGAGGACTCGTCCCTGAGAATGTCGGGGTATTCATCGGCAATGCGCCTGGTTCCGGTTATGACCTTCACCGTGTCACCCCCTTCGCGGTAAACATTAACACGCGCCGGATGCCGCGCAATACCCCGCGCACTTGAAGGAACCTTATCCATTCTTCATAGTAGAATGATGGTGTATGGAGCGTTTTGCTGAGCTGAGAAAGGATTCCCATGGGACAGACCTTTGCCCAGAAGATCCTCGGCAGGGCGGCCGGAAGGGCCGTTGAGCCAGGGGAGACCGTTTCAGTGGAGCCCGATCTGGTCCTCTCCCGGGACGAAAGCAGATTTCTTGTGGAGCGGTTCCGGGAATCCAACCCGGGGAGAAGGGTGAAGCACCCGGAGCGTATTGCCATAGTACTGGATCAGGCCAGCCCCGCCCCCAGCGGCGAACAGGCCGCGGGTCATGCCCTCGTGAGGGACTTCGTTGCGGAACAGGGAATCGAACACTTCTACGACGTGGGCTCCGGTGTGTGCCACCAGGTGGTTCCCGAGAAGCACCTGGCCCTGCCCGGCGGGATCGTAGTGGGAACTGGCGGCCACACACGGATCTACGGGGCTTTCAACACATTCGCAACCGACGTGGAGACTGATCAGGTCCAGTCGATCTGGGAGACCGGGAAAACGGAGCTCAGGGTGCCTGAAACCATGGAGATCAACCTTGACGGGAACTTCGTGGACAAGGTCTCGGCTAAGGACCTTATCCTAACCATAGCCGGAAAGCTGGGGCCTGAAGGCGCAGGCGGCAGGGCGGTGGAGTTCCATGGCACATCCCTGGGCAGCCTTCTTGTTCACGAGAGGATGACAATCGCCGGCATGGGCGCGGAGATAGGAGCCATGATAGCCGTGTTCCCCGCCGACAGGATCACCGAGAAGTTCCTCTTCACCCACGAGATGTGCTCCAGGGCCATGTGGAGCGATGCCGATGCTGAGTTCTGCCAGGCCTTCGATCTCGTTCTTGACGAGATAGTACCCATGGTGGCCAGACCCCACGAAGCTTACAATGTCTGCCCTGTGTCCGAGCTGCCGGAAACGAAGGTGAACCAGGTTTTCCTGGGCACCTGCACAAACGGCAGGATAGAGGACCTCGCATCGGCGCTGAAGATAATGAAGGGAAGAAAGGTGGTTCCCTCCGTAAGGATGATAGTGGGGGCCGCCAGCCGCGATGAGTTCGTAAAGGCCCTGCAGCAGGGAGTCATAGAGGAGTTCGTTAAAGCCGGCGCGGTGGTCGTTCCTCCTGGATGCGGGCCCTGCATGGGAGCGCACATGGGAGCCCTTGCCCCGGGGGAGGTCTGCCTTTCCACAGGCGGTGTGAACACCCGTGGAAGGATGGGCGACACAGGATCGTCAGTATACCTTGCCAGCCCGGAAACCGCCGCCGCCACGGCGGTAACAGGCGTTATCACCGACCCCAGGGAGGTTTAGGATGCCATTTACAAATCACCAAGGAAGGCCTGAGGGGAACGATGCTTAGCGCCATTCTCACAGCTATGATATTTGCCCAGCTCCCAGGGGGGCTGGGAGTAAGCGCCGGTACTTCGGTTTCCTCCTTTGGCCCGGTGGAGGACCAGTACCAGTCACGGTTCAAGACCCCGGGTTTCGCCTACGGCATTACGGCCACGCTGGACGCGCCGGGTCCCCTTGCGTTCCATGTTGGGGGAGAGTACTTCAGGAAAACGGCTTCCTCAGGCTGGGACGGGGAGATAAGCAGTTTCCTGTTCTGGGCATTCCCCTGCGGTCAGCTTGAGGTGATGGACGGCTTCGGTGTTTTCGCGGGACCTGGGCTGGTGGGTGTTTCCGGCGACTACTCCGGTACTGACGACTTCGGAAGCTTCGTGGAGGAGAGCGGTTCCAGCGTTGGTTTCGCAGCCTCAGGCGGAGCCGACCTCAGGCTCTGGGGTCCCCTTTCAGCGAGGCTGGAGTACAGACGGGGCTGGATGGACATGAAGAGCGACCGGGTGATCAAGGACGGAGAGGAAACCGTGGTCTTCCCGGCGGCTGAAACCGACCTGGGCTTTTCCCAGTACTCGTTCACCCTTAGCTGGGACATAGTTCCGGTTGACGAATGAACCGTGCAGACATAGAATTGTGAACTTCGCGGGGCCGACGTGGCTCAGTTGGTAGAGCAGCTCACTCGTAATGAGCAGGTCATCGGTTCGAATCCGATCGTCGGCTCCAGCGAATCGCTCCCTAAGGGGGTTGGTCTTGAATGAACCCATAATCAGCGGCTCAGGCATAAGGGGCGTTTTCGGCAGCGGTCTCACCGTTCAGGACGCCTGCGGCTTTGCCGCGGCGTTCGGCGAGCTGGTGGGCCCCGGCCGCGTTGTGGTGGGGAGGGACACCCGCAGGAGCGGCCCCGCCGTTGAAGCCGCCGTGTGCGCAGGGCTCATGGGTGCCGGATGCACCCCTGTGCTCATCGGCATAGCCCCCACCCCCACCGTACAGCTCGAAGCCATGGCGGAAGGTGTATGCGGCGGCATTGCCGTAACCAGCAGCCACAACCCCGGCGAGTGGAACGCCCTGAAGCTCATCGGCCCCGACGGCGTATTCCTCAGGGCCGCCGCCAGGGAGAAACTGATGAAACTCCTTGAGCAGCCCAGGCAGTGGAGGGATTACCGTGAATGCGGTCTTATGGAGACCCTTTCCGGTTCCATTGAAAGGCATGTTGAGCTGGTGTGTTCCCTGCCTCTGGTTCGCAGAACCGGCAGGAAACTCAAGGCGATTCTCGACGCCACCGGGGGAACCGCGGCCCTTCTGGGCCCCGCCCTGATGGACGCCCTGGGCGTGGAGTGGGAGATGATCCACGGCGAGATGACCCCGACGGGGGACTTTCCCAGGGTGGCCGAACCCAACACCGAGAGCCTTTCCATCCTGGCCGGGGAAGTTGCCGCCAGGGGGGCCGACATAGGTTTCGGCTTCGATCCCGACGGCGACCGTCTGGCCCTGGTGGACGACAGGGGCAGGCTCATAGGAGAGGAATACACCGTAGCCCTTGCCCTTGATCACGTTCTTTCGAAGACGCCGGGCCCCGCGGTGGTGAACCTGTCAACTTCCTGCCTCTCAGAGGACGCCGCTTCCAGGCACGGATGCAGGCTCTACAGAAGCCCGGTGGGAGAGGTGAACGTGGTGGAGGAGATGGACCGCAGGGGAGCCGATATCGGCGGCGAGGGCAACGGCGGTGTGATACACCGGGATTGTCACCTGGGCAGGGACAGCGCGGTGGCCATGGCCTATGCGGTCTCCATGCTCCGGGAGAACCCGTCGATGACCATTTCGTCATGGGCGGACGGCTTTCCGGTTTACGTGAACCTGAAGAGGAAGGTGGACTTCACCGGGGACTTTACTGTTCTGGCGGAGATGCTCAAGGCCGAAATGGGAACCCCGGACGACACCAGGGACGGTCTGTGGTGGAAACGCCAGGGAGGCTGGGTTCACATAAGGCCCTCGGGAACCGAACCCGTGGTGCGCTTCATAGGCGAGAACACCAGCGGGGAGATGCTCGACGGTGACTACAACGCTTTCAGAAAGGTTCTTTCATGTGCGGAATAGTTGGCTATGTGGGCCACGGAAAAGCTCTGGACGTACTTCTCAGCGGTTTGAAGAGGCTTGAGTACAGGGGATACGATTCTGCGGGTTACTCACTTCAGACCGACCATTCCCTCCTTGTGAGGAAGTGCATGGGCAGGGTGTCAGACCTTGAGAAGATGGACGCCGGCGATGCCGCCGGTGCCACCACAGGGATAGCCCACACCAGGTGGGCCACCCACGGAGAACCTTCCCAGGTGAACGCCCATCCCCACAGCGACTCCTCGGGAAAGATATCCCTGGTTCACAACGGCATCATAGAGAACTACAAGCAGATACGGAGCCGCCTGGAGAAGGCCGGAGTGGAGTTCGAGTCGGAGACCGACACCGAGGTGCTGGCCAAGCTGGTGGGAACGGAGTACCAGAGGAGCGGCGACCTCTTCACCGCGGTGAAGGACGCACTGAACCAGGTCAGGGGAGCCTACGGGATAGCCGTGGTCAGCGCCGATCAGCCTTCGACACTGGTTGCCGCAAGGTATGGAAGCCCTCTTGTGGTAGGGGTGGGCGACGGCGAGAACATAGTGGCCAGCGACGTGGCCGCCATCGTTTCCCATACCAGGAACGTTATCTACCTCGAGGAGGGGGAGGTGGTGGAGATCACCAGAAGGGGCATCTCCTCCAACTCATCCGATCCGAAGATGACCAGGGACAGGATACAGCATGTGGACTGGGAACTCAGCGAGATAGAAAAAGACGGTTTCGACCACTACATGCTGAAGGAGATACATTCCCAGCCCGAATCCCTGAGGAACGCCATAAGGGGAAGGCTGGACATCTCCGAGGGAACCGCTCACCTGGGCGGCCTGAACATGACAGAAAGCGACATGAGGGGCATCCGCAGGATAGTGATCACCGCCTGCGGCACATCCTGGCACTCCGGACTCATAGGCAAGTACGTTATCGAGAACCTGGCCAGGATCCCGGTGGACGTGGAGTACGCCAGCGAGTTCAGGTACCGTGACCCGGTCCTTGAGGACGGCACCGTGATGCTTGTGATCAGCCAGAGCGGCGAGACCGCCGATACCCTGGCGGCCCTGCGCCTGGGAAAGAAGAGGGGCATAAAGACCTACGGCATAGTCAATGTCGTGGGCTCCACCATCGCCAGGGAAACCGACGCCGGGGTTTACATTCACGCCGGGCCTGAGATAGGCGTGGCCTCCACCAAGGCGTTCACCAGCCAGACCATGATACTCTCGCTGATAGCCCTGGCACTGGGCAGGGCCAAGGGAACGCTGAGCCGGGACGAGGGCATAGCCATCTGCCGGGATATCATGGGAATACCTGATAAGGTTGAGGAGATACTCCAGGGAAGCGACTCCATCAGGGAGATCGCCAGGCAGTTCACCTACGCAGGCAACTTCCTCTATCTGGGCAGGGGAGTGAACTACCCCGTGGCCCTGGAGGGAGCCCTTAAACTCAAGGAGATAAGCTACATACACGCCGAGGGCTACCCGGCGGCGGAGATGAAGCACGGACCCATAGCCCTTATCGACGACCTGATGCCGGTGGCGGTGATCGCCGTTCGCGATGCCGCCTACGAGAAGGTCATCTCCAACATACAGGAGGTAAGGGCCAGGAAGGGCAGGGTGCTGGCCATAGCCACGATCGGGGACGAAGAGATAGGGAGCCTTGCGGACTGGGTGCTGGAGATACCACCGGTGGCGGACATCCTGGTGCCGCTGCTCTCGGTGATACCCCTTCAGCTCCTCTCCTACTACGTGGCGGTTGCCAGGGGGTGCGACGTGGACAAGCCCAGGAACCTGGCAAAAAGCGTAACAGTGGAGTGATGTGACCATGCACGCTGTCCGCGAGAAGAATGGGTTGCCAATGGCGCGAGCGCAAAGCGTAACGGTTGAGTGATGGTTTCAGGGAGAAAGTTCCTGAACCTCTTCTCCCCGGCTGCCGTCAAACGCTTCCTCAAAAGGACCCTGAAGATACTGGGCACCTTCTTCCACGCCATGTACGTGGAGTGGGGAAGGGACAATGTGTTCTTCGGCGCCGCGGCCATATCCTTCAACGTGCTGGTTACGCTTATTCCCCTCACGGTGATCATCTTCCAGTTCGGAGCGCTGGCGGCCATGGGGAACCTCTCAGTGAGGGAGGAGTTCATCAGCTGGCTCACCGAGCTGAATCCCTTCGTTCCCCAGGGAATAATCGAAGACCTTGAGGGGGCGGTGTTACGGGGCAGCTCAACCATAAGCATCATCGGTTTCGCTACCCTTCTCTGGATGGTGAGCAGGCTCTTCGGCACCATCAGGACCGCCCTGGACAAGGTTTTCGAAGCGCCGGGCAGGCACATAGTCTGGGGGAAGCTCTACGACTTCCTTCTTGCCATACTCGTGGCGGTTTGCTTCGCCCTGGCGGCGGTGTTCACCGTTGCCGCCAGGTTCGCCGCCGATTCCCCTGTGGGCCAGTTCCTTACCTCACAGCCGGGCATAGGGCCGGCACTGAGCGGTTTCCTGGCGAAGGTGCTGAGCGTGACCTTCACCTTCCTGGTGTTCTTCCTTCTGTACTGGGCAGCGCCGAACAGGACCATGTCAAAGAAGCTCTGTGCCTTCACCGCCATACTGGCAATGGTCTTCTCCACCGTTGGCACCAACATCTGGATGTGGGCGGTGAGCGCCCCTGACTGGGGTGTGGTGTACGGTTCATTCATAGGAATAATGGCAACCGTGTTCTGGCTCTACTGGCTGTGCGTGATCTTCATAGGTTCGGCGGAGATCAGTTCGGTGATACACCGCATGAGAACAATGGCTATACGGAGAACTTGATCTCCAGTATGTCGCCGTCGTTCACCAGGTAGTCCTTCCCCTGCAGGCCAAGCTCTCCGGTCTTTCGGAGTTCTCCCTCGTCGGGGGTGTTCCTGAAGGTCTCGAAGGGTATTACCTGGGCCCTGATGAAACCCCTGGCCAGATCCGAGTGTATGGTCCCGGCGGCTGCCAGGGCGGTGCTGCCCCTTTTGATGGGCCATGCCCTGACTTCGTCCTTCCCCATGGTGAGGAAGCTGATGAGGTCAAGCAGGGAATAGGCCTCCTCCAGCAGTCTCTGCCGCCCGGATGCGGTGTAGCCCATGGACTCCAGGAACTCTTCCCGTTCATCCTCTGGGATATCCGCAAGCTCCAGCTCGAAGGCGGCGTCTATTCCCAGGAAAGCTCCGCCGTGCTCTCTCACCGTTCGTTCGACTCCGGCCTCGGAAGAAATGCCGTCTCCGGTCCTGTTGCTGATCACCAGCAGGGGCTTGAGGCTGGCAAGGGAGAAGGGTGAGAGCATTTCCTCCTCCTGTTCGGTGAGCTCCATGCGCCTGA
>DAINQE010000026.1:0-20297 GCA_036743055.1 Candidatus Sabulitectum sp. | reverse complement strand
AGGGAGAAGGGTGAGAGCATTTCCTCCTCCTGTTCGGTGAGCTCCATGCGCCTGAGGGGGACCTCTCCCTCAAGCAGTTCCATGGCCCTCTGAAGCAGAAGCGCTTCAGGCAGCTTGCCCTTGCTCTCCTTCTGAAGCCTTGCGATCCTCTTCTCAATGATGGAGAAGTCGGAGAGCATCAGTTCCGATTCGTTCTGCAGGAATGCCTCCTCCAGGTTTCCCAGGGCGTAGTTGTCCAGCACCATGGCAATGGCTGTTGATTCCTTAAGCCTGCCCATGTTCTTCGGGCTGAAGGCGGGGGATGGAACGTCGGTGAAGGTAACCGTGGACCTTACAACGCTCTTTGGCTCCCAGTGCGCTTCCAGGAAGTCGATCCGGGGGTCGGGAACATGAACCGTGAGCGGCTTGGAAACATCCGCATCGGGATTTTCCGCGAGTGCCCTGTACAAAGTGGATCTGCCGCACCCGGGCTGGCCTGCCAGCGCTATCTTCATGTTCTCAACCCCCGTTCGGTCATTGGTTCGTTCGTTTCACCAGTGGCCTAATCTACAAAGACCGGTCACTCGGTGAACACTCTCACCGTGTCACCGTCGGCGCTGTCCACATTGACCTCCAGCTCCCTGAGGGCTTCGATGAGCTCCTCAGTGGGAAGGTCCCTGAGGCTGGAGAGGTCGATCCCCTGCTCCTTCACCGCATCGGCGGCATCGGCGGGCATGAGTGCCGAGAGCTTTATGCCTGTTCTTATCAGGCTCATGGGGACCTTCACATTGACCTTGTCGCCGTCGGCGCTGTCAACAACGACCCTGAGGTACTTGGGCATGCCGGCTGCGCCCTGGGGTTTTTCCTTACCAGGTGCCGGTTCCGCCGGAGCGGATTCCGAGCCGTTCACCTTTTCCAGGAGTGCCGAGGCTTCATCGGCGGTAATCTTGCCCTCTGCGAGCATCTCTAGGATCTTCATTCTTGAGTTGTTCATTTCATTCTCCTTTTCATTTAAACGAAGGACAGGAAGATCCTGTCTCCGCTGCTGCTGTCCACATCCACCTTCAGGCCGTGAAGGGCGGTTACGACCCACCAGGCAAGGTGCGCGTTCTGGAGCACCCGGCCGTAGTTCTCCCTGGCGAAGAAGGGCGAGATCAGGATGGCCAGGGGCACGAAGGGAAGCAGGATAAGCCAGAAGGGGAACCAGGGCAGGGGCAGTACGAAACGCTTGATCCTTACAAGCAGGAAAAAGGCAGGCATCACAGCACCTCCAGCGCTTCCTCTACGGTTATCTCGCCCTTCTTCAGCCTGTCCAGGGTGCGATCCGCCGCGGGCTTCATTTCCATGGACCTGTTCAGTTTTCCCACCAGCCTTTCCAGCCTCGCCCTGGCGGTGGGGTAGCTTACCCCCAGGGCGTCCTGCAGTTTCTTGATCGAGCCGTAGCTCCTTATGAATGCTATGGCCAGGGCAAGGTCCTCAGAGGAGAGGGAAGTGATCGGGTCATCATCGAAATGCCCCTCCAGATAGAGGTCGCAGGACCTGCAGTGGAGTTTCACCGGGGTCATCCCCTTTCCGCAGGACGGGCACTTCACATCACCAATATTCATCTGTCACCTCCATTTCTTCAATGGTAAGATAACAAAAAATAAGAAATGTCAAGTCTTGAATTAAGAAAATTGAATCAGGGCATTTCCTGGACCCCTCATTGACCCGACGGGGAAAATGTTGCCTATTTGATTAACGGCATTGTACAGGGTGCAACAAGGAGGGCAGTATGGCTGTGGTTTCCGTTATTCTCGGCGGCGGCAGGGGCACCAGGCTGTTTCCGCTTACGCTTCACCGGAGCAAACCCGCTGTTCCCATCGGGGGTAAATACAGGCTCATAGACATTCCGGTTTCCAACTGCGTGAACAACGGTATAAGGAAGATACTGGTGCTCACCCAGTACAACAGCGAAAGCCTGAATCGCCATGTGGGCCAGACCTACAGGTTCGACAGGTTCAGCGACGGATTCGTCTCCATCCTCGCCGCGGAGCAGACACCGGAGAACACCAACTGGTTCCAGGGAACCGCCGACGCCGTAAGGCAGGGGCTTGTGCACATACTTTCCCTCTGCCCGGATATGGTGCTTATCCTCTCCGGGGATCAGCTATACAGAATGGACTTCACCAGGTTCATAGGGGAGTTCGTGGCTTCCGGAGCCGACATCAGCATAGCCACCAAGCCCGTTACAGCGGAGGAAGCCCCGGGGCTGGGAATCATGCAGGTGAGCACCGGAGGAAGGATAACCGGTTTCCACGAGAAGCCTTCGCCGGAAAGCCTTTCCGGGCTCACCAGCGACCAGCAGGGGGTAACCGCCGATAAGCCCTTCCTGGGGAGTATGGGCATCTACCTTTTCAAGCCCGATGTCCTCAAGAGGATCCTCCTCCAGGAAGACAGGGACAAGACCGACTTCGGCAAGGAGATAATACCCGGGGCGATAGACCGCTATCTGGTTACCAGCTACCTTTTCGACGGCTACTGGTCGGACATCGGAACGATCAGGAGCTTCTTCAAGGCGAACATCGACATGGCCATGCCGGAGCCGGAGTTCGACCTCTACTCGAAATTCACTCCCCTTTACACCAGGGCACGGGCCCTTCCCGGGGCCAGGCTCCGGAACTGCACGCTGGACAATGCCATAGTGTGCGGAGCCTCCGACATCGCAGGCTCCAGCATCAGGAACTCCATCGTGGGAATAAGGAGCTACATCGGCCGGGGCACTTCCATCGAGAGTTCGGTGCTCATGGGCGCTGACTACTGGAAGGGGCACCCCAGGGACGAGGGGGCCTCTTCACCTGGAACCCCAGCTCTGGGGATAGGGGAGAACTGCGTCATTTCCAACGCCATACTGGACAAGAACGTTCGCATCGGGAACGATGTAAGGCTGGTGAACGAACGGGGTCTGGATAAGATGGACAGCGAGAACATATACATAAGGGACGGCATAATAGTGATACCCAAGGGGGTATCGGTTCCGGACGGAACCGTTGTCTAGCCCTGGGCGGTGAGGGCTTCGACGAGCCTTCTCACCATTTCCTTCTCGTCGGGGATCTCTTCGTAGTCCATGGTTACGGAGGACATGGCATCGATGTACGCGCGGATCACCGAAGCTTTCGTTATCCTCTGCTCCCTGTTGTCCTTGGAGCGGCTGGTGGAGATGGTGCGGACTATCCTGGTGAGGGCTTCCTCCTGGTCGGGCCGCACGGGCACCGTGAGACGAACCGATGGTATGGACTGTTCTTCGATGTCCGTAATGCTGTTTACGAGCCCGCGTGACCGTTCAGTATTCGCCATTATCACACCTCCTGTAAACCAAAGATACATTTTTCGGGAGTGGCGTCAAGAGAAATATGAAATTCAGTAGTTATGAATTTGGGGTATTGACGCAGGCAGAACTTATCACTAGGGTATTATTACAGTTAGAACAATTGGGTCCTGAATTAAAAAAGGACTGACCGGATTCCGGAGGTTGATATGATGATTCGGAGTCGATTGCAGGGAGGGGAGACATGCTGATCTTTGGCGGGTCAGGTAAGTCATCCGTCGGCCTTGATATTGGTAGTCATTCGGTTAAGGCAGTTGAACTTACGCGTTCGGGGAAGGGCCTGAAGCTAAGCCGTTACGCCGTTGTCGAACTGACTCCCGGTACCATGGTCGATGGAGAGGTGGTCAACAGGGATCACCTTGTTGAATCCATACGGGATGCCCTTGCAAAGGCAGGTATCAAGACTAAAGCGGTAAACTCCGCGGTATCCGGCAGGAGCGTCATCGTCAGGCGAATACCAATGGAGAAGATGACGGAAGCCCAGGCCAGGCAGGCCATACACTGGGAGGCGGAGCAGCACATCCCCTTCAGGGTGGACGAGGTCAGCATCGACTTCAAGATCCTGAACGAGGAGTCGGCACCGGGGCAGATGGAAGTCCTCCTCGTGGCCGCCAAGAAGGAGGTCATCCACCTCCACAGGGGGCTGATCCAGGGCGCCGGAATAAGGACATCCGCGGTGGACCTTGAGCAGTTCGCCCTTCTCAGGGCCTACCAGAACTCCTATCATCCCTCGGACGAGGAGTGCGTCACGATACTGAACGTGGGTTCCGACAACACCAACCTCGTGATCATCAAGGGCGGCGCTCCCAGCTTCAACAGGGACCTTGCCATAGGAGGCGGCCGTTTCATCGAGGCGATACAGCGCTCGCTGGGCCTCGACTACACCACCGCTGAATCCGTGCTGAAGGGGAACCTTCCCGAGGGCGTCTCCGAGGTGGATGTGCGGAACGCCGTCAGCAGCGTTCTTGAAGAGCTTTCCACCAGCGTACGCCGCTCCTTCATCAGTTTCCAGGCCTCAGGGGAGAGCAGCAGGATAGACAAGATGCTCATCAGCGGCGGCTGTTCGCTGATGGCGGGTCTGGCTGACACCCTCAGCGAACACCACGGTCTTCCGGTGGAGGTCTTCGATGTGTTCGGGGACATCCAGCTGGAGGGAACCCTTGCGGTGGACGAGACGGAGAGGAAGAACCTCCAGGCGGTGATAGCCGTTGCTGTGGGTCTTGCTCTGAAATCCATCGAACCCGGTTCCCTGGATATCGACATCCTTCCCCCCGAGGAGAAGGTGAAGAAATCCAGGAAGGCCGCAAGCGCCTCCCCTGTGATGACCGTGCTCAGCTGGGCGCCCCTGGCCCTCATAGTAGTTGGAGTAATAGTACTCTTCATTCACTATGGTGGTCTCACGGCGGAACGCGACGCCCTGGACAGGGAGATCGCCGACAAGAACGCCGAGATAGCCAACATGCAGCAGCAGGTGTCCAGGCAGCAGGAACTCGATACCCTTCAGGCTCAGCTCGACGAGAAGAGGGCCGCTGTGAACGCCCTTGCCCTTCAGCAGAAGAGCACGGTCTACGTTCTCGAGTACCTGGTGAGGGCCCTTTACCCGGAACAGACCGAGTTCGCGGAAGAGTCGGGCAAGACCATCTACCTCACCGAGCTCTCACTCTCGGAGGGCAACCTCCACATCTCGGGAATAGCCAGGACCTGGGGGGACATAGTGGCCTTCCAGACAAGGCTGGAAGAGACCATGCCCGACGGGCAGAACCAGCTCTTCCTGCTTCAGGATTATGGACAGAATTACAATGTTGCGCCGGTGATCGACGCCGCTGGCGGAGAGACCCGGTACCAGTTCAGCACTGACATAGGCGTGAACACCGCTTCTCTTCAGCCGCTTGTCGGCGACAACGCCGGAATCTGATAGGGGGTATCATGAAAAAGACGATGCTGGCACTTGCTGCCCTGAGCGCGCTGGTTTTCCTGGTGGGCTGCGATCCCTTCGGATCAGAAGCCACCAAGGCTTACATCACCGGCACGATCTACACCGACGCGGCCATGACCATTCCCGCCGAGGGAGTGGCGGTGGAGCTTCTGGTCGACCCTGACAGCTCCTTCTTCCTCTCCCAGACGGTCTTCACAAACACCGCGGGAGTGTTCTTCATGGATGTTCAGTTCTATCCCACCCTCCCCGACGAGGAGACAGGCACGGGATACGTTCTTCCCAGCACTGGTACTGCAGGCCTTGCGGCCCACTACGGCGGCGCAAGCTATGTCTACAGGTCAGTGGAGGACGGGTTCGTTATATCCGCCGGGGACACGCTTCAGGTCTGGCCCACCTCACTCTCCGCCTTCGGCAAGGGGAGGAACTGATGACCGCAAAAACTCATAAGGAACGAACCGGAAGGGAGGCGCACCTTGGCCGTTGACCTTCGGGATCCCCGTCTGCTGAGGTTCATCGTCGGTCTCATCCTCCTGGGGGCACTGATTTTCAGCTATTTCAACTTCTTCGCGTCCGGTGTTCAGGCCGAGATAGCAGAGAGGGAGCAGACCCTCGATGCGAAGGAGATCGAGCTGAGGAACCTCCAGGGGCAGACCACCGACGACCTTGCGATGATGGGGCAGAGGATAGAGATGTACACCCAGGAGCTGGAGCAGCTCGACAGGTTCCTGCCCAGGGAGTACAGTCAGGAAGAGGTGTTCACCATGCTCACCGAGTACGCCACGGGCAGCGGGCTTCAGATAGTTTCGCTGGTTCCCATGGCCCCGGTGACCCAGAGTGAATACGGAGTTTACGACTGGCAGCTCACCATGACAGGCAGGTTCCACAGGCTGGGCGTTTTCTTCGACCAGCTCACCCAGCAGCCCATGATGAGCTCCATCAGCAACCTTCAGATACACCAGCTCAAGGCGGCCGAGGGCAAGTTCGACAACATCGAGACAACCTTCACTTTCTCGGCCTACGTGGAACCTTAGAGGGGAGGGAGGAACAGCATGATGAAAACAAGAATCACAGCGGCGGCATTGTCCGGCCTTCTCCTTCTCCTGGCTGCGGGATGCGGAGAAAACCCTCCGGAGGCCGGCGCTACCGAAGAGGGTGCCGTGGTCTTCCAGGAGAGCGATCCGGTTGCCGGATGGCTTCAGGTGGTACTCCCTGGAGACCCGGTCGCCATGGATGCCTGCGGAGACCAGATCTGGATACTCACGGATACCGGCGCTGCCATGGGCTGGAACGGCTCAACCGGCGAATGGAGTTCGCTGGATGCCCCTGACGCAATGGACATATCCGTTTCCCCGGATGGGATCACCATGCTTACCCCCGCTGGTGCCTCCATCTACAGGAACGGCGAAGTGTCCCAGGTGGCCTTCGGTGAAGCCAGGACACCTGTTTCTGTAACGGAAACCGGCTTCGGTACAGCGGTTCAGTTCTCAGACGGCGCGGTTGACCTGCTGGAAGGGGACACATCCTCTTCAGTGGTGGAACCCACCGGCGGTACCCCCGCGGGTGAGCCGGTCTTCGAGAACGACCTGATGGCCTGGATGAACACCGACGGAACAGCTTGCGTCTACACCCACGAAGACGGCCTTCTTCAGGACAAGACCCTTCCCGAGGGAACGGAAAGGGTGGTCATATCTGAAGGAAGGCTCCTTGCGGTCTGCGACGGGACCACACTTGCCGAGTCCGAGGACGGAACCTGGGCGGAATACTGCTCAGGCGAGGTCTTCCCGGGCGGGATCATCAGTTCCCCTGAGGGATTGGCAATCGAGCCGGGAGGCGAAGTGATCGCTTCCGGTCTTCCCTGGGAACCGGAAGGTCTCTGCACCCTCTCCGATGGAACAATGTGGTCGCTTGGCTCGGAGGGCGTTGCCGTCTGGGGCGAGATAGGTTCCGTGGAGACCAGGCTTCCCGAAGCGGACATAACCAGGCTCACCTACCGGGCCGCCGGTCAGACCGGCGGAGGTTCGGGAAGCGGCGAGGGGGTAGGCTCCTCGGGGGCTTCCCTGGGCGGAGTGTTCCGCATTTATGAGTCGGTTTCCAGCCGTCCCGACCCCTTCACCGAGTTCCCCGCCGCAAGCAGGGATCTGAGAAGGCCCATCGAGGACCTCACCATCGAGGAGCTTCACCTGGTGGGCATAACCATCGATCCTTCAGGCGGAGACCAGGCCATGGTGGAGGACGCCAACGGAGTGGCATATGTGCTCCGTGAGGGCACCGTTCTCAGGAACAACACCAGAATAGCAGAAATAACTGGAAATGAAGTAATAGTAGTACAAGAGGTTACGGTCGGATCGGAGGATGACCTGGGAGGTACAACTTCCATACCAACCATATTCTCCATGCGGCTCCATGAAGAAGGTGGTCTGTAATGCGTATGATCGCTATTATCCTGCTGGTGCTGGCTGTGCCGGTTATGGCCTACCGGGTGACGGATATCTCGGTTGTGCCAAGCGGCGACCGCACCCAGGTGACCATTGTGACCGATGGTCCCATCAGCTACGAGAAGTTCCTCCTCACCGATCCCATGAGGGTGGTGATCGACCTGGGAGACGCTCTCCACGCCCTGCCCGCAACGGATTTCGCCGTGAGCAGGGGCGGGGTGAACTCCATCAGGACCAGCCAGTACAAGGCTCCACCCGACGGAATCGTCAGGGTTATCGTGGACGTGAACGGCGAACTGATGAACTACAGCACCTCCCTCCAGGAGGAGAACCGCCTGGTGCTGGTGCTTAACACCGACCCCGCCGGAACCCCCTTCACATCCTGGAGCGCTTCCTCCCAGGAGGTTGAGCAGGTGGTAAGCGGCGGGAACGTGCCACCGCTCTCCAACCCCACCGGCAACCTCTCCGGGGCAAGCACCGGATCCATGGGCATCACCCAGGGCATCCAGGTGTCCGAGCCCGGCAGAGTGGTTGACGACGGCTTCCCGGTGGAATGGAACGGTACCGGAGGAAGGCGCATAACCATCGATGTGGTTGACGCCGACATAAGAACCGTCATGCGCTCCATTTCCGATGTGAGCGGCATGAACATCGTGATCCCGGAGAGCTATCAGGGAACGGTAACCGCCAGGCTGAGGAACATCGGCTGGCGTGACGCCCTGAGGGCGGTCCTCGACTCCCAGGACCTCATGGCCACCATGTCCGGCACCAATACCCTGAGAATTATGAAGAGGGAAGACTTCTACACCGAGATCAACCAGATGGCGGTGAGTGAGGCTGAAAGGGAGAACCTTCAGGACCTTCTCACGGAAGTGTTCATCATAAGGTACGCCCAGGCCGAGGACATACAGAACGCCACCCAGTCCGTTCTCTCCGAACGGGGCCAGGTCTCAGTGGACAACCGCACCAACTCACTGATCGTCTCCGACATCCCCAGGAAGCTCAACGAGCTGGGTAGGCTGCTTCCCATACTGGACAGCCCCACCGCCCAGGTGATGATCGAAGCCAAGCTTGTTGAGATAGACGCAAGCGCGTCACAGGAGTTCGGCATCGACTGGAGCGCCGGCAACATGGCCCGCACCGACGCCCTTACCCACGGTGGGATGCAGACCAACCTCGGCGTGGGCGACCCCACCGGTTCGGTCCAGTTCGGCCATATCACCGACATACTGGACGTGAACGCAACGGTTAACTTCCTTGAGCAGCAGAACAGGGCCCACATACTCTCAGAGCCCAGGATAGCAATCTGCGACAACATGACCGGAAGGGTGCTCAGCGGAAAGCAGGTTCCCCTTACTCTCAGGGACGCCGACGGCAACACCTATGTTCAGCTCTACGATGTTGGCGTGAGCCTGGAGGTCACCCCCCACATCAATGCCGACAACAACGTGACCCTTGAGCTGAACCCCATTGTGAGCGACCTTTCAGGAGAATCCACAGCGGAAGAGCAGCCGATAATCCTCACACAGGAGGCTCACACCACACTGATGATCGACGACGGCGCCACCGCGGTGATCGGCGGCATCATGAGGAGCAAGACCACCGAGCTGGAGAAGAAGGTCCCCATACTGGGCCACATTCCCCTGCTGGGCGACTGGCTTTTCAGCTACACCTCCACTGTTGAGGAAACCAGCGAGCTGGTCATATTCGTAACCCCTCACATCATCAGGCCCTACTAGGGGAGCACATTTGCTGAGAATAGGGCGGGGGATCTGGCGAGGCCGGATCCTCCGCCCTGACTTGAAGGGCGTGAGACCTACACCATCAAGGGTACGGGAAGCGCTGATGAGCATACTTGCTGACAGGTTGAACGGCGCCGTGGTGTGGGACCTTTTCTCAGGCAGCGGCGCTTTCGGCATAGAGTGCCTCAGCTGCGGGGCTTCCAGGGCTGTCTTCGTGGACTCCTCGCCCCGGAACCTGGTCCTGATAAAGGCCTTCCTCACCGGTCAGAAGGGAGAGTTCAGCTTCCAGACGGTGAAGGGCAGGCTTCCCGGGGCCATGGACAGGCTCGTTCCCCCTGCGGACATTGTGTTCCTTGACCCCCCGTACGATTCCCCTTGTATATATTCATGGATAAAGGAAAATCGCTGGTCGTCCGTGGTATCACCCGGAGGGATGGTTATTGCCGAGTCCGGAGGAGAGAGTTTCGATATCCCATGGACTACAAGGAGTTACGGCGACACACACATTCACATGATGGAAGTATGAAAATTGCCTGATCTTAAAGTTATCTATCCGGGAACATTCGACCCTGTTACCGCGGGGCATCTGGACATTATTCGAAGGGCGGGCCGGATCTTCACCGAGGTGGAGATAGCAGTGGTGAACCGAAGCTCGAAATCCATGGCATTCTCCACCGAGGAAAGGGTCTCCATGGTAAGAAGCTCCGTGGAGGAAGCCGGGATCCGGGGAAGGATATCGGTGGTGAGTTTCGACGGCCTCCTGGTCGATTACATGAAAAACAACGGGTATACGCTTTTCATAAGGGGCCTTCGGGCAAACTCGGACTTCGAGTACGAGTTTCAGATGCAGCTCATGAACAGAAGACTGGCACCGGACATAACCGGCATCTACATGATGCCATCGGAACACAACATGTACCTTTCCTCCACCGTGGTTAAGGAGGTCGCCATGTTCGGCGGAAGCCTGGACACCCTGGTGACGCCTTCCGTGGAGAGAGCGCTCAAGGAACACTGCGGGAGGAACCGATGAGATACTCAGAGAGAACCAGGAACCTCGAGGGGTCCGCCACCCTTCAGTTCACCGCAAAGGCGGGGGCCATGAAGGCCAGGGGGGAAGATGTGGTATCCCTCACCGCCGGTCAGCCTGATTTCCCCACCCCAACGGCTGCCATAAAGGCCGCCGAGAGGGCCATGGCCCAGGGAAAAACGGTTTACACCCCCAGCGCGGGTATTCCCGAGCTCAGGGCATCCGTGGCGGAAAGATGGGGGAGGAGGCACGGCATCGGCTGGCAGGCCGAGAATGTGGTTGTCTCCTGCGGAGCCAAGCACAGCATCGCGAACATGCTTGAAGCCGCCGTGAACCCCGGCGACCGTATCCTCCTGCCGAAGCCCTACTGGGTGAGCTATCCACAGATGGTGCTGCGTCTGGGGGGCGTTCCCGTCTACCCGGAAAGCGGAGCGATGCTAATAACGGGAGACGATGTGAGGAGGGCCGCCGCGGAGGGAGCCGTTGGCATGATCTTCAACTCCCCCTGCAACCCCTCGGGTCTCGTTAACGACAGGAAGAGCGTGGAGGATATCGCCCGGGCTGTGAAGGATACCGGGATCTGGGTGATCTCCGACGACATATATGAAGACCTGTACTATGGAGAGGGCGCGGTTCCCCACATCCTGGCCGTCGATCCGGACCTTGCGCCTCAGGTGGCGGTCATCACCGGGGTCTCGAAGACCTACGCCATGACAGGATGGCGCATTGGTTTTTCCCTGGCCAACACCGAGTGGACGGGAATTGCCTCCAGGATACAGGCCCACACCACGTCCAACCCCTGTTCGGTCTCCCAGTATGCCTCCCTTGCCGTGGTGAACGGTGAGGCCGAGGAAGAGAGGGAGATGATGTTCCAGGCCTTCAGTAGGAGACGAGACCTGATCTGCCGCCTGCTGGCGGAGGTGAGAGGCATCGAGTTCATCCGACCGGAGGGTGCCTTCTACGTCTATCCCAGGGTACTCACCAGCGGTACATTCGATTCGGGCGCCTTCTGCCTCGAGCTCCTTGAGAAGGGCGGCCTGGGAACGATCCCCGGAAGCGCATTCGGAACCGAGGGATACATCAGGCTTTCTTTTGCCGCCTCGGATGATGATATTGCGGAAGCGGTGAAGAGATTGAACAGTTTTCTAGAACAGGGAGATTTCAGATGATCGTAACCTGCCCCAACTGCAGCAAGAAATACCAGATCCCTGAAGAGAAGCTGGCGGGGAAACCCCGAAGACTCCGCTGCAAGAACTGCAGGGAGGTCTTCATCATCCATCCTCCCAAGGGCGACGAAGCCCTCCCCGACCAGGAGTCCCAGGTTGACGAGAGGGCCGCAAGGTTCGCCAGGGTCCTGGCCTCCGACATGCTTATCTACAACAAGGAGGCGGTGGAGCAATCCAGGCAGAACGGCACTCTCCAGGAGACCATGAGCGGGGAGATCGAGAGGTCATGGCAGCTCTGGAAGAGCCGTTTCCCGGAAGCCGCCGGAAGCGTTGAAGGCGTGGAACTCTTCAGGGATTCGCTGAACGAGATCCTCGCCGGCGGACAGGACCAGTTCGAGGACTGGGACCCGGAGTAGACCCCGTGCAGCGGTCAGGGCAAATAGTCCGCTATTTCCCTCTTCAGGCATCTGAAGATTATGTGTGTGAGGATCATGTGCACGTCCTCTATCTGCTGCATGTCCTCCGATGGCACCACTATGGAGTCGTGGGCCACCTTAACCGCCTCGCCGCCGGCAAAACCCGAGAAAAGCACAGCCCTGGCCCCGGCTTCGTCGGCTACCCGGAAGGCGTTTATCACATTGGGGCTCATGCCGCTACCTGACAGGCCTATCACCACGTCCCCCTCCTCCACCAGGTTCTTCAGCTGCTCCCCGAAGGTATTGGTGTAGTCGGTGTCGTTTGCCCACGCGGTGAGAAGGGGAATGTTCTCAGCCAGGGAGATGGCCTTCAGACGAGGTTTTCCCGGGGAAGCGGTTCCCTTGGCCAGGTCACAGACGAAGTGGGCGCTGGTGGAGCTTCCCCCTCCGTTGCCGAAAACGAAGATCCTTTTCCCGGACCGGTAGGCATCGAACATCAGGGAGGTGATCCTCTCGATGGATTCCGCCGGTATCCTCAGCACCAGCTCGCTCACCTGACCCAGGTACTCCTCTATCCTTTCGACCATATCTACTCTCCAAGAAGCGTGAGGTATTTGTCGTTCATTACTGTTCCCGGTTTTACCACGGCGCCCGGATTCACCAGGCAGTTCTTCAGCTGCGAGCCAAAGCCGACCGCGGCGCCGTCCATTATAACACAGTTCTCCAGGGTGCACCCCTCTCCGATAACACACCCTTTACCCAGCCACAGGGTTCCCTTCACCAGGCAATGAGAGGGGGGCTTCCCTCCGCCGGGGCCATGCCAGGGAACCACATCGCCGGACAGTATATGATGGCAGGCAAGAAGATAACTTTCCCTGTCCCGGGGTTCCATCCAGTATCCGGGAATGTGGAATGCCCTGGAATCCTCAAGGGGGTTCACCGGGTCGAAGCCCTCTTCACGCACCAGCACCAGTCCGGAGAAACAGAGATTCGTCTCGGCGTTCTCCGGCGGAGGATTCTTCTCCCGGCGTGTAATCTCACCTTCCGGGCCGGTTAGAACGGTGGTGTGCCTCCAGGGTTCGCCTGAACACGAGAGGGAAGCGGCGTTCCCGCCTGGATATGCACCTGCCCGTGCGGCAAGCTCCATGGGCGACTGCCTGGTTATCATGCCGGACCAGGCGGCGAGCCAGGGAGAACCCAGCCGTTCCCGGACCTCCTCGAATGGTGTATCGAAGGTATGAACCTCTTTTATCCCGGATCTTTTCAGGTGCAATAGAAGATCTTCGAGGGCTGTGGTTCCGCATATCCGGGGAAAGACCGTGTCGCACCCCTGGAAAACATAGCAGTTCAACCCTGGTACTCCGCGTATCTGATGAGACCGTTCCCCTTTCCCATGAGCCTGGCCGATGTGTACAGGAGTTTCTGAAGACCCATCCTGAAGTAGATGAACCTTCCCAGTGTCTCCAGGGGTGAACCGGCCCTTATCACAGGCGGCTTCACATGCCTCCTCACTGCGCCGTAGTTGCCGCTCTGGCGCTTCACAACACTGAAACCGCCCTTCTCCAGGAAGAGGTCCAGGGTCCGTGGTTCAAAGAAATAGAGGTGCGCGGGCACCGCGTCGGGGGTAATGGTGCACTGCCTCATTCCCTTCAGGAAAGCCTCCGCCCGTTCTTCCCAGTGGGTCAGCTCCCACGGGCACTGAACAACCAGGGTGCCTCCCGGCTTGAGTATCCTGCCGATCTCGGCAAGGGTATCGAAGG
Source organism: Candidatus Sabulitectum sp. (assembly GCA_036743055.1). Classification (GTDB taxonomy): domain Bacteria; phylum Fermentibacterota; class Fermentibacteria; order Fermentibacterales; family JCC-6; genus Sabulitectum. Next base: position 6,469 of record DAINQE010000026.1, on the reverse strand, counting down.
GTCTGTGCAGGTGCTCCAGAACGTCGAGAAGAAGGATCACATCGAAGGAATCCTCCGGGAAGCCGGCTTCCTCCAGGGTTCCGGTCCTGACATCGAGGTTCAGTTCGTTCCGGGCGTATCCCGAGGCCAGGGGGCTAACCTCAACCCCCTTGACATCCCAGCCTTCACCGCGGAGATGATCCATGAGAAAACCGTGGGCGCAGCCCACCTCCAGCAGGGCTCCTGCGCCCCTGAAAGGCTCGAGGTCCCGGGCCCTTCTGCGGAAGAGCTTCGTGAATATCCCGTTGTACTTCCTGAAGTTTTCCACGTACCCGCCGTATCCCACATCGGCGCTGTCGTAGTATTCCTTCCCGTACATCTCCGCCAGTGCAGACTCCAGTGGTCTCTCTGACAGGTAGATGAAGCCGCATGAAGAACAGCGGGACACAGGCCATGACCTCTGCACGCTGAGCAGCTCAGGGCTGTCGGCGCCGCAGAGTCGGCATTCGGTCTTCTCCCTTGGGAAACCCGTCCAGTCCAGCGTTATCTCCCGTCAACCTTGACGAACCGTCAACCCCTCTTGACAAGCGGTTTATCTTTCGTGGAACCATTACGGTCCCGGGCTATATATAGAGCGTGAGCCCGGCGGAAGGAACACCTTGCAGCGAAAGGTGCGGTGAAAATTGGCCACCAGAAGGACCGAAGGAAGATCCCTGGAACTCTACCTCAGGGAGATAGGAACCCGTGACACTCTCACCTCCGAGGAGGAGGCCAACCTGGCCCTGCGAATCCGCGACGGCGAGCAGGAAGCCCTGAACGAGCTCACAGAAGCCAACCTGCGTTTCGTGGTCTCCATAGCGAAGCAGTACGCGAACCAGGGAGTGGCCCTCGAAGACCTTATCAACGAGGGTAACGTGGGTCTCATAAGGGCGGCCAAGGGCTTCGATGAAACCAAGGGCTGCAGGTTCATCACCTACGCGGTATGGTGGATCCGTCAGGCCATCCTTCAGGCGCTCGCTGAACAGTCCAGGATCGTGCGGCTTCCCCTTAACCGGGTTGGCGAGCTCTACAAGATGGGCCGCGCCACCAGGGAACTGGGCCATGCCCTGGGAAGGGATCCTTCCACCGCCGAGGTTGCCGGCGAGCTGGATGTTTCCAGGGAAGAGGTGGAGGGTATGATGTCCATTCACAGTACCCACCTTTCCCTCGACAGCCCGGTCTACGAGGGCAGCGACAAGACCTTCCAGGAGATGATTGCCGCCGAGGGCGGCGTTACGCCCAACGAAGCGGTTCTTGTGGACGCTCTTAAGAGCAGTGTCGACGACATGCTGGCCATCCTCGACCACAGGGAGAGAACCATCATTCAGCTTTTCTTCGGCATTCAGACCGACAGAAGGCACACCCTGGCTGAGATAGGCAGAACCATGGGAATAAGCCGCGAGCGGGTAAGGCAGCTCAAGAACAGGGCCATAACCAAGCTCCATGAATGCAGCGACAGCAATGCCCTGCTGCACTTCCTGAGGTAGACGCCTTCGCATGCTGAAGGGATCCGTCAGCTGGGTACCGGACAATCCTTCCTACAGGAGCAGGCATTTCAAGTTCTCACCGGGGAAAGCCGGCTGGACGGCGCTGCTGATAGTGGGTGTTCTCTGCCTCTTCACCGCCCTGGGATACAATATCGGTAAAACTATGTACGCCCGGGGAAGGGGCGGAGCCGACGGCGACTACATCCGGCTCCAGGGGGAGCTCATCCAGCTGGATTCCAGGGTGATGAGCCTTCAGGAGAGCCTTCTGGAGGTTGCCCAGAGGGAGGAGATAGCCTTCATGGCCGCCGCCGACATGAACATAGACTTCTCCAGGTACACCGAACTCCTTACCGACAGCAACCGGGGCAAGGACATATTCAGGTACATAGACGACATCGACATTAGGCTGGTGATCTGTGAGAGGCTTGCCCAGGCTGAGAAGGCGGCCTACGATTCCCTGGCTGTCCTTCTCGTGGAGAAGGCGGATGAGTTGAGGCACACCCCTTCCATCTGGCCGGTGAACGGTGTTTTCGTAAGCGATTTCGGAGCCAGGGTGGATCCCTTCACCGGAGCTGTGCGGTACCACAGGGGAATCGACATAGCCGCCTGGACGGGAACCTCCATACTGGCACCCGCCGACGGCGTGGTTACCTTCTGCGGCTGGAGCGGAGGCTGGGGACTCAACCTCGTGGTAAAGCACAACAGCACCATTTCCACCAGGTACGCGCACTGTTCCGCCATAGATGTGGCCGTTGGCCAGGAAGTACGCAGGGGAGACCTTATAGCCAGGGTCGGGTCCACAGGGCGATCCGTGGGGCCCCACCTGCACTACGAAGTTCTCCAGGAGGGTGTGCAGATAGACCCGGAGGACTTCATCATCCGGGCCGGCCCGGAGGCGGCGGCCTTCTGACATGGGCGGCAGGGAAGTCTGGAACAGGTACGCCGCCTACTTCAACGCCGAGGAGTTCCAGGTTTTCCCGCCGGACCACCGCGAGATAGAGTTCTACAAAGCCCTGAGAACCGAATTCTCAGGGGAATGCCTCGAGATCGGGGCCGGCTCCGGCCGGCTGGCCAGGGCCCTTTTCAACAGGGGTTCAACGACCGCCCTGGAGCCCAGCGACGCAATGATAGCCTCCTGGTCCTCCGCCGATTCCGCCCTTGCCCTGAGGGTTCAGGGCACCGGGGAACTGCTCCCGTTCCCCGACGGTTCCTTCCAGTTCGTCTGTTTTCCCTATAATGGTCTTCAGTGTGTTCTCGACCCCGGGTGCAGGCGGCGGATCCTTGAAGAGGCTTTCCGAGTTACCGCCCCCGGCGGAGCATTCGTCCTCGAAGTGAGCCCCATATTCTCAAGAAGGCCGGAGGAGCCACTTTCCGAAAGGTACCGTACGGTTCTCGACGACGGCAGGGAGCTCTCTCTTTCTGAGAGGGTCGAGAGGTGTCCCCTTACGGGCAACATAAGGTATCATATGTTCTACACAGTAAAGGGCAGCGCCGGAGAGGCCGTGGAGGACGTTATACTGGAACTCGCCTCCCTCAGCGCCGATGAAACCCTGCGTATGGTGGGCTCAGCCGGTTTCCGGGAGGTGTCGCATTTCGGTGATTACGATCTTTCCGCCTTCGACGAGGAATGCTCCCCTAGGCTTCTCGTCAAGGCTGTAAAAGGGGTGTAGCCAATGAATCTGTTCCTTGTTCTGCTCATGGCCGCCCTGGGGGTGGAGAGCGTTACCGATCCCAGGTATCCCGCGGTCTCCCCGTCCGGGAATGAAATGGTCTTCTGCTGGCGCGGCTCCCTCTGGGAAACACCGGTTTCCGGCGGTTCCCCCAGGTGCCTCACACCTGGAAGGGGATGGGTGAGCAATCCCGCCTACAGCCCCTCCGGTGAGATGATAGCCTATACCAGCACCGTGACAGGCGCCGGCGACGTCTATGTGATGCCAGCCGGAGGAGGGGCGGCGGTCCGGCTCACCTACCACGGCGGGGAAGACCTGGTCCTGGGGTGGAACGGCGACGAAGTGCTGTTCAGCTCCTCCAGGGAAGGCGGTGACAACTGGCTCTGGAGCGTTCCCTCGTCAGGGGGCACTCCCTCGCTCTTCCTCGGGGCTTCCGTGCGGAATCTCTGCTTCACCCCTGAAGGAATGGTGTTCGAAAGGGGGTTCACCCCCTGGTGGCGAAGGCATTACGAAGGAAGCGCTTCCAGCTCCCTGTGGCTGCTCGATGGCGACGACTGCATACCGCTGGGCCAACTCGAGAAGGACCAGCGCTGGCCCATGGCAGACGATGGGGGGAACCTTTTCTATGTGATGGAGGACGAAGACGGTCTCGACAGGTTCTACGATGCTGACGGAAATCCCTTATCCGAGCCTTTCGCCGGGGGCATTACCTTTCCATCCGCCGGCGGCGGGGGTTCCATGGTGGTCTTCGAGTCCGGCGGGGAGCTGATGCGGTGCTCCACCGGCGATTTCGTTCCCGAACAGGTTTACATACCCGCAACGGTGGACCTGCCTTTTCCCGATGAGGAACTTTTCTTCGCCGGGGTATACACTTCTGACTTCGCGGTTTCCCCCGATGGCGGTTACATCGTAATGGAAGCCGAGGGAGAAATTTACGCCGCTTCAATCGAGGACGACGGGCTGGGCGACGCGGTGAGGGTAACCGAGACCGCAGCCCTGGAGAGCAGACCCAGGATCAGCCCCGACGGCACCATGGTCCTCTTCCAGCGTGAAGATAACGGTGGAGTGACCGTAATGATGGGCACCGTTGAGAACGAAGAGGGCGAACCTCCGGTGGTGGACGCCTGGGAGGTGCCCACCGGCCTGGATGTATCCCTCTCCCCGGAATGGTCCCCGGAGGGGGACTTCTCATTCCTTGACGGTGAGGGCCGCCTGTATGCTATGGATGTACTAGGCGGGCGTTCCAGACGGCTGTGCGACACCGAGGGGATACTTCACCACAGCTGGTCGCCTGACTCCAGGTGGATAGCTTTCAGCACAACGGTGGAAGCCCACAGGGAAGATGTTTTCGTGGTATCCTCCAGGGGTGGAGAGCCTTTGAACCTGAGCCGTCATCCCAACGACGATTTCCAGCCCATGTGGCCTGAGGACGGCCGGAGGCTCATCTGGGCCAGCCGCACCGATGAGGGTGACTATCACATGGTTCAGGCCTGGTTCAGCAGGGAGGACTGGGAGGCGGACGAAGAGGAGAGGGAGGAGCTCCTCGATGACTTCGCCGACATAGAAGAGGAGGGTTTCCACGACCTCTACTCCAGGGCGGAGGAACTCTGCACGGTGGAGGGCTACTATGATTTTTACGGAATGGCCCCGGATGGAAGGAAGTTCTATTTCCCCGCAACCGACCAGTCCGGCCAGAAGGACCTGTGGAGTGTGGAATGGACCGGTGAGAATCTCCAGAGGGAGAGCTTCGGAGATCATTCCCCCACAAGGATACAGCCCACCGGTCAGGACGAAGGGGGCACTGTATTCTATCTCAGCTACGGTTCTTCTCTCCGGAACACCGACGGCGACCTGCTTTCCTGGACGGCCCCCTGCTCCCGTTCTGTAAGCGAGTTCCAGAGACAGAAGTTCCACAGTGCCTGGAGGATGCTCAGGGACAATTTCTATGACTCGGGCATGCACGGTGTGGACTGGGATGAAATGCGCGACAGGTACGCCGGAAGGGCTTCCGCGGCCCTCCTGAACGAAGACTTCAACGATGTGGTTCGAAGGATGCTTGGGGAGCTCTCCGCCAGCCACCTGGGGATCTACGGCCCCTGGGAGTACACCAGGGCCGCCTACACCGGGGAAACCGGCATCATCACCGACAACGGCTGGAGGGGTGAGGGGATCAGGGTAGACAGCGTGCTTCCCATGTCCCCGGCCTACCTTGCCGGGTTCGAACCCGGCGACATCGTTACCGCCGTTGACGGCAGACAGGTTGACAGGAACCACAACTGGTACGCCCCCTTCCGGAACACCACCGACAGGGAGATCACACTCGACCTTTCCAGGGACGGAGAGCCACTCAGCGTAAGGATCACCCCTGTTTCGCAGTGGGACATCTGGAGGCTCACCTACAGGGAATGGGTGGAATGGAACAGGAGGAGGGTGGAGAACCTTTCGGATGACAGAGTGGGCTACCTCCATATCCCTTCCATGAACCTGGAGTCCGTGGGGAACTTCAGGCGGGACCTCTATGCCCAGGGACTGGGCAGGGATGCCATGATAATCGATGTAAGGGGGAATGGAGGAGGCTCGACCCACGACCAGATCCTCCAGAGCCTTTCCAGGGAGACCTACGCCATGAGCCGCGAAAGGAGCGGCAGGTCCAGCATCGAGCCACTGGGGGTCTACAGGAAGCCTCTCGTTCTCCTCATCGATGAGACCTGCTATTCCGACGCGGAGATATTCCCGGCGGCCTGGAAGGAGCTGGGGCTGGGGCCCATAGTCGGGAACAGGACCTATGGCGCCGTGATAGGCACCACCGACGTGGAGCTTGCCGACGGCACGGGATTCAGGCTTCCGGGCACAGGCTGGTACACCCTTTCCGGCGAGAACCTGGAGAATTCCGGGGTGCGGCCCGACATACTTGTGATAGCGCTTCCCAGGGACATGGGAAGGGGTGTGGACACCCAGCTGGAAGCGGCGGTGGCGGAAGCCCTCTCGATGATCTGAGGTTTTCTGAAAAAGCGTTTCAGGAACCATTGACTCAGGCGGGGTTTGCTTTTAGTGTTAAGCGAACCCCGTCTCGTATATATATACCCAGGAGGTAATGATGATCAGAGTGTTGCTAGTTCTGGCGGTGATGTCCGCTTCGGCATTATCCGCCACTGTTTACCGGGCGCCGGAAGCGGTGGAATCCGCTGAGTACATCGGCACCGACAACGGGCCGGTGGTTCAGTTCAACCTCATCGCCCTTGAAACCGTGGAGTCCTCCGTTGACGGTCTGGGAAGCGGTGTTGTCTTCCGCAT
>DAINQE010000025.1:6108-30167 GCA_036743055.1 Candidatus Sabulitectum sp. | reverse complement strand
CCGCTGAGTCCGTAGAATCCCTGTTCGTCCAGAACCCTGACCTGGTATCCGGAACCTGAACCGGCCTCGGTCAGGCTCCCGCGGAAGACCAGTGAGCCCTGACCGCTCTCCACCCAGTTGGAGAGTTCCATTACCATCCGGCCGTTCTTCACAAGATTGCACCTGACCGTCTACCCAGGAACGGCCGCCCAGCTCACGGTAAACTCCTTCTCGGAGGAAGGCTGCCAGACCTCTCCATCGGCGGGTCTGCATACGAGCACCCACATCTCCCAGGGACCTGTGAGCTGCTGCTCTTCTGTGCATCCGGTGAATACGAGCAGTGCCGCAAGGAAACACAGCACTTTCATCAAGGCTACTCCCAACACCCCTCACGTGTCAAAGAATACGAGGGAGTATAAAACCAGCGTACATGTCGTCAAGACAAACGGATGATTACTTTATTCCAGACTTTGATCCGTGGCAAGCAGGTGAATCCTGAAAATACCGTCAATGGGATCGTCCTCCCATGCAAGGATCCCCTCTTCACTGATCCTGAAGTTCCAGTCGCCCTGGCAATGAAAAACCGCTTCTCCGATGAACCCTCCGTCGAACGTGGAGTATAGATGGAATACCGCTTCATCATGAAGTCCGGTCTGTACCCAGAGGGTATCCCCGGAGACGCCCAGCCCTGTTATCACCGCTCTGAATGGATCAGCCCGGTAGCCAGCCAGCCCTTCGGCTCCCATAGCCTCCAGCCTTGCGTTCATAAGCTGCTCTTCCCTTGTGATCTCTTCCGGCGTTTTCCTTACTGGCTCCACATCCCTGCTTATGGAGTAATCCACATTGCCATGGGTAATCACCTCGTAGCTGTCCGCTGATGAAACCGCCGTGAACATCCTTCCTGAAGTATCCGCAGCGGCGAACAGACCCTCGATGGCCGATGTGAGCTGTGATGTGTTTCCCGGGTCCACCGGGACGGTGTCAGCATAGAGTACGATACAGGGCCCGGTTTCGTCCAGACGGTATAGCCCGGCTTCCCTGAATACCGCGTAGCCGTCAATCAGTGATACAATTCCGGTTCTCACCGCCGTGAAGGAATCACCACCTGCGAATCGGAAACGGGAAGGCGATGACCTGGGCCACCCGTTCACCTCATGCATGAAGCGGTAATCCTCATCGAAGACGATGTACCCCAGCTTGACCTGATCACGAACGAGTATCAGTCCGCCAACCGTTTCCACGGACATGGGATTACCCATTTCCCCCGGGCCGTCTCCGGGTCCGCCGAAAGATGCCCTGTATGTTCCATCAGGAGTGAATACGTGCAGTTCAACAGCCGCCTGATCAAGCACCAGTATGTCACCGGTCGGAGCGAAACACGCATCTGCCGGATAACCTATGAACAACGAGTCCGGCATAACGCATGTTGCCATTATGGAAAGTGTGATCTGCCCGTTCGCTCCGCCGGCATTTCCTGCGGGAGCGCTGCACCCGGCTGTGATGAGAACGGCGAGTACGGCAACGCGCCCGATCAAGAGGCCTTATCCAGTTCAGACTCAGTAACCGTTTTCCTTCCAGGGGAGAAAAGACCTGTTCTGGAGAAGAAGGCAAGGGGCTCGTGTTTTCCTATCAAAGAAGCGCCCCAGGCAAGAAATACAAGGGCAGCGGGGAAAGGTGGAAGCTTCTTCATTCCCCTTTCGAGCAGATCCATATCTATGGAAAGAAAATGAGCCATGGTCACTCCTTCCTGAAGATCATAGAGCAGGCGGAGGCGCCTGACACCGGCAGTGAAGGCATTCCAGACCCTCTGGAACACCGCGCACCAACAACACCCTGATATTTCGGCCACCGCAGATGGGGGCCCCTCCGCCTGGTGCGGAAAACAGTGAGGACTGGGTCGTGCCGTTCAAACCCTCAAACACCTTTGCTGTAGAGTCCATTTTTCTCCTCACTGTTCATCCGACACGAAAAGGATTATAGTACTAAAAGATACATTGTCAAGATAGATGCCAATATCCATTGTCCCGTATTAGGTTACGTCATTGGTGCATGTACTGGAAGGGTGTGTCAGATGGGTGTTCAGGGCGATGATTATCCCCAGTCGTTCTACGGTCTGCTGGCTATTCTCAGCATCGGACCCCAGACGGGATACGATATAAGAAAAGAACTGGAGAAGCCTGAGATCTTCTACTGGAAGGAGTCATACGGCAACATCTACCCCATGCTGAGAAAACTGGAGAAGGACGGGCTGGTATCCAGGAAGGATTCCTACGTCAAGCGGAAGAAGAGGGTGGTGTACCAGCTCAACCCCAGGGGAACGGAAGCCCTCAGGAACTGGCTTCTGCAACCGGCCACACTCAGCAGGTTCCGGGTTGAGATACTCATGAAGCTGCGGTTCGGCGAGATTGCCGGGATACCCAACATGATAGAACAGGTCAGGTTCTACAGGGAAACTGCTCTGAGGGAACTGGCGGAGGCCAGGGACTTCGTTGACTCTATGCAGATGGGTGAAAGAACACTGTCAGCGGACCTGCAGATCATAGCCGCCGATTACCTATGTAAATTGAAGGAATCCAACGTGAAGTGGTGCGATGCAGCTCTGAAGACGCTTTCGGAGTGGGAAAGCGGAGAAGCTTTGCCCTCTGACGCCCTGACGGGCAACTCCGCCGAAGAATCGGTGTTCCAGGTTCCAAGGAAACGGCCGCCGCTCATAGAGTAGGTTACTGCTCCGTTCTCAGCATCGGGACGAACCGAACCGGCAGGTCCCTGCTGACCGTAACCCCGTCATTGTCCCTTTTTACCACAACGAGCTGCTGAAAGTACCCACCCACCGGAAGCACCATTCTCCCTCCCGGGGCAACCTGCTCCACCAGTTCCCGGGGAACCTCCAGGGGGGCGCACGCGATCACTATTCCCTGGAAGGGCGCTTCCTCCGGCCATCCCAGATATCCGTCCCCCATCTTCATCCTTAACCCGGAAGGGAGTTTTTCCCTGGCCTGGCTGTATAGATTCGGCACCGACTCCATGGAGAACACTTCCATTCCCATTTCGTAGAGTACCGCGGCCTGGTAGCCTGAGCCCGTACCAATGTCCAGGACCCTGTCACCCATGCTGAGCCTCAGTTTCTGAAGCATGTAGGCAACGATGTAGGGCTGGCTTATGGTCTGGCCGCAGCCAATCTCCATGGGGTAGTCGCCGTATGGATCAGCGTAGCGTCCGGCCCCCGGCGGAAGGAAACAATGCCTCTGCACGGATCCCATTGCTGAAAGCACCGACTCATCCGTTATCCCACGGTGGACCAGCAGTTCCACCATCCGCTTACGGCTTTCTTCCCATCGATCGGATGCCATTTCGACACCTCCCTCTCAATACTATAACAGCGCACCGGAAAGGGCCACAGGCATTTTTTAAAAAATTGCCGTATATTCATTTCCGATTTCAGACCAACACACCGGAAAGGGTCTCATGAGTGAGTTCGAACGGGCTGCAGCCGAGGTTCTCGGCACCCTTCAGTCGTCCCTGATGACGATACTGGCCAGGTTCGGTGACCCCGGGGTCATAAGACCGGTGGATCTGAGGGACATACTGGGGGTGGACATGAACCTGGCATGGAAGATAAGCCGCCTTGTGAACACCACCGACCTTTACAGCATAGGTAGATACCTCCCGGGAAAGAAGGCCCTTGGGGTTTTCAGGGGCCTCTGCGCCGATGCGGGTGTTCCCGCCGCTGAAACCGAAGCCCTGGCCAAAGCCACGGAATCCCTCAACCGCCTGGTGAGATCCTACGCCGGGAGCAGAAAGGAACTGGAGGTGATGCTGGCAGGGCTCTCAACCCAGGAGAGGCCCGGGAACGACACCCTCCACCGCAGGAAGTCATTCGAGGGCAACTGTTATACCTTCGGTGTTCAGAGCGACAGACAGCTTTCCATGAACATCCTTCTTGTATCCCCGAACAACCCGGAAACCGTTGACATCTGCAGGGTAAGGGGGAGCATAGGTCTGTTCAGAACGAGACCCGATGTGCCCTGGCGTGTTGGGGGCACCTCGATCCTGGACAGTTCAGGAAAGATCCGGCAGGATACCAGAAAGAACTTCCTGTTCCCCGCCGATCCAGGCGGACCGCCACTGATAAGGGAGTACTCGTCACCGAACCTGCCTGAGTTCGGAGAAGTGACAGACTCCGGGGGCCGCACCGCCTTTTTCCTCAAGGGAAGGGAGATGGGTCTGAAAAGCTCCATGGACCTCTTCACCGGAGAGGTGATCAGAGAGAGCGGCCACCTTTTCAGCCGGGGTCCTGGACAGGGAGTAGCTCTGAACAGTTCCTCACGAACCCCGACCAGAAGCATCACCGTTGAGGTATACCTGCCCGCAGAGTTCGGTGACAGCAACTGGGAGGTGGAGATGTGGAGCCTTCTGTTCCCGGTTCACGACCACACCGGGATGACCCCCGGCGACAGGCTTCCCCTCACGGAGCAGCCGGTCTTCTACCGCCCTGGACGAAGCCCGGTTCCCCTTGCCGGGGTTCCCCGATACTGTGATATGGTAAGGGAGTGTTTCGAAAGGCTGGGGAAGCGGATCAGCGACTATTCCCTGCTCAGGCTCACGGTGGACTTCCCCCCGATCCCGGCAAGCATCGACTATCTTGTAGAGCTTCCCCAGAGGCCTTCCTGAGGGTCAGGAACCTTCCCTGTGATTCACGCACCGGCAGACGAAACCCTCTTCATCGGTGTACCTTCTGCCTGAATCGTCGCACTTCCGCACGAACTCAAGATAGGCGGTGAACCTTTCGAGAACATCCTGTGGAATGGCGTGCTCCATGCTGCAGGCGCATTTCTCGGCGGTTTCCGGATCTATCTCCAGAACACCGGTGAAGAAGTCCAGCAGAACGTTGTGCTTCTCGGTGACCTTCATGGCAAGTCTGCTTCCGCTGGGGGTGAGGGTCACCAGGTCATATGGCTCGTGGTTCACCAGCCCCAGCTTCTTCAGGTTCTTCAGAGCGGTGGTCACCGATGAGGCGGCTACGTTCCGTTCCCGGGCAATGTCCGTTGGCCGTGCTGCGCCTTTCTTCCTTACTATGGCGTAGATGGTCTCAAGGTAATCCTCAAGGCTGGAACTGAGTTTCTCGGCCTGGCTCAATGAGTCTCCTCACAATTTTTTAGATTCGTCTTATTATAAGGGAGACCGTTGTCCTGTCAACCTGATACTGCTGTCAGATAGTATGCTCCATGTCACCCAGGAAGCTCCTGTACCTTTCCGCTATTTCCTCCACCTGCGCCGTGGTGAACTCATCGCTCTCAGCGAATCCCCGAAGCTCTCCCGAGCCCGATTCAGCTCCGTAAACCCAGGCTTCGAATATCCTGTCGGGGTTCATGCAGGATATCAGGGTGATTACGTCGCCTCCCAAGGGAGCCCTGTCCACCGCAAGGACCACGAACGGATCCCCCAGGTAACCGGAATACTTCTCCAGCTGCACGATGAGTTCATCCCCCTGTAACAGACCTCTGCTCTCCCCTGCCGCCCAGGCGTTGAGTGATTCCCTCAGCTGAAGGACCGACGGGTGGGAGTACACCGCCCAGTAGGATTCCAGTTCCGAGTCAGAGAGGCTGGCTCCGCCTCCCAGTTCCTCGGCGGTCTCCAGGGCCACTTCCCTGTAGAAACCGGTGAAACCTGTGGCCATTGCGCTCCATATCTCGCCGTATGCAGTTGCCAGATCGTCATTAACGGTTGCCTGGGCTGAGGATTCCCCCCTCTCCAGCCACACCGCCGAGGTGGTTGCCAGCATCCCATGGTAATAGAACCCGTCCAGCGCCAGGTCGAAGAACTCCCAGGACTCGGTTCCCGGCTCGGCAAGCATCTGGAAGCACTGGGGATCCAGACCGATTGCATTGGACTCACCCATTATCACCACCTCGATACATGGCGCCGCCCTTTCCGCATACCGGTCAAGGGCAGTGAAGTCATCGGTGGTGAAGGCCTCTTCACGAAGATCCTCGAACTGATACTGAAGCTCCTGTGAAAGCGCTGCTTCGAGGCATTCCTCGAAAAGACTTTCAAGTTCTTCGGTAGCCACTCCGGGGCGAAGTGCCCCGTTGATCCTGTCTATTTCACCCCAGAGATCACCGTTCTCGACGAAAGATCCCGCCAGAAAGACCAGCAGCGCAGCAGTGAGCATCTTCTCCCCTCCTGTTTGGGTTTGTTTATGCCGTGAGAATAAGCCTGGATACCGGCTCGGTCAACGAGCAGCGGAAGGATCAGCAGCTCACCCCGGCAAGCTCCCCAGCTTCACCCAGATAGTTGCCCGGTTCAGCTTCCGATGAGAGGAATACCCTCAGGAATATCCAGTATGCGTAGTGAGCCCTGTCATCGAATATCAGATCGGTGCGGCCGTCGCGGTCAATGTCCCCCGCCCACAGCAGTGTAACGCCTTCACCATGAAGGTTCTGATAAGCGTCTGTGAGCCTCTGACTTCCGTTTCCAAGCCGGTAGAACACCCCGTCCTCGGTCACCTCGAGATACTCATGATCCGATAGCTGGACCTCCATCCCCGCACTTAACAGCACCGGCTGATCGAATAGCGTTTCCACCGGACCTGCCGAAAGATCACCGGAAGACCCACCCAGCAGAAGCAGAGGTTTTTCCCCAGGTGTCATTACCCTCCATCCGGTAGCTTCATCCTCACCGTCCAGCAGCGGGTCATGCTCCCTCTGAATAAAGGGATCCATGGGTTTCAGAGTCCACTGTCCATCCCTGTGACAGAGTCCCATCCAGGAAAGTCCCTGCTCAGCTTCTATCTCGTCGTGGTGAAAGAGCCCCTGCGTCAAAACGGAATGCTCAGATACCTGAATCGTCAGCGCCACCAGCAGAATCAGCTTCATGACATTCCTCCCAGTGTCATCTCCATCAGTCTAACTGCAGTTTCCACACCGTTCTCCTCTTTCATACGGAATGCCATGCGCCTGGCCCCCGTGGAGTAATCCTTGTCCGTGAGGACTACGTCTATCTTCCTGGCAAGCTTGCCCGGTGTCAGGGACCTTCTGTGAAGCACACCCGGAGCAACGCCGGCCCTGTGAAGGATGCGACCCCATACAGGCTGATCCGCGGTGTATTCCACCACCACGGATGGAACTCCTGCCCTGCAGGCGGTCTGACTCGTGCCTGCTCCACCGTGGTGAACCACCGCGGCGCAATGCGGGAAAACGCTCATGTGATCAACCTTCGAAACGAAATGGATGTTGCCCCCGGATTTCCCGGCACCGCACTGAACTACCGCGCGGCAGCCAACGATGGCAACTGCCTTCACAATGATGTCGATAATGTCCTTCTCCCTCTCCTCGCCCTGGAGCATGCTTCCGAAGGTAAGGAACACAGGAGGCTCACCTGAGGCAAGGAAGTCTTGAAGTGAAACGGGCATATCCCCGTTCCCCTGCCCGGGGAGATCCATCATGCCGCAGAACTCGAAACCTGGAACACCCCCACCTGGATACAGTGCGGGGCTTACCGCAACCAGGTTTTGAAGGTCTGATCGAAAAATGTCCCTGAACACGCTTTCCGGTGCGGGAAGACCCCACTGGCGGAAATGCCCGGCGATGTCAGGTCTCCAGAGCATATCCATTGCAAGGCCGAACGCTTTCCAGCCCTTTTCTGGGAACACTCCCGGAAAACCCGGCGGTGGAACGGTGGTGGATGGTATCAGTGGTGTTGGCAGAAGGGAGAACCAGGGAATGCCTCTGAGAGCAGCTGCAGCCCTGAGGGAATAGGCGAAGGGGTGCCCCAGGGCTGCATCGCATTCCCCGCAGATATCCATCGCGGCTTCGAACATCTCATGCATGGAGGGATTGAGCAGTGTCCGCACGAACACCCTGCTCTTCATCGCGGGGTTCCCGGAGGAAACCATCTTCCTGCCCAGCCTGGAGAACTCGTCTTGAGGGATATCTAGGCGGCCGGGGGAAGTGACTTGGATGCGATCGCCACTCAGATGAAGATCATCGCCGGCTCTCCGTATTCCCGTCATCGACAGCAGCGTGTGATGCCCTTTTTTCGCAAGACCCTGAGCAAGGGCTGCGAAGGGCCGGATGTCACCTTCTGTACCCCAGGTCTGAAGCCCGACTCTCATGATCTCAAATATGAAGTGATTCCACGAACTCCTTCGCGTCCTTAAGGCTTGCGCCGGTCTGCTTCCTGTAGGCCTTTATGGCTCCTATCTTGTTCCCGGTGAGGAGCAGCTCCATCACTTCTTCAGAGGCCTCCGAAGGTGATTTGGGAACATCATGACCAGCGTTCCTCATGAGATTGTCCACCCTGGTCTCGAGGATCTCCACCCTCTTCCTCAGCCTTTCGATCTCCGCCTTGGACCCGGACACCTGGCACCTCCGTAAATGAGTGTTCATGCTGAGTACAACCCGTTGAAGATATACAAAGGAGAAAAGCGCCGGGCCATGGGATCATTGACCGGCAAGCCCGGTTGTTTTACAATCCCTGTGGAGTTCCTTCAAAGGAGGCTTCCATGGACAAGCTTGTGGTTCACGGCAACGATGGCAGCATATCGAAGGGATACTCCGCCGACTTCTCCCCCGGCGCTCCCTATTTCCACCTTGCAACGCTTCAGCGCCCCTCCGACTCGGAAAAGGTATGGCTCGAGAACCAGAAGGCGGTGTTCTTCGTGAAGGACTTCTCAGGGGATCCCACCCGGATCGACGGCGGCGGGTTCAGATCCACGGGAAGGAATGGGGGAACCGTGGTGGTTACCTTCAAGGACGGCGAGAGGATGTACGGAACGGCGGAGAGCATCGGCGGCCACAGAGCCGGTTTCTTCCTCTACCCAGTAGACCCTTCCTCCAACACCATCAAGGCATATCTGGTGAACAGGTTCATATCGGGCGTGGAGATTGATCCGAAGACTACCTGATCCACTTCCTCTTCACATTGACCAGTGTAAGGGTGAACAGAACGGTGGAGTAACCCGCCAGAACCGCAAGGTTCATCCCCGTTCCCATTGAGGAAGCCCCTGTGAAAACCCTGCGAAGCAGATCCACACCGTAGGTAAGCGGGAGAGCGTATGAGACCGGCCTGAGAAAAGACGGGAGAGCGCTTATTGGGAAGAACAGACCGCAGAGGAAAATCATCGGGAATCTTATGAAGTTGGAGAAGGTCTGAGCCTCGAACACCTCACTCACCGCAACGGCTACGAAGAATCCCAGGAACGCCGAGACGGTGGAAATAAGTATCACAGTGGGCAGAAAAAGCTCCCAGTGGATCAGCGAGTACCCTGTGAAGGACATTGCCAGAAGAAGGGGCACCAGGGAGTTGGCCACCCCGAACAGAATAGCTCCCAGTGTCTTGGCAACCATCAGGAGTTCCAGGGGCATGGGGCTCATGAGGAGCCTCTCGAAGGACCTGTTCTTCTTCTCGAAGGTAACGGTGACAGCCAGCATAGAAGTGGTCCCGAAGAGTATTGATATTGCTGTAACCCCGGGAAGGAGCGAGGGGATGTCGCCGAAGGAGCCTACGGAGCGTATGAAGAACATTCCGGTCCAGGCCAGGGGGAAGATGATCCCCCAGCTTATGTTGGGCGGCTTCAGGTAGTATGCCTTCATGTCCTTGGCCAATATGGCCCTGAGGGGGATCAGCATGTTCACTTCATAGCCTCCCCGCCCAGTCCCGTGACTTTCACGAAAACATCCTCCAGGGATGGCTTCCTCCGGGCTGCCTCGAGAACCGAGACCCCGTGTTCCTCAAGGAAGGAGGTTAATGGAGCGATCGGGAACGGGGAATGGGATTCAACGGAGATCCTCTTTCCGGAGTTAAAGGAAAATCGGAGTTCCGGGAACTTCGATGAGATAAGGCCCTCCAGCTCACCCACCGGGCCTTCAGCCGCCAGAACGAGAACATGCCGGCCCCTGACAGGCTTCAGCAGGTTCTCCAGGGTGTCCAGCTTCACTATCCTCCCCTGAACGATGAAGGCTATCCTGCCGCAGAGGCGCTGCGCCTCCTCTATGTAGTGGGTGGTGAGGAAAACCGTGGTTCCCTCAGAATGCAGCTGAGAAAGCATTGTCCGTATCTCCCTTGCGCTGGCAACGTCTATCCCGGTGGTGGGCTCGTCGAGGAACAGAATCTCCGGCCGGTGCATGATGCCCGCGGCTATCGTCAGCTTCCTTTTCATTCCCCTGGAATAGCCGCCGAACTTCCTTCCGCCGGCCTTCTTCAGACCAAAGAGGGAGATCAGCTCATCGGCCCTCTTCTCCCTGGATCCCCTTGTCATGCCGTAGAGGGCTCCGCAGAATCTGAGGTTCTCCATGCCGGTGAGTTCAGGGTAAAGGCTGCTTTCGTCGGGAACCACTCCGATAAGGTGCTGTGCGGCCTTCACATTCCTGGTGCAGTCGATGCCGGCGATGGAGACGGTTCCGCCATCGGGTCGGGCAAGGCCGGTAAGCATGTTTATCGTGGTGGTCTTCCCGGCTCCGTTGGGCCCCAGGAAACCGAAGAATTCCCCTCTCTCCACCTGGAAGGAGACCCCCTGCACCGCCCTGACCTCGCCGAAGGACTTGGCCAGGTCAGCGGTTCTGATGGCATGATCGTGCATGAGTCCCCCTGACTGCTAGTTTATGCAAATATTAGCATATACTTATTATGAGTCAAGAAGCGATGCCGATCAGAGATTCACGGCGGGCAGGTATCCCATTATGGCAGATATCGTTGCAACTGGTATGAACGGCATCAGGAGCCCTATGGCCGCCGTGAAGGACAGCACGATGTGAGACCCTGCCAGGAGCAGGGGACCGAACAGTATCATGACCATTGCTTCACCTCTTCGGAAAACGGGTTTCTGCGGTTTTTCACATAATACTGCCTTGAACCTTTCCCGGGGAGACCCATGAAACAGGAACGTCACGATCCATACCAGGTTTTCCGCATACCGGCCTTCAGAAGCCTTCTTCTCGGAGGAGTTCTGGTGAATGTAGGTACAGCTGCCCAGAGCCTTGCAATCGGCTGGGAGATGTACCAGAGGACCGACCAGGCCATGATGCTGGGGCTCATCGGGCTGGCCCAGGCTGTCCCCATGCTTCTCTTCACCCTTCCCGCGGGTTACCTGGCGGATGTGTTCGACAGAAGGAAGGTGATGATAGCCGGTCTCATCGGGACGACCCTCACCTCCCTGGCCCTGGCGCTTTTCAGCCATCGAAGCGGCTCCATCGGATGGATGTACCTTCTGCTCTTCCTGGACGCCTCATTCCACAGGGTGGCCACTCCGGCCAGGACCGCCCTCCTTCCCCTGCTGGTGCCCGCCGACCAGTTCGAGGGCGCAGTGAAGTGGCGGACCACACTATTTCAGCTCTCAATGGTGGTGGGCCCCGCGGTGGGGGGATTCATCATCACATGGAGCATCCCCTCTGCGTACCTGTTCAGCGCTTTCACCACCATCGTTTATATCCTGCTTCTTCTCTCCATGAGGATCCCGGAATCACCCAGGACCCACAGGGGTCAGATGTTTAAACAGGTGCTGGAGGGCATCAGGTTCGTCTGGAACAGGAAACTCATACTGGGAAGCATCTCCCTTGACCTCTTCGCGGTATTCCTGGGAGGGGCGGTGTACCTGCTGCCCATCTTCGCCAGGGATATAATTGCCAACCCTCCCTTCGGCTTCTCACCGGAGGAGGTACTGGGATGGCTCCGGGCGGCCCCTGCGGCGGGTTCCATCGTCATGGCCCTTATCCTCGCCCACAGGCCACCTCTGAAGAGCGCGGGCCGTTCCATGTTCTCCGCCGTGGCCGCCTTCGGCGCAGCAACGGTAGTGTTCGGCCTCTCCAGGAACTTCTGGCTCTCCTGGGCCATGCTCTTCCTCACAGGTTTCTTCGACAACATCAGCGTTGTGGTGAGGCAAACCCTGGTTCAGATGCGCACCCCGAACCACATGCGGGGAAGGGTCTCCGCTGTGAACTTTCTCTTCATAGGCTCCTCCAACGAATTAGGGGGGTTCGAATCAGGACTGGTGGCACAGCTTTTCAGCCCGGTGATATCCGTTGTCAGCGGAGGCATAGGCACACTGGTGGTGGTGCTCACCTGGCTGAGGCTCTTCCCGGGGCTCAGGCGTGTAAGAACGCTTTCAGACGATGGGAACGAAAAGTAACAAGCGGGTTTGCCCCTGATTTTGCAGGGCCTTATACTATTATTGTAATAACATTTGCAGAGTTACTTGACAAACTTGCGGACGGTCTGGAGGAAGGAGAAGCGAATGGGAAAGAAGATCACCGACAGCGTCACCTGGGTAGGCAAGGTGGACTGGGAGCTGAGAACGTTCCACGGCAGCGAGTACTCCACCCACAAGGGCTCCACATACAACAGCTACCTTGTCAGGGGTGAGAAGACGGCGCTGATAGATACGGTCTGGAAACCGTTTGCCGAGGAGTTCGTGGAGAACCTGAAGAAGGAAGTTGAGCTCTCAAGGATCGACTTCGTTGTGGCAAACCACGGAGAGGTGGACCACAGCGGAGCCCTTCCGGAACTGATGAAGCTCATCCCCGACACGCCGGTGTACTGCACCGCCAACGCGGTTAAGTCACTGAAGGGACAGTACCATCAGGACTGGAACTTCAAAACAGTCAAGACCGGTGACACTCTGGACATAGGCGGCGGGAAAACACTTGTTTTCGTGGAGATGCCCATGCTTCACTGGCCGGACAGCATGGCCACCTACATGACCGGGGAGAACGTGCTGTTCAGCAACGATGCCTTCGGGCAGCACTACGCCACCGAACTCCTCTTCAACGACCTGGTGGACCAGGCGGAACTGATGGCTGAGTGCATCAAGTACTACGCCAACATACTCACCCCGTTCAGCCCCCTTGTGACCAGGAAGATCAACGAGGTCCTGGCCATGGAAATTCCCATAGACATGATTGCCACCAGCCACGGTGTGATATGGAGGGACGACCCGGTTCAGATAGTGAAGAAGTACCTGGAATGGGCTGACGACTATGCTGAGGACCAGGTGACCATCCTCTACGACACCATGTGGGACGGCACGAAGACCATGGCAGAGGGCATCGCCAGGGGCATCGACAGGGAGAGGAACGACCTGACCCTGAAGCTCTTCAATATAGCCAAGTCGGACAAGAACGACGTCATTACCGAGGTCTTCAAGTCAAGGGGCATCCTCGTTGGCTCCCCAACTATCGGCAAAGGTATAACAAGCGGCACCGCAGGTATGCTGGAAGAGATCGAAGGGCTGCGGTTCAAGGGGAAGAAGGCCGCCGCCTTCGGTTGCTACGGCTGGAGCGGTGAATCAGTGGACCGGATCACCGAATGGATGAAAAGGGCAGGTTTTGAGACCACCTCACCGGGGATCAGGAACCTCTGGAACCCCGACGAAGAGGGAATGGAGAAGTGCGAGGCCTTCGGAAGGGATTTTGCTGCATCCCTCTGATCAGAGGAGTTCAGAAAGGCATGGTTTCGGTGATGGACAACTACGAGAAACTGGGACTGTTCTATCTGGGAAAGAACTACGACCCTGAAAGCGGAAGTGTGGCGGAAAAGCCCCTGCTGCTTGCCTCAAAGGACCTGACCACCCACGCGGTGTGCATAGGAATGACAGGAAGCGGCAAGACCGGCCTCTGCATCAGCCTGCTGGAGGAGGCCGCCATCGACGGCATACCCTCAATAGTGATCGATCCCAAGGGAGACCTGAGCAACCTGCTGCTCACGTTCCCCGGGCTCTCCACCGAGGAGTTCCTTCCATGGGTCAACCCCGGAGAGGCGGAGAACGCAGGCCTTTCCCTGGAGGAATATTCCAGGGCACAGGCCGAGTTGTGGAAGACGGGTCTGGAGAAGTGGGGGCAGGATGCCTCCAGGATACAGCGTCTCAGGGACTCAGCGGAGTTCTCCGTCTACACACCCGGCAGCACCGCGGGAAGACCCGTATCGATCCTGGGTTCCCTTTCTGTTCCGCCCCAACCGATAAGGGCCGACAGGGATCTTCTCAACGAAGCGGTGGAATCCACCGTCACCAGCCTTCTTTCCCTTCTGGACATGAATGCCGACCCCCTTCAGAGCAGGGAGCACATCCTCCTCTCGAATGTGTTCAAGGGTTCCTGGGAAGAGGGGAAGGACCTCGATCTCGGCTCTCTCATCGGAATGATACAGACCCCCCCTTTCAACAGGATAGGTGTAATGGACCTTGAGTCGTTCTACCCCGCAAAGGACAGGTCGGCTCTTGCCATGCGGATGAACAGCCTGCTGGCGGCCCCCGGTTTCCAGGCCTGGCTTGAGGGGGAACCGCTGAGTATCGACGATCTCCTCTACGACCCCAGTGGAAAACCCAGGGTATCCATCATATCCATCGCCCATCTCAGCGAGACCCAGAGGATGTTCATGGTCTCTCTGCTCCTCACTCAGCTGGTAAGCTGGGTGAGGACCCAGCCGGGGACCTCCAGCCTCAGGGCCATCTGCTACATGGACGAGATATTCGGCTACTTCCCCCCTGTGGCCAACCCCCCATCCAAGAAGCCGCTCCTCACCCTGCTCAAACAGGCCAGGGCATGCGGTCTGGGAATGGTGCTCTCCACCCAGAACCCGGTGGATCTTGACTACAAGGGTCTGGGGAACACCGGCACCTGGTTCATCGGCCGTCTTCAGACACAGCAGGATCAGGACCGCGTGATCGAAGGGCTCAAGGATGTTCAGGGCGTTGCCGGCCAAGGCTCCATCAGGGAAACCATAGCAGGTCTCGAGAAAAGGGTATTCCTTCTCAACAGCGTTCACCGTGACCATGCGGAGCTGTTTCGCACCCGGTGGGCCCTCTCCTACCTCAGGGGTCCACTTACCAGGGATCAGATAAAGATGCTGGCCGGGGAAGCGTCCCCTGAAATGAAGGCTGAACCCGCGGCACCAGCCAGGCCGATCCCTGATGACCCGCCGGCTGCGGCGGTTCCCCCTGTGCTGCCCTCCCATCTGAAACCCGGATATCTGCCATCGACCGGAGGGGAATACCGGCTCAGCGCCTGGGGGCTCGGTACCGTTTACTATCTCGATACCAGGAAGGGCATTTCTCACCAGGAAGAGTTCAGCCTTCTCTCAGAACTGAGACCCGATGATCCTCTTCCCGCATGGGAAAACGCGTCGGAAACGGAACTCCAGTTCGAGGATCTCCTGGGCGAGCCGGCACCTGACTGCTCCTTCAGGGAAGTTCCCCCCTACCTGTCGGATAGGAAAGCTCTCACCGTCTGGGAGCGTTCTCTCACCGACTGGCTCTACAGGAACCGGACACTGGACCTTCTGAAAAGCCCTTCCACCGGCATTCTTTCCAACCCCGGGGAGTCAGAGAGGGACTTCAGGATAAGGCTTCAGACCGCTGTCCACGAAAAGCGCGACGAAGCCATGGAGAAACTCAGGGAGACCTACGGGAAGAGGGCCGAAACACTTGAGAACAGGATCTTCGCCGCGGAACAGAGGCTGGAGAAGGAAGTCGAGCAGCAGAAGCACCAGAAGGTTCAGACCGGCATCTCCCTGGGGGCAACGGTCCTGGGAGCCCTCTTCGGGGGGGCCCGTTCAGCGGTGGGCCGGGCTGCCACCTCGGCCAGAAGCGCCAGCCGGGCCGCAAGGGAGAAGCAGGATGTTGAACAGGCCAGGGAGAAGCTGGAGAAGCTCAGGGAAGACATGGAGGAGCTCAACGGCGCACTGGAGGCTGAGCTTGAGGAAGTGGCAAAGGCCTTCGACCCGGTGAGCGAAGAGCTCCAGACAGTGAGCGTGAAGCCCCTGAAGAAGAACATCACAGTGAAGAGGATGCTCCCTGTGTGGGCTCCTGGAGAATGAGCCCTCAGGGTCTGGGCGTCTTCACCACCAGCACCCTGAAATCCTCTTCGCCTGGGTTGTGGAGGGCGTGGGGTATGTCCTTCGGGCTCTCTATGAGCATGTCGGGGTTTACCCTCTCCCGCTCTGGCCCTATCTCCACCTCTCCGCTGCCCTGGAGGATGTAGAAGAACACATCCACCGGAGTCACATGGAGGGGAAGCGTGGCTCCGGGGGCTACGGTTATGTGCACAGCGTCCACCTCCGGCCTGCTGAGAAGCTTCACCGCGTGTACGCCGCCCCTGTTCCTCGAGGTCTCCCCCGCTTCGATGGTCACTTTTCTCATTTTGTCCTCCTTTTCTGTCAGCTTGTCTTTCTGAACCGCATTGTGGCCCCGGTGAGCAGGACACTCCCGAGGAGAAGCAGTGCCAGGAACTGCGGCCAGAGGGTTTCCAGTCCGTTTCCCTTCAGGAAGATCTCCCTGAGTACGGTCATCATGTAGCGAACCGGGTTAAACAGTGTCAGCGCCCTTATGACACCGGGCATGTTCTCTATGGGGAATGCGAAACCCGAGAGCAGCGTGGCGGGAAAGATGAAGAAGAAGCTGGAGAGCATGGCCTGCTGCTGGGTGGATGAAACGGTGGAGATGAAAAGCCCCATTCCCAGTGTGTTCATAAGGTACAGGGCCGAGGCCAGCATGAGGAGCGGAATACTGCCTTGAAGGGGTATGCGGAACCACAGCACCGCCACGGCGCTGACCACCAGCACGTTCACCATGCCTATGGCGGCGAAGGGAAGCGTTTTCCCCACTATGAACTCCCACCGCTTGATGGGCGTGACCATTATCTGCTCCATGGTTCCTATTTCCTTCTCCCTCACCACCGCCATGCTGCTGAGTATCAGGGTTATCACCATTACCATCATGGCTATGACGCCTGGCACATAGAAGTTGCGGCTCTCCAGAAGAGGGTTGTACCATGCCCTGGAGCGGAGTTCCACAGGTGAAGCACTCCGTGAAGACAGGATCTCAGAAGCGTATCCCGCGGTGACTCCTGAGGATATGCCCCGGCTGCCGTCGGTGACCACCTGGATATTCCCCCGGGGGTCGAAGAAGAGCATCGCCTGAACCTCCCCCTGATCAAGGGCGGCCCAGGCTTCTTCGAAGTCAGCCGCAGCAACCGTGGGAACGAATATTCCCGAAGCTGTGAAATCCCTTATCACGGACCTGCTTTCAGGGCTCGAGGCCAGGTCCACTATGGCGGTCTCCACCCGGTTCACATCGGTGGTCACCGCGTAGCCGAACACCAGCGTCTGGAACACCGGAACCACCAGGATCACCATTCTCATCCTGGGGTCGCGGAAGGTCTGAAGCAGTTCCTTCTTCAGCATGAACCGAAGTCTTCGCGCCTTCATCGTCCGCCGTCCAGGTCAAGGTGAAGCCTGCGCCTTGAAACCCCCAGAACGACAACGGTGAACAATGCCAGAAGGGCCAGGTCCAGTGTGAGCGCCGGCCCCCAGACACCCTTCAGGAAGATGGCCCTGAGAAGCGAAACGAAGTACCTCGCGGGGATGATCCGAGTGAAATGAGCCACTGCGACGGGCATCGCCCCTATGTCATAAACGAACCCGGAGAGTATGAAACCCGGAAGGAAGGTGATTATCAGGGACAGCTGGCTGGCAAGCAGCTGTGAACCGGCGAAAATGCTTATGAGCATGCCCACCGAAAGGGCCCCCAGGAGGAACACGCCGCTGACAGCTGCAAGGGACAGGATGCTCCCCGCCATGGGTATCCCGAAGAGAAAAAGGGCCATGATCACAGCTATCACGATATCTGCTATGCCTATGCAGTAGTAGGGAACCAGCTTGCCCAGTATGAACTCCGCCTTCCGCACCGGGGTGGAGACAAGCTGTTCCATGGTGCCGTTCTCCCACTCCCTGGCCACGCAGAGGGATGTGAGCATGGCGGCTATAACGTTCACGATTATGGCGATGAGACCTGGGATTATGGACCATGTGGTGTCCATGGCGGGGTTGTACGCGCTTATCATGCTTACCCCCCGCCGGGAGGTCCCGGTACTTCGAAGAATTCCCCCGGCGTACATTATCGAAAGCCTCGCGGTGTTCGAGTCGCTGCCGTCCACCAGGAACTGGAGCTCGGCCCCTTCCCCGCGCCGAAGCCCCTCCGAGTAGTCCGGTGGGATCACCAGCACCGCAGTGGCTTCCCCGCTCTGCAGGATGTTCTCCATCTCCTCGCGGGAGTGTATGGCGCCGGAAGCGCTGAATGCCCCGGAGTTCACGAAGGCCCTGGCCAGATCCCTGGAAAGAACTGAACCGTCCATGTCCCACACCGCCAGGGGCACATCGCTCACATCCAGGGAAAGACCGTACCCGAAAAGGATGAGAAGCAGAACCGGGATTGCGATGCCCATCCCGAGACTTCTGGGGTCCCTGAGAACATGAAGGAACTCTTTCCTGGCTATTGCCTTTGCCCGCCTGGGGTTCATCCATCACCACTTTTCACAAGGGAGATGAATAAATCCTCGAGGGTCCCGCCGCTCTCTTTAAGCTCCTTCGGCGACCCAAGGGCAACCACATCCCCGGTCTTCATTATGGATATCCTGTCGCAGTACTCCGCCTCCAGCATGTAATGGGTGGTGACGAAGACCGTGGTCCCCCGGGAGGCCATATCCCTGATGGAGGCCCAGAACTTCCTCCTGGTGTTGGGATCCACCCCTGAGGTGGGCTCGTCCAGGAAGAGGATGGATGGACGGTGCATCACGGAACATGCAAGTGCCAGCCGCTGCTTCCACCCGACAGGAAGGCCTCCGGTGAGCTTCTTACCCATTCCGGAGAGACCGGAGTCGGAAAGGGCTTTCCCTATGGCCATCTCCCTGTGGGGAACTCCGTAGATCCCCGCGTAGAAATCCAGGTTCTCCTGGATGGTGAGGTCATCGTAAAGGGAGAATTTCTGGCTCATGTAACCTATGAAGTCCTTCACCTTCTCCGGTGTTCGGGTGATGTCAACTCCGCCCACCATACCCGTTCCCGAGGTGGGCCTGAGAATGCCGCAGAGCATCCTTATGGTGGTGGTTTTCCCCGCTCCGTTGGCCCCAAGGAAACCGAATATCTCCCCCCTATCCACAGTAAGGGAAATGCCGTTCACCGCGGTGAAATCACCGAACTTCTTCGTGAGGTTTCGAAGCACAACGGCGTGTTCAGCCACCGGACACCGCCGAAAGGTAAACGAAGGCGTCCTCAACGGAAGGGGCCATCCTTCTCAGTTCCACATCCCTGCCCAGAGCCGACTTAAGCGCTTCATCTGATGCTTCGCCCATTGTGTGCACTTCCGTTCCGAACACCGTGGAAACGATCCCCGTACAGGCAGCGGCGGCTTCCGCATCTGCGAACGGGTTCGAGGAGACGAAGCTCCTCACTCCGCCGGGTATCAGGGCGGTTATCTCCCCGGGCGTTCCGGTCGCGGTTATTCTGCCCCGGTCCATGAACGCCAGCCTGTGGCACCTCGCCGCCTCATCCAGGTAGGCGGTGGTGAGAACTATGCTGAGCCCGTCCTCAACCAGCCTGTACAGAAGGTCCCAGAACTCCCGGCGACTCACCGGGTCTACCCCATTGGTGGGCTCGTCCAGCAGGAGAAGCTCAGGTGTGTGCACCAGGGCGCAGGCCAGGCCCAGCTTCTGCTTCATCCCACCGGAGAGCTTCCCCGCCGGTCTGTCCCTGAAGGGTGCGAGACCGCTCCAGTCCAGAAGCCTGTCCATGGACTCCTCTGCCTCGTTGCCGTACACACCGTACATGTCACCGTAGAACTGGATGTTCTCCATTACGGTCAGGTCATGATAAAGACCGAAGCGCTGGCTCATGTAGGCGATACGGTCGTGTATCCCCTCCCTTTCCGCTGTGCAGTCAAGCCCAAGTATCGAGGCGGTACCCGAGTCCGGAGAGAGGATAGCGGCCAGCATCCTCATGGTTGTGGTCTTCCCGGCGCCGTCGGGTCCCACGAGGCCGAAAACCTCACCCCGGCCGACCTGAAATGTAATTCCGTCAACCGCCTTAACTCTTCCGAAGGCCTTTCTCAGGTCCTTTACGCTGACGGTCACCGAAGCTCCACAAGCCTTGCGTCCACGGGCATTCCTCCCCTGAATATCCCTCCCGGGTTGGGCAGACGGCCCTCCACTCTGTAGACCAGGCTGGTCCTGCCTTCCCGGGTTTCCACTGAGGACGGGGTGAACTCCGCCTTTGAGGCAATCGTGGAAATGGTTCCCGCAACAGGTTCCTCCCCGGTTGCGGTGACCTCCACCGGATCCCCGGGTGAAACCCGGGACAGCAGGGGCTGTGGAATGTAGAAGATGACCTTCACCGTATCCAGCGGAGCCACGGTAAGAAGGGTCATTCCCTGGGGGAAGTTCTCCCCTGTCAGGGCGTCGATCCCTGTGACCGTTCCCGGAACTGGTGCGGTCACCCCTGTCCACTCGAGGTTCCGCCTGGCCATCTCGACACCGGCCTCCGCTGCTGCAACCCCCGCCTCCGCCGCCCTGATCTCCGTTGACCTGGCTCCCTCGGCGGCAAGGGCATATCCCTGCGCCGCTGACCGGTAGGATGATGCTGCCGCTACTGAGGCGGTCTCGGCGGCCTGGAGCGCCTGCTCCGAGAGTGCGCCTGCCAGGTATAACTCCCGTGCCCTCAGCAAGTCGGTCTCCGCCTGGATGCTCACCGCCCTTGCCGCCTCTGCGGAGGCTGCGGCGGATATGATCTGCTGGCTCCTGGTTCCCTCCAGAAGGGTTTCAAGGCCCGCCTCAGCCGACGATAGTGATGCCTCGGCCTGTGCCAGGGCCAGCAGGTACTGGGTTTCATCCATTTTAACCAGGAGGTCGCCCTGGGTAACCATGTCCCCCCGGGAGACATGTATTCCCGTTATCTGGCCGCCGACCCTGGCTGATACCCGGACCTCTTCTATCTCGATGGTTGCCGGGAAGAGGCTTTCGTCGGTTCCGCAGGAAACAGCCAGAAGCAGCGGCAGCGCTGAAAGGAGCCTTCTCATTCCCCACCTCCCGGGAAAATGCCCTGGAAAAGGATTCCGCATATGGAAGAAGCGATCTCATCCGCGGTGAGCGGCCCTGGTGCATCAGGCGATATGGTCTTTCTCATATCAGCGGTAAGTGAAAGGGTGAAGACTGCGCCCATGACCATGAACTGCAGCGCCGCAGGGTCCACCCTCCTGAAAAAGCCCTTCTCAGCCCCATCGTTCACCAGGTTCCTCACCGTTTCCATGAGCCGGCCTATCCCGGCCATGCCCTCCGGGGGAAGGGTTGAGCCTCCGCCGGCAATCTCCCGGAGGATTATCGAGGGAACCAGCCTGCTCTCCGCGGCGTTGGCCGCTATGGCCTCCACGATACCGGCTATCCCCTCCTCCGGGCCGGAAGCACTGGATATGGCTCTGTCCACAGAATCGGTGAATGTCTTCTGCCCCTTAAGCACAACCCTCCTGTAAAGCTCTTCCTTGTCGCCCACGCGGTAATAGAGCATGGCCTTGTTCATACCTGCCTCGGCGGCTATCTCGTCAACCCTTGCCCCGTCGTAGCCTTTTTCTGCAAAAACCTTCGCTGCGGCGTTCAGAATTGTCTTCTCATCAACCCCGGCGGTTCCCATGGCACCTCCATTAACTGTATAGTTTAACTGTATGGTTAACATGGGATATCCAAGCCCTTCCGTCAACACCGGTCACTTATCTAAACCGTTGACCGGGCCGTTCTCTTGAGTTATCTCTAAAGAACCGGCAGTTCAATGCCCGGTAAAAGACTTCAGACTTGGAGGGGATCATGACTGCGAAGATATGCGTACTGCTCTGCGCGGCGCTTGTGCTTATCACCGGCTGCGGAAAGCCCGAAGGTCTTCCCGATCCCGGGAACCTCGTTTCATACAGGGGTCAGAATGACACCGTTCTCTATTTCGAGGTAACCGGCAAGACATCAGGCGGCGTATGGGGCGACGGCATCTACAGCGACGACTCGGAGCTGGCCACCGCGGCGGTTCACGCCGGGGTTCTGGCCGAGGGCGAGACAGGAGTCGTGAAGGTAACCATCCTTCCCGGCCAGGAAGAGTACGGTTCGTCGGAGAACAACGGCGTAACCAGCTGGAGCTACGGAGAGTGGAGCGGCAGCTACAAGGTTGAGAAGATCTAGCTTTCAACAATTTACGCAAAGGGGGCCGGCGAGATGCCGGCCCCCTTCTCTATGGAGCTTGGGCTCTTAGTATCTGGACCTGGCGGGACGGTCTTCCCTGGGCTTGGCCTTGTTGACCTTGATGGTCCTGCCGTCAAGCTCGGTGCCGTCGAACCTCTCGATGGCGGCTTCCATCTCGGCGTTGCTGGACATCTCCACGAAACCGAATCCCTTGGATCTTCCGGACTCGCGGTCAGTGATGACCTGAGCGCTCTTAACAGTGCCGCATGAGCTGAAGAGTTTCTCCAGCTGACCATTTGTGACCGAGAAGGCCAGGTTCCCTACGTACATCTTCATTCTATGCATTCCAATACGATCTTGTCCGACGCATCCGCCGGACCGTTTACAGGCTGCCCGCATCCGGGAACGACTCCCTGTAATGCGCAGCCATGGGCGTAATATGCCTTCACTTTTAAAATAAGCAAGGGGTATGGCCGATTGTTTTAAAGCCGCTCCCTTACAGGCTTCCCCTCGGCTATCACGGCCACCGGGAAAGCTGACAGGTCAAGTGGGTCTTTGTTCCAGACCACCAGGCTGGCGGTCTTCCCCTCCTCGATGGTACCCAGCTCATCGTCGATGCCCAGTATGCGGGCATTCTTCCAGGTTATCAGGGAGATGGCCTCCTCTGGCTTCATGCCGTGGATAAGGAAGAACTTCAGGCTGTCCCTGAGGCATGGAGTCCAGATAACCGGGTGATCTGTCATCAGTCCATAAAAGGCCCTGGACCTCATGAGAAGCCCTGCGTTCTGGTAAAAGGCGTGCTTCAGTTCCACCTTGTATCCCACCGAACCCAGGGGTCCGTAGACCACCGGGATCCCGGCATCCGCCAGCTCATCGAACACTTCCGTATGAAAGACGTCGCATGTGTGGTCTGCGGTGACCTTTATGCCGTACCTGGCGGCGAATTCGATAAGGTAGAGAACGTCATCCTCCTTGTGAACATGGACCTTGGCGGTCTTCTTCCCGTCAAGCAGCTCCAGAACGGCGGTCTCGGAGGGGGTGAATCCCTGCTGGAACTCCCTCTGGATGAACTCCTCCTGCCGCTTGCGGTCATCCGCCGTGACCTTTTCGTCGGACAAAAGCTTGTGCAGCTCCCTCTCCTTCTTCAGAAGGGCCTTCTCCCGCTTCATCAGTATCTCGTCGAACCTGTTCTCCAGCATGGCGTACACACCCATTCTGGTGTTGGGCCTCTCCCCCTTCCAGTCGGTGGTGCTTCGCGGATTGAAACCAAGTGCCATCTTGTAGCCGTAGTCCTTCAGCTGGGCGGTCTTCCTGTTCCCGGCGAAGTTCCTTATCACCTTGGCCCTGCCCCCGAAGAGGTTCCCGCTTCCAGGCACTATGCAGCTGTAGAGCACCCCGAAGTCCACCGCGTCGGAGTAGGCCCTGTCGTCGAAGTACACGCTGTTCAGCGGGTCGTTCACCGGCAGGATCTGCCCCAGCACGTCGTTGGTCTCCGATTCCGTCCAGGGTTCCCCCTCCCTGTCCATTCCTATGTGGGAGTGGGCGTCGATGAACGACGGGGTGACAACGCCCCTGTAGTCCGCGTCCTGTGACACACCGGGAGCCATACCGGTAATCCTTCCGTTCTCGATCTCTATGGTGTGCTGGCCGGAAACGCCCTTCCCGTCGTAAAGCACATCCGTAGCTACAAGTATTCTGTCTCTGGACATTTCAACCTCGCATTCAAGGGTGTATTGTGCATCAGGGGCAGAGAATAAGAAAACCCGGCCCCCGCAACAATGGCAGGCAGGTATCGCTTCGCTACCTGGAGGGAACAGGTTCCATGATGTAGACCAGCGGGAAGAGCTCAGGATTCGAGGGTACCGCCGTTATGCCTCCAGAGCCTATGGAGAACCTCCACTCGTCGCAGTCCTGCCATCCGGGCAGCTCCACCAGGCAGGTGAACAGGGATTCCCCCTGGGGTGAGATCACCAGGAACTCCGGGGAAAGACCACTGCCGGAAAGTATCCAGAGCCTCTCCTCCCCGTCGGCATAAACACCCCTTATGGCATCACGGTACATCCGCGGGTGGAACTCCACCCCGGCGGCGGTGCCCAGTGCGTGGCG
>DAINQE010000025.1:0-6008 GCA_036743055.1 Candidatus Sabulitectum sp. | reverse complement strand
AGCATCTCCCTGGAAAGCTCCATCTCATCGGTGTAGAGGGCCAGCTTCCTGTCGGCCTGACTCCAGAGCATGAAACCCCCTCCCGGAAGGGGGGCTATACCCTGGGGATGCATGAACTCCCCCGGGCCGGTGCCCTCCACGGAAACCGTTTCAAGAGGATCCTCTCCGCCGGAGAACTTCCCCACGGTGCGTTTCACGGTGTCCAGCACGAGGAGGTTACCCGTGGCATCCATGCATGGAACGGGGTTCCCGAACATCAGCCGGGGATCGCCCAGCTCGATCCCCACCGAATCGACCGCCCTGAGAACTGTCTCCTGAGAAGAGCTGGGCTCCTCATCACGGGTATCTCCGCCGCATCCGGTGATCACAAAGGCAACAGCCGTAACGCACAATAACAGCAGAGGCGGAATCTCTTTCAGATCATTCTCCTTCAATGAAACAAACCTTTGGAAAAAATACTATATCTTCATTGTCGGGAAGTTCGTTTCCGGTATGATGTGCCGGTGCGGCTTCCATGTACAGAGCATTTATAAGAGGGAGATGCCTGTTATGAAATGGATGATCTTATGCGCGGTGGCAGCCGCAGCCGCATTCGCCCAGGGCAACGGCGCTACCGACTGCGCTCCGCTGGAACCCCCCAGGGACATGGAAGAGGTCAGGGAAGGGCTTGCCCCTGTTACGCAGGCTGTGACCGAAGCCTACGAAGAGCTTCTCAGGAGCCATCCCGAATCCTCCGGGGAGATATTTGTCTCCTTCTCCATTATACCGGTGGGCACCGTAACCGATGTGGAGATAACCTGCGACCCTGGTCTTGAAAGCCTCCTGGAGCCGGTGGAGGCAGCAGTGACTGAACTGGATTTCGGCAGGAACGCTTCCCAGACCGAGAACATACCCGTTGCCCTGCCCTATAGTCTTCTTCCCCCGAACCATGAAGAGGAGGAGTAGGATGCCCAGATTCTACAAGACCGACATCGAATCGGAAGCCGACCTGAAGGTATTCGTTACCGACATCCGGTCCGACGCGCACCTGGTGGTCTACGAAACCGAGAGCTCCTGGGAGGCATCGGACCAGAAGAACTGGTTCTATACCGACATAAGGAGCGAAGCTGAGAAGGTGGTCTACTTCACCGATTCGAGATGGAACGCTGACCTGGTGATCTTCCTCACGGAGATACAGTCCGACGCGGGATGGATCGATTCCAGCAAGGACGATCTGATCTGACAAGAAGGGGCCCATGATGAACACCGCTTCCGGCGTAAGGCTAGTGAACATGGAGGAAACCATGTTCGCCTGTGAAATGTTCGCTATGAAGTCCTACAGGGAGGGCCTTCACAGGCTCCCCGGGATCATGGCGTCCGTTCCCGGGGATATCATCACCGGGCCTCCCATGCTGGTGCGACACTATGTAAGCAGCGTTACCGAAGGCTCACTGGTGGAGCTTGGCTTTCCCGTCTCCACCCCCTTCTTCGATGGCCGTATCTCCACCAGAACATTACCCGCTGTGCAGTGTCTGTCGGTGGAGAGCGGCTGTCCCCCGGAAGAGCTCGACGGCGCATACGAGTGCCTTTTCGGCCACGCCTACCAGCGGGGTCTCATCTCCGATGAGTACGGCATAGAGATAATCCATGAAAGCAGCGCCCATGGGGAATGCCTTGTGGAAGCCAGGCTGGTGCTTCATCCATGGGAGAACCTGTTCAGGAACAACCTCAGGGAATCCCTGGGGGAGGAAGAAGCCAGCAGGATAACCCTGGACTGGAACAGCATCAGCCCCTTCACCGACATCGAGACCAGGTTCCAGACGGTGAAGAAGGCAATGGAGGAACTCACCGAGGCCGCAGGTGACGAAACGGTGTACGACTGCGTCTCGAAGTGCGCCCATGTTTTCCCCGAGAAGCAGATAGCCAAGCTTCGGGATGTGTTCAATAAGGCGAGGGAAACCGGCGATACGGTGCTTCAGGCGGTGGACAGGGTCATTGAGTTCATGGGAAGCGATCCCGGCTGGGGCGAGGTGCCGGTAAGGCAGGGGAATGTGATCCTCACCGCCAAGGGGCCCAGGGACCCCTCAGCCGCAGAAAACGCCGCCACCCCTGAGGCAAGGGCCGAGGCCGCCTGTTTCTGCCCCATCATACGGAAGAAGCTTGCGGAGGGAATGCCCCGGGCCTACTGCTACTGCGGCGCAGGCTGGTACCGGCAGCAGTGGGAGGGGGCAACAGGTCTCCCCGTACGGGTGGAGATAGTGGAGTCGCTCCTCAGCGGCGATGAACGGTGCAGCTTCGCCGTTCACCTCCCTGTGGACCCTGACTGAACCCTTACTTCCTGAGGGCATCTTAGCTATATCATGGCATTTGTTTCAGTGTTCTCTCCTTCCCTGGAGGCGGATAATGGATCACATTCAGCAGACCGATATCGAAAGAGCCGAACGGTCCCTCCCGATTCCCCCTGAAAAGAGGCCTGAGAGAAGAGCCAGACCTTTCAAAACATACTCCATGGTCGTACTGGCTCTTGTTTTCATCCTGGTGGCAGGAAGGATCCTGCTGCTTGGCGGAGGGCCCGTGGAACCTTCCTATGAGTATCTTCCCCCGGACTCTGCGTCGATCACACAAGCGATAATGACGGTGGAGGACTATGTATCCACAGAAGGTGCTTTTCCCCCCGGTCTCATGGAGAGGATAGAAAGCAGCGAAGACTTGTCGCTGCTGATCAATGAAGACGGCTCTTTCACATATGTGGAATCCGGCATCGTCTACAGGTCAGCTCCCGGCATCCTGACCAGCGGAGGTTCCCATGAATAAGAGGGCATTCACGCTGATAGAGCTGATGATCGTGGTGCTCATCATCGGCATTCTTGCCGCGATCGCAATCCCCAAGTACACCGATGTGACCCTCAGAGCAAGGGCCGCGTCCATCGTGTCAGACGCCAGGGTCATCGTAAGCGCTGCAGAGCTCTTCGCAGCAGATAATGGCTCCTTCCCTTCAGGAGCACCTGAAGGGGTGGTTCCCCAGGAACTGGAGCCTTATCTGGGAGAGGGTTTCGATTTCGCCAAGTACCAGGATTCCCAGGTGCTTTTCTCGTTCGAGAACGACCTATCCGAAGAAGGCGGCGGGGTGTCGGTAAGCGTTAACTCCACCGATCAGGAGATCCTCAACACCATCAATGAGATCGCACCGGGTTTCCTTCAGCCTGCATCCGGCGGTCTGGGCAGCAGCAGGCTTTCAGCTATCCTTGCCACATCACCTGCATCAGCTGGCGGTGGCCAGGGCGGCGGCCAGGGCGGCGGTCAGGGTGGCGGTCAGGGTGGCGGTCAGGGCGGTGGCCAGGGCGGTGGCCAGGGAGGCGGCCAGGGCGGCGGAAACCCTAACAGCTAGGTGCTGCCCGAGCTTTTCTTAAGCTGAACAACCATCTTGTCAAGCTCCTGAAGGAACCTCGACCTGTCCGTTTTGGCGAAGGGAGCAGGTCCGCCGGTTATCATCCCCTGTTCCCTCAGATCGTGGAGCAGGTTCCGCATTGAAAGCGCAGAACCTATGTTCCTTTCGTCGAAGGGCCTGCCGGTATGACCCAGAACCAGCGCTCCAGCCTTGAGGCATCTGTCTGCAAGTGGAATGTCACCTGTTATGACGATGTCGCCCTCACCTGAATTGTCAGCTATCCAGTCGTCGGCTACATTCTCCCCGGTATCCACCACCACAAGGGTGATCCGGCTGGAATCGGGGATCCTCATCCATGAATTGGACACCAGGACCACAGGCAGAGAGTATCTGGAGGCTACCCTGTAGATCTCACGCTTGACCGGGCATGCATCGGCGTCTACATAAATGGTGGTCTTCAGTTCCGCTACTTCTCCAGTATTCTCTTAATGCCGTCCACCGCTCTGTCCGTAAGCTCCCTGTAACGGGACTGCATCTCAGTTATGATGATAAGTGCCACCGGCTGGTCCATGAGGTCGAAGAACCTGCAGATCACCGCGTCCCCCCTTGGGCCGCTCATGGTGAGGTGATCCAGGTGCCTGGCCCCTGAGAAGTCCCTTATCTCGGTGCTCATCTCGAAGAGGAGCCCAGCCAGTGCGGCCAGGATGGAGGAATCGATCCCCGATTCGGTTTCCACCACATCGAAGCCCTCTCTGGTGGCAAGCAGGGCCGCCTTGAAGCCCCCTTCCCTGGCTATCTTTTCCAGCTGCTTCTTCACGGCGTCTATGGGTATCTCAGTTCTGTCCCGCCTTCTCTCGAACAGTCTCATTGCCCCCTCCTTTTCCTTAGTGCCTTCGCTGCTTCATTCAGGAAGCGGTATCACTCCAGGCTCCGGCGTTCCCTCAACCGAGCCGTCGGACAGTGTCCTGATCAACAGGCCGCCGGCGGTAGCTCCGGGATCCTCGGGGATGAAGTACCCGGCCAGGAGGAAACCACCGGACTCAAGTGGACAAAGGGCACTGAATCCCGATTCTCCTTCCCCCCGGATCGTTCTGAACCACGGGGTTCCTCCCTGAAAGTCCCGTGACTGGAATATCCCCCGATAATAGTCTCCTGCCGCTATGGACCCGGCCAGGGCTACCTGAAGGTTCCCATCCAGCGCCGCTCCGCTCAAGTCCGTCATATGGGCCATGGACAGTCGTTCAAGTACCTGGCCATCGGGTCTCACGAGAAGGGTCACACCGCTTCTGGAATTGACATCGCCGGTTCCGAAAAAAACGCCGTAGCCCATCTCCGTGTCGCAAAATGCCGCAGGACCGTGGATCACATTCAGCGGCAGGGCCGTTTCCCACTCCATGGCTCCTGAGGTGTCATACATCTGAAGGAATGATCGATCTGAGAAAACATGGGAGTGAAGCACCAGATTGCCCCCGATCACCTGGCCTACTGCTACCGGAAGGTATCCGTCATCCTCGTTCCATGAGTGCTCCCATGCCACTGAACCATCGTCTTCGTACACCCGCAGGAAGGAGTTCAGCCCGGCGTAACCCTCACCCCCAAGGACCGCAAGACGGCCCCCCGGAGAACCGGATGCGCCGAAGCAGGTGAATACATCATCCGTTCCCTCGCCGATCACATCGACCCACCTGGTGGAATAGTCTCCGTTCAGCCTGAATACTGCTATGTCAGAATCGATCCCGGTTGCCCGGGGCTCACTGAAGGAGACCATGAAGAAACCGCCGTCGGACGCGGGTACTATCCAGCCGCCGCTCTCAAGGGCTCGGCCTGGAACAGAAAGGTCCTCCCTGGAGGCGATCATTTCCCCCTGCTGATCGAAGAGGAACACGCAGAGGTCTTCCATAACAGAGCCGTTCACCAAAGCGATGGTTCCGTCTGAGAGCTCCTCCACTTCGGCGAACCTGTGCACCCAGGGATCCTCCACCGGGATGAACTGCGAGAAAGCAAGGAGTAAGGCTAAGACCATGTATCCTCCCTAAGGTATGACTCCTGGATGGAACATATCCCAGCTGCCCTGCGGCTGCCAGTAGCCGGGGAGGAACCGTCCCCGGCCTTTTCGAGAATGGTTCTTACAGAAGGCTCTTGATCCCGGCCCATGTGTAGGGCTCAAGATGGTTATCCTCCAGTTCCAGAACAAGCTCAGGACCGCTTGTGGTCTCCCTCGAACGGCATTTCGTGTAGGGGTAGACACCGTTCACCCTGAAGACAACGCCGTAGTTGGGGATCTCTTCGGAAAGCCATCTCTGAACCAGGGATGAAGCTTCTATCTCGTGCCATCCGTTTCCCAGGAAGAAGTACTCACCCGACGGGGATGTTTCGATGGGAACGTGGGCCCCGCTCCAGGACTCGTCCCAGTATCCCGTTGCGGCGAAGAACTCGGTGTCGGTCCCTGATCCCGAGCCGCACTGGAAGAAAACGTCGATGCGGATCACCGCAGACAGGACGGTTCGCCCGGCGTACTCCGAAAGGTCCCAGAAAATCATCGATCTTTCATCGGGATGACCGGAAGAACTCTTGTTAGCCAGCAGCAACTCGATCTCGGTTCCGTAGCATCCACCGGCGGGAATGGTGTATGAATCCGATG
>DAINQE010000024.1:26194-30432 GCA_036743055.1 Candidatus Sabulitectum sp. | reverse complement strand
GCCTATGAGGAGATTCTGAAGACCTCGCCCGATCTTCCCTGCATCTTCTGCACAGGCTACAGCGGAGAGAGCATCCTTGGCCATTTCCAGGGCAGGGCCAGGGTCCGTGTCCTTCAGAAACCGTGTTCCGCATCGGAACTCCTGGCCGCCGCCGGGGACCTCGCAGGGAAAAACCAGCATATTAGGCCCCATGCCTGACAGAATAAGATTCATCGACGGGAGCGCCGTAACTGAAACTGTGGCGTCTCTGTATTCCAGGGCCTGTACAGAACCGGATCCAGCTGTTGAAGCTCTGCTTGCAGGGGCACTCAAGCTGGAACCCCCGGGGTCCGGCAGGGACGCGCTGGAGATAGAACTGGAGAACTTCAGGGCAGCGGGAAGGTCCGGGCTTCCCATATGCCAGGACACCGGAACTGCGGTGGTTTTCATTGAAATGGGGCATCTGACGGCGGTCTCCGGCGGCCCCCTTGAGGATTTTGTGAACAGGGGAGTGGCAATGGCTGCGGAAAACGCTTGCCTGAGATCTTCTCAGGTCTTCGATCCGCTTTGTTCCAGGGTCAACACCGGCGACAACACGCCAGCGGTGATTCATCTGCGTCAGGTCCCAGGAACCGGTTTCAGGATCTCGGTGATGGCCAAGGGCGCAGGGTGCGAGAATGTCTCCCGGTCGGCCATGCTGCCGCCCCTCTCCGGTGAGGAGGGGCTGCTGTCCCTTGCGGAGAGCTGTGTTCGTTCAGGGGCTTCCAGGGCCTGCCCTCCTCTTTTTCTGGGGATCGGTGCCGGTGGAACGCTGGAGTATAGCGGGATACTGGCCAAGAGAGCGCTGCTGAGGAAAGCCGGAGATCCAAACCCCGTGGAATACCTCAGCACCCTCGAGCAAAGGGTCACTGACAGGCTCAACAAGCTGGGGATCGGTCCCCAGGGGTTCGGCGGGAGATGCACAGTGCTGGAGACCAGGATACTCACCGCCCCTTGCCACATGGCTTCACTCCCGGTAACGGTCTGCGTCGAGTGCCACGCCCACAGGACAGCCTCATGCGAGATCTGATCCTTCCTTTGGACCCCGGCGCCCTTGAGTCCCTCCGGGCAGGCGAGGAACTGAGGCTTACAGGCGTCCTCGCCGCCGCCAGGGACGCCGCACATGATGTTTTTCTAAGGACAGGTTCCATACCCTTCGATCCCTCACAGGTCCCAGTCTACTATATGGGCCCCACACCTGCGCCCAGAGGCATGCCCTGCGGTTCTTGCGGGCCCACGACCTCGCAAAGAATGGAGCCGT
The DNA here is from genome assembly GCA_036743055.1 of Candidatus Sabulitectum sp. Lineage (GTDB taxonomy): Bacteria > Fermentibacterota > Fermentibacteria > Fermentibacterales > JCC-6 > Sabulitectum. The sequence continues at coordinate 29,153 of DAINQE010000024.1, read as the reverse complement.
TCATCCCCTTCATGCTGGAGCGGGGAATGAGGATAGCCATCGGAAAGGGAGACATGTCAGAGGGAACGAGAAGTCTTTTTCAGGATGCAGGGGCAGTTTACATGGCGGCGGTAGGGGGAGCGGGAGCCCTTGCGGCGGAATCGGTGAGAACCAGGAAGATCATAGCCCTGGAGCACCTGGGCCCGGAAGCAGTGTCCCTTATCACTGTTGAGAGGTTCCCCGTCTTTGTGGCATGGGACCTCCATGGCGGCAACATTTTTAAAAGGACCGGCGGTTGACATGACTCCTTCAGAAGCACTTGCGAATATCAGGAAAACACTTGGGGAAGAGGAGGGGAACAGGGCATCCACCGAGTTCCTGTTCCGTCTCTCACTGGACGCGCACCGCCTGCACGGCGGAAAGATGATGACCATACCCCTTGTGGACCAGGCGGACCTGGGGTGGATGGAAGCCTGGTACACTCCAGGCGTATCCGCAGTCTCCAGGGCGATAAGGGACGACGCCGGGGTTTCCTTCACGCACACCTGCAGGGGCAGGACGGTGGCGGTGGTAAGCGATTCCACCAGGGTTCTGGGGGACGGCGACGTTACACCCCCGGGCGGCATGGGAGTAATGGAGGGAAAGGCCCTGATAATGAAGCTCCTCGGCGGGGTGGACGCGGTGCCGATCTGTCTCGATGTGAAGGGTGAGGCCGGGAGACTGGTGGACACCGTGAACGCAATGGCTCCATCCTTCGGCGCTGTCAACCTCGAGGACATAGCCCAGCCCAGGTGCTACACCGTGCTTCAGAGGCTTCAGGAAACCTGTTCGATTCCCGTATGGCACGACGACGCCCAGGGTACGGCCTGCGTGGTACTGGCCGGGCTCATGAACGCCATGAAGGTCACCGGAAGGAAGTTAGGGGACTCGAAGATAGTCCTGTTCGGCGCAGGGGCTTCCAACTCCACCGCCGCCAGACTTCTCATGGCCGCCGGGGCCGATCCGGAGAAGATGATCCTCTTCGACTCCAGGGGAGGTCTTCACAAAGGCAGGGCCGATGACTTCCAGGGGGATGAGAGGAGCTGGCACAGGGAACTGTGCAGGGTCACCAACCCTCTTCGCATCGATGACATAAGGAAAGCCCTGGAGGGAGCCGATGCCCTGGTGGCCGCCTCACGCCCTGGACCCGACGTGGTTCACCCGGCATGGATAAGGAAGATGGCGGAAGGGGCCATAGTGTTCGCCTGCGCCAATCCGGTCCCGGAGATATATCCCTCCGACGCCCTGGACGCAGGGGCCGCGGTGGTGGCCACCGGCAGGGGCGACTTCCCGAATCAGGTGAACAACTCCCTGGGCTTCCCGGGGATACTCAAGGGGGTCCTCCTGACAGGCGCAGTCTCCATTACCGACAGGATGGCCGTTGCGGCAGCGGAGGCCATAGCGGAGTACGCTGTGCGCGGGGTCATTGGCGCCGGCAGGATCCTGCCGCTGATGAGTGAGACAGGTCTCTATCCCTTCGTTGCGGGGAGGGTTGCCGCAAGTGCCCAGGCATGCGGAGTGGCAAGGTTTCACCCCGCTGAGGAGGAGGTTGCGTCAAGGGCCGCCTCGGACATGGAGGCCTCCAGGCAGGCCTGGGCCGCTGTGACCGAAACCTCTGCGGTGAGGAAGTATCCCCCGGAAAGGGTGGAGAGCATAATGGCGGAAACTCTGGGAGCGTTTCAGTAAAGCTCGTATCTGGCAAGCCTTCCGTCCAGCCCTCCGGATGGCAGCTCAAGGCGTTTCGAGGTTCTCAGGCCCACCTTCTTCAGAAGCTTCGTGTCGCCAACGAACACCCAGGCCTCGGAACCCCGGCACTTCTGTTTCAGGAAGTTGCCGAACTCGTTGAGCAGGGCGCCGGCGGTTTCTTCGAAGATCCGGATGCCGTGGGGGGGGTTCGTAATGATGAAAGAGTCTTCGTAACCCCTGGCCCCCCTCCAGTCCTCCTGCTTCAGCTTCACCAGCGAACCGTCCCTGAAGGTGTCGAGGTTGGCCCTGGCGGCCATTACGGCATCCATGGACAGATCGCTTCCGGAGATGAGCCCGGGCTCCAGGGAGATTATCCTGTCGTCGGCCTCCGCCTTGACCTTTTTCCATTCAAGCTTCGAGAAGCCCTCCATCCTGAAGAACCCCCACCTGGTCCTGTAGAATCCCGCCGGTATCCTGCAGTGAGCCATCAGGGCTTCGCAGAGGAGGGTGCCTGAACCGCACATGGGATCCACCAGGGGTCTGCTGCCGTCCCAGCCGGACATAGCCAGGGCGGCGGCGGCGGTGGTCTCCCTCATGGGAGCCTTCACCGTTTCCTTCCTGTAGCCCCTTCTGTGAAGAGCGCCCCCGGAAAGGTCCAGCCTGATCTCGGCCATGGTCCCCCGGACCCGGAGGTCGAGTTTCACATCGGCATCCCGTCTGTCCACCGAAGGCCTCTTCCCGCAGATCTCCCTGAAGTGGTCGGCAATGGCGTCCTTGAGCCTCAGGGCGGCCCACTTCGAGTTCCTGATGGACTTACCCGAGGCCGCCGAAGTGATGGAGAAGGTGGAATTCACCCCGAAGAGGTTTTCCCATGGATGCTTCAGCGCTTTGCCGTACAGTCCGTCGGAGGTGCTGCAGGAGAAACGGGCCACCGGCAGCAGGAACCTGTCGAAGAGCCTGGAACAGTAGTTTACGCGCATGGTTCCGGCGGTGTCAGTTTCGAAGAACACGCCTCTGTACACAGGCTCGATCCTCTCCGCACCCAGGGTTTTCAGTTCCCCGGCGCCGAGTTCCTCCAGCCCGCCTGATATCTGACCCAGTATTCTCAATCTGCGAACTCCAGTATTGCGTCGGCTGTTTCCACAGGGCACTGCCAGGGGAAACCGTGGCCGGTATCCATGGTAAGCAGCCTGGAATCCGGGATCGACGCTGCGATGGCCCCGGCGTGAACCGGGGGCGTGATTATGTCATATCT
>DAINQE010000024.1:0-26094 GCA_036743055.1 Candidatus Sabulitectum sp. | reverse complement strand
GCTCTTTTCAAGGGACAAGCCTGTCTTTGATGGTTTCCAGCGGATCCTCAAGCTTCTTTACCGGTATGAATACACCCTCAGCCGAAGCAAGCAGAACACCACCTTCTCTGATGGCTCCCTCCGCGCTGATCGAACGGCCCCTGTTCCGAAGAACGGTTCCGGTGACCTCAAGGGGAGTTTCCGTGGGTACCGGCCTGTGAAACTTCACGGTGATGGTGCCGGTTACCGTGAGCCATCCCGTGGAAGTGCAGGCGTAGACCATCGTCTCGTCAAGAAGGGTGGTGATGATCCCGCCGTGGGCCGCGCCCCTCCAGCCGCTGAAATGGCCGGGTATGACAGTGCGGCAAAGGGATTTTCCGGAACCCTCCTCCAGGCTGAACTTAAGCTTCAGCCCAACGGGGTTCTCCAGCCCGCAGGCAAAACAGTCGTTGTCGTCGACTATGATGGCATCAAGGTCAGACAGGATCCTGCTCCTTACGGGTGAGTCGGACTATTTCTTCCCTCAGGTCGGGAAACTGGGAAATCAGCTGTTCCCTGGAAGGCATTATGAAGCCGTCGTAGCTGAAACCGGGCATTACGGTGCATGATGCCAGGGCGAAGGAGTTCTCTTCGGCGACTTCGGCTCCGAACCAGTGCCCGGCGGGTATCACGAAGCATGGAGTCTCCCCGGCCGGGGCGTCGGTTCCAAGCCTTACCCTTCTGTAGTTGCTCCGGGGGTCGATGATGTGTATGAGAAAGGCTGAACCGTGGTGAAAATGCCAGATCTCGTGGCTGCTGAGGCTGTGGAACGCGGAGAAGTCGTTGCCGGTGAGCAGGTAGTAGATGACAGTTCCTATGCTGCAGCCTTTTCCTGTTTCCACCGGTGATCTGTAGAACTCCCTGTAGTAGCCCCCTTCAGGATGGGGGACGAGTCCCAGCGTCTGTATCCAGTCGGTGCTGGTGATCATTGATCTCCCTTTCTTTCTCACCGGATAACATAGCGTTCCTTGAAGGGCTTGGAAACACCGCGGGTCGGTGGCACTTGCGCCGGGCTTTATGTCTATATTACCTTCAGGTTTCATAATATTCTTTCAGAAGGATCTTCGAAATGGGTTGTGAAGGCGGCAGACACCTCTGGACAGCCAGGTTTTACAGGAGCGGCTCCCTTGCGTTCTGGTTCTGCCAGAGCTGCGGGGAAACTGACAGGGAAGTCGAGGATCTCACCGAGCTCCTGGAAGACATATCGGGTTTCCCCGATGATTATCCCACGGTGGTCTTCCACGGAGAGAGGCCGGAAGAGCCCGGGGGAAGATGGATACTTCCCGACGGCTCAGTTCTCAGAAGGCTTGATCCCGGTTCCGTGGAGTTCCGCGGCCACCCCCTCCCCGGGCTCAAGGACTCCCACAGGTTCGTGCTGGAGATAGCCGGAACAGGGGAGACCAGGGAGTACGCCCCTTCCTTCCAGAGGTCGTCCTCCACCGAGGACTGCTTCATCCTTACCCGCTATCGCGTGGAAAAGGACAGGCTGGTCAAGTACAGGATACACTGCTGCGATTATGATGACGGAAGACCGGTACGCATCGACGAGCCCAACGGGAATACCATTCTTTCCGGTCTCGTTCCCCTGGAATGAGCCACCACGGTCTGGAGATCGGGATCAGCGGCTGCCTTCTGGGCATGTGCGTAAGGTACGACGGATCATCATGCCTGCGAAGGGACCTCGTTCAGGAACTGGGCTCCAGAGCCAGGCTCGTGCCATTCTGCCCGGAGCACGAGTGCGGCATGCCCGTTCCCAGGGAGCCCATGGACCTTTTCATAATTTCCGGTGAGACCAGACTCATCACTGTGGGAACCGGAAGGGATCTTACCGGGCAGCTTATGGAATGGGTTGACAACAGGTTGCGGGAGAGCCGCGTATCGGGACTTGGGGGTTTCGTTCTGAAATCAGGCTCACCCTCGTGCGGCGTGGGTTCGGCAAGGCTTCATGAAGGGGGCATCCTTCGCAGGAACGGAACCGGGATGTTCGCCTCCGGGCTTGCGGAAAGATTCCCGGACATGCCCCTGGCCCAGGATACCGGGCTCAGGACTCGGGCGGACCTCACCTCTTTCATTGACAGGATAGCGGATGCTCAGGGTTGAGGGTCTCACCAAGGTCTTCCCGGGCAGAGGCGGCAGGAAGACCGTGGCGGTCAAGGATCTTTCCTTCCACACGATGCCCGGTGAGATATACGGTCTCCTTGGTCCCAACGGGGCTGGAAAGACAACCACCCTCAGATGCCTCTCCACCCTTCTGAAGCCTACCGCCGGGAACGCGTGGATCGACCACATTAGCGTTCTGGAGCAAGGAGAGAGCTTCAGGTCGAGGATTGGTTTTCTCACATCTGACATGAAGCTCGACGGCTATTTCACCCCGGAGTATCTCACCGACTGGTTCGGACGACTCAACCGGGTTCCCGGGGAGGTGGTCCGGGAGAGAAGAAAGGCTCTTTTTTCTGAACTCCAGATGGACGATTTCGCCGGAAGAAGGATAGACGACCTTTCCACAGGCATGAAGCAGAAGACAGCCATCGCCGTGAGCCTGATACACGACCCGGATGTGATAATTTTCGATGAGCCCACCAACGGTCTTGACGTGATAACTTCCAAGGCGGTGACCGATTTCCTCAGGAATAAGGCTGATGCGGGGAAGACCATAGTCCTTTCCACCCACATGATGACAGTCGCCGAGAAGCTATGCAGCCGATTCGGCATCATCGCCGGAGGGGTGATGAAGGCTGAGGGCACGCTCCAGGAGATCGCTCCCGGGGGTAACCTGGAAGAGGTTTTCTTCGGTCACATCCTTTCCGGGGGGTCCAGCGATGAAGGGTGATTTCGCGATAATCCTGGGCAAGGAACTCAGGAGGATATTCACCGACAGGAAACTCATCATGTTCCTGGTGGTGATACCCATGGTCATGCTTCCGCTTATCTACACCTTCATGGGCAGGGCCAACCGGTCAAGGATTGCGGACATAGAGGGGTTCACACCGGGGGTGGCGGTCCTCATGCCACACGATCCATCACCGGAAGCCACTGAGATGCTCTCCGCCCTGGAATCCGCTGATTTCAGGGTCTTGCTGCTTGAGGAAGGAGAACAGGACTCGGCGAAGGCCCTGGTCTCCTCCAGGGAACTGGAACTGGTGGTGGAGCTCCCCGGGGAGGATCTTTCCGGTGAGGTTACCGTATTTCACAATTCCACCTCCGACTACTCCAGGACCGCCATGGAGGAGATAACCCTGATCGCAGGAGCGTTGAACGATTCCCTCGTCAGGGAAAGGGTGGCCGGCTACGGGCTTCCCCCCGGGATACTCACAGCTGTGCGACTCAACTCAGGCGGTGATCTCGGTATGTACGATCTGGCCCGGGAGGGGGACCTCATGGGCAAGATCATTGGCATGATGGTCCCGTTCTTCATCGTGATTTACCTTTTCGCCAACGCCATGAAGGTTGGTCTGGACACCGTTGCCGGTGAGAAGGAGCGGGGAACCCTGGCAACTCTCCTGGTGAACAGGGTCGGAAGAATATCAATCGTGATGGGCAAGATGCTTTCGGTAATGGTGGCGGCCATAGTCGGCGCTCTGAGTTCCATGGCAGGTCTGAAGATAGCCTCCAGACAGATAATCGGCCTTTTCAGCGGTCCGGGAGAGGTGCCCGGGGGGTACGCGATGACCGCGGCGGATCTCCTTCAGTTCGCTGTGGTGGTGATACCGCTGGCGATACTGGTGGCAAGCGTGGTCATGACTGTTTCCACCGTCGCCAGGAACGTTAAGGAAGGACAGGGAATGATCACCCCGGTTTACATAGCCGTTATGGTGATAGGAACTACTACCATGCAGTCCGGTGACGTGCCTCCCCGCTGGATGTGCCTCGTTCCAGTTTTCAGCTCCCTTACGGTGATGAAGCAGATATTCATGGACGCCTCCACCTGGGATCAGACACTTTTTGCCGGCGCTTCCAGTCTGGTGCTCTCCGCGGTCCTCATTCTGCTCACGGTGAGGATGTTCAACGATGAAAGGATCCTTTTCAGACTGTGAAGGCCGACAGACCACCTGAAGACTCCTGGGAAGTGGCTCCCGGGGAAAGCCTTGAACTTGAGTGGAGAATACAGCACATACAGCACCTTGAAGGGCTGAAGGTCCTCACCGGCGGTATAGCCAACGACCTGAACAACCTTCTTCTCACCATTGGCGGCAATGTGGACATGGTAATGTCCGGTCCTGGGGTGAACGATGAAATTGCCGAAAGGCTGACAAGGATACGGAAGGCCGTTCGGAACGCCTCTTCACTCACCTATCAGATGCTCTCCTACATCGGCAGGGGGGATATGGTGATGGAGACGCTGAACCTGAAGAGGATCATCTCGGAAACCGAGAAGATGATGCGGCTTGCCCCTGAGAAAAGGGCGGTGCTGGAGTTCGATCTGGATGAGGTCCCGCCGGTAAGGGGAGATGTTTCCCAGATCATCCGCCTGGTGATCAACATGATCGCCAACTCTTCGGAGATCACATGCTCAGGCAGCGGAACCATAGGAATATCCCTCCGGCACCAGGAAGAGGAGGGCAAGGTCCTGATCGAGGTCAGGGACAGAGGATGTGGCCTGGACAGGGATACGCTCAACACCATCTTCGGCTCCTGTTTCCACACTGGAGATTCGGGGAGGGGGCTGGGCATGGCCGATGCTCTGGAACTTATACTGAACAATCTGGGTTCAATAGAAGTGGATTACCCGTCCAGGGGTGAGGGTTCGGTAACGGTCTCATTCCCGGTAGCCCCGGATCTTGATCCCCAGGAGGATGAATGCGGAACTGATCCCGGTGATTCTGCGGGATCGGTGATCATGGTGGTGGATGACGATCCATGGGTCCTGGATACAGTTGAGGAGATGCTGAACTCCATCGGGCACAGGGTCCTCCTGGCATCCGACGGATGCCAGGCGGTGGAGCTGGTGAGGAACGCCGCATTCAGTATAGACTGCGCCATACTTGACCTTAACATGCCCGACCTTAACGGAAGGCAGACCTTTTCCATTCTGAGGGAGATGGACCCGGGACTTCCTGTGATTCTTTCCAGCGGCTTCATCGGTGCCGAGGACACCAGAGAGCTCATGGACATAGGTATTGGCGGATTCCTGCAGAAACCCTTTGACATTCAGGGGCTGAGCCGGGTCCTGAACTCGCTGCTGAAAGGAAATGATAACCATGAAGGAACTTAAGCCTGAAGAGTTCGTGGCCAGGCCGGTTGACCTTTGGATGAACCGCTGGCTCCTCCTCACTTCCGGAACGATGGCGGACTGCAACATGATGACCGTGGCCTGGGGCTCCATCGGATGCATGTGGAACAGACCCTTCGCCCAGATCGTTGTCAGGCCCCAGAGACACACGCTGAAGTACCTGGACGGTTCCGACTGTTTCACCCTGTGCGCCTTCCCGGAAAGCTTCAGGAAGGACCTTCAGCATCTGGGAACGGTATCCGGGCGGGATCGTGACAAGCTGGCGGAGACCGGTCTTACACTGAAGCCTTCCGGAACGATACTCTCACCAGGTTACAACGAGGCAGACCTCATACTTGAGTGCAGGAAGATGTACCGGCAGACCATGGATCCCGGCGGTTTCCTTACCGATGCCGGAGAACGCGCGTATCCGGAGAAGGATTATCACATAGTTTTCTTTGGTGAGATCACAAGGATCGTCACTGTCTGATTCAGGTTCAGATCATGTTTCCATGCCGGGAGGTTACTGTTGATCTGCTGTTTGTCTCTTCTGCTGCTGGGCTGGAGTGATGAGTATCGCTTTGAGATAGCTGCTTATAACCTGCTTTATCAGAGGATGTTCACTGAAGGCTGGCTGAGCTATTCCGAAACAGGGGAGGTCACAGCGCATGAGGACTTCATGGCCTGGGATAGAAGCGAAGAATACGTGCTCATCTCTGATCGCATGGTCCAGTGCAGTCTCCAGTTCCTTCAGTACAGCACTGCTGATGAAGTGCCGGAGTCACTGATTGAGGAGTATACACAGGCACTCAGGGATATGAACGGCTGCCTGATGGATTTCATGGGCCTTGAGGAGGTAGAGACAGAAGCGGTAGCATCCGATATCGCCCAGTATCCCCTTGAGGATGAGGTCGACCGGTCTTCACTGGTAACGGCCAATATCGTTCTGGAGGGTGATGCCCCTGCGGTTGACCGTCTCAGGTTCGGGGTCCAGAACGTTCAGGGGCTTTATGATACGATATCTCAGCATCTGGATGACGGAGAGTATTCTCTGGCCCGAAGAAACATAGATAACCTGGAGAACTCCCTCTCTTCCCTTGGGGCTGAGATCATCGAACTCAGAAAAAGACACTCTGTAACAGTGACAGTCCTCGGGCTGCCCAGTGACGCAGCCATGATTGCCCTTCGTGATCTTCTTGAGGAGAAAGAGAAGAACTACAGGCTCTGGGAGTACGCTCAGACCACTGTGCAGGATCTCGACCGGGCCGTCATGGAGAGTGATCTGACCTATTTGACAGCGGTGTGGCGCACCGCCTGCCAGAGCATGATGGACTGGCACAGTCCCCCTGACTGGTATGAAGTGCCCCAGGTTTTCTATCAGTGGTACCAGCAGTCGGAGGAGGCCTCGGGCGTGATCCAGGAGGCTATGAATGCCATGCATATGCTGCGGGTGGCCAGGAACGAGCTTGACAGGATAAGAACCACGGCTCTGGAAACCCACAGCAGGCTTCTGGAGAGAGAGGAAGCAGCTGAACCGCTGGTTGAAATGGACTGTCATCTGAGAGAATTGCTCATGGGCCTGGACTGGGCGGAGTTCACCGAACGCTGAAAGCCTCAGCAATGCATTTGAGACCTGACTCCGGTTCCGGCTTCCTGCCGGTCATGTGATGCGCTCCCGGTATTTTCATATGTTCCAGTTATGCTTGGTCATTTATCAATTCTGCTCTCAATGCAGCTCCGGGGTTTTGCCGGCGGAGTGGCCGAGGAATGGAAGAGCAACCGGCTGAAGCTCATTGCAGGGGTTGTGACCCTTGGGGTCATGGCTTATGTGTTCTATCACCTTTTCCTGGTGCTTTTCGGCTACCTGGCTTCCCTGGACCAGGACCTCTACGGTTTCGGCACCGCGCTGGCTTCAAGGCTGTTCGGCATGGCCCTTCTTGCCTTCGGGGTTTTCGTTGGCGTCAGTTCACTCATAACCGGGAACAGCTCACTCTACAGGTCTCCCAGGGTGACACTGCTGCTTGCCTCTTCCGCGAATCATCGTTCACTTGCGGTGTCCGCGGTTCTCGAGAGCTGGTTCAACGCAGGGTGGACGATGCTCCTCATGGGCTATCCCATACTGCTGGCCTTCACCAGGGGGCTTGCCTTTACCGAAGTCCATCCCTCCGCCGGGTTCATACTCTACCCCTTCATGCTGCTGGCCTGGGTCTCCATCGGCAGTATGGTCGCCGTCCTGCTGTCCAGGATGGGAGGAATGACCGGCTGGAAGCTGTTCGGAGGTATTGCCATCATTGCCGGAAGCGGAGCTCTTTTCTTCTTTGCCAGCGGCACCAGCGACCAGCTTGTGATCGAGGAAGCTCCAGGGATGCAGCTGGGGGGGCTTCAGCAGTTCGTCTCAGGGCTGCCGGGGCAGACAGGGGGATACTGGCCCCATGCGCTTTTCCTCAGGGCCATGGTCCAGGGAAGCATGTCATCCGCTCTGCTTCTTGTCGCCCAGTCACTGTTGCTTGCCGCAGTTGCGGTTTTCCTCGCCTCCTGGAAGTACCTCGAAGCCTGGAACCGGTCCGCCTCCATCTCCGCAAGGTATCAGTCCCCACTTTTTTTCAGGGGTGGCGGAAGGGCTTCCACGGTATTTCAGAAGGACCTCCTGGTATTTCTCAGGGATCCGGTGCAGTGGAGCCAGCTTGGAATACTGGCGGGGATGTTCAGCATCTATGTTATCAACCTCAGCAGGTTCCCCATAGACTTCGGGAACCCCTACTGGCTTGCGGTGGGTGTGTTCATCAATATTTCCTTCAGCGCCTTCGTCACAGCGACGATGATGGTCAGGTTCGCCTTTCCAGCCCCCAGCATGGAGGCTCCGGGTTTCCATTCCATGATACAGCTCCCTGGGGGAAGGAAGCTTCTATACAGGTCCAAATGGACCCAGACCCTCCTTCTTTCCGTGATACCCGCCAGCTTCCTGGCATGGCTCTCCAGCAGGAGCATCGGCGCGGGAACCCTCCTTCAGATAGAGTCGGTGGCCTGCATCTTCATAACCGCCTTCGTTCTCTCCACCGTGAACATATCGATGGGCTGCCTTTTCCTCAGGAAGGGCGCAGGGAGCGCGGTGGGACTCTCCAGCGGCCAGGGAGGCATCATCACGGCCTTCGTTTCCGTGGCCTTCGTTCTCTTCATCGTTACCGTTCTCTCCGTGGTTACCAGAAGGTACATGACCGACAACTTCACCGAAGCCATGCTTGCTGAACCCGTCTGGTACTCCATCGTGCTGCTGATGATACCTGTGGGAGGGCTCGTCAGCGCGGTGATGTACAGAGCCGGGATGGACAACCTGAGGAAAAGGGTGTTCTGATGACCATGGTTGCCCTTGACTACGGAAGGAAGAGGACCGGCACCGCCATACAGCTTGAAGGGCTGATCCTTCCTGGAGAGCCTGTTCTGGGCGGGTGGGATGATATAATCCAAAGACTTAAGGAACTCTCGGGCAGGCATGGGGAACTGCTGGTCATTCTGGGACTGCCCCTCTCGGCTCTGGGCAAGACCACTGAACTGTGCGGGGAGGTGGAGGCCCTGGCCGCCCGTATCAGGAGCGCGGGTTATGAGGTCGAAACCGTGAATGAAGCCGGATCCACCGCTTCGGCGGCTGCCCTCAGAGGCGGACGTGACAGGAGGGGAAGGGTAGACTCCGTTGCTGCTTGCACCATTCTCCAGAGGTATCTGGACGAAAGGCGGACATGAAGAAGATCGTCATCGTTGCATTGATCGTCCTTTTCCTTGCCATTGCCGGAGCCGGACTTTTCAGCTGGCTGAATTCTCCCCCGGGAACCAGCAGAGCCGGGGAGTTCTCCCTGGAGAGGGGCTGGGGCGCACGAAGGACCGCATCGGCTCTGCAGGACAGCGGGATGATAAGGAACCAGTGGATGTTCCTTCTCGAATACAGGCGCAGTTTCCGGGAAGCTCCGCTGCTGGCGGGAAGGTACCTGCTTTCGGACACCATGACCAGCAGGGGCATACTGGAGATCCTTACCTCCGGAATGGTCATTCCGGAGCCCACCACCTGGATAACCCTGCCCCCGGGTCTCAGGCTCGAGGAGAGCCTGGGGATCATATCCGATTCGATGGGATTCCCCATGGAGGATCTGCAGGCACTGGCCGGGGATCCGGAATTCCTGGAGGCCATGGGGGTGCCATGTCTCGAAGGATATCTCTACCCTGAGACCTACGAGTTCGCCGATACCCTTCCAGCCTGGGCTGTGATCAACAGGATCGTGGCCACCGGTCAGACGGTGATGGACAGCGGCTGGGAACAGTCTGTGGAGGAGCATGGACTGACACCTTTCCAGGGTGTGATCCTGGCCTCGATAGTGGAGCGGGAAGCGGCAGCCGACGTGGAGCGGGACAGGATAGCCGGAGTCTTCCTCAACAGGCTCCGCACAGGAATGAGGCTGGAGAGCTGCGCTACGGTTCAGTACGCACTGGGAGAGGTACGGGAGAGGCTTCTTTACAGCGACCTGGAGGTTGAGAGCCCCTACAACACCTACCGGCACCAGGGGCTGCCCCCGGGGCCTATCTGCTCCCCGGGCGCGGCATCCCTTTATGCTGCTGCGGAACCGGACACCGCCGGGGGTTTCCTTTTTTTCGTGAGCAGGGGGGACGGCTCAGGGGAACACCTCTTTGCCACCACCGCCGCCGGACACGCCAGGAACATCGATTCGGTGAGGTAGTTCTTATTGACGCGGGCAATCGCAGTGCATAGGTATGATATTCATGGTTGCAGTATTCAGTAACTAGCCTGGGAGGGTGAATATGAGCGAAGGCAGAGAACTCAACTTCCTGGAAAAGGCCATAAGGATCATTCCGGGATACAAGGGCTACAAGAGAAAAGAGGAGAGGAGGGACAACGACGCCCTCTTCCGTTCCATGCTGGCCAGCAGGCTCGAGGGGCTGAACCAGATGGCCACCTCCGGCCTGGCGGAGCTCAAGGGACCCGCCGCCCTGCAGGCCGCTTCAGGTTTCGACAGGCTCACCAAGAGGCTGGAGAAGGCTGCGGACATGGTCCGCTTCGCCTCCAGGGGCTACAGAGGCTGGTTCGACATGCACAAGGTCCAGGAGGAAGAACTCGACAAGCTTTACGAGTTCGACTGCGGTCTTACCGAAGATGCCGACAGGCTTCAGGAGGACTTCCAGGCCCTGGGGAATGCGGTGGATTCCGGAACCGGCATTCAGGAAGCGCTCAAGGTGGCACTGGAAGGCCTCGACGGATTCATACACAAACTGGAGGGTCGCAGCTCTCTCATGGTTGACCTTCAGAACAATACACCGATCGATTAGGAGGTTGATCCATGTTCAAGCGGCCTGAGATAATCGAGTTCCTTGATAACTCCGGCAAGGAGATAGTTCACAGGGTTCCGGAGAACGGTTCCGGGGAGTTCAGGCTGGGCAGCCAGTGCGTGGTGCGCGAGAGCCAGGAGGCCGTTTTCTACCGTGACGGAAAAGCCATGGACGTCCTGGGACCCGGCCGGCACACCCTTACCACCCAGAACATCCCCCTGCTGGCCGGTCTGGTGGACATGGCCTTCTCAGGGGAGGGTACACCCTTCAGGGCAGAGGTCTACTATGTGAACAAGAAGACCTTCACCGACATGAAATGGGGCACCAAGGAGCCTATTCCGTTCAGGGACAAGGAACTGGCAATGGTAAGGCTTCGAGCCTTCGGCAACTTCTCCATGAAGGTCTCCGACAGCCAGCTGTTCGTGAACAAGCTCGTGGGAACCGAGGGAAGGTACTCCACCGGTGACATCGAGGGCTTCCTGAAGAACATGATCATCAGCAGGCTCACAGACCTGCTCGGAGAAACCATAGAAACCGTGTTCGACCTGCCGGCATACTATGATGAGATAGGTACACTTGCGAAGAGCCGCTTTGCCGACGATTTCGGCAAGTACGGCATTCAGCTGGTGGATTTCTACATAAGCGCCATCACGCCCCCTGAAGAGGTTCAGAAGCGTATTGACGAGAGAAGCTCCATGGCGGCGGTGGGTGACATCGACGCCTACATGAGGTTCAAGACGGCCACCGCGATGGGCGATGCGGCCACTGCCGGAGGCGGCGGCGCCGCAGGAGCCGGAGTTGGAATGGGAGCCGGTCTCGGAATGGGAATGGCCATGGCCAATCAGATGGGCGCGGCCATGAACAGGAATACAGGAGGGGGCGGAGGCGGCGGAGCCGCAGCCGCGGCCACGGTAGCCTGCCCTTCCTGCGGTAAATCCGTACCAGAGGGCAAGTTCTGCCCGGAATGCGGCAAACCCATGGCAGAAGCATGTGCCTCCTGCGGCAAGCCAATGCCAGCCGGAAGCAAGTTCTGCCCCAGCTGCGGAGCCAGGGCCGGAGCCGGTACGAAATGCGAATGCGGTGCCGATGTTCCGGCGGGAAGCAAGTTCTGCCCGGATTGCGGAAAAAAGGTTGATTAGAGAAAGCCTTACGGTCCATGGCCTGCTGAAGAAGTGGGCCATGGAGATACCCGACAAAACGGCCCTGATCGACGGAGAGAGCTCCCTTACCTTCGCCCAGTGGCACCGGGCTTCGGAGCATCTGGCGGCAAGGCTGCAGAATGCAGGCGTGGAGAAGGGAACCCTGGTAGGGGTTCAGGCCGAGAGGAACTGCGGGCTGCCCGTGGCCTTTACGGCGGTCTCCAAGGTCGGGGCCAGATTCATGGGGCTGAACCCCGGGTGGCTTTCCGAAGACAGGGAAATGGTCTTCACCCGGTGGCTCAAAAGGTTCATCCTCTGCTGGGAAGGCATGGACTCCCAGGGATGGAAGGCAAGCACGCTGCTGCCCTTCAGCAGGAACGATATTATCTCCCCGGCCCTTTCCACAGCGGGCAATCCCCAGGTGGACATCTTCGAGGATTTCTACATGAATGTCACCAGCGGAACCACAGGTCTGCCCAAGGTCGCGGTGAGCACCCACAGGGAGCTCATGGTCAATACGGCGGCGGTCTGCGAAACACTTGGTCTCACAGGAGACGACGTTCTCATGTCGCTCTTCGGAGTTATCGGCCATCCCCACGAGATATTCATGAGGGGCCTCTATCTGGGCGCTACAACCGTTCTGGAACCTTCCGTTTTCCCCAGAGAACATTTGGGCATGATAAGGGAGCACAGGGTAACTTTCCTCATGGGTCTCCCGCCCCAGCTTGACTCGCTGAGCAGGCTGGTCAGGAGGGAAGACGCAGATATCAGCAGCCTCAGGATCGTGGAGGCCGGGGGCATGAAGGTCACCGACGGTTTCCTGGCGTCCTTCCATGGCAGAACCGGCATAAGGGTTACCCCCGTCTGGGGAAGCACGGAAACATCGGGGGTGGTACTGGTCGGCGAACCTGGTGTCGAGGGATTTACAAGGGTGGCAAGCGGATACAGCGTACAGCTCCGGAGCGACGACGGAGTGGTGGAGGGCGACGGCAGGGGAGAGCTCTGGGTGGCAGGCGAGGGCATCGTTAACCGCTACCTCGGAGAGAGGTCCGATGCTTCGGAGATACTCGTTGAAGGCTGGTACAGGACCGGCGATATCTTCACCAGAAAGAGGGGGCGTCTCTACTTCACAGGAAGGAGGGGCGGCCTGATCAAGGCCTCGGGGCTGAAGGTCTACCCCAGCGAAGTGGAGCTGGCAATACTCAAGCACCCGGCGGTGAGGGATGTGTGCGTAGTTGGCGAGGATATCCCTGGCAGGGGGGAGGCCCCTGTGGCCTACGTGGTCCTCAGGGGCGGAGAGGAACTCTCGGCATCCGACCTGAGGAGCTTTCTGGCAGGGGTCCTCGAAGATTTCAAGATGCCCAGGAAGTACAGGTTCGTCCTTGGGCTGCCCAGAACGGTTTCAGGCAAACTCGACCGTTCCCGGATAGGGAAGGAAGACATAGAGCCGGACTACAGGTCGGAGCTGCTGAGGCTCGATGTGGATCTGGTGAAACTGCTTAACGCAAGAGCGGAACTAATGGACATGATAGATGCCGGGTTCAATCCCAACTGGGTGGAGGAGCAGATCAACAACGCCATGGGGCACAATCCCGGTCCCCTTTCCGACAGTACGGTGCGGGAGGTCGTGAGGAACATCATGAACACTCTGGGGAAGGGGTAGAATGCAGATCAGGCAGATAACCGTGGGCAACGCCGTCTTCGGAGGCCCCCGAGTGGTCCTGATCGCAGGACCCTGTTCCGTGGAGAACGAAGATATGGCAATGCGGACGGCAGAGGCCGTAGCCGCCGGGGGCGCAGGAGTCCTGAGGGGCGGGTCCTGGAAACCCAGGACTTCTCCCTATTCCTTCCAGGGTCTGGGCCAGGAGGCCCTGAGGATCCTCCGCAGGGCAGGCGACGAGTTCGGTCTCCCGGTGGTCACGGAGGTGATGTCCCCGGAGCAGATAGAGGTGGCACGGGAGTATGTGGACATGCTTCAGGTGGGCGCCCGGAATATGCACAATTTCATACTGCTCAGCGAAATAGGCAGAAGCGGAATGCCGGTCCTTCTCAAGAGGGGATTCATGGCAACCGTGGAGGAGTGGCTTCTGGCAGCCGAGTACATACTCAAAGAGGGAAACGAGCAGGTGGTCCTCTGCGAACGGGGGATCCGTACCTTCGAGAACTGGACAAGAGCCACCCTTGACGTGAGCTCCATTCCCCTTGCCAGGGACTCGATAGGGCTGCCGGTGGTGGTGGATCCCTGCCACGCAGCCGGGCGGAGGGATCTGATCCTTCCCCTCTCCATGGCAGGCCTGGGCGCCGGTGCCGACGGAGTGATGGTGGAGGTACATCCGGATCCCGACAAAGCACTGTCCGACGGCGGGCAGTCCCTGTCCCTGGAGGAGTTCGCTCTATTCGCCGCAAGTGTAACACAGGCCGGGGAGTCCCCCTGCCGGTTTCAGGAAAGGATCAGGAGGTAGACGGTGCACATTGGAATACTCACCGGAGGCGGTGATGCTCCCGGTCTGAACGCTGTTATAAGGGGCGTAGTAGTAAAAGCAGAGGCTGGCGGTCACAGGGTGACCGGTTTCCTCCGGGGATGGAAGGGAGCCATAGAGAACGCAACGGTTTCCCTGGACAGGGAAGCGGTCCGTGACATCCATACCCAGGGCGGAACCATTCTCTTCTCGTCCAGGACCAACCCCAGAAAGATAGAGAACGGTTTCGAGAAGATAAAGGAAACCCTGGATAACAATGGAATTGACGTTCTAGTGGCCGTTGGCGGCGAAGACACCCTCGGTGTGGCCGACATTCTGGCCGGAATGGGAGTATCCGTTGTGGGGGTTCCGAAAACCATTGACAACGACCTTTCCGCCACCGACTGTACCTTCGGCTTCGATTCCGCCATCAACTATGTCATGGAAGCCCTGGACAAGTTGAAGACCACCGCCAGGAGCCACGAGAGGGTCATGGTGGTGGAGATCATGGGAAGACACGCCGGCTGGATGGCCCTTCACGGAGGTATCGCCGGCGGCGCACACGTTATCCTTACCCCGGAGAAGGAGTTTGATACCGACAACGTCTGCAGGATACTTCAGAAACGGTACGAAGAGGGCAGAAGGTATGCCATCGTTGCGGTGGCCGAAGGGGCCATCGATCCCTCCCTGGCCAGGCACGTTTACCACTCCGCCGAGAAAGACGCCTTCGGGCATGTCCAGCTGGGCACGGGCATCGGTATTGGAGAGGTTCTCAAGAACGAGATAGAGGACCGGACCGGCCTGGAGACCAGACACGTTGTTCTGGGGCATGTCCAGAGGGGGGGGAGCCCTTCTGCCTTCGACAGGGTTCTGGGGACAAGACTTGGGGTCAAGGCCGTGGAGATAGCAGAATCCGGTGAGAACCGGAAAATGGCGGCCCTGAGGGGAACGGTGGTGGTTGCCGCGGATCTCTCCGAGGCCGTTGGAACACTGAAGACCGTTCCGGTGGAAGAGATAGAAAAAGCAGAACTGTTCTTTGGATGACAGGAGGAAAACATGTCAGCGAAGATAGCGATAAACGGATTCGGCAGGATAGGCAGGCTGGTATACAGGCAGGCCCTGAAGCACAAGGACATAGATGTAGTAGCGGTTAACGACCTTACCGATCCAGGTATGCTCGCCCACCTTCTGAAGTACGATTCGGTACACGGAAGGTTCCCCGGTGAAGTGGAGGTAAAGGGTGACACGATACAGGCTGGAGCAGACAGCTTCAGGGTACTCAGCGAACCCGACCCGTCCAAGCTCCCCTGGAAGGAAATGGGTGTAGATATAGTGGTGGAATCCACCGGTTTCTTCAGGACAAGGGAGAAGGCCGCTCTGCACATCGAAGCCGGGGCGAAGAAGGTTCTGATCAGCGCTCCCGCGAAGGGAAAACCAGGTGCCGACATCACCGTGGTCTACGGAGTCAACTGCGACCTCTACGATCCGGTGAAGCACCATGTGATAAGCACCGCCAGCTGCACCACCAACTGCCTTGCCCCGGTTGCAAAAGTACTGGACGACGCCTTCGGAATAGAATCCGGGATAATGACCACCATCCACGCGTATACCAACGATCAGAGGATCCTGGACCTTCCCCACAGCGACATGAGGCGGGCCAGGGCGGCAGCGATGAACGTGGTTCCCACCACCACCGGCGCGGCAGCCGCTGTATCCCTGGTGATCCCCAGGCTGAAGGGAAAGCTCGACGGCATGGCGGTGAGGGTTCCGGTGCCCGACGGCTCGCTGGTGGACCTTGTGTGCAACCTCAGTTCCGACGCCACTGAAGAGGCGGTGAACGCGGCGATGAAAAAGGCTGCTGAAACCTCCCTCAAGGGCATCCTTCAGTATACCGAGGAGCCGCTGGTGTCCACAGATGTGGTGGGAAATCCCCACAGCAGCATCTTCGACGCCGGCATAACCAAGATGATAGGTCCCAGGCTGGTGAAGGTCCTATCCTGGTACGACAACGAGTATGGCTACTCCAGCCGCATGGTGGACATGATGGCAAAAATGGCGGACAGGGGACTCTGAGATGAGATATCCCTCCATCAGAGACCTGAAGACCGGAGGGAAACGGATATTCCTCCGGGCCGACCTGAACGTTCCCATCGAGGACGGGGTCGTTCTGGACGACACCAGGATACGCTCCGTGCTGAGGACCATAAGGCATCTGATCGAGCAGGGCTCGCCCATAGTTCTTGCTTCCCACCTTGGAAGGCCCGACGGAAAACCGGATCCCAGGTACAGCATGAAGCCTGTAGCCGTGAAGCTCAGGGAGATGTTAAGCGAGACCAGGATCATCTTCGCCCACGACTGCATCGGCAAAAGGGTGGAAGCCATGGCCGCGGGGCTCGCTCCAGGGGAGATACTCGTTCTGGAGAACCTCAGATTCCATTCCGAGGAGGAAGCTAACGACAGGGACTTCGCCGCAAGCCTTGCTGCCCTTGCTGACATCTATGTCAACGACGCATTCGGCACAAGCCACAGGGAACACGCTTCGATGGTGGGCATTCCCGAGATCCTGGGAGGCGGATACGTGGGTTTCCTGGTGGAAAAGGAGCTCAGGGTTTTCGGAGAACTCATCGCCCATCCAAGAAAGCCGTATACGGTCATTCTCGGAGGGGTCAAGGTAAGCGACAAGGTAGCCCTGATCGAACACGTCCTTCCCAAGCTCGACAACCTCATCGTAGGCGGAGCCATGGCGTTCACCTTCTACAGGGCCATGGGCCTTGAAACGGGAAAGAGCATAGTTGAGGAGGACCGGGTGCAGACAGCCCGGGACATACTCCGGGCCGCCGAGGGCAGAGGGGTCAGGATACTGCTTCCCGTGGACATAGTCTGTGCTCAATCCCCGCAGGACACCAAAGGGGCCAGGGCATACCCCTATGACAGGCTTCCACCTGATATGGCGGGCTTCGACATAGGGCCCGAGACGATAGAGCTGTTCAGGAAAACGGTGATGGAGAGCAGGACGATAGTCTGGAACGGGCCCATGGGGCTCTTCGAAGTTCCGCCCTTCGATGTGGGGACCAGGAAGCTTGCGGCCTGCATGGCGGACGCCACCAGCTTCGGTTCAGACGCGGTCGTAGGCGGCGGTGACAGTATGCGCGCGGTTCGGGAAGCAGGAGTTGCCGACCAGATCACCCACGTGTCCACCGGCGGCGGGGCTTCCCTGAAGCTGCTTCAGGGGGAGGAACTGCCTGCTCTGGAACACCTGAGAATAGACGGTGTGAAACCCTTCGTAGGGGCCAACTGGAAGATGAACGGAACCTACGAATCGGGAATGGACTGGCTCACCGCCATGGACGAGTGCAACATCAACTATTTCGGCGCCGATGTTGCGCTTTTCGCTCCGTTCACCCTCATGCGGTCCTTCGCTCCCCTTGCGGACAAGGCCGGGATCGCCCTTGGCGCCCAGGACATCTTCTGGGAGGAGGAGGGCGCATACACAGGCGAGATAAGCCCCCGGATGCTCAGGGAAGCGGGATGCTCCTGGTTCCTGGCCGGGCACAGCGAGAGGCGACACCTTATCGGCGAGAACGACGGAATAGTGAGGAAAAAGCTGGAAGCCGGGCTGAACGCCGGGCTCTGCGGCGTTCTCTGCGTTGGAGAGCTTCTGGAGGAGAGGGAAGCCGGCAGAACGGAAGAGGTGGTGAAGGGGCAGATACGCGCCGCCCTTGAAGGTCTGGACTGCGCCTCTCCCTACAATCTCGTCATCGCCTACGAGCCCGTATGGGCAATAGGAACAGGCAAGACCGCCACCCCGTCGGAGGCCCAGAGGATGCACGCCCTGATAAGGGAATGGGTGGCCGAAGCGGCAGGGAAGGACTTCGCAGCGGCGTTGAGGATCATTTACGGCGGCAGCGTGAAGCCGGATAACGCCAGGGAGATCATGAAGGCTCCGGATGTTAACGGGGCCCTGGTGGGCGGAGCCAGCCTGAAGGCCGATGGATTCATAGAGATAGTTGCGGAATCCCGCTGAACTGAAAAGAACGGGGGAAGGAGCCCGGTTCCTTCCCCCGATCCTGGAGCTGTCCTGAAGATAGTAACCTACTTCGTCACACTGTTTCTCTTTGCCTCCATGGAGGTCTTCAGCAAGCCTCTCATGGGCACTGTGGACCCCATGGTGCTAACCTTCTGGAGGTTTGCCTGCGGTCTTGCCGTTGTGGGTTCATTCATGGCGGCCAGAAGAAAACCGCTCCCCGACCGAAGGTCACTGCTGATCCTTGCGGTGATGGGCCTACTCAACACATTTCTCAGCATGGCTCTTCTTCAGCTGGCAGTAAAGCACACCCAGGCCGCCAGGGCCGCCGCCGTTTTCTGCTTCAATCCGGTGACTGTGGTCGTTATAGCCTGGGCCCTGGGCTGGGAGAAACTGGGGCGAAGGCGCATAGCCGGTCTCGTGACAGGTTTGGCAGGGCTTATCCTCGTTACAGGCGCCCACACGATGACAGTTGACAAGGGTACGGTGTACGCACTGCTTGCGGCGGTAGCATTCTCCATTTACACGATACTGGGCCGAAAGGCCTCCTTGAAGGCTGATCCCTTCACGGTGAACACAGTTTCCTTCGCCTTCGGGCTTGCCGGTCTGGCGGTATGGCTGCTTCTCAACGGGGTAAGCCTCAGCCCTGCTCCCCTGGGTCCCCATCTGACGGTATTCCTTTATCTCGGCGCAGGTGTGAGCGGTGTTGGCTATGTTGCCTACATCAGCACAATAAAGAACATGGGAGCGGGTAACGCCTCCACCATGTTCCTCATGAAACCAGCGGTCGCCACGGTTCTGGCGGTGGCGATCATAGACGAGGCACCCACTCTTCACTTCGCTGCGGGGTTGCTTCTTTCCGCCGCGGGAAGCTGGCACGTTTCCAGGAGGGGCTAGTCCTGGGCCCTCACCGAGGTCTTCATGAACTGAACACGGCTGACCTCTGCGGGATTGCCGGATCTGGAAGCGGAGAGCCTTCCCCGAAACTCATCGACGGAGCCATAGTTGTGGTCCTTCATCCATCCGGCGAGGAATCCGTGCATCCTGGCCATGATCCCCAGACCGTTAAGGTAAATGGCGGAGGAGACCTGAACAGCGCTTGCGCCGGCGAGGAGGTGCTTCACCACGGCTGCTCCGTCGTGGATCCCCGTTGTGGAGCAGAGGTCGCAGGATACCATGGGTGAAAGAAGGCTGGTCCACCTGAGCACCGCCTGTGTCTCCTCAGGGCTGGAGTAGGGGGAGCCGTCGATGACCTTCAGATTGTCTATATCGAAATCAATGCTGAAGAACCGGTTGAAGAGGACTATACCGTCGACCCCGTTCCCGTCGAGCTCCCTGATGAAGCTAGAGATGCTGGAGAAGTGCGAACCCAGTTTCACAGCAACCGGGATGGACACCTGGGATTTGATGTCGCTGACGATGTCCAGGATGACGTTTTCGTTCTCCCTGCCAGTCCTCCTGGGATCCGAGGGAAGGATGAAGGCGTTGAGCTCTATGGCAGAAGCTCCGGCGTTCTCGAGTTTCCTGGCGAACTCCACCCATTTCCCGGTGCCGAAGCAGTGTATGCTGGGTATCACCGGTATGTCAGTGGCCTTCCTGGAGCCTTCCAGGAGTTCCAGGTACTTGCCCAGGGCGTTCTCCATGCCATAGTTGTCGATGTAGTCGGCGGCTTCGGGGTACCATCTGTCACCGGACAGGTGACCCAGCTCCGCCTCTATCTGCTCCTCGAAGAGTGATTTGAGGACAACGGCCCCTGCGCCGGCGTCGGCGCATTGCTTCACTTTCTCCACTGAGCCGGTAAGGCCGGAGCTGCCAACTATCAAGGGATTGCGAAGTTTCAGGCTCATGTATACCGTTGAAAGGTCCATCTGCGGTTTCCCTTCTCTTTGTTTGCTTGGATTTTTCTGGGGAGAACATATCAGCCGGAACAGGGATTGAACAGACCCGGTTGGTACGATCAGCTGTCGTACATGGTTATCCTGTCCCTGCCATGGGTCTTGGAGAAGTACAGGGCCCTGTCCGCCCTGCTCACCAGATCGCTGCAGGGATCCTGGGCTCCGGGCACCATCGTTGCCAGCCCTATGCTCACTGTGACCCTGTCGGAGATCCTGGATGCGGAATGGGGTATTCCCAGGGTCCGTACCGCGCAGGAAGCCGCCCTGGCCACCTGAACCGCTCCCCGGGAGTCGGTGTCGGAGAGCACTATTGCGAACTCTTCTCCTCCGTAACGGGCCACCAGGTCGGTTGACCTCCTGGCCGTGGAGGCCAGGGCCTCCGCAACCGTCTTCAGGCACTGGTCCCCGGTTATGTGGCCGTAGGTGTCGTTGTAGAGCTTGAAGAAATCTATGTCCACCATTATAAGGGAAATGGGGGCGGACCTTCTCATGCACCTGTTCCACTCGGTTCCCAGGTAATCCTCGAACCTGCGCCTGTTGCTTATCCCTGTCAGGCCGTCGGTCACGGACATGGTACTCAGTTTGGCGTTGGCATCCTCAAGCTTTCTGTTGGCGGAGTAGAGTTCGCTGGTCATGATCTCGAGCTGTGCTTCCATGCTTGCTATCCTGGTGGAGTTGAACAATTGCTTGTCGAGCTTGTGGAAGGCCAGATGGTTCCTGAACGCGTTCTCCCAGTCCCCCTTTGCGCTGGCCAGGCTGGCAAGACAGGCCAGGTTCTCCCTTATAGCGGTCTGGGAGTTGACCTCACCTGCGAGCCTTCTGCCCCGTTCCAGGTACTCCGAGGCTTCCTCATGCTTTCCAAGCATGGTGCAGAGGCTTCCAATGGTGTTGCACATCCTGGCCGTCTCCAGCTTCATGTTCAGCCGGACCTTGATGTCCAGGGATTTGTGGTAGTACTTCAGTGCCCTCTGATGCTTTCCCTGGTGCTCGTAAATCATGCCGAGATTATTGAGACAGATGGAAATACCGTGTTCGTCACCCTGGGACTCGCGTATCTTGAGGGCCCTTCTGTGGTACTTCGCGCTCTTTTCGTACTCCCCGAGATGATGGTAACAGGTTCCAAGGTTCGAGTGGGCGTCGGCGGTGGCGTTCTCGTCGGCCAGCTGCTCGGCGATGGACAGGCATTTCGTGTAGTACTGGAGCCCGTCGCTGTACTGGCCCATGCTGTCGAAGATGTTCCCGATGTTACCGTACAGTTTCACCAGGTTCCTGAGGTTGTTCTTTGCCGATTCGATCTTCAGCGATCTCATCAGGCAGTCCAGACCCCTGTCGAAACTTCCGATGTTCCTGTAGGCAATGCCCAGGGTGTTCAGCGTGCTGCTGATCCCGTCCCTGTCCTGGAGTTCGGTGAAGATGTCCAGGGCTTCCCTGCCCTTCTTCACCGCTGACTGCAGGTCTCCGCTCCTGAGATGATAGAGGGCGGTAGTGTGTGCGGCTGCTGCGGTTCCCCTGGGATAGTCCGCCCCAAGTGCCAGGGCCTCCGCCTTGCCGGCTACATCCAGGCTCTCGGAGGGTCTGTCGGTGGAGAGGGAAAGGGCCCTCTGATTAAGGGAGTCTATCCTCTCTATCAGTCGCTTCCTCTCCAGCAGGCTTCCAACAGGGGAGTTCACCGGTGTTCTTTCCTTTCCTGAAGGTGCAACCAATACATTCTTAAAAGAAGGCTTCCATGTCAAAGGGCGGCTGGAGTATGTTTAACCCGGAAAGGGGTGCCATCATGAAGAAAGTGCTGACTCTGCTTATCATGATCTCTGCCTCCGCCGTGTCTGACACTCCGGACGACGAGGTTCAATGGAGATCATTCAAAGAGGTTCCGTGGCCCGGGGACGACCATCCCCTGGAATGTATCATTACCGGGGATCTGCAGGGATTCCGGGTGGTAGTCTTCAACTGGTCGGAAATGAGCTGGAGCTGGAGTCTCGTGGACCTGGACCTGTACGGGAATGAAACCGGAAGAAGGCTCCTTGAAAGCGACGAAGGAGTGCTAGAGCACTGGCTGGAATGCTCCTTCTTTAACAACGGATTCGCCGCTCTGATTGGCAGCAGGCTGGGACCCGGTCCTGTGACCCTGATGACCCTCCCTCCAGGGGACGAAGCAGTTCTCACCGAAACCGCGGTTACCGGTCTGGAGGAGTATCCCGAAGTGGCGGTAACCTCCATGGAAACCCTTGAGGACGGCTCTTTTCTCATCGCCGGAACCGGAATAGATGATTCCGGAGGAAGGGACTGCTTCACCGGCAGGCTGGATGAAAGCGGTGTGATCACAGGCCTCCGTACACTGCCAGCCCGGGCGGAACTACAGCTTGAGGATACATCCATGGAGGTGCTGGAAGACGGCACCTTTCTCCTGAGCTTCGAGGAGGACGCTTTCATGGGCGGAGTTGCCGTTGCTAGGCTGGACGCCGACGGAACCGAAATGTGGAACACCTACCTGGAAACCGGTTCCGAATTCACTTCCGTCATCAACGGCTTCCTGGAGCTGGATAACGGCGACATGATCTGCGCGGGGGCCTTCGACCAGCTTGGCACCCTGAAGCTCAGAGGCCTTCTTGCAAGGTTCGATCCAGCTCTGTCCGTCGCCTGGCAGAGTGCCCACCTCTACAGGGATCAGACATGCTTCACTGGACTCTTTCAGGACTGGGATGGCAGGATAATCAGCCACGGCTGGACCGCGGACGGTTCACGGGAGCGCTTCGCCACCGAGGATATCGACGTTCTCCTCGCGGAGACGGATCCCCAGGGAGAATGGATATTCGGGGTCTCCATTCCCATGGAGGGTGACCAGATCCCCGCAGCGGTCTTCGAGAGGGGAATAGGCGAATACTACGTTATCGGAGAGCATAGACCTGATGGGGGAGGGGACGCCGACCTCTTCCTTGGCCGGGTAGTCATAGGGGACTTCCGGTAATAAAAGAACCGGGGGCGTTGCCGCCCCCGGATGAAGCAGAGCAGGTCAAGTCAGGTCAGACGACTTCCTTTATAAGCTTGCCCAGCCGTCTGCAGCCCTCGATGATCTTGTCGTCGTCGCAGTAGCTGAAGTTGAGCCTCATGGAACGGTGGTTGTCGTTGTTGGGGAAGAAGGCGCTTCCGGGAACGTAGGCAACGTTCTCCTCGATGGCCTTCTCGAAGATGTCGTCGGTGCTTACGCCCTCGGGAACGGTAAGCCAGAGGAAAAGCCCCCCCTCTGGTTTCGTCCAGGTTACGCCCGGCGTGCTGCCCAGGTTCTTCTCAAGCTCCGCCAGCATCAGGTCGCACCTGTGGTGGTAGAGCTTGATGGTCTCCTTGAGCCCCGCCTCAAGAGCGCCGGCCTCCAGCATGTGGTAGGTGATGGCCTGGTTGAACGGAGGGGTGCAGAGGTCCATGGACTGCTTCGCCATGACCATCTTGTCAACCAGCCAGTCAGGTCCGTAGGCCCAGCCGAGCCTGAACCCCGGAAGCATTATCTTGGAGAAGGTGTAGAGGCTCAGGACACGCTCCGGGGCCATGCTCTGGAAGGTGGGCTGGTGTTCGCCCCGGAACCTGATCTGCCTGTAGGGGGTGTCCTCTACTATTATGTACTCCCGCTCCCGGGCGATCTCGACGATCTTCCTTCTTCTGTCGGCGGGTATGGTAACGCCGGCGGGGTTCTGGAAATCCGGGATTATGTAGATCAGCCTGGGTCTTCTGCCCTCGGCCTCGAGACGGTCCAGTGTTTCCACCAGCTTCTCAGGGATCATCCCGTGTTCGTCCAGCTCCACGCCCACAGGAACGCCACCGTAGCTCTTTATGGCCTGCAGACCGCCGAGATATGTGGGCAGCCCTACCACGCATGTGTCACCGGGGTTGAAGAAGACCTTGGCCATGAGTTCAAGGCCCTGCTGGCTGGCGGTTGTTACCATGACCCTCTCAGGGTCGGCATCGATGCCGTCCTTCCTCATGATCTCGGCGAGTTTTCCCTTAAGCCTGGGGTCACCTTCGGTGGCTCCGTACTGGAGGGCCTTTCCAGATTCCTCGTCCAGCACTTTGTTAACTGCCTTCTTGACGTAATCCACAGGGAAGGTCACCGGCGCCGGCAGGCCACCTGCAAATGATATGATCTCCGGCTTGTTGGTCAGCTTCAGAAGCTCTCGAATAACCGACCTCTTCATTCCGTTCGCCCGGTCGCTGAAATAGGAAGCTCGGTCCAAGTCTGGACCTCCTTTCTGCGCTATTCAAAAAATGGCACTGGAGAGAAAAGCATCAAAACAACATAACAACGATACTATCGGTTGCGGGGTCTCCCGGTGTCAACTCCGGTGAAAGAGGCTATATTTCCCCTCCGGAACCATTTTCCGCATCACACGAGAAAAGGAGATCGATATGAACATGAAAAAAGCCTTATGGCTCTTCGCGGCGCTTGCCCTGGTGCTGGCCTGCGGCCAGGAAGAACCGGCTGAGGATGCCGAGGATACCACCATCAATGATGCAACGGAGGTCGCCGACACAGTGGAAACTGTAGAGACACCGGTTGAGAACACACCGCCAAGCGTGGTGACTGCAAGGCACATACTCGTATGCTACGACGGCTGCGCCGTTGATCAGACCTTCAACAGAACCCAGGAGGAAGCCGCAGAATCGATCAGGGACCTCCAGCAGAGAATACAGGCAGGTGAACTGACTTTCGTCCAGGCGGCGATCGAGTACTCCGACTGCCCTTCAGGCCAGGACGGCGGCATGCTGGGTGAGTTCGGCAGGGGCGTCATGGTGCCGGCATTCGAGGAAGCTGCATTCGCCCTTCCCGTGGGCGGCATGTCCGATGTGGTAGAGACCCAGTTCGGCTACCATCTCATCCTCAGGGAGCAATAGACTGGTTGGGCATTCCTGAGTATCAGGTCGAGGAGGACGAGTCCGGTATAAGGCTTGACAGCTTTCTCGCCCTGCAGGACGACCTGGGGCTGAGCAGGAGCTACATTAGCGCCCTGGTCAGGAACGGTCATGTGAGCGTGGACGGCTCCTTCCCCGAGAAGCCGTCCACAAGGCTCAGAAACGGGCAGATCGTGGCGGTCCGCGTTCCCGATCCCGAGCCCATTGACCTTGTCCCCGAGAACATCCCCCTGGACATAGTCTACGAAGACAGGCACCTGATAGTGGTGGACAAGCATGCCGGTCTGGTGGTGCATCCCACCGCCAGCACCAGGAACGGCACACTGGTCAACGCCCTCCTTTTTCACTGCAGGGGTTCCCTTTCAGGCATTTCCGGAGAACTCCGCCCTGGCATCGTTCACAGATTGGACAAGGACACCACCGGTCTGATGATGGCGGCCAAGAGCGACGAAACGCACCGTCACCTGGCCGCCCAGCTGGCCGCACACACCGTGAAGAGGCGCTACGTGGCCCTCTGCTGGGGAATCCCCTCCCCGAAGGAGGGCAGGATAGAGGCCCCCATTGGAAGGGATCCCAGGAACCGTCAGAAGATGGCGGTGGTCCAAGGTGGAAGAAGGGCGGTAACCAACTACAGGGTGATCGCTCCCTATGGGTTCTCCAGCCTTATCGAATGCAGGCTGGAGACCGGCAGAACGCACCAGATACGGGTTCATATGTCTTCCGTGAAGAAGTGCTCCATAATAGCAGACGGGAAGTACGGCGGGTGCAGCCCCAAAGGATACCCCTCAACCAGGGAGAACAGGGAGCTCGTTTCTGACGCGGTCAGGATGGCCACCCACCAGATGCTCCATGCCGAGACCCTGGGTTTCGTTCACCCTGTCACAGGTGAGGAGCTGGAGTTTCATTCGGCGCCTCCGATAGAGTTCAGGCTGGTTCAGAAGAAACTGGCCTCCCATTACGAGGGAACGGACCCATGATGCGGGGCGTGCTTGTTCTTGCGGCGCTGCTGGCCTCACCGGCCTCGGCCTTCCTGTGCCAGCAGAGGTGGCTGGCCGGTTTCGCCATTTTCCCCCTGGCAGCCCTGGCTGAGCGGCGATGGCGCTACTTCAGGAACCTTCTG
>DAINQE010000023.1:27849-30592 GCA_036743055.1 Candidatus Sabulitectum sp. | reverse complement strand
TTCATTACCATGCAAAGAACGGTTTCCCCGGATCCCCTTTCGAAGCGCACCTCCGCCCCTGTCTCACCCAGGGCCCTGTAGACCGCTCCAATCGTCGTTCCGAACTGCCTTTCGACATCGGGTACCGAGTACTTCCTTCCGGAAAGAACGTCCCTGAGGGCCACTGGCATGATATAGCCGTCGGAATACCTCATGCAGATCTTCCCTCCCGGGGAGACGGAACCGAGCCCTCCGGCGCCGGGGGGGATCCTCTCTGAGATATCGACCCGTATTCGGCCCTCTCCGCTCATCATTTCAGTGGAATTCAGCGCCAGATTGTACAGCAGGTTCCTCAGGCTCTCCCTCTTCACTCCGATCAGCTTCGTGGTGCCTCCTGTCACGCTGAAACCGACACCATCCGGGAGTATCCTCCTCATCACCTCGGCAATGAGGCTGGTCTCCTCCATCACGTCCCTCAGTGAAGGGTCCTCCTCACCGGACAGGATGGCGTTGAGGTCTGAGCAAAGTGCGCTGAGCTTCTCCGCTGATTCCAGGATCAGCCTGTATCCTTCCTCCCCGCCGCTTCTGTCGAGTTCCAGGGATGCCGAACCGATTATGCCCGACAGGTGGTTGTTCATGTCGTGCATGATCGATTCCGCCATCCGGGCCTCGGTACCTGATCCCGCCTCCAGGGCTTCACCCTGGGCTTTCATTCCCGCACGTCCTGAAACGGCCTCTCCCTGTGACGGCAGGGAAAAGCAGAAAAGCCTCATCCTGACCTCGCCGTCCCTCACCCATGGGAACACTTCCATGGTCACCCCGGTCGTGTCGCCGGTCATGGATCTCAATCTGACGAGACCGGTCTCGTATTCCGCCGGCGCCGGCTCCTTTCTGAGACGCACCGATTCCGGAAGGGATGTGACCGAACCCAGAGGGAAACCGTCGCCGCTCCTGTCCATCTCCAGAAGTTCCCTGCACCTTTCGTTGGCCCACAGCACCCTGTTTCCGGGAGAGACTGCCATCAGGCCCACGGCCCTGGAGAACTGGAAAAGATCCGCAGCCGATTGCCATGGAGGAGCGCCAGGCGAGCTGAGAACGGTTCCGGTCAGTTTCCTCCTCCTGCTCAGGGATTCTATCATCAGTGCGCCGGGCACTATGGTAGTTACTACCATTACGATCATGATGATAATCAGCGCTTGCTCGGCATTATCGAGATTTTTTATTATCGTCCATTTCTCATCAATTACTGTATAGGAGAGGAAAACACCTTCAGTCGCTTTAGTTACCCCGGTTTCTATAACCTTGTTCTCCAGGGAGCCCTGCGGAATCCCGGTTTCAAACGGTGCACGCAGCTCCTCCAGGAAAGAGAACTCCCCAATGAGTCCATTGCTGTGCCATATGACAGGCGTAGTTTCTCCGTGGTATACCGTATCCTCCGGGATATGGTCCCAGTTATCCCTATAGTATCCGATACCTCTTATCATTCCATTAATCAATGCCTGATACTCTCCGCTCTGGCCTCTTCGAGCCTGGAACTGCAACTCCTTCACCATCGAATACTGCGCTGCCAGAATTGCGGAAAAAACCAGAAATGCAAGAATGAAAGGCACATAGAATCTGGTCTTGCCTGTTCCGTCCGGTCCGATAAGCAAACAAACCCTCCTTGTTATTCGGAAATGACGCTGTTCACCGAGGTTAAAAGAATAACACTTTCTTTATTCATGTACAACAAAGAATAGTGCTTGACAGTCTGGTGGTTGCATTTTATTATATGCTTCATATGAATTGGCTCGTTGCTTAGAACCTCATCATGAAAGGATGAAAACATGGATTTCGTTGAAGAAACCAGGAAAAAGCTCGAGGCCTCCGGAAGGAGCCCCAAAACCGCCAACAGTTACATTTCCCACCTCCGCAGGCTTGCGAACCATTTCGGTGACAAGACCGGCAGCCTTGACAAGTCCGACCTCAGGGAATACCTCGAAGGTCTCGTGGCCGAGGGCAAGTCCCTCTCCTACATCAACCAGGCCCAGAGCGCCATCAGGTATCTCTATTCCCAGGTTCTCAAGAAGGACAATCCCCTTCCTGGACCCGGCGTGATCGCCAAGAAGGTCCCCCTCCACGGTGTGTTCACCAGGGACGAGATCGCCGAGATCTTCCAGCATGTGCACGACCTCAAGTACAGGCTCGCACTCATGTTCATCTACTCCAGCGGGCTCAGGGTAAGCGAAACCGCCATACTGAAGAGGGAACATGTTGATATCGAGAACGGAGTCATCCATGTTCACAGTCCCGAGGGTGAGTTCCTCCGTGACACCATCCTCGCCAAGACCACCGGCAGGATCCTCTCCCAGTATCTCGACCTTCGCACCGATCCCTCCCCATACCTTTTCCCCGGCAGGGGCAGAACCAGTTTCGTTTCCGCCAGAACCATTCAGAGAGCTTTCACCGATGCGCTTGATGAAGCGGGAATCGACAAGAAGGCAACCCTTGGCTGGCTCAGGCACAGCTTCGCTGTACACCTTCTGGAAGACGGCGTTGACCGGAGGATGGTCCAGAAGCTCCTGGGCATCTCCACTCCTTCAATGATAACTCCGTATCTCAAGCTGGCAAGGAATCGCACACCCCTCAGGGTGCAGAGTCCTCTGGACAGATTCTAGGCTCCAGTTTCCATCGGGGGCCCTTCGGGGCCCCCTTTTCTCTACAGTACCGTAACCCTGTGTATCTCTGTGATACCACCGCCGGACACCCTGATCAGATAAACCCC
>DAINQE010000023.1:1360-27749 GCA_036743055.1 Candidatus Sabulitectum sp. | reverse complement strand
ACCCTTTCCTGGAACTCGGTTTCCCAGACCGTTTCGCCTGTACAGGCATTTATGAGGACCACTTTTTTCCCGTTCACCGAGCCTGCGGCAACGCAGGGAACCGGCATTCCACCCAGTATCACCGGGTCCAGCCAGGCGACGGACCAGGTATTGCTGCCAGTATACACCGACCACAGAACCTCGCCGTCGTCACCTGAGATGCACACCGCTCCAGCGTTATCTGCGGCCAGGGCGACATCCCCTGTTCCGTCTCCGTTCACATCAGGTCCGCCCCTCACGTCCAGGAACATCCCTGAACCCGAATGGTCCCACTGGAGGGATCCTCCGGCGTCGTAGCATCCGGCGGTGCCGGAAAAGGTGCTGAAGACCGCGAGGGGATAAGTGTCCGGGCGTTCCAGGATTCCAACTGACATGCAGTCACCGCCGGGGTTCCTCTGCCAGAGGGTGGATCCGTCGGCTCCGCTGATGAGCCGGGCTGTCTCCCCTGTGTAGGAGTTCCCCCCCACCGCAAGGAGTATGTCGTTCACACCGTCGGCATTCCCGTCGATGAACTGGTGGAGGTCCTCTGCGGCATCGGGTATCCATACGGTCCACAGACTGTCGCCGGAGGCTCCATCGATACACGCCACAAGACCGGTGTTGGATGAGCCGGAGGTTCCGAATCCTCCGACACATTCGTCGACCCCGTCGGCGTTGATGTCATCCAGCAGGGTGCAGGAATATCCCCAGCCGGTGTTGACCGGCATGGTCTCGCAGGCGGCCCACTCCCAGACGGTGGAGCCGTCGGCGCCGGAGATCAGATAGAGGCACCTGCCCGGGGGCTCATAGCCCCCTGGAGTGGCTACCAGAAGGTCCATCAGACCGTCGCCATCCATGTCCGGAACTCCGGTGAACCCCTCGTTCTGGTAGATCCCCTTGTGGTCGCTGCTGGTCCAGATCGTCGACCCGTCGGCACCGGATATCGCCCAGATGGTGGGCTGCGAATCCCAGAAGTTGACCCCGCAGGCAACATCGGGGACCCCGTCGCCGTTCAAATCCCCCATTCCCGTGGAGCAGTATACCCCTCCGCTGGTGACCCCGGACCACAGGACCTGCGGTTCGGCGCCCCACAGCGACAGTACAAGCAGTAAGAAAACGGACATGATCCTCCCCCTTATCGGATTGTGTTCAAGAGGGAAGATAAGAAAAGGGGGGCGCCTCAGAAAGAGACGCCCCCGGGAGTATCGGTAACTAGTACTTGCTTCTGGGTGTGTACTTCGTGTGAAGCAGCGTGTGGGACTTGTGTCCCAGCGGTTCCTTCAGGAACTCCGCGTAGAGAAGCTGTACCTCGGGGTTGTCGTGGGACTTCCTCAGGGGAAGGGCCTCGTCCTCGGCGTAGATGGCGCGCATCCGCTCCATCCGCTTCTCCATGTCGGTGGGGATCGGCTGTCCGCCGCCTCCCAGGCATCCGCCGGGGCAGGCCATCACTTCGATGAAGTGATAGTCGGCTTCTCCGGCTTTGACTGCCTTCAGGAGCTTGTCTGCGTTGGCAAGACCGTGGGCCACTGCGACCTTGAGGGTGGCTCCCGCCAGGAACTCCCAGCCTTTGGCCATCTCAGAGGGCATCGGAACAGCGGCTTCCTTTATACCCTCGAAACCCCTCACCGGCTCAACATTGAGCTTCTCGAAGGGGATCTCCTTGCCTGTCACCACCTCGTAGGCGGTTCTAAGGGCGGCTTCCATGACGCCTCCAGTGGCTCCGAAGATCACAGCTGCGCCTGTGGATTCACCCATCAGGCTGTCGAACTTCTCGAAGGGAAGGTGATCGAAGTCGATGCCGGCCTCTTTTATCATCCTGGCCAGTTCCCTGGTGGTGATAACGTGATCAACGTCCTTGTAGCCGCTGTCACGCATCTCCGGCCGGTCCTTCTCGAACTTCTTGGCGGTGCAGGGCATCACGGAAACACAGACCATCTTTGCCGGATCGAACCCCTCCTTCTGGGCGAGGTAGGTCTTCGCAAGTGGTCCGAACATCTGCTGCGGGCTCTTGCAGGTGGAGAGGTTGTCGAGGA
This sequence comes from Candidatus Sabulitectum sp., assembly GCA_036743055.1. Taxonomy (GTDB): domain Bacteria; phylum Fermentibacterota; class Fermentibacteria; order Fermentibacterales; family JCC-6; genus Sabulitectum. The sequence continues at coordinate 25,698 of DAINQE010000023.1, read as the reverse complement.
GGTCGCTGTGCTTGTGCTCTATGAACTTGATCCAGCCGGGGGAACAGCTGGTGATCATGGGCAGGGCGATCTCCTTCTTCTCCACCAGTGCGTCCTTCAGCCTGAAGAGAAGCTCGTGACCTTCCTCGATTATGGTGAGGTCGGCGGTGAAGTCGGTGTCCAGGACCCTGTCGAATCCCATACGCCTCAGGGCGGCGGCCATCTTGCCTGTGTGGTGGTCGGTGGGAAGACCCAGGGCTTCTTCAATGCCCACGCGGACAGCCGGGGCGGTCTGAACAACGACGATCTTCTCAGGATCCTCGATGGCTGCCCAGACAGCCGCGGTTTCGTCGGTCTCGAAGAGCGCTCCGGTGGGGCAGCGGTTTATGCACTGTCCGCACTGGGTGCAGGAGACCTCTCCGAGCCCCTTCTCCTCGAGACATCCTATGTGGACCTCGTTGCTCCTGCCGACGGGCTTGATCACCGCAACGCTCTGGTATTCCTCGCAGGTGCGTGTGCACCTGGTGCACATGATGCACTTGCTGTTGTCCCGGGATACCCCTACGCTTACCTGCTCGATGCTCACCGGCTTGTAGTCGGTCTGGAAACGGTTCAGCCTTATGTTGTACCTCTCGGCCAGTTCCTGCAGCTCGCAGTTGCCGTTCCGCTCGCATTCGGGGCAGTTGTTGTTGTGGTTGGCCAGGAGAAGCTCGAGGAGGAGCTTCCTCGTCCTTCTGACCCTGGGGCTGTCTGTTCTGACCACCATGTTGGGGGTGATCGGGGTCACGCAGGCGGGAACCAGGGTTCGCCAGCCTTCGACTTCCACCACGCACAGACGGCAGTTGCCGGCCACGGAAAGGTCGGGGTGGTAGCAGAGGGTAGGGATGTCCACTCCAATTTCCCTGCATGACTCCAGGATGGTAGCGCCCTCTTTAACGCTGTAGTCTCTTCCGTTTATCTTGACGGTAACGCTGTGCATTACTCATCACCTCCTTCGCAGCAGCACTCTCCGCAATGGCATTCATCGGAGAGCTCCACGAAATTGCTGATTATGTCCACGAAGCAGTTCGCGGAGGTCTGCCCGAGGCCGCACTTGCTGGACGCCATCATGGTCTCAGCCAGTTCGAAGAAGGGGGCGACGCACTCGCTGCAGGTGATATGTCCTCCGATGATGTCCTGTGCGGCGTGAAGGAGCCTGAGGTTGCCCTCCCTGCAGGGGGTGCACTGACCGCAGGATTCATGTACGAAGAAGTCCATGAAGTTCTCCAGGACCTCGACCATGTTCACGGAACTGTCGAACACTATCACGGATCCACCCGGGGGAAGGTCCTTGAAGGAGAGGGTCCTGTCTATCTCCGAGGCGGGAACCGTCCTGCCGCTGGCTCCGCCCACCTGAACAGCCTGAACATCGGTGGCTCCGGCAAGCTCCAGGAGGTCCCGGAGAGGGGCTCCCATGGGAAGCTCGTATACCCCTGGGCGCTCCACATCGCCGGAAACGCTGAAAAGCTTGGTTCCGGAGCACTCGCCGGCACCAAGGTTCATGTACCATTCGGGACCGTTAAGCACGATATGGGGAACTGCGCAGAAGGTCTCCACGTTGTTCACTATGGTTGGCTTGTTCAGATAGCCGCTGTTAACAGGGTAGGGAGGCTTGTTCCTGGGCTCGCCCCTCTTGCCCTCCAGGCTCTCTATGAGGGAGGTTTCCTCGCCGCAGACATACGCGCCGGCTCCCGGCCTTATCTCCACGTCGAAATCGAACCCCTTACCCCTTATGTTCTCTCCGAGGAGACCCTTGTCCATAAGGCTCTTCCGAGCCTTCTCAATTGCAGGAATGAGGTAAGGGTATTCGGCCCTGAGATAGATGATGCCGAAGGCGGCCCCAATGGCGTAGCCTCCGATGGCCATTCCCTCGAGAAGCCTCTCGGCGTATTTCTCTATGAGTATTCTGTCCTTGAAGGTGCCCGGTTCGCCCTCGTCGGCGTTGCAGATGACGTACTTCACGTCGGATGAGGCGGCACCTGCGAGGTTCCACTTCACTCCGGTGGGGAAACCGGCTCCGCCCCGGCCCTTGATGCCCGAGTCGCGAACTGCGTAAACCACATCCGCCGGCTCCATGGTAAGGGCCTTTTCGAGCCCGGCACCGAATTCGGGCTGGTTCTCGGCAAGCAGCACTTTACACTCCATGGCGCCTCCTATTCCAGTCCGCGTACGATCTCGCACGCTTTTTCGGGGGTAAGTCTTACATGGGGCTCGCCGTTGACCAGCATCGCCGGGGCCTGGTCACAGAGGCCGATGCAGGGGGTGGTCTCTATGGTCAGACGGCCGTCTTCTGTGGTTTCGAAGGGCTCGATACCGAACTCGTCCACAAGAGCGGAAAGGATACTGCCCTGGCCTGCCATTGCGCAGCTGATGGTGCTGCAGAGCCTTACGATGTTCCTGCCCCTGGGCTCGGTACTGAAGAAGCTGTAGAAGCTGACAACGCTGTAGACCTCGGCTGCGCTTACTCCGTTGGCATCGGCAAGTTCCACGATGGCCTCCTCAGGAACCCAGCTGAGCTCCTCGTTGACCAATGAGAGTATCTGCATTATGGACTCCCGGCGGCAGCCGTACTTCTGAAGCCCTTCCTTAACTATCTCCCTGGCGTTTCTTGCCACCTTATTCTCCCTTCTCAAGAGCTTCCCTGATCTTCTTCACCAGGGTGGTGGGAGGGACCGGCTTCTCCAGGAACTGGTCCACCGGGAAGAAGTCGGGATGCTCCTCGGGCTTGAAGGTGTAGCCCGTGGCCTGGGAAACCGATGTGAGCATGATGATCGGGACATCGCTGTGAAGCTTTTTCCTGATCTTCCTGGCAACCGAGAATCCCTCGTCGGTGTTCTCCATCATAACATCGAGCACCACAAGGTCCGGCTTCTCCTCTTCCACCTTCTTCAGTCCCTCTGCGCCGCTTGACGCCGTGAGGACCTCGAATCCGCTGGCCTCGAGGATGATGCTGTTGGCTTCGATGAAATCAGGGTCGTCATCGACAAGTAGCACTCTGATCTTGTCTGACATGTCTCAGCCCTTTCCATTGGGTTCCTGTACTGATCTGACGGGTTAAGGAAACGTGATTTCCCTTTTTGAATAGGATGCGAACGCCCAACAAGACAACAAATAAGCCGCCCTGTCAAGGGGATTCCCAGCCCTGACACCACCTATGCTTATATGTAATGTGAACGGTGCTGCCGACTATCAGAAGGCCGCCGTGAAACGCATCACAGCAACCTGAAGGAGAGCTCCGTCCCCCTGGCAAGGTTGTCGGAAACAGGGCATCTGGAATCGATCTCCATCAGGAACGCCCTCTTCTCTTCTTCGGTCATGTCGGCGTCGATGTCCACGGAAACGGTGATCGTCCGGAAACCCGCCCTCTGATCTGTTTTCATGCCCAGGAGGGCGTCGGTGTTCATCTCTCCATCTATCTCAACCGAAAATCCTCTTACTTCCATCTTCCTCTGATTGGCGATTATCCTGCCGATGGCGCCGATGCAGCCCGCCAGGGAGATCAGTTCGTACTCAAGGGGATTCGGCCCCCCGTCGTCGCCCCCCATGGGTCCAGGCTGATCCACTACCAGTGTGTGGTTACCCGCGGTTATGTCCATGCGGAACTTATCTCCCTGAATACCTTTTATGGAAACTGTCTTTGCCGGCATGTTCCGGGCTCCTTTCATGATGCTGAAAAGGGTGTACGATCAGCGGTAATATACCGTCCTGTGAGGGATCCAGACAAGAATACCAGCGGAATGACCGGCGACCGTGGCGGAGCCGGAGAAGGCGCAGCACTGGAACCCCCCGGGGAAAGCTCCGGGAAGATAGCTTATCTCCAGGGGACTGAAGAGACTCGCGATGATCACGCTGTCCCCCGAGGCGAATATGTCCTTAGGACCCTGAAGATGTCCCCAGAGGCCGGTGTACTCCCAGTCACCTTCGTCACCGGGGTTCTCCCATACACCGGCGCCGCCCTCCGCGCAGGCCACTCCCAATGGGTCCGGCAGATCATCCCCGTTCCACGGAATGACCTCCAGTCTCTTCACACCTGCGCCGATATTCCCCACATGAACCACACCGGAACCGTGGGAGAAAAACACTCCTGAACCGCATCCGGAAGCAAAGAAGCTCCCATCATCCAGGGATACCACGCTCTTGGCACCTGGAATCCCGGCAATGACAGTCCATGAGCCGTCCGGTCCCAGTTCGATAAGTTCCCCGGCGTCGAAAAGGCATACCAGCAGGTTACCATCGGAGGTTTCGCAGATACCTTCAGGAACCCCGGGGACAGGGATGGAGACCTCAGTTGCTGCAATTCTTCCACGGGCCCTGTCGGAAACCGCCGGGCTGCCGTTCCAGAGTGCGATGCAGCCGGGTTCCTCCACGTGGACGGGAAGGAGAACGGGTTCTTCCCCGGGGACCACATGGAAGACTCCCCCCGGGGAGGAGCAGGCCACGGCGAAACCGTCCTGGAACGGCACGACGTCCACAGGTGTTCCCGGCAGGGGAACAGGCCAGATACCCGCCCTGAGCAGGCCCAGTATAAAAAGGACCTCAGTCATGGTTCCGGCCTTCTGAATCCCGCGGTCCTCAGTGCGGAAGCTGTCTTTCTCACCGTATTCGCAGCCCACAGGAAGGCATAGGCCAGGAAGAAAAGCCCCGACGGTCCGTTTCCAAGGAAAGACAGCAGAGCAGCCGCAAGAGCCAGATTCAGCCAGGGATGATACACCATGGAAAGGAAGTACTCCATGCCGCCTTCCCAGGGGGTCCTGGCGAAGAGCCTTCCTGCAGCTTCCCTCTCCTCCGGAGACGGGGGTGTGTCCCTGTGGTTCACCATGCTTTCCAGTATGGTCTCCATGAGGCAGAACCTGACTATGGGCCAAAGGCCGGCCATGGCCATCCCCGCAGCCGTGTAGAAGGCGTTGCCGGTTCGTGAGTACAGCCCTATGCCCCATGCACCGTAAAAAAGGCTTCTGGAGGCGGCGTCTCCGATCTTGTCGATGAGTTCTCCCCCTGCGGAGGAGCAGGTTCCGGTGAACCTGGCCACCTCACCGTCGGAGGCGTCCAGTATGAAGGACAGCTGAAGCAGCCCCGCCCCGGCCAGCCAGTGCAGGGGTTCCCCGGTTATGAAGAGAAGGGATCCGGCGCAGGCTATTACCCCCTTCAGTGCGGAAACGGCATTCGCCGAAACACCGCACAGGAGAAAGAACCGTGTGAAATGAATGGATACCCTCCTGGTCAGGAGACGCCTGAAAATGCAGACATCAAGGTCCGGGGGCTGGCAGACCCTCCGAAGCTCGGTCACCGGAGGCACCTTCATTCCGCCTTCTCCATCACCGTGACCAGCAGGGCACCGGGAAGCCTGTTAAAGGGTCTGAGAAGGAGCGACACGGCGAGAAAGAAGGCATGGTATGCCCTTCTGAGAAAAGGGTTGTCATCGAAAAGGTAGGAAATGAATCTCAGCTGGAACACCGCCCCTCTCCCGCGTTCATAGACAAGGTCGAGCCCCGGGGTCAAGGCATCCTTCAGGGAGACGAACTCCCTTTTGGGCCCGTACTTCCACTCCCCAGTCCGCAAGAGTCTTCCCATGATCGCCCTGTGAAGGGCGCATCTCGAAGAGGTGATGACAACCGCCCTTCCTCCGGGTAACAGCACCCGCTCCATCTCCCCCAGGAAATGTCTAACCTGCTCCATGGGGTAAAGGTCCAGCACTCCTGTGCTGAACACCAGATCGAATGTGCCGGAAGGAAACGGTAGGGACCTTCCGTCGGCAACTGCGGCGATGCATACCCTGGAGGAGATGGCCGCTGCGGTGGGTGACACATCTATGCCGAATACATTCGGCGAATCCTTTGACAGCATCCCTGGAACGGGAGCCGTACCGCAGCCCACCTCCAGTATCATTCCTCCGGGTGGAACGGAGCCGGAAGCCTTCAGTTCGCGATACACGATCCACTGCAGATCCGACCTGGCAGCCAGGAAGCGGCCGACCTTTCTCAGCCGGCCCCCGGTCTCCCTCAGTGTCCACACATGCTCCCAGGAGAAGGTCACGGGAAAAGCTCCCGCGCCCTGGCCAGGTCCTCCACGAAATCTATTTCCTCCCACCCGCTCCCCCCCACCGGGAACGGGATCACCCTCATGGTGCCCGCCGCTCTGTTAACCGCGTCATCCAGGTAAGCGCCGGGGTCCGAGGCAAGGTCCTCAGATATCCTCAGCAGTGCTCCGGCGTCCCTCACCAGGAAGACCCCCGGACATTCTCCGGCGCTCCTGGAACACGGAAGCCCCTTGGAGATGTGCAGCACCCTGTTCTCTCGCACCTCGACCCTTGCCCCCTCCGGCTCGCACCTTCTGCGGGGATCCATTGCCACGACGATGTCCCCGTCGACTTCCAGCATCCCCTTAAGGAGCTCTCCGCTCCAGACAAGGTCACCGTGAACCACCAGTACCTTCCCGCTGCCATGCCTCGCCCATGCCATGAATGAGGAGAAGGTCCCCGGATGCTCCCATTGAGGGTTGTACACCGTCCGAAGACCCCTTCCCTCCAGGAGATCATGCCTGAACCCCGTGACAAGAGATATCCGGTCCCTGTCTATCCCAAGGGAATGAAGACCGACAACGGTCCTTTCCAGCAGGGTCATCCCCCCCACTCGAAGGAGGGTCTTGGGAATGTCGGCGCCGAATCTCGTGCCCATTCCCGCGGCGAGTATCACCGCTTCCATGCCGGTCCCTTACCGCCCAGCAGGGAGCTGAGCACCAGAAAAACCGTCATTGCGCCGGGGGGAGGTCTCTCGAAGACCTTCCTGTGGATCCGGGGACCGCCGGGCACCCTTCTGACCAGTGAGAACCTGATCCCGGAAAGCATATCCCCAGCCGCTGAGCCCCACCTTCTGCCGTTCCTGAAAGCCTCCATCATACCCCGGACACCGGTTTCCGGATGCCAGGGGAAGATGTTGATGCGCACTCCGATCCCCACTGAAGAGGCCTGGATGACGGCCCTTTCCAGGTCTTCCGGGCCGTAATCCTTCCCCTGAAGCTCCATCTGCCTCCCGGTTCCCCCGTCGGGGGAGAACGAAACGCAAGAGCACCCCGATTCGAAGGCGGCGGCCGCATACTCACCGGAAAATCCCCGTGCTGTGTGATAACCCTCCCAGGAGAAGCTCCGCCTGATCTTCATCAGCGCTTTCACCACCTCCATTCCCCTCTGGGGAGTGCAGTTCAGAAGGGGAGCGTTAAGGAAGAGATGGCTCACCCCCCTGTCAAGCATGTACTCGATCTCTTCCGCCACATCGGCCATGTTCCTCATGAGAACGGTCTTCCCTGATATCTCCCCGTAGGCGCAGTAGGCGCAGTCCCGGTCGCATCCCCTGTTGACCTCCACCCCCAGTGACAGGTTCCTCTGGAAAGGAAGGTAGTCTTCCATCTTCACCAGATCCAGAGCCGGATGCGCGATCATCCCGGAACCTCCCCTGTGCAGACCAGTAAGGCGATCCTGAAAAAGGCTCTGTGCCAGGGCCTCACCGTGTCCCGCGACCCCGCAGTCTATCCCCGGGATACTCCCCATGATGTCCTCGGCAAAAAGGCTGAAACCGGCACCCCCGGCGACCAGGTGCACTCCTGGAATCACATCCCTTATGAGTTCCACCTGACGGGCGAATGCCGGCAGATAACTGAAACGGTCCGTATAGGAGGTGGTATCGCAGTTCCTGAGACTGATCCCCACAGCATCCGGACGGAAGCTTCCCAGGATTCCCCGCAGGTACTCCATGGGACTGGAGTGCAGGTTGGGGTCCGCCACCATCAGGTCGTGTCCTCGGAGAGCTCCGGCTATGCTCAGTATCCCCGCGGGCAGCACCGGATGCTGCTTTCTTCCCAGGAAGGACTGCACGAGGAGTATCCTCATGGCTTCAGGGCCTGGAAACACAGCATGCGGACCACCCTCTCATCCTCACTCCATTGCAGAAGCCTGGGATCGCCGGTGCTGAAGGGTCTCGTGGTCCATGTGCGACTGGTGACCCGAAGACCGGCTAGCTCGAGTTCAAGGACCCACGTTCCCTCGGCAAGGTGGTTCTCCCTGGTGCCGTGCCTGAATCGTGTCTTCCTGGCCTCCTCCTCGAAGGGCGTGGCACCCCTGGCGAAGCACCAGTCCTCGAGAAGGATGAACGTTCCCCCGGGGACGAGGATCCTGTAAACCTCCCTGAGTGCTTCCTGCAGGTCATCGCACCGAAGGTGATGGAGCACCGCCATGGCAAGCACGCAGTGAAAGCTCCGTTCCGGGAATGGGAGGGAAGCAGCGTGGCAGCAGACACCCAGCCTGGAGTCAAGTCCTTCCAGGAACACCGGTGACAGGTCGGTGGGGTACCAGCCTTTCTGGGAACCGGCAGCCTTGAAAACCTTTCCCGGCCCTGTACCAATCTCCATCACCGTTCCGGGTTTCAGTCGCTCAATCATCTCCAGCACCAGAGCGTCAGCAGGGGAATCCTTTCTTCCCATGGAGTATTCCCTGACCCGCCGGGGATCGGTCCAGGGGTTCATCAGCTCCTGTGCCCTATGGAGGTCCCCAGGGGAGTACTCCCCCTGGTTATCATGGATCCGTACCTTTCGGTGAGCATACGCCTTGTGACTGGTCCCGGAGGGAAGCTCGCCGCGGCATCCTCCAGGAAGAGGTCCAGTATCCTTCTGGTCCAGAGGCAATGCCTTTCATCGGGTCCTCCAGCCCTGCCAAGATGTATGCCGTCCCAGGCGCATCCCCCGCCGCATATGCCGGCAGCCGGGCAGTCACGGCAATGCTCCATGGACGAGGGCATCCTGCCCCGCCAGTCCTCCCATACCCTTGAACTTATGCAGTTCGAAACGACGCCGTCCGGGTGAAAAACGATTTTTCCCCCCATTGCGGAACAGTCCCTGTGGCGGTATCTACCTGTCACAAGAGGGCTTATCCTTCTCGCGATCTGATCTACGAAAACCCCCGTTTCAAGCGCTTTCCGGAAGACCCTTCCCATGGCTTCGGCATAGTCCTCCCCCGAAACGGGGAAAAACCCCTCGGGGGTCCAGTGAAGTATGTTGAAACCCATGCCGGTGGGTCCGAACATTTCATGGAGCTTCTCCATGTCGCTGTCCAGATGGCGGATGTTGTCGGCGGTGACCACCGCTGAGAGTCCGAACTCCACCCCTGCTTCACGGAGCTGGGAGAGCCCCGCTGCCACTCTGCTCCATGTTCCGCATCTGGCGGGGTCGTGCCTTCGGGAGAGCCCATCCATGGAAACCACCGGCGAAGCGCCAGCCGCCTTTATCCGCAGGGCCATGGAGCGGTCGATCAGAGTTCCGTTGGTGAACAGGACCGATGGGGGGCCGGCCCTTTCCAGCAGCTCGAAGGTTATCTCCGGCTCCAGCAGGGGTTCGCCCCCGGTTACCATGAAAAGTCTTCCCCCTCCGGCGGTGGCAGCTGCTTCCAGCGCCCTTTCCATGGTCTCCCTTGTCATCGTGGACTCCCCGTCGCCGGAGAGTCTCACATTGCAGTAGAGGCATGAGAGATTGCATTTCCGTGTCACCACCGCCTGAACCGCCGAGAGAACAGGTTCCGCGGCTTCGGGAGGAGCCATAACCTCAGCTTCCGGTGGACTCCCTATGCTTATCTCCAGGGAACAGGTATCCAGGAAGGCCCCTCCCCGACGGTAGATCATCGGCTCTCTCCCAGCATGGTGCCCACAGGCATTGGAACCGCCCTCTCCCGGAATCCGCCCCTGGGGATCAGAGAATCCCTTCCATGCCTGGCTGCCCGTTCTATCATCCAGGCCAGGAACCTTCTCTCGAAGGCGCATCTGGTCTCCCATACACCGGAGAGGCTTCCGGAGAGCATTGAGGCGTCGTACCTGCATCCCCCGCCGCAGATGGCCAGCGCCGGACACCGGAGACACCCCTCGAAATTCACCGGAGAGAGTTCCCTGAAACCGTTCATCAGCCCCTTTATACCTTCCCTGTCATCCAATGGAACGGAGTTGATACCCCTGCAGGTCATGCAGTCGCAGGTGCCAGCATAGCCCCCAGGGGTGATGACCAGCCTTCCTCCGGAGGAGGCGCAGTCCTTCAGCCTGGGCGAGCGGGAGGAGAAGGGCCGCACCCTTCTGGCCAGCTGCTCGATGTACATGCCCCCTTCGATGGCGGCCTCCATGCACTTCGTCACCGCCTGGAACGACTCTTCAGGTTCCGCCTGGCAGGGGTTCGGTCCACGGGAAACCGGATGGAGCCAGGGATTGAGTCCCATGTCGTCGGGCTGGAACCTCTCCATGAGCCATATGAATGAATCCAGGGTCTCCCCCGCTGAACGCCGTGTCATGGTCATGGATATTCCCACCCTGCAGCCGGCGTCCCTGAAGGAATGAAAGGCTTCTTCCGCAAGGGCGAAGGAGTCCCCTCCGCCGACCATGGGCCTCTGGAACCGCTGAACCCCGGGGGGCCCATCAATGGATACTATCATGAAAGCGTCAATGGAGGCAAGAAGGCGCGCCAGGGCGGTGTCCAACGGTACTCCACCGGTGGCCAGGATCAGGTTGATACGGGCGGATGATCCCTTAAGCCTTTCTGCGGTGTATCTGACAAGGTCCTGCCTCAGCAGGGGTTCCCCTCCGTAGAGCAGCAGGTCCGCAGGACCGTTCCCCATGAGGTCCAGGGCCCTGTCTATCTCCCCTATGGAGAGATCCTCCCCGGGAAGGTCCCTTATGAAACAGTATTCGCACTTCCTCACGCACCTTGTGGTGATGAAGAAGGTTCCCATTACGATGCCCCTGTCCTCCGCCACGGAAGCCCTGTAACTCCGCAGTATCCCCTCTTCCTCCTCTTTTTTCGGGAAGGAGGCCGTTGAGGTGGCAAGATCCAGGGTCAGGGAATGGAAGAAGAGTACGGTACCGTCCACATCGTACCGGTGAACGAAGGGCGAGACCGTTCCCATGTCAGGTGAACTCGCCTATCATCGTACAGAGGTAGGAAGCGTGAACGTAGTCGTTCCCCTCCAGCGGCTCGGGAACGGTCAGGTCCGGAACACTTCTGCCCGGGGTACGGAAACAGTATGCGTCGGGAAGGTCCTTGCCGGTATAAAGCCTTCTCCCGGCGCAGCCTCCCCTGCAGATATCCAGTACCGGGCAGCCTTCGCAGAACCCGGGGATCCCGCAAAGAGGTTCCCCGGGAAGGGAACCGCTTCCGGTGATCAGGTCCTCCATGGTAACCTTGCTCTCGTTCCAGTAGACGCAGGGCAGTATTCCCCCCCCTGGGCGAAGCCTCAGGGAATGGATTCCACATGGGCTCCCAGCGCCGGGGAAAAGCCTTTTCCCAGTTATCCCGGCCAGGGCGGCGTTCACCACAGGCTCCGAGGACACCGCTCTTGTGGAAAGGCGGAAGAAATCGTCAACGGCCTTCCAGAACGCTTCATAGTCAGGCATGTACTCGAATGTATGAACCGGCTTGTAAGCATTGATCCTCAGCGATACCCCAAGGTCCCTGCAGAGAAGGCACATATCCTCCATGAATGGCGCGTTCTGGGCCATGAGACACATTGCAACGGAGGCGGTTACACCGTTTCGTCTGCAGCGTTCGATCCCACGGGTCACCATGCGGAAGGCCCCGGGAGCCCTCCATTCATCGTGCAGGTTCCCCACGGGAAAGTCAAGGGAGAAATCAACATCGTGGAGCTTTCGGAGTTCATTGTCAGAAAGTGCTTCCACGCTGGGACCTGCGGTGGTGAGGGCCACTGGGATGCCCATGCTGCACAGATCTTCGATGACGGTGTGATACTCCGGGTGCAGCGAGGATTCCCCTGTTCCCAGGTTCACCGAATCCACATCCAGCCTGCGGATGAACTGGAAAAGGAGACCGATATCCATCTCCTCAGGATCGGTGCCGCCGCCTGAATAGCAGTGCCTGCAGTTGAAACTGCAGGCCGATGTAAGTCCCACTCCAAGAGCGATCCCCATTCGGAGCACACCTTCTTTCAGATTATTATTCAGCCCTTAGCATAGCCAAGGATATATTTCATGGCAATACATGCTTCCCTGGCGTAAGGTATCCAGTCTTCAGGAAGGCGGAAAAGGTCCACCACCAGGGGGCCCCGGTATCCGGCATTTTCAAGGCCCTGAAGCGCTTCTGCCCAGTCTATGTCCCCTTTGCCGGGTATCAGGTGTTCATGGATACCCCTTCTCATCCCCTCCAGATGGATATGGAGTATCCTGGAACCCAGCCGGGAGATGGCTTCCACGGTGCACTCCCCCGCAAAGTGAAGATGCCCCAGGTCAAGATTGATCCCGGCTGATGGATCAAGCGGTTCGATCAGCCCGTACCACTCCTCGAGGGAGTGCAGAACGGTTCCCGGTTCGGTCTCCCAGGCGGGCCGTATTCCTGAACCGCGGCAGATGGAGCAGACCTGAACCACCTCCCCGGGGAAACTCCGCGCTGAGGGGGTGCCTGCAGCAGGCGATCCCAGTACCACCGTTCCAACCCCGGCGGAGGCCGCCAGGGCCACCGCACGTTTGACCTCCTGAATCCTGACCTCGGGGGGATCATGCTTGCCGTGATAGCTCACGGAAGAGATCGCGAAACCCTCCCCCGCTGCGGATTCCAGTGTCCCCGGTGATGCCTCCGGATGCTCCAGGCAGAACTCCAGAGCGGTGTATCCGGCCTCTATGAGCCCGGATACCACCTCTCTGAGCGGAACCCTCCTCAGCCCGGAGGTCCTGAACCCGATCAGGGCCGGATCAGTATCTGTAGTGTTCAGGTTTGTAGGGTCCGTCAACGCTAACTCCGATGTAGTCAGCCTGCTCCTCGGTAAGCCTTGTCAGTTTTACCCCCAGCCTTCCCAGGTGAAGCCTGGCAACCTCCTCGTCGAGGATCTTGGGAAGCATGTAGACCCCCACCGCAGGCCTCTCCTCAGCCAGGGCTATCTGTGCCAGGCACTGATTGGTGAAGCTGCTGCTCATCACGAAGCTGGGATGTCCGGTGGCGCATCCGAGGTTGACCAGTCTTCCCTCAGCAAGAAGGTAGATGGAATGACCGTCGGGGAAGAGGAACCTGTGCACCTGTGGCTTGATCTCGATCTTCCGTATTCCCGGCCACTTCTCCAGCCTGTCCACCTCAATTTCATTGTCGAAATGGCCGATGTTGCAGACTATGCTCTGATCCTTCATTCGGCTCATGTGCTCTGCGGTGATCACCCTGCAGTTGCCGGTGGTGGTAACGAAGATGTCCCCTTCGGAAACGGCGTCATCAAGAGTTGTTACTTCATAACCTTCCATGGCGGCCTGGAGGGCGCAGATGGGATCGATCTCCGTAACAAGGACCCTCGCCCCGAAACCCCTCATGGACTGACAGCAGCCCTTGCCCACATCGCCGTAACCGCATACCACCACGGTTTTTCCGGCGACCATTACGTCGGTTGCCCTCTTTATGCCGTCGGCAAGGGACTCCCGGCATCCGTAGAGATTGTCGAACTTGCTCTTGGTCACCGAATCGTTCACATTGTACGCTGGAAAGAGCAGCTTGCCGGCCTTGAGCATCTGGTAGAGCCTGTGAACTCCGGTGGTGGTCTCCTCGCTTACGCCGATGATCTCCCGGGAGGTCCTTCTCCAGAAGTCAGGATCATCCTTAAGCCCAGAGATGAGGTTCTCCCTGAGCCGTACCATGTCCTCAGGCCCTTCACCCGCCGCGGGAAGGGTGCCTGTCCTCTCATACTCCTCTTCAAGCTCGACGCCCAGATGTATCATGAGCGTGGCGTCTCCGCCGTCGTCAACGATCAGGTTGGGTCCCCGGCCGCCTGGATAGGAAAGCGCTTTCCTGGTGCACCACCAGTACTCCTCAAGCGTTTCTCCCTTCCAGGCGAACACAGGTATTCCGGCCTTCGCCATGGCGGAGGCGGCGTGGTCCTGGGTGCTGAAGATGTTGCAGCTTGCCCACCTTACATCGGCGCCAAGGCTGACCAGGGTCTCCATGAGTACCGCCGTCTGAACGGTCATGTGAAGGGAGCCCATTACCCTGAGGCCCTCCAGGGGTCTTTCAGAATCGTACTTTTCCCTTATGGCCATGAGGCCGGGCATCTCATGCTCCGCTATCTCGATCTCACGCCTTCCAGACTCCCAAAGTCCGATGTCCCTTACCTTGTAGTCGCTTTTCACTCTTTTTCTCCCTTCGTTCCCGCAGCGGCGAGAACACTTTCGCTTCCGCACAACGATGTTCCGGCGGGTTTCAACCCGGCCTCCTCCATGAATTCCCTGATGGTGTTCCCGGTAAAACCCGGCCAGAGATCCCCCTGATTGTTCCTGTATCTTCCGTCGCAGTGTTCGGCCAGTTCCACCACAAGCAGAACCCCGCCGGGCCTGAGGACCCTGGCGGCCTCCGCCACCGCCCTGGACGGAACTCCGCAGTGATGAAGAACCATGTGCATCATCACGGAGTCGGCTCCTTCGTTCTCCACTGGAAGATGCTCCGCCTCGCCCAGTCTGAACTCAACCCTGGATGACAATCCTGCGGAGGAAGAGTTTCTCAGGGCAATGTCCAGCATACCTCTGGACCCGTCCACCGCCAGGACCCTGGAGTGCCTGGACAGAAGGAAGGGTATCATCCTTCCGCTTCCGGTTCCCACGTCCACGGCCAGGGCTCCTTCAGGCATGTTCTCAGTAAGGAAATCCCGGCAGCAGGCAGTATCGGGAACTGACCTGGCGATCTCCTCCAGCTGACCCGGTTCAAGGGAATTGAAAAACTCTCTTGAGGATTCCTTCCTTCGGGAAAGACACCTTGCAAGTCTCGTCATGTCATCCTGAAATCCCTCAAGTGAAACCCTGTGCCGGAAGGCTTCGGTCACTATGCTGTCCACAAGGGGATCCTCCCTGCGTATCCCGTAATAGGCCCAGTTACCCCTTCCGGAGCGTGTTACAGCGCCGGCTTCCAGCAGGAGCTTGAGGTGGTGGCTCGCGTTGGACTGGGATATCCCCATTATGGACACAAGCTCGGTGACGTTCAGAGGCCCCCTTTCCAGAAGGAGGACCATCCTCAGTCGATTCCGCTCGCCCAGTGCCCTGAAAAGGTTTTCCATTCTCGTTTCCATGCCATACAATATGAACATATATTCATATAGTCAATATCAGGGTCATTGGCGCAGCCTGTCTGTTTTCTTAGTTTCCAGAGACCCGCTTTACAGGAGGCTGTTTCGATTGACCGGCAATAACCGCACAGGCGGTCCTTCGAGTATTCCGTATCCCGAAGAGTCCAAGCGCATCGCGGTCCTGGCGTCGGAGATATCCGGGGGGGGCACCGATGTTGAGCGAAGGCTGCTCTTCTCTGAACTGGGGAACTGCATATCCCTCTGCGGAGGGAGTACCGCAGAATCGGGAAACGGTATGCTCTTCGGATTCTTCGGAACGGGAAGGAGCGCCGAGCTTGCACCGGTGAGGGCTGTTGACTGCGGACTCAGGATCATGAAGACCATAGCCATGGTCAACAGAAGCGTCACCACTTCCAATGGGAAACCCGTTTTCACCGGAAGAACCGGCATAGTATGGAGAGAGGCCTCGATAGACACAGGGGGAGCCAGGCTGCCCGTGAATGCGGAGGGCGTCATGTCCGAAGCTGCGGATCTCTTGTCTGGTGCGGAGCCTGGCATGCTGGTGGTATCCGATGAAATAAGGGCTTCATGCGGCGGCTACTGCGGCTGGAGAAAACTCGACACCGGCTGGGAGCCGGTCCCGGGAGCCGGGCGGGTCGTTTCCCACCCCCTGCTGGCCAGGGTTCCCCTTGTGGGCAGGAAAAGGGAGATGGACCACCTCAGCAGCGCCCTCTCTTCCTGGAGGAAATGGCATTGCCATCCTCCCGTAATGGTTACCGGTAAACCCGGCACAGGAAAGACAAGGCTTATAGATGAGTTCCTTGGGAGCAGCGCAGGCCCTTCCGTAAATGTGGTTCGTCTCTCCAACAGGCTCTGGGACCAGCCCCCCCTGGGCATGTGGAATCCCCTCATGGAGCGTGGCTCCTTCGATCCCTACGGAACGGTCATGTCCCAGGTCAGGAAACTTTCCTTAAGGGGAGAACTGATCATCAGCATAGAGGACCTTCACTGGGCGGACGATGCCTCGAAGAAGCTGCTGGAACAGATATTTCAGTCCCTGTGCGATTCCGGTGCATTCCTTATCCTCAGCTCCCGGTCACTCCCCGGGGGTTCTCTGGAGTCAAGGTCAGAAAAACTCACCGTGGACGGTCTTCAACCGGAAGCGGTGGAGGAACTGGTGGGGTCGATCCTTGGAAGACCATCCGGAGGAGAAGGGGCACGTTTTACTGAGTTCCTCATGGAAAGTACCGCCGGCAACCCTCTTCTCGTGATGGAACTGGTACTCCATGTAATGGAAAACGGCGCCGTGGGCAGGAACAGGTCCGGGCATTGGTTCATCCGGGAAGAGCCGGACAATGTCATACCCCTGAGCGCGGAATCCCTTCTGCAGGCAAGGCTTGGAGCCCTGGACACCGGGGAAAGGTACGCACTCCAGGTGGCATCGGCCCTGGGGGCTGGTTTCACCATGGAGGAGTTCCAGGGGGTTCACTCCAGGCTGGGTGGGGAGAACCACGGAATAATGCTGTCAAGACTGATGAACACAGGCTTCCTCCGTTCTTCCAGCGGGTCCAGTTTCTCCTTCACCAGTTCGATAATGGCGGAAACCGTTTACAGGACAATAACGCCCGGGAACAGAAGAATGATCCACCGGACCGCAGCCGGCCTCCTCTCCGGGCTTGCCAGGGATCGCCGAACAGGAACCGGGGCCATTGCCATCGCCCGGCACTGGATGGAATCGGATTCCGACGAAAGCGCGCTTCCATGGCTTATGGAGGCACTCTCCCAGTGCCTGGACATGGGTGATGCCGTCAGGGCTGAATCCATATCCAGGGTACTCCACGAAAGGATGGGGGAAGAGTCCACCGAACTGAAGCTGCTGGACGCCAGGCTCCATCTCACCATGGGAAGGTTCAGGGTTGCACACGAGTCACTTGAGGTCATCAGGGATTCCCTGAAGGGAGCGAAACTGGCCCAGGCGCTCTTTCTCTCAGCCCAGGCCACCGAAAACCTGGGGCTCCCTCTCAGAGAGGCGATAGACCTCTATGAGCTTTCCGCACAGAAGGCAGCCGCCGCAGGTGACCATGGGATGGAGGCACAGGCACTGAGCTCCGCAGGCTCCCTCTATCTGGCCACCGGAGACAGGAAGGGAGGGCTCTCAGCCTTCAGCAGGGCACTGGAGCACAGAGATGCTCTTGATACCCCTTCCCTTGCCAGGCTTCACGGTAACATGGGAATACTGATGCACAGGACTGGAAGCCACGATGAAGCCCTTTCCCATTACTCACGGACCCTGGAACTGGGCAGAAAGTGCGGTAGCCTTTCCATAGAGGCCAATGCCCTGGCGTTCATGGGTCAGGTGGAGATCAACATGGGTCAGAGGGAGTCCGGCCTCCAGAGGTACAGGGATGCCCTGGCAATTCACCGGAAAGCGGGAAACAGAAGGGGAGAATGCATTACTCTGGGAAACCTGGGCGGTCAGCTTGCCAGGTTCGGTGAGATACAGGAAGCAATAGAGACCCTGAGGACCGCAATAGAAATAGCAGAGGAAACGGGACACACCAGGGGGATAATGTCGTTTCATTCGAACCTGGGTCTTGCGCTGAAGTCCGCCGGAAGGCTGGAAGAGGCGGAGATGCACGAAAGAAAGGCCCTGGAGATGATAGCCAGATCCGGTGACAGGAGGGCAATGGCGGTGGCCCACCTGAACCTGTCCACCGTACTGTCAAGAATGAACAGGCTCGGAGAGGCCATGGAGGAATCCCGCAGGGCCCTGCGATATTCCTGTTCCGTGAATGCGCTGACCACCCAGGCCAGGGCACTGGGGAACCTGGGATGGCTGATGATCAGGACCGACAGGTCCGACATGGCCGTGAATTTCTTCAGGGAGGCCCACAGAAGAAGCTACCTGGCGGAGGACCATTCCATGCTCGCCGCCTGCAGGACAGGTGAGGGAAGGGCACTTCTCGAACTGGGCAGAATGTCTGAGGCGCGGGAGTGTCTGAAGGAGGCGACCGAACTCGGGGAGGCTTACGGAATGGATCACGAGACAAGGGAGGACTATGAGGCCTTCAGGGCTTCCATTGAGGGGACCGGTGATGGGCAGGGTAGCTGAGGTGATAATAGCCAGCGGCATTCCAGGCGCGGGGAAGTCCACATGGATAAGGAAGAACACCAACCCGTGGATGACTGAGGTTTTCAGCGCGGACAGTTTCTTCATGGACCGAAGCGGAAGATACCGTTTCGATCCCGAAAGGCTTGCGGAGGCCCACGCCAGGTGCCTCAGGGCGTTCACTGAAAGGCTTATCGAGCTTGCGGGATGCCCGGACGACAGCTGCCCGGTGACCCTGGCGGTGGACAACACCAACATCTGCTCCTGGGAGATAGCCCCCTACTACTCCCTTTCCACGGCCTACGGGATACCCGTGCGCATCGTCAGGCTGAAGGCGGACGCGGCTCTGGCCCACTCAAGGAACATACACGGGGTGGAGCGGGAGAAGGTGGAGAAGATGTACACCAGGCTCTGCGAAAACCCCCTGCCCGGATTCTGGAACGTCATCGAGGTGGATGACTGGACCTGACCTATATGCTCACCCTGGCTGAAAGGTAGAAACGGGCCGATTCCACGCCCCTGTCCAGGGGATAACCCGCCCCGGCATCGAAGCCCAGCCCCCCTGAGACACCTCTTATCCCCGCTCCTGCGGATACAGGGTACTCCATTACGCCTTCACCGGTCCTGAGGATCCCCGCGTCCAGGAAGGCGTAGAGCCTTGTCGCCGTTTCGCCCAGGGATATCTCCGGGGAGATCACTCCCCATTCAGCCGCCCGCCATGAATCCTCCGGGTAGCCCCTTATGGAACCGTATCCCCCGAGCCTGGTCACCATGGTGGAGGGACGGACACCTCCCAGGGTGCCCCCGGCCATGACGGATGCCCCGAGACCCACCGCGCTCCTGAACCATTGGTATTTCATGGCTCCGTCGGCCCTGGTCAGAAAATAGGTGGAGTCCGTTCCCGATGCCGTTCCCGCATCGGTGTTCACCCTCCCGGAGAACCCAGCCCTTCCCTGGGGAACCCTTTTCGTAAGGTCCCATGAAAGGCCAGCTGAAGCGTATCTGTAACTCTCGTCGCCTCCCTGGGAGGGGTAGCTTCTCCAGGAACCGCCGCCCCCGGATACCTCCAGGGGCCCGATGCCCATGAGCAGGTTGCCGGACAGCTCCCGGATAACGCTGCCGCTGTCGGGAACCTCCTGTGACGCGGCGAATTCAGCGGATACCGGGGAACCGAGTATCCAGGGCTCCCGGTAAAGGGCAGACGCGTCAAGACCGCCCCACTGGACCGCGGCACCCCTGAGCTCAAGCCTTCTGCCGGTTCCGAAAATGCTGGTGAAGACTATCTCTCCGCCTCCTGTGAAACCGCCTGAGGAAGTGAAGTCCAGATCCCCGGAGAACCAGCCGGGGGGACTCTCCTCCACCGGCACCACAAGGACGATGTTTCCCCCGGGACCAAGGTGAACACCGCAGGGTCCGGCTGACTCCACGAAGGGAAACCTTTCCAGCGATTCCAGCCAGAGTTCCACATCCTGGTACGAGTACGGCTCACCGCACTCCGTCTCCAAACCTCGAAGAAGGACCGAAGCCCGTGTCCTCACCGTATCGGGGAAAACGATCTCTTCCAGAAGGGCATGCCTTCCCGGAACTGTGTGGACCACCAGGGTATCCCGGGAAGAGGGATACAAAGCCACGGCGGCGAAGGGGTATCCCCTGCTGAGATACCAGTCCAGTACCCCGGCGGTGAGCTGTTCCACCGCGGATGTTTCCAGCGAGACGGAATCGGGCAGCGGGGGGAAGGGTGGGGACCCGGAGACCTCCAGGGCCGCTGCGGAAAGAATGGACAACAGGCAGATATGCATCAGAAGTTCACCGTTCCTTCCAGCCCGCCGCTCTGCTCCCAGGGGGAACCGGTCCTCTTCCTTCCGGTGTAGAAAGCGCTCAATCTGAACCACCTGCTAAGGTTCCTGCCCAGTGTGACGGACGGCTGAAGGGTCCAGCCCCCCTGCCTGCCCTCGAAGAACCACACCGGTATGGTCTCCTCCCCGGGAAGGTACCATGAGGTAAATGCCCCGGAGGCGGTCCATCCTCCGGCGCCGAGAGAGATATGGGGTTCCAGTCCCCATCCGGTGATGTCCAGCAGGCCGTCGGGTTCCCGGCGGTTCTCAACCGATACCTTCAGTCCGGCATCCAGACCCCAGGGGAACAGTATCACCGGATCCGCCGAGAATCCGTTCTCGGCGGTGACCCTGGCTCCGTAAAGGTTCCTTCTGCGGCTCGCCGTAAATCCTGAGAATCGCGTCTCCAGATTCTCCAGGGGTCTCAGTACAGGGACCGCCTCCAGCTTCCTGTAGTACTCCCTGGTGGTTCCCACCCCGCTGTAGTCCTCCCTCCGGTCGTAGCCGGAGATACGCAGGGTAAGTCTTCTCATCGTGCCGTCATCCCAGGCCAGATATGGGGAAATGCTTCCGTTCCATTCCCCTGGAGCTCCTGTATCGAAGGCTCCCGCCAGTGTGTAGGTTGCCAGTCTGTCGTCGGGGTCCGATGCGGAGAGGCCGAAACTGCCGTCCACCCCTGCTCCCCCGGCGGAATCCGCCCATGTGAATCCCCCGGAAAGGGCTGCCTCGAGGATCCTGGTGTCCCCCTGACCGGGGATGAAGCTCTGCACATAATCCCCGGATGGGTCGGGATAGTACTCTCCTGTTCCAGGGTCAAAAGAGTAGTTCCCGTTCCCCTGTCCCACCCATGTGTATACTATGTCCATCTCCCTGGAAATGTAGCCTCCGGCGTCGTAGTCGCAGTAGAACCACATCCCTCCGAACCGGCCTGAATACCCCAGATCCACAGCCTCGGAACTGGTGGTGCCCCCTCCGGTGAACCAGCCCGTGGAATGCTGAACGGAGCCCCTTGTGTTCCATGATACACCGCTGCTCCTCGTGGACATGGCCATCCTGAATGTCCTTTCAGGGAAACCGGTTCCCGTTCTGAGGTCAATCTCCCCTCCCAGGGAGATCTCGGACCTCCAGCCTCCAGACTGGTGCACCACCCCGGCATCTCCAGAATAGAGGCTCCCCGACAGGCTGTCGCCCCAGCTCTCTCCGGTGAATGAAGGGCTGAGGAAAGGAGTGAAAGCTCCAGCTTCAATGGAAACATCCGCTCCGAAGAGACCCCTGTCCCCGGGTATCAGAAGGGGGCTTCCCCTGCGGAAGAGACCGCTGGAGTAGACGGTGATCCACATGTTTCCCGGCTGCAGGTCCAGCGAAGCGTCGGCCAGGGCGGCGGTACCCCCTCCTTCAAGAAACCTCTCCCCTGCGGATATGGAAAGGGCTTCCCCGGCAACTGAAGCCTCTCCGAAGCTGTCGCGGCCCTTCCAGGAGGGGGGCAGCCCCCACCTTTCCAGCTGCCTGTCGGTGTCCATGTCGTCCGGGGGCGAAAAACCCTGTGAAACGTACCTGCCGGAAAGGGTTACCAGTGGACCGTCGCCCCAGGGGCGGAAACCGGCGGTGCCCCCTGAGAGGGTGCCCTCCCTCCCGGTCCCCACGGGGTCGTAGAGGTTTCCCTTCCGTATCGATAACGAGGAGTGGACCGAAAGGGATTCCATGAAGCCGCCTTCTCCCTCCAGGAATAACCCGGCAAGACCAGTGGACGATGGTATGGTCAGGTAGCGTCTGGGAAGGTGCGTTCCCAGACCTTCCCCCGCCCAGAGATATCCCCCGGCGGCTGAGTCGTACACATAGTCGCCGTAACCCTCAGGGGGCTTCTGGAACTCCACGGTCCAGTCCCCCTGCCCGGGACCCTCCCAGATGTATCTGGAGAGGGAGTCCAGGGAGTAGCTTCCGTTCCCCTCCCCAACGAACCTCCCTCCGTCGATCCAGGCCATGGAGGGATCCTCCCCGGCGTTCCTCAGCACCTCCTCGATCTCGTCGGTCATCACGAAACCCAGGGGTGAGCCGGTGTCGTCCACCCTGGAGAACCCGCTGAAACCAAGGGTGTAATCCTCTTCGAAGGAGAATGAAGCCCCGCCCCTGCCCATGTTCTTCCTGAATCCGTCGCCCTGGCGGTAGTAGGTGATCTCGACCCGCTGTTCGCGCCTTATGAACCTGGAGGTGTTGAAGGTGACCATTCCGGCGGGGTAGTCGATTCGGTAGTCCGCACCAGTACCCCGGGCCAGAAGCTCCCCGTCGAGGTAGAGCCTCTCGCTTCCAGGGGTGACCCCGCCTTCCGGAGCAAAGGAGTAGGGACCCTGAACGCCCTCCTCGGTGAGGAAGACGGTGCGCCTTCTTTCGCTCCCGGTGGTCCCGTAGCCGCCTGAAATGCCCAGGGGCTCCACGGGATGAACGGAACCGTGAAAACCGGAGACCTCGCTCCGCCAGGGCACCGGGCCTGTCTCCTCCCATGCCAGGTCGCCCATTTCCGCGCTCCAGGAGTTCCCGGCCACCTCCACGTACATCCTGTCCAGCTCGGAGATTATCTCCGAGGAAGCGGCGCCCAGGGGAAGGTCCCTGTCGCTTATCCGCCCGTCCACGGTTATTCCGGGGGCAAGTAGACCCTGAATGGATAGCTCGGTTCCCTGGGAGACTCCCCCTCCGGAACCCACGGAAACACCCAGTTTCTTGGTTCCTGATATATAGAGCCCCTCGGGGACAGCCCTGGCCCCGAAACGGTACTCCGGCAGAACACAGGCCTCGCCGGAAGACATTGGGGTCATGTCAAGCCTTACGACCTTTGACGCGGTTACAGGCAGCGTGTCCGCTGCGATATGGACGGTGTCGCCGGGAAGGGGTGCCGGTTCAAGCACCAGCCCGGAGGAAGCTCCCCTTGCCCCGGGCAGGAAGCTGACAGTGTCTCCGTTGACGGTGACGGAGATCGTTCCCGGATCCAGCCATGGTTCGGCGGTGAGGTCCACGAAATCGCTTCCCGGGCTCACAATGGAAATGGTGTACCCCAGAATTAAGACCAGGATCGAAGGGGTGATCATTCAAGGACCGTTAAGCCGTCGGCTCCCCATAGCGCCACTGGTCCCCCGCCGGGGGAAGAGGCCAGCATGGGGGCGGAGAGCCCCGTCGCCAGGGTATCCCCCCGGTACATGAAAAGGTACCCCCCGCTGAGGAGGAGCACGCCTTCCTCCGTGTAGCAGCCTGACCCCTCGGAAACGATGACAGTGGGCGAAGCGCCTGTTCTAAGCTGAAGAACACCGTTCCTCCCGCTCAGGAGCATGTCCCCCCCGGGACCCCGGCTGATCCTGGTTGACCGCCCGGCGCAGTCCCTGGCCACAGGTGCCCCTCCCGGAGGACCCAGTGTCCCGGCGGCGGTGTCCACCACCAGCAGGTCCATACCCTGGAAAACGAGGTCGCCGGGATTCTCCGCGGTCTCGGTGTACAGCAGTACATCGTTCCTGTCAAAGACGAGTATCTCGTTCCTGGCGGGAAAGGAAACAGCCCACATGCCGGTGGGAGAAACCGCAAGCCCTGCGGGAAGACCGCCTGTATCCATGACGATCCTTTCCGAGGAACCGTCGGAATGGTATCTGGTGAGAACCGGCTCGCCGGCGGAAAGCACCCAGATAACCCCTGAATCGTCCACGGCGACATCGGATGGAGAAACCGAGCCGAATGACCAGGCCAGCGTAAGAAGGCCGCTAGCGAACCACGGCGACACGGCCGGTTTCCGTTCTGGAACCCTGCTGGAAGCGGTAGAAGTAAACCCCCGAAGAAAGCTCGGAGGCCCCTGGATAGGTGAGCACCGTCTCACCCTGGGACGCCTGAAGGGTAACCGTCTCCACATGGTTTCCAGCCTGGTCGAACACCGAAAGGGTGACAGGCTCCCCGGTGGAGTTAAACTGGAAGAAGAGGTCTCCCAGGCAGGGATTGGGGAAAACCGCGAAGGTACCCGCACCGCCCACCGATCCGGCGTGGACGTTCATGGAAAGACCGGCGAAGCTGTTGCAGAGAAGCATCAGCGTTCCCCCGTCCGCAAGGTCCACGGCAACATCGAAAGCGCTTCCCGTATCCAGCTTCGTGAGGTTTCCTCCTTGAAGGAGCCAGGCGCTGAGGCTTCCTATACCGGTGCCCTCCGCACGAAGGCTTCCGGAGAGCCCCTGGGAAATGTCATAGTACTGCCCCTGGAATCCCAGAAGGTCATGCCAGGGGTCGCTCCACGGGGTATCGTCCACAATGCCGGTGAAGTCCAGGCCAGGCCTGTTGCCGGGGTTCA
>DAINQE010000023.1:0-1260 GCA_036743055.1 Candidatus Sabulitectum sp. | reverse complement strand
ACCCTGGGGTCTTCGTCAATGAGATCGGGAATGTCGCCGAAGTACCTTGAGTTCGTGGCGATGATGCCGTTTTCGCTCTCAAGTGCCGCGGAAAGGGAGTCCACCGCCTCCTGGTCGAATGTTATCTCCCACTGGGTATCCTCCACGAAGATGTATGAAAGGTCCCCTGAATGCCTGCAGGTTGCGCTCGTAAGGTAGAACATGGGGACCGGCCCGCTCTCGTCCATGGCCCAGAAGTTGATGGTGTCCCCAACCTGATGGGGGCCGTCCCTGCCGGCCAGGAGGCCGGTGGGCTCATTGGCCGGGTCGTGGCGGAGGTCCATCTGCTGTATCTGGGGATAATGGAAGGTTCCGTCTATGCCCAGCCTGCTCGTGGAAAGAAGCGCGAGAAGAACTGTGAAAAGGCCCATCAGAACCTCGCTCCTATGGTGAAGCGCACAGAGGAGAAGTCAGCGCTCTCGGGAAAGGCCAGGTCAGTGTATATACCCGGCTCGGAGGGATCGAGCAGTGAGGCGTCTATTGCGCTCACCGCCCTGTTCACAAGGGCGAAGGCGGCAACGTAGGTCGTTCTTCGGAACCACTCCCTGCTGTCACGGAGGGCATCAGAGTAGTTCTCCCGGGCACCGCCTCCGGTCCAGCTCCAGCCGTCGGCTCCGTACCTGGCGTTGCTGTCGAAATACTCCTGCTGGGCTTCGGGATCATCAGGGTAATAGTACCTTGCAAGGCTCCTGATGTAGTCGTTGTACTCCTCGCTGCTGGAGAAGTTGCCCACGTCGTCCTGGAAATCGTTATCCCTGGAGGACACATCTATGCCCGCCTCCTCCATGGCCAGGTTCCTGTAGTCGTCTCGGGAGAAGATGCCCTGGAGGTAGGATATTCCCACTCCTGTCCATATGCCGGCTTCCAGTCCCATGAATACGGTTCCCCTGGTGGTGTGCCCTGCGTGCATCTGCCCCCAACCGGGGAGCACCACGGAACGGAGGACCGTGCCTTTATCTGCCGCGGAGGCGGTCAGGGTCAGGATGGCTGTCAGTAAGAACACGCTTCTTCTCATCAGTTGATCACCGCCGCATGAAAAAGGGCCTCTGCGGACTCTCCGCCGGAGGTCAGCTCCAGGCAGACGTAGTACACACCCGGCGCCAGGTTCTTCGTGCTCCATGGAACTTCCCAGGGAGCACCTCCCTGTGCATTACCGCTGAACATGTCCACCAGTTCCCCTGCCACGTTGAAGATCCTGATCTCATAGGATGAATCGCTTCC
>DAINQE010000022.1:0-31402 GCA_036743055.1 Candidatus Sabulitectum sp. | reverse complement strand
GATCGTCCCCTGAGACCTTCCTGAGTATCTCGGTGTAGCCCATTATCACGTGAAGGAGGTTGTTGAAATCGTGGGCGACCCCGCCGGCAAGCCTGCCCACGGTCTCCATCTTCTGGGACTGAAGGTCCTCGATCTCCTTCTCCCTGAGGAAAAGGTCCCTCTCCTTGATGGGGGTGGTCTCATAGAGTATCCCGTTCACCTCGCCTGGATGGCTGCCGGTAACCCTGGCACCTATGTTGAACCATCTGTCCGCGCCGTCTTCGCCGGTGAAATGTATTTCGCCGAACACGCCGCCGGAGCCGCTCTCCATCATTTGCCTGAAGGCTGCCCGGAGTTCCGGGGACATATCCGTACCAACCATGAAATGGGAGAACAGCGGTGGTTTCTCTTCGGGGCGGTATCTCAGCATACTGAAGAAATCGTCATCCGCAATGAGACGGTCCGAGGGAATGTCCGCCCGCCAGAGGACGGCATCGGAAGCTTCAAGGGAAAGCTTGAGCTGATCCACCCTTTTCTGCAGCGCCTTTTCGGTCTCCACCAGCCTTGTTATGTCGACGGATACCACAAGGACGCTCTCTTCCCCCCTGTAGAGCAGCTTTCTTGCGTGAATGAGGAAAGTAAGGGATCCCCTCCCCGGGACGGTGAGTCTCATGGGTAACGCTTCAGGTCTTTTTCCCGAAGATACCCTATCCAGGTAACTCACGACCTTTTCATGCTGTTCAGGCGCGATGATATCGAGGAGCTCGCTGTTCCCAGGGTCGAAGGAGACATAGCCGAACTTTTCCAGCAGGGGAAGGTTTACATACTCGATCCTGGTCTTTCTGAGGACAACGATGCCTATGTTCTCATCCAGTGATATCTCCTCGAAGAGATCCCCCATCTCCCTCAGGTTGGCCATGACCTCTCCGTATACCGCTTCCCTCTTTCTTATGAGAAAGATCACCAGTATGCTCAGAATGGACCCTGCTGTGAGGGGGATAAGGGTCTCCCTGAGGACGGTCAACACGATCTCCCCTGGAAGGGTGAGTATCCAGATGTAGTAGATCACCGCGGAACCCACTCCAACAGCCAGCTGAAAGAGATAGCCTTCCGGCTTCCTCTGAAACCGCCTCATTACAAGCCCGAAGGCATAGGCCGACAGGATTATTCCCAGCCCGGCGGTCATTCCGGTTCCCCCTACGAAGAGTCTGTAGGCAAGGAGTGGGACCAGGGCTATGAGACCGACGACGGGGCCTCCTGTCAGGACCGCGACGACGATTATGGGTGTTCTCATGTCAATCAGGACCCCGGGAAGAACCTCAACGCTGAACAGCATGGCAAGGAACCCGCAGAGGGCGTAGGCTGCCCCCTGCAGTATCCTGCTTCCCGTACCCTGACTGATTAGCCTCCACCTGGAGAGCCTTGTGAGCATCAGGAACGCCACCACGAGCAGGGTGGAATTCTGTATCAGCGCCTTCAGGACCTCGGTTGACAATCTACGCTCCGGTTCCCTGGGGTTTCACTCCGTTGTACGCCTCCTCCACCGAAGGACGGCGGGGTGCGCACATCTCGTCCAGAACCATGCCGGCTCCCTTAGCGGTGACTCCCTTCCCGGATAGCCACACAATGGAGTCGATTATGCCTTTCTCCCCAAGGACCGCCATCCAGTCCATCCCGGCCCTTCTCGAACCCCGCATCCTGTCGGCGATAAGACTGGCAAGGGGAGCGGGCTTCATGTCCACCTTCCTTACAAGTGTGTCGTAGAGGTCGCAGAGTTCCAGGTTGAGAAGTCTGTCCATGAGGTGGGCGCTCAGACCCAGCCTGCGGTAGGTTTCCCTCCTCTCCCAGGGTTTCGGGGGAAGGACCTTCTTGAGTTCCTGGAAGGTCTCAGGGGGGATGGGCTGGGGAGGAAGGTCCGTGTCGGGATACATCCTGTCCGCTCCGGGGAGGATCCTCTCGAAATCGGTGGTGCCGTCATGGAGGGCCTGCCTTGTTTCGGGCGGTATTCCCTGGAAAGCCTCCCCGATCCTTATGCATATCTCCCTGGCTGCGGTGATAAGGTCCTCGTCGGGTCCGGTGAAAAGCACCGCGGTATCTTCAGGCGGAAGGTCCATCTCGCTTTTCAGGTCGGGACCCGCCTCCTGAAGGTAGGGGCTCCTGTCCAGGCATGCGATCACCCGAACCCTTCCCCTGAGTTCGTCCAGGAAGGTCTTTCCAGGCTGAGTCGGGTGGTTCAGGAACCGAGCGAACCCCCGGAGGGTCATCAGCGCCGTCTTGTCGGTGTCACCGGGGCCCTCGGTGGGAAGCACCTTGAACTTTGGTGTGAAGTCCTCCGGTTTCAGCCCGGAATGCCTCAGCAGGTGGCGAAGGTCGAGAAGGGCTTTCTGCCTGTAGGCCTCGATCCTGGAAAGAGGTTCGATCATGCTTATCCTGGGAACCCCCTTTATCTCTATTCTCGTTCCTCCAGCAATGGAGACATTCACGTCCTGGCGTACCGAGCCGATCCCCCTGCGCACAAGATGGGTGGAGCGCATGGTCTCTCCAACCAGCCTTGCCGCCAGGGCCATCTCCAGGGGAGTGAGGAGCTCAGGGGCGGTAACGGGTTCCACAAGGGGAATGGAGAGCCTGTCGGTCCTGAAAACGATGTGGTGACCGTGGTCGCTTACCTCCCTGCAGGCATCCTCCTCAAGGCTCATCTGCACGAAATGAAGATCACGGCCGAGGAAAGGGATGACCCCGTTGACCCCCACGATGGCCGTTCTCTGGAACCCGGTGGGGATTGAGCCGTCGAGGTACTGCTTCCTGGTGATGTGCAGTTCGTCAACCAGCGACATGTTGAACATCATGGCGAGCTTCAGAGCGATGGCAACCGCCTCGGGATTGGTCTGGAACGGCGGGGTGTCGTCCATTTCATAGGTGCATACCGAATCATTGTATAGAAGGTAATGGACCTGCTTCCTGGTCTTGAATTCCATCAGTGCTGTTCCGTCGTATTCCCCGAACTCGCTCAGGGTGGGTCTCATGTGCCTGAGCAGCTCCTGGTTGTGGCCATCGTTCCTTATCCTGGCGGGACAGCGGCAGAAGAGCTTTCCTGAGGTGGCAAGCTGCTGGTGGGTCTCCAGCCCCCCCCTGAAGCCCAGGTCCCGGAGTTCGGTGTAGTCCTGCAATTCGGTTCCTTTCGCATGCGTGACATGACTGGGTTCGAGGTGAATTGAATGCGGTGCAATGGGCGAAAATAACCACAATGGACGCCGGGGTAAACCAAGGGTCAGTATTGACCGTTCCAGCGGGCAATGATATTATCGTATCGTGAAATCGGAAGCATTACTTTCACAGCCGCTTTCCCCGTACCATCGGGGGAGGCGGTTTTTAATTCCGCTTCCGTTAACATGAAAGGAGTTACCATGAACATCGAGATCAGCGCAAGGCACTTCGACCTCACCGATGCTCTTAAGGACCACGTTGAGGACAAGCTCTCCGTACTTGCGAAATTCTACGACGGAATCGACGATGTCCATGTGATACTGGAACTCTCCGCCGGAATAAACAGGTCCCACGTTCAGCTCAGGGGAGACAGGCTCAGGCTGGATTCCCGGGCCAAGGGGCATGATATGTATTTTGCCTTCGACGACTGTGCTAACAGTCTGGAAAGGCAGCTCAGGAAATTCAAGGAAACCCATCACGATCACCCCAGGAGGGGAACCAACGGAAGGGAACCATCATCAGGGGCATGGTACGTTCCCGCTGAACCATCTGAACTCGACGGCCCTGTTCTTCTCAGGGATGACAGCGAGGTCAGGAGGTTCACCACCAACCAGGCAATGACCGAGTTCGAGGTATCAGGCTCCGACGAACACCTGGTGTTCTTCAACACCGAAACCGATTCCTTCTCCGCGGTATACAGGACCACCAGCGGCGTTACCCAGGTGGTGGAACTGGCCCCAAGGGAATAAGGTGCAGGACAGGTATCCCGATCCGGCCTCGATGACCGTTGGTCTTCTTCACCAGAGGCTGGGGAAGAGGCTTCAGATAGAGCCGGCCTTCGGTGACGCGGGTTTTTCCAGGAGACTGGCCTCTCCGGACATCAGCAGGCCCGGCCTGTGTCTCACCGGCTACACCAGGAACTTCCTCCACGACCGGGTACAGATATTCGGTGAGACCGAGATCACGCTGCTGGATACCCTTACACCGGAGGAGAGGAGAGCGGCCATAGGGAATGTATTCGGCTTTCCTGTGGTCTGCTCCATAGTTACCAAGGGTCTCGAACCCCCCGAGGAACTGCTTGCCGCCTCTTCCGGGGCGGGAACGGCCCTGTTCCTGTCACCGAGGGATACAACGCCGCTGATACACGACCTGACGGACTTCCTGGGGGAGGTGTTCGCCCCCCATGTTTCCCTCCACGCCACCCTGGTGGACCTTTTCGGAGAAGGGCTCCTTGTGATGGGACGGAGCGCCATCGGAAAGAGCGAAGCTGTCCTGGGCCTCGTGGAAAGGGGGCACAGGCTGGTGGCGGACGATCTGGTGAGGGTAAGGCGCGCCGGCGACAGGCTCTCAGGCACCGGCGACGCCCTCATCGGGTTTCACATGGAGATTCGAGGAATAGGCTTCGTGAACATAGCGGAGCTTTTCGGAGTGGGCGCAACGAAGGAGAGACAGACAGTTGACCTTGCGGTGCGGCTGATAGACGCGGGAATAGTAGACGAAGCCGACCGCTCCGGCCTGGACGGGAAGACCATGAGCATACTCGGGGTGGAGATCCCCCTGGTGGAGATCCCCGTGCTCCCGGGGAGGAACATAACCCTGCTCCTGGAAGTTGCGGCCATGATGAACATTCAGGCGAAGAACACCGGCTGCACATCGGCGGAGAGGCTTAACAGAAAACTCATTTCCCGCATGGGAATGGCGGGGATAAGGGAAGAAACATGACCGAGATCACCGTTACCGTACCGAACAAGCTCGGGATACACGCCCGTCCCGCGGCCCTCATTGTGAGGGCTGCGGTGGAGTATGAAGCCGACATATGGATATCCAACGGAGAGGAGAGGGTGAACGCCAAGAGCATTATGGGCGTGATGACCCTTGCAGCATCCGGTGGTACCCAGGTTGTGGTAACCGCGGAGGGTGATGATCACGCGGAAGCTGCGGAAGCCGTGGCCGAAGTTATAAGATCGGGCTTCGGCGAAGAGATGCTCTGATGCTTTACAGGGGGATACCCGCCTCCCACGGGATCGCCATCGGTCCGGCCTTCATCCTGAAGGCGCATGATCTGGAACAACCCAGGAAGACCTGCGGTTCCCCGGAGGAGATCAGGGGTGAGATCCAGCGCTTCAGGCAGGCGGTGGAGGATGTACGACACGACCTGGAGAACATCGCGGACTCGGTGGCCGACGTCGTGGAGGGGCGGCAGATACTGGAGTTCCTGCTTCTTCTCCTTCAGGATCCCATGGTAAACAAGGATGTGGAGGGAATCATCACCGGCGAGGGCGTGAACGCCGAGTACGCCGTAAGCACCGCGCTTGCCTCTGTGGCGGAGAAATTCAACAGGATGTCGGACCCCTATCTCAAGGAAAGGGTTGCCGACGTCAGGGACGTGGGAAGACGGGTCATAGCGAAGCTCACCGGGGCGGAGAAGGACAGCCTTGAGAAGGTCGGCGAACCGGTGGTCCTGGTCGCTGTGGACCTTGACCCGTCAGAAACGGCCTCCCTGAAGCCTGAGCAGGTCATGGCCTTCGTCACCGACATGGGGGGGATGACCTCCCACACCACCATTCTCGCCAAGGGAATGGGGATCCCCGCGGTGGTGGGTCTTCAGAACATAACCGGAAAGATCGACTCCCTGGACAAGGTCATAGTCGACGGGATCCACGGGCACGTGATAGTGGACCCAACCGGGGAAGAACTCGATTACTACACCGAGGTGAAGAGGAAATTCACCGAGGCCGAGGACCATATACTGACCCAGAGTTCCGGCCCGGCGATGACAGAGGACGGCGTAATGGTCGAACTCGCCGCCAACATCGAGCTTCCACACGAAGTGAACCTGGTAAAGAAGTTCATGGCTGACGGGATCGGGCTGTTCAGGACGGAGTTCATCAGACTTCTTCAGAAGAACGGCGAGTCGGAGGAGCATCACTTCTCCATTTACGACATGGTGGCCCGGGAAATGACGCCGAAGAACGTCATAGTGAGAACCTACGATATGGGCGGAGACAAGTTCCGCACCGGATTCGACCACATCCATGAGGCCAACCCGTTCCTGGGCTACAGGGCGGTGCGGATCTGCCTGGACAGACCCGAGGAGTTCTCCAAGCAGCTCCGGGCCATACTCAGGGCCTCAGCCAGGGGAAATGTCAGCCTTATGTTCCCCATGGTCACCCACGTGGATCAGCTCAGACGGCTCAGGGACATGCTTTCGATGGTGCAGAACGACCTTCGACAGCGAAAGGTTCCCTTCGACGAGAAGATGAAGGTGGGAATAATGGTGGAAACCCCCGCAACGGTTCTTGCCCTGGACCTGATGCTGCCCTATGTGGATTTCGTCTCCATCGGCACCAACGACCTTACGCAGTACACCCTTGCGGTGGACAGGGGCAATCCCAGGGTGGCGGAACTCTATGACTATTTCCACCCGGCCGTCCTGCGGCAGATAGATCATGTTGTCAGGACCTGCCACCCCCTGGGCAAATGGGTGGGCATATGCGGTTCCATGGCCGGCGACCCCCTGGCGGTCCCCCTCCTGCTTGGCTTCGGCCTGGATGAACTGAGTGTCGCCCCCACCCTGATACCCGACGTGAAGAAGATGATAGGGGTGGTGACCACCCACGGCGCCCGGGAACTGGCGCGGAAGTCGCTGGATATGGAGACCGGCCTCAGGGTGAGGGCCCTGGTCCACTCCTACGTGGTTGGAAAATATCCGGAGATACTCCTTAACGAGGATTCATGGAACACTGGAGGCGCATAGATGCACTGCATAATACCTGCGGCCGGGAAAGGCACCCGGATGAGACCCCTTACATGGTCAACACCGAAGCCACTTTTGCCTGTGGCCGGCAGACCGATGCTGGCACACGTGATGGACACGCTGGTGGATGCGGGTGTGGACCATGTGACCCTGATCACGGGCTACCTTGGGGATGAAATAGTCTCATGGGTCCGGAAGGAATACCCCGGAATACGCACTGACTTCGCAGTTCAGGAGAAAACGGACGGACTGGCCTCGGCGGTTCTCCTCGCCTGGGAGTACACCGATGACGGACCCACAATGGTAGTCCTTGGGGATACCCTTTTCTCAGCTGATCTCTCGGTTCTCCGGGGTGAAACCAGGAACATGATAGTCACCAGTCCGGTGGAGGACCCTTCCCGTTTCGGTGTGGTCCTGCTGGAGGAAGGAAGGGTCGTAAGGCTTATCGAAAAACCCTCCGAGCCGGTGAGCAACCTTGCCATCGTGGGGGTCTATTATTTCGCCAGCGGAGAGAGACTCATGGAGGGCTGCCGCACCCTTGTGGAAAAGGGGCAGAGGACCCGGGGAGAGTTCCAGCTCACCGACGCCATGGAACTGATGCTCAGGAACGGTGAGCCCTTCGGAATACTTGATATCGACGGCTGGTACGACTGCGGCAAGCCCGAGACCCTCCTTGAGACCAACAGGGTCCTTCTGGACAGGAACGGACCCGGGGAAACCCCGGAACTGATCCGCTCCAGGGTGATCCAGCCCTGCTCGTTCCAGAAGGGCTGCGTGATAACCGATTCCGTGGTGGGCCCCCATGTATCCTTTGGCGAATCCGTATCCGTGGAGGCATGCGAGATATCGGACACCATAGCCGGGGACTTCTCGGTTTTCCGCGACTCCCGCCTCAGCGCTTCGGTCACCGGGCGCAGGGTGACCGTTTCAGGCTTCCGCGGCGGTGTTCTCCTGGGCGACGACTCGGTTGCCGAAGGCTGACCACAGAGTTGCCCTGTACGGGGCCGCCTCGGGAAACCGCGGCGGTACCGGCGTATACACCGAAAGGCTGCTGAAGGGCTTTTCGCTGGCGGGCATAACCGGCGTCATTCCCCTGGGGAAAGCCGGCGGAACCATGGCCAGGCTGATCCGGGAGCACATTGCCATACCCGCCGCGGTGAGGAGGGGTAACTATGACCTTCTCCATCTGCCCGCCTTCGGAGGAAGACCCGTTGCTGGCGTGCCATATGCGGTAACCGTACACGACCTCGCTTTTCTTAGGAATCCAAACTGGTTCCCGCCTCTCAGGTCTCTCTATTACAGGCTGCACTTCCCAAGGATAGCCAGGGGAGCGTCCCTCGTCCTCGCCGACAGCGACTTCACCGCACGCGAGATAGGCGAACTGCTTGGACTTTCCAGCCGCAGGGTCTACCTCTCAGCCCCGGAGACCCCGGGAGATCCTCTGCCGTTCAGGGAACGGTTCGGTCTGCAGGGAAGGTTCATTCTCTATACCGGCACCGTGGAGCCCAGAAAGAACCTCCAGGGCCTTCTGGAAGGCTGGCCCGCAATCAGGGAGGTTCACCGGGACATGGAGCTGGTGGTCACGGGAAGGTGGGGCTGGGGCCCAGGAAAGATCAGGGAGCTCCTCCGGGAGACCCCCGGGGTCAGATGGACCGGAAGTGTTCCTGAAAACATGCTGAGAAGCGCCATGGCGGCGGCGGAACTCCTTGTCTATCCTTCGCTTTACGAGGGATTCGGGCTGCCGCCGCTGGAAGCAGCCGTCTCGGGAACTCCCTCCGTCCTCGGTCCCGCACGTGCTCTCAGGGAGATATACGGGCAGGTTGCCGCGGGTTTCTGTGGCGGATCCGGTGAATCCATCGCCAGGGCCGTGATGGAAGCCCTGGATACAGTCCATGACCGGGGAAAGCTGATGGATTTCGCAAGGGAGTTTTCCATGGAGCGCATGGCCCGGGAGACCTGGAACCGTTACCTGGAGGTCATGGAATGAGGATACTCCAGGTCTACAAGGACGTGTACCCCGAAGTCTCAGGAGGGATCGAGCGATACGTCCACGACCTGTCGGCTTTCCTGGCGGCGCGGGGGCACCAGGTGGAGATACTGGTGACCGGAGGCGGCGAGAGGGAAGTGGACGGCATACCGGTTCACGGAGTCAGGGAACTTGGAAGGATACTTTCGAACCCGGTTGCCCCGGGCCTCTCCAGGGCTCTCTTCAGAGGGGGCCACCAGGTGGTTCACTTCCATCTGCCGCTCCCTTCAGCGGTCCTTGCCTGGCTTGCAGGACCACCGAGGAGGCGAACACCATGGGTGGTGACCTATCACAGCGACATCGTCAGGCAGGCCTTCGCAATGCCTTTTTACGCGCCATTCCTCCGCCGTTTCCTCAGAGGGGCGTATTCCGTTCTTGCTACTTCCCGCAACTACCAGGCGACCTCACGGTACCTCAGCCCCCTGGGAAATGTCCAGGTGATACCCATAGGGGTGGATACCGGGCTTTTCCGGCCCTCCGGCGTACCCAGGGGGAACTACTATCTCTTCGTGGGCCGCTTCAGGCGATACAAGGGAATAACGGTTCTCCTTGACGCCTGGAAGCTCATGGAGGATCCGCCGCCCCTTGTTCTTGCCGGGGGAGGAGCCCTGGAAGAGCGGATTCGCAGGACGGTCTCGCAGAAGTCGCTGCCGGTGAGGATACTCTCCGATGTCTCAGACGAAGGACTCCGTGAACTCTACTCGGGGGCCAGGGCGCTGATACTGCCATCTACGCAGAGAAGCGAAGCCTTTGGCATGGTGCAGCTGGAAGCGATGGCATGTGGAACCCCGGTTCTTTCCAGCGACCTTCCCACAGGTGTTACCTGGGTGAACAGCCACCGCTTGACCGGCCTCCACTTCACCGCCGGTGACCCCAGGGCGCTCATGGAGGCGGTGATGACCATGGAGGGAAGCACATCCTTCAGGGAAGGGGCCGGGAAGGCCGCCAGGCACCGTGCCGAGACCCTCTTCGAATCGAAGCGCCTATTCGGAAAGGTTGAGGAATGCCTGAAGAAGGCCGCAGGGAGCTGACCCTTCTGGTGGTGAGCGCCACCGTCCTCGGGGTACTGGATTCCATGGTTCCCAGACCGGTTCCATTCATGAGGCTTGGTCTTGCGAACATACCTTCGGTGATCGCCATAGTGAGGTTCGGATGGATCCGGACCCTGGAACTCAATGTTCTCAGGGCGTTCATCGTGGCCCTGGTCATGGGGACGGTGGCCACGCCCACCTTCATCCTTTCCCTGTCCGGAGCCGCGGCTGCGGCTTCTGCAATGGGGATCCTGCGAAGGCTCCTGGGAGAGAGGGTCTCTATCCCGGGGATCTCCGTTGCAGGGGCGGTCACCTCTCTCTGGTCACAGCTTCTTGTCGCCGGAGTTTTTTTGCATGATATACCAGTGGAGGGAATGGTACCCCTGCTCTCGGGCTGGGGGGTTGTTTCCGGAGTTCTCGTGGGAGTGCTGGCAAAAAGGTTCGACGGTCTCTTCACCCGGTTTTCCGGCATTGCGCAGAACAGAGTGTTGGATTAAGATACACAGGTTGGAAGGAAGGAATTGCTTCACGGCAGATCCAGCGGATTCTGGGTGTTCCTGGCGGTTGCCGGCATGGTGACCGGAACGGTTTTCGGAGAAGCGGTAAGCGCTCTGCTTCCCGACAATTCTGTCGCTCTGCGGCAGTTCTTCGGCGGCAGTGCCGAGTTCTCCGTGGGGCCACTTGGTTTCGATATACACATACTCAGGTTCCAGCTGGCGGAGATCGCAGTGAAGCTGAACATCATGACCTTCGCCGGGCTGGTAACGGTTGGTGTTCTCTACAAATGGTTCTAGGAGAAAGGGAGGAAACAGATGGGCCGCATTGGAACCGCCGAACTCATCATAATACTGGTGGTTCTCCTCCTTCTCTTCGGCGCGAAGAGGATACCGGAGATAGCCAGGTCCATAGGCCGTTCACTCACCCAGTTCAAAAAGGGGCTGAAAGACGGGGAGACCGGTATGGACGGAAACAGCGGCGACACAGACAGGAATGAAGGGGACACCTAATGGCAACCGTTAGCTACAGCGCCAGGGAGATCGACTGCAAGCTGGTTTACGCCGGTCCCGGCCTCTCCGGGAAGACCACCAATGTGAAGTACATACACAGTCAGGTGAACTCCGATTCAAGGGGAAAACTCATCTCGCTGGCAGCGGGTAACGAGAGAACGCTTTTCTTTGATTTCCTGCCCCTGGATTCAGGTGAGATAAACGGTTTCAAGATAAGACTTCATCTCTACAGTGTTCCCGGTCAGGCCATGTATTCCGACAGCCGAAGGCTCATTCTCCAGGGGGTGGACGGCATAGTCTTCGTTGCCGACTCTCAGGAATCCAGGATGGATGCCAACATCGCAAGTCTCAGGGATCTCAAGGAGAACCTGAGAACACAGAAAAGGAAGGGCGTCAGCCTGGTTCTCCAGTGCAACAAGCGTGATCTTCCCGATGCTGTTCCGGTCTCCAGGATAGTTC
Source organism: Candidatus Sabulitectum sp. (assembly GCA_036743055.1). Classification (GTDB taxonomy): domain Bacteria; phylum Fermentibacterota; class Fermentibacteria; order Fermentibacterales; family JCC-6; genus Sabulitectum. Next base: position 19,939 of record DAINQE010000022.1, on the reverse strand, counting down.
AGGAGTTAGGGCTCTCCAAAGTTCCATGCCTGGAATCGGTTGCCTCCGACGGCAGGGGTGTTTTCGAAACACTGAGGCGGGTGAGCAGAATGGTCATCGCCAGGCTTCACAGGCAATTCGAGCTTCTGGAAGGCAGGGCCTGATGTCTGAATCCCTTGTTGATCTGCTGCTTGTAAGACTGGGCCGCGAAGAAGAGAAAAGGAAGGTCCTGAAGCTTCTGGTGACCAGTCTCGATCTCTCTATGTCCGATGCCGAAGAGGCGGTGAACAACTCACCTTCCGTAATCCGCGAAGCCGTTCCCATGGGGGAGGCCAGGGCCATACAGAAGGATCTATACCCATACATCGACCTTCTCCCCAGATTCGACGACGAAGAGGAGGAAGAAGCACCGGCGCCGGCCCCTGCCCATGCGGAGGAAATCCCTGAAGCAGATTTCGACGAAGAGGACATCGACGAAGAGGCCGATGAGGAGATCCAGCATATCGGGGAAGATGAAGCTGAAGAGGTAGAGGAAGAAGAGGAAGAAGAAGACATCCTCATAACCTCGGCCAGGGACGAGGTCCGCAGCACCAACAGGTGCCATATCTGCGGAAGGACCCCCACCGACGGCGAGAAGCTTGCCCCCTGCAGGACCTGCGGCGACCTCACCTGCCGTGACTGTTTCGACAGGATCGCCCATGTATGCAGCAAGTGCGCTGCATCGGGAAAGGCCATAGAGCACGCCAATGAAGGGGTCGAGCCAGAAAGGGACGAGGGTCTCGTGTTCGACTCCGATGAGACAAAAGCGGAGGAAAAGCCCACCGGTTCATCGGCGGTCAGGTACGCGCTGGTGGGACTGCTCTTCCTGGCGGCCTTTGCCGCGGTGTTTTACCTGATGGATCCCATGAACCTCTTCGGTGATCCCGAAAGGATAGCGGAATCCCCGGCGGAAACCCCCGCCGATACCACCGGTCCCCGCGACCCTGACACCCTTCAGATCGCCCTTCCGGACACCCTGGCCGCACAGCCGGACACCTTACCCGCCGACACCTCAGCCGTGGCCATACAGGACGATGACCCCCTGGGACTCAGGGGGCTTACACTCGCCGACGAGTACTCCGTCATCGCGGATCCCCCTCCGGTCCCGTTCAGGACATCCGCACCCGGTTCTGTCAGGGCCACGGTCCTGGACGAAGAGATGGAGATGATCGCCGACCAGCTGTCGGTGATCGCCGCATGGATCCCGGTGGAGCTCGACGACGCCGTCCTGCTTCAGTATCATGACACCACACAAGTGCTGGTTCTTGCCCTGAGGCATCCCGAGGAAACCGAGACCCGTCTCGAGGTACTGAGAAGGGTATCCCAATGGCTCACCCCTTCAGGGGTGGATCAGCTTGTCCTTCTCTACAGGGAGAACCGTTACCAGAACACCGTCATCATGAGTCTGGTGTCATCGAACTTCCCCAATGTTCAGGGCGTCATCAGCCCTGTCCAGTTCCAGGATTTCCTCGGCTACAGGGAAGACTGCTGGGAATCGATTTCCGGCCCGGTCAGCTCGTGGCTTGCGGAAAACCAGTAAACAGCTAACAAAACGGGAGTTCGCAATTCGATGGCTACCAGAAAAAAACGCAAGCTGCTCATAATCGAGTCCCCTGCGAAAGCCCGCAGCCTGAGGAACTACCTCGGCAGCGGATGGGACGTGATAGCCTCCAACGGACATGTGAGGGACCTCCCCCTGAACAGGATAGGCGTCAATCTGGAAACACTGGAACCCACTTATACGGTGCTTCCGGGAAAGCGCTCCGTGGTGGCCAAGCTGAGAAAGACGGCGGAGGGCTACGAAGAGATCTACCTTGCAGCCGACCCTGACCGCGAGGGAGAAGCCATTTGCTGGCACGTGTCCCAGCTCCTCTCCGGCGGCGACAGGAAATTCAGAAGGATAAGGTTCAACTCCATTACCAGGGAGGCTGTCACAGCAGCTTCCCGTTCAGCCGGCTCCATGGACATGGACCTTGTGGATGCCCAGCAGGCCAGAAGGGTCATGGACAGGCTGGTGGGTTACAGGGTCAGCCCCTACCTCTGGAGAACGGTAGGGAAAGGGCTCAGCGCCGGAAGGGTGCAGACCGTCGCCCTCAGGATGATAGTGGAGCGGGAGGCGGATATAAGGGATTTCATCCCCCGGGAGTACTGGCCGATCACGGCTCTCTTCCATTCATCCGAAGGCGAATTCCAGGCAAAACTTCACCGTGACGGCGGCAGAAGGGCCGACGGCGACAGATACTCCCCGGGCAGCGGAGATAAGGCCCGTGAAACCGTGGAAAGGGCCAGGAAGGCTTCCTGGAGCATCGTCTCGGTGCAGGACAGGGAGAAGAAACGGAAACCTTCCCCCCCCTTCATAACCAGTTCCCTGCAGGTCACCGCATCCTCAAGGCTTTCCTTCTCGCCTTCGGTGACAATGAGGCTTGCCCAGGAACTGTACGAGGGCTTCGACATAGACGGTGAGACAACGGGTCTCATAACCTACATGAGGACCGATTCGGTGCGGATCGAACCGGCGGCCATAGATGAGTGCCGAAGCTATATAGCCGGCAGGTGGGGTAAGGAACTCCTTGAGCCCAAGCCCCGCAGATACCGCTCCTCAGGAAGCGCCCAGGACGCCCACGAGGCCATCAGGCCAACGGATGTCACCAGAACACCGGAAAGCCTTGCCGGGAAGCTCGAGCCCAGACATCTGAAACTTTATGAGCTCATCTGGAACAGATTCGTTGCAACCCAGATGTCAGACGCTCTGATCTCCGAATCCGAAGCGCTGGTGCAGGGTGGAGAACTCGTCTTCAGGGCCTCCGGTCAGAAAATGATGAAGAAGGGCTTCACGGAGGTGGATCCATGGCAGGTCAAGCTCACCGCGGAGATGCCCGCCCTTCAGGAGGGTCCCGCGGAGCTTCTGAACGTCTCAACCGAGCAGAAGTTCACATCGCCCCCTTCCAGGTTCACCGAGGCTTCCCTTGTCTCCGAAATGAAGAAGCGGGGAATAGGAAGACCATCCACATATGTCTCCATCATCGGCACCCTGAAGAAACGCGCCTATGTGGAACTGAAGGAAAAGAAGCTCCATCCCACCGAGGTGGGAACGGTCACCACAGGTCTTCTTACGGACCTTTTCCCGGGGCTCTTCAGGGTGGAGTTCACTGCGGAGATGGAAGACCTTCTCGACGAGATAGCCGCAGGCAGGAAGACTTACCACCAGGCGGTGGACCAGCTGTACCAGCCCCTGGCCGCCTCGCTGGAGGAGGCCATGAAGAAGCTGCCCGGCGTGAAAGCCTCCCTGGTGAAGGAAACGGAAGAGAAATGCCCCGAGTGCGGCAGGGCGCTTGTGGAAAAAATGGGTAAATTCGGCAAATTCCTGGCCTGCCCCGGTTTCCCGTCCTGCAAGTACACAAGGCCTCTGGATACCGGTACGGAGGAAAAGATTGAGAACGCCAGCTGCCCGGAATGCGGGGGAACCCTTTCGGTGAGGAAGGGCAGGTTCGGAAGATACGCCGCCTGCTCCACCGGCGGCTGCGGCTATACCGGGCCCCTGCCGGCGGGGGTGAAGTGTCCCGTTCCCCAGTGCAGCGGCGAACTGGTGGAGAGAACCACCAGGAAGGGAAAGGTGTTCTTTTCCTGCTCGAAATACCCGGACTGCGACTTCGCAATGTGGAACAGACCGATTGACAGAAGGTGCCCGAAATGCGGATTCCCGCTTCTCGAGCAGAGGAAGAAGGGGGTGTTCTGTCCCAATTGCAGGAAGAAGATAGACTGATCCTCAAAGCGTTCATCGATGAGCTGCTGTACGGGAGAGGTCTTTCCCAGCTTACAGCAAAGGCCTACGGAAGGCAGCTTGAGGATTTCGTGCACAAGGGCGGTTCGCTGGGGAACGGTTTCTCAGCGGAATCCATCAGGGACTACATCGTAGACAGCTCCTCCAGGGGTCTTTCAAGAAGGACCGTTGCAAGGATGGCAAGCTGCTTCAGGACCTTCTCCTCATGGAAGTACGACACAGGAAGGAGCGGCGACGATCCAGCCTCGAAGGTCAGCTGCCCGTCGTTTTCCGGGAAGCTGCCGGGTTTCCTGGCGGTGGCCGAGGTAAGGTCCGTTCTGAACGCATACGATACCGGAGAACCGTTGGGAATAAGGAACAGGACAGTGGTGGAGGTGCTCTACGGAGCGGGTCTCAGGGCGGCTGAAGCCGCATCGCTGTCCACCGCCGACGCAATGGATCACAGGGGCCTGCTGAAGGTTACCGGAAAGGGACGCCGGGAGCGGATCGTTCCGGTTCCAGAGGGAACCTGTGAATGGATCGCCAGGTGGAAGACCCTTAGAACGGCGTTCGTGAAGGGGGAGGATCCCGGCACACTTTTCCTGAGCGTAAACGGCAGAAAGCTTGACCCCAGGGATATACGGCGTATTGTTGCATCCGGGGTCCGCGGAGCTGCCAGGGCAGCCGGGGCAACGCCGCATTCTTTCCGTCACAGCTTCGCCACCCATCTCCTGGACGCAGGGGCGGACATCAGGACGGTTCAGGAACTGCTGGGCCACGCGGGGATAGGAACTACGCAGGTGTACACCCACCTGACCACGGACAGACTGAAGGGCGTTTACATGAAGACACATCCCAGGGGGAAGAAGTGAGAACAAGGGAAACCTTCAACACCGACAGGCTTATCGCCGCCGCATCGGCGCTGGCGGCCCTGACAGTTTACATCCTCACGCTGGCCCCATCGGTCAGTTTCTGGGACAGCGGCGAGTACATAACATGTTCCTGGGTAGCGGGCATTCCGCACCCGCCGGGAGTCCCCTTCTTCGTCCTCATGGGCAGGGTGGCCACCATCGTCTTCTTCTTCATTCCATCCATAGCCGCACGGGTCAACCTCATGTGCGCCCTGGCCGGAACCATCACCATAGGTCTCGTGGCAAGGCTCATACAGAGGTGGTCCGTCAGGATGGGCTGGGAGCCCTGGCTCTACAGACCTGTCTCCGCGGCGGCGGCCCTCCTGGCGGGTTTCAGCTACACCGTCTGGAGGAACAACAACGCCACTGAAACCTATGCCATGGCCGGTCTGCTCTCCCTTCTCATCCTCTGGGTCTTCGACATCTGGATCGAGAGAAGGCTCCAGGGGAAACCCGCGGGACGACAGCTTCTCCTCACCGGATACCTGATGACGCTCTCCATAGGCAACCACCTCAGCGCACTCATCGTGGTCTTTCCGATCTTCGCCATGTACGTCCTCTACGCTTTCAGGAAGAATGCCTTCGAGTGGAGGAGCCCCGGTTTCGTGGTGATGTTCCTGGCCCTTATGGTGCTGGCTTTCAGCGTTCACCTCTACATGCCCCTGAGGGCCATTCAGAACCCTGAGATAAACGAGACCAATCCGTCCGTCTGGTCCGAATTCAGGGATGCACTGGAGAGGAAGCAGTACGGCCAGGTCTCCATTCTGGACAGGAAGGGCCCCTTCGGCGAACAGCTGGGCCTGTTCAGGGAATACCTTTCATGGCAGGTTGGAAAGCCCCAGGCATGGACCGATCCAATGGGACCCGCCGGAGGCGCCGCATGGGCCTTCCTCTGGCTTGCCACAGCCATGCTCTCCATAACCGGTCTCTTCACCCTGGGGGCGCGTCGGAAGGACCTGCTGGTTCTGGTGGGCCTGACCTTTTTCATGGCAAGTTTCGCATTCGTGGTCTACCTGAACTTCAAGACAGGACCGGAGGGCACCGCCACAGGGGAAGTAAGGGAGAGGGACTACTTCTTCGGAGCTTCATTCATCTTCTACGCGGTCCTGGCCATGATCGGCGCCGGTTCCCTCTTTCAGAAGGCTTCATCCCGTACGGTGCGCAGGTCGGCATGGCTGCTGCTGGCATTCCCCGCAGCAGCACTGGTCATGAACTGGCACATGTGCGACCGCTCAGGCGACTATGTGGCCCGGGACTACGGGATCAACCTGCTGGAGTCATGTCCGGAAAACGCCGTGATCATAACCAACGGCGACAACGACACCTTTCCACTGTGGTTCGCCCAGGGCGTTCTGGGGGTGAGAAGGGACGTTCTCATAAGCAACCTCAGCCTCATGAACACCAGGTGGTACATGAGGCAGCTGATGGATAAGGATCCTCTTCTCCTCTCCTATCAGGAAGATATCGTAGATTCCATACAGCCCGTTTTCATCTGGGGACCGAACTTCTTCCATGTGACCGAAGAAGGCCTTCCCAGGACATCCAGCGTTGACCGCAGCGTGCTGGACCAGACATTCACCGGTCAGTGGCCCTGGGTGATGACAGGCGGTCCCACGGCCATCACGGTTCCCAGCATGGGACGGGGGAACCAGGGGTCCATCCCCATGCAGGACCTTCTGCTCATCAACATGATAAGGAACAGGGACCTCCATGGGAGGGAGATAATGATCGCCGGAACTGTCTCCGGAGACAACAGGCAGTACATAGAGGACTACCTGCAGATGCAGGGAATAACCTTCATGGTCATGGACAGACCCGGAGGTGTCCCAGTTGACACCCGGAGGGGTCTCGAACTTGCGGAAAGCTATCTTATTACCGGACTTACCGATCCCGGGGTCTACAAGGACGACCAGGCGGTCCAGATAGCCAGGAACTACGTGAGCTGCTACACCCGCCTTGCTGCCCAGTTCCTGGCCGAGGGAGACCCGGAGAACATGGAGTACTGTCTCCAAAGCGCCGAGGAGCTGTTCTCCGCAATGCCCGAGGAATGGCTTCCCATAATGCCCAGCTTCGTGATGCTCAAGGCGAGGCTGGTAATGGGCACCCAGGGTCCCGAGGCGGCCAGGCTTTACGTGAACGATTCCGTGGCATGGATGGACAGCGTGGCCGCCGCTTCCGGCTCCAGCGCCATGAACAGCGCCATTACCCAGCTGGCTGCGGTGGCGGGGGAGTTCCAGCAAGCACAGGCCTTCTCTTCGGTAATAGACTCCATAAGCGATGGCACCCCGGCGCAGGAATGGATAAGGATCGAGGCGGCCCTGGCATTCGGAGACTACATAAACGCGAGGAGGGTGCTGGATTCCCTGGGAACCGGCGGCGGAGACGCAGCCCTCATGGAACTCATGTCCTGCACTGTTGACAGACACACGGTGCTCTCTCCCTATTCAGCGGGTCTCAACATCATGGATACCGCCCTGGCCGCGGTGATAGGGAGCATGGACCAGGAGAGCCCGGGACTTCAGTGGAGGGAAGACCTCTCCTCGGAAGACGTCATCACGGAGATGATCGGCCTCGCCTCCATAAACGAGGTCATGGCATCGGTGGCCCTGGGCTCCATCATGGCCCCTGTCCTGGGCGAGGAAAGGGGAGGAGAAAGGGTGGCGGCCCTGGCGGAGAGATTCCTCGACGACCCGAACGAGGCCCGGAGGATATCCCTGTGGTACATCCTTTCCATGGAGTCCTTCTCTCCGGAGGCCCGGGAGGCCGTGCTGGAGAGCATCGGTTTCGATGAACTCACCGGGGAGGGATCATGATACTCAGGTCCACGACCGTTCTGGGAATAGTGAGGAACGGCAAGGCGGCCATGGCCGCAGACGGGCAGGTAACTCTGGGGGATACCATACTCAAGATGTCAGCCAAAAAGATCAGGAAGCTCTGCGGAGGGACCGTTCTGGTGGGGTTTTCCGGAGCCGGATCCGACGCCTTCGCTCTGGTCGAAAGGCTCGAGGAGAAGCTGGAGACCTTCAGGGGGAACCTGCCCAGGGCTTCCGTGGAGCTGGCCAGGGAATGGAGGGCCGACAAGTACCTCAGGGAGCTTAACGCCATGCTTGCGGCGGTGGACAGCACTCACGCGCTCATTATCGGCGGCTCCGGTGAGGTGGTGGAATCCCCCGATGGGATAGTTTCGGTGGGTTCCGGTTCCCCATATGCCATGGCCGCCGCCAGAGCGCTGGACCGTCACACCAGGATGGGTCCGCTGAAGCTTGCCACGGAGGCCATTTCAATCGCCTGCGACATCTGCATCTACACCGGCGGCGAAGTACAGTCGGAGGAAATATGCGCCCGGACGACATGACACCTGTCCAGACGGTCAAGTGGCTCGACAGACATGTCATCGGCCAGGACGAGGCGAAGCGGGCGGTGGCCATCGCCCTGAGGAACCGCTACAGAAGAAGGCTTGTCCCGGAACCCTTCCGTACCGAGATTTACCCCAGCAACCTCATCATGATGGGTCCCACCGGGGTGGGCAAAACAGAGATCGCCAGGAGGATAGCCAGCCTCACAGGCGCTCCCTTCGTAAAAGTGGAAGCTACGAAGTATACGGAGACCGGCTATGTGGGAAGGGACGTGGAGGGGATCATCAGGGACCTTGCCAGGACCGCTGTGAACATTTCCGCCAGGAAGGCCAGGGAAGAAAAGCAGAAGGAGGCCGCAGACATGGTCCGCGCCCGTCTGCTTTCGGCTATACTCTCCGCGGCACCCGACCTGGGAACCACGGAAACCGCCGGCGCCATGCTGGATTCCGGCAGGCTGGACCACATGGAGATAGAACTGTCCGTCTCAGAACAGGCCATGGGGGTCGAAGTCTTTCCCATGGTTCCGGGACAGGGCTTCGACAATCAGATCAACGACCAGATGAAAAAGATGCTGGACAAGGTAATAGGACGCAGACGGAAAAAGATACGGATGAAGGTTTCGGACGCAGGAAAGAAGCTCTTCGATGACGAGATGGAGAGGATCCTCGAGGGGGGAGACCATGTGGCCGAAGGAATCAGGCTCGCCCAGGAGGAAGGCATCATCTTCATAGACGAGATAGACAAGATAATCGGGTCGGAGGGGGGCAGCGGTCCCGACGTGTCCAGAATGGGTGTTCAGCGAGACCTTCTCCCGCTGGTGGAGGGAAGCACCGTGCCAACCCGATACGGCCCTGTCAAGACTGACCATATCCTCTTCATAGCCGCAGGAGCTTTCAATGGAACCAGCCCCAGCGACCTGATACCGGAGCTTCAGGGGCGTTTTCCTCTGAGGGTATCCCTGGATCCCCTTGAGGAGGAAGACCTTCTCAGGATACTGACCGAACCTGAGCACTGCATACTGGACCAGTACCTGAAGCTTCTTGAGGCCGACGGTCTCAAGCTGGTCGTGGAGTCCGGGGCCATGCGGGAGATAGCCGCCGCGGCGAGGCATCTTAACCAGGAGAAGGAGGACATAGGGGCAAGAAGGCTGCGTTCGGTTCTCTCCTACCTCCTGGACGAATATCTGTACGGTGCCCCCGACGAGATAAGCGGCAGGTTCAGGCTCACGGGGAAAAAGGCTGCCCGGAGGCTGGAGCTGCTTCTTGAAAGAAGTACCGAAGAAGGTTATATATTGTGAAACGGGTCTCAGACTGTAAGAGGGGGGATCAATGCACAGGTCCGGCAACGAGATAGCCTACAAGATCGTTTACTACGGTCCGGGTCTTTCGGGAAAGACCACGAATCTTCGGGGCATCAGAGACCTCATCGCTCCGGAAAACCGCGGCAGACTCGTCACTCTGTGCACCAGATGCGAAAGAACGGTCTTCTTCGACTTCCTTCCGGTGAACTTCGCAAGGATCGGCGACACCAGGCTCAAGCTTCACCTCTATTCCGTACCCGGTCAGGCTTATTACGCCCTGAGCCGCAGGGTTATCCTCGACGGTGTTGACGGCATAGTCTTCGTGGCCGACAGCCAGAAGGAGAGGGCTGAAGCCAACCTGAACACCCTTGACGACCTCGAGCACAACCTGAAGAGCTACGGCCTCGACATGTCCATGATCCCCATCGTCCTCCAGTTCAACAAGCGTGACCTGCCGGGAATAATGTCCACCGAGGACATGTCCCGGGACCTTAACAGGTTCGGCTGGCCAACGGTTGATTCCGTTGCCATTGGAGGCACCGGCCCGGCAGAGACCCTCAAGATAATTGCAGCCAAGATCGCCAAGCGCCATGCGCGCATCGGCTGACTCCGCCTCATACACGAAGACCGCACTTCTCCTCCTGATCCTCATGGCAGGGGGGTTGGTTTTCCGCACGGTTTTCGCCCAGGCGGTGATGCCTCCTCCGGACAGGATGCAGGGGGAGACCACCCAGGCTTACAGGTATGCCGAAATGGTATCGTCTGGAACAGGGATTCCCCAGGTGGACACCCTCGTGATGCGCCCGGGAGGAATGGTCACAGGGGAGAACTCCATATTCGAGGAGTACCTGGCCGGGGGGCTTCACCGAGTTACAGGGGGAGACTTCGACTCATTCATCAGGCTGTTTTCCAGGCTCTTTCCCCTCCTCACCATTCCCGTTCTCTTCTTCTGGATGAGGAACACCGGGTACCGTACCGATGAATCGTTGCTGGGTTCCGCCATTTATGCGGTGTTCCTGCCCGCCCTGCTCAGGTCAAGGGGGGAGAGTCTCTACAGGGAAACCGTTGCCCTCCCGATACTACTGGCTGCGCTGATGCTGGCGGACATCTCCCGGGGAAGGGCAGGCAGAAAGGCCCTCCTTGCCGCTGCCGCCGGCGGGGCATTGCTTTTCTGCGCGCTGGCAGCCTGGAAGGTTACCGGATTCCTCTCCTTCCTGCTGTTCGTCTGGCTGGCCTTCTCCAGGGCGGACAGCAGAACGGTTCTGCCATTCGTGGCGGCACAGCTCCTGGCAGCCCTGGTGCTCTCCCACATGAGGCACGACGGCGCCATACTTTCACCGGCCTCGGTCATGGCCGCGGCGGCGGCCGTCTCATCTATTACCGGAAAAAGGAGGGCCGCTGGCCTTGCGGGCATTGCAGTTGCGCTCCTTGCCTCGATCTTCTTCCCGTCGGATTCCACGGGTCATGTTACCGCGGTGGTGCTGGCGAAGCTCAGGTTCCTCTTTGCCCACCCCGAAGACCCGACCCTTCTCAGTGCCGACGCAAGGCTTTTCTGGGTGAGCGGATACACGAGTCCTTCACCCGGCCAGATGCTCCTGCTCTTCGGAGCCGCGGCCATACCTGCCTTCGCAGGGCTCAGGCGTTTTCATTCCCTTTCCGGAAAGTCACTCATCTACTGGCTGTTCTTCGTTTCCCTGGCGGGCTACCTCTTCTTCGACAGACTGCATGTGCTGCTGGCCGCGGCGATCATCCCTCCGATGGTTGCGGCCCTGGGGAGGAACAGGTACCTGCTGGCGGCTGCGGTACCTCTTTTCGGGACCCTCTCCATGATGGCTCCTGCCCAGGGGGAACTCCTCTCCCGCTGGGGAGCGGAGATGGGAGAGGGGGGATCCCTCCTCACCGACAGCGAACTTGACGAGTTCCTTCAATGGGCCGGTGACAGGGAAGGGACCTTCCTCTCATACTGGCACATATCCGGTCTGCTGTCGGCCTATGCAGACGCCCCCACCGTTACCCACACCTTCTTCGAGAACAAGGAGAACAGGGAGACCATAGTCGAGTTCGCAGAACGGATATACGGCTCCGAGGCTGACATGGCCGAATTCATGGAGAAGAAGGGGGCCGATTACCTGGTTTTCCAGGCGGACTTCACGCTTGACCGCTCCTTTCAGGGGCTGCTCTACCTGGCGGGTCTCACCCAGGTCCCCGATGGCTCCCTTGCGGTGAGGCTGCACTACTATCCGGAGTCCCTGGAAAGGCTCGCTCCGGTGTGGCAGGGCCGTTCACTGAGGGTCTATGAACTTGACGGAGAGCCGGCGGAAGACCTTGACAGACAGGTTCTCTGGGAGAGGGAATACGGCGCATTCTTCACAGAATACCCCCAGGCCATGCAGGCTGTGACCTGGCCCGTGGAAGCAGGGATCGCCATGGCGGAAGCTGGCTTCGCTTCAATGGATCCACGCAGGATATCAGCAGCTCTACTGCTCCTTTCCCAGTGCCCTGGGGAGGTGCCCGTTGACGCCTCCATAGAGCTTCTGCAGATACTCCTGATGGCCTATCTGGAGGGGGATTATTCACTTGATAGGCTGGCCCTTGATTTCGAATGTTACCTCGACGCCTGGGGACCTGACCCCCAGCTTCGTCTGGATCTGATAAGGCTGCTGGAGGATGGGGGCATGACATCCAGGGCGGCATATCACATGGGCATACTCGAGAACAATGAAAGGCCATGAAATGGGCTTGACTTTCTGGAAAATGAGCGGCGCGGGGAATGACTTCATCATGGTGGACGGCAGGAACCGTGAATCGGGACCCATCCACCGGGAGATGATAGCGGAGCTGTGCGCCAGAGGGCTCAGCGTAGGGGCCGACGGGCTCATAGAGATACTCGGCTCCCGGGGCGCGGCCTTCATGATGCGGTACTACAATTCCGACGGAGGAAGAGCGGAGATGTGCGGCAACGGAGCAAGGTGCATCTGCAGGTTCGCCGCTCATCTGGATCTGGTCCCCATGAACGGGGAATTCCTCTTCGAAAGCGACGCCGGCATCCACAGGGGCATAGTGCTGTCGGACACCGAAGCCAGGATATGGACCACGGAACCCAGGGTTCACTGGCTGGAACGACCCCTGTCGGATCCCCCGGGGCTGGTGGCTTCCTTCCTGGATACCGGCGTTCCCCACTGCGTTGTTTTCGCAGGGGACATGGAGGACGGCTCCTTCGAAGAGCTGGCCCCGCTTGTGAGGCGCTCTTTGGATATGGGGGAAGCCGGCGCCAACGCTGACTGGGTAATGGTTCAACCCGACGGCTCACTCTCCATGAGGACCTGGGAGAGGGGCGTGGAGGGGGAGACCCTTGCCTGCGGAACGGGAGCCGTTGCCTCGGCACTTGCCGCCGCAGAGATTTTTGAGAATGTTACCCTCCCGGTGGAGATACGCGTCCGCAGCGGGAGAACACTCACGGTGGGGCGCGACCACTCCGGTTGGTGGCTTCAGGGAGAGGCCAGGATTGTTTACAGAGGAGAGCTTCTTCCCTGATGCGCAGAGCGGGCATAACTCAGTTGGCAGAGTGTCAGCTTCCCAAGCTGAATGTCGCGGGTTCGATCCCCGTTGCCCGCTCCATTACCGGGGTTGTCTGACATGATCGTCTCACCCTTTTTCATTCTTATCCTTGCATCTTCATTCTGGAGCTCATTGCACCATTCCGGCCCCTGTGAAGAAGGCGGCCTGCATCAGAGGGTTTCTTCTCTGGTGGCCTCCGGCGATACAGGAACTGCTGAACTCCTGTGGAACAGCCCGGAAGATCCGCCTGCTGCCCGGGGCGAACTGCTTGCCTGGCTGGCCTGGTACGGCAGGTACACCCTCCGTCCCTCGATGAACAGACTCCCGGAGGGGGATCCGGCGGTTGAAGGATATTCAGGAGAACTGATCCAGGCTGTCTATTCCGCCGGCTGGATGGTCCCCAGGCCCGACGGAGGCTTTCATCCCGAAGAGACAGTCTCCACCGGTGACATTGCCATACTTTCCCGGTACTTTCCCGGTTTCAGCGGCAGGGATCACCTTTTCCTTTCGGACCTGGAGCGTTCCCCATGACCGTTCTGGGCAGGCAGAGCGCTCATCTGGAAGCCGCCATGGACATGATACGGCGTTCCCAGGAGCAGCTTCCCCTGGGGCCCGCGCTGATCTCCTGGACAAGGATAGTCCTTCTTCCGATATGCGTCTGGTGCGGTCTCAACGGCAGCAGGACCTCCCTTTTCTGGCTGGTCCTCATTGCCTCTGCCAGTGATTACTTCGACGGCTGGTACGCCAGGAGGATTCACGGCTCATCCACGCCGGGAAAAACACTGGACATGCTGGCCGACAAGCTTTTCCTCTCCGTGATGCTCATCCTCCTGGTGAAAACAGGGATCATAGCCACCGAATGGGCCCTTCTTCCTGCATACTATCACATAGCGGTGGTGCTGGGGCTTCTGCTGGTATCCTTGAGCATAGGCATCCCGGTGGTAGCCATAACCACCAGCGAAAGGCTGACGGTGATCCTGAGTTATGTTCTGGTGATAACCGCAGCCGGTTCCGGAGCGTTTCCCGGGAAGAGCATTTTCAGGGAGCTTACACACATATCGCTCATCCTCACACCGATCGCCGCCGTCCTTGGTGTGCTTAGCTATTTCAGGTTCGCCAGACGCCTCATACAGAGGTATGTCAGATGATCCTGCTCCTTGCCGCGCTGCTCTCTACCAGCGCCCTTGATCTCGAGAACGCAGGTCTTCTCCCTGAGGCTGGAGAAGCCTGGGCGGAGCAGGGCAGTGTACCCGGTCAGGCAAGGATACTCTGCAGGATGCTGGAGGAAGCCCTCTACGCAGGGGAGGGGGACAGGGCTCTGCTGATGATCGAAACCCTCGCTCCCTTCTGCGGAGATACGGCCCTGGTTGACTACTGGACGGCAAGGGCGGCATGGACCGCAGGTCTCTCACAACTGGCCGCCGGGGTTATGGACGGTATAGAGAGCGACGACCCCTGGCTTCTCTACCGGGCCAGGGGGACAGCGGCGCTCTACAGGAACGCAGGAGAGGAAGCCGGCGAATGGTTCCTGCTTTCCCTGGCCGCAGCGGACACTGCCAGAAAGGGTTTCTGGAGTGCTGTGGACCTGTGTCTGGCACTGCTGGAAACAGGGGATCGCCAGGGCGCACTGGCGCTTTCAGGACTGCTTTTGTACAATTACCCGGGAGACGCCATTGCCCCGGTGCTCCACGGTCACTGCCTTCAGGCTTCCGGTGAACATGGAGCAGCCGCCGCCATACTCGCCGGCATCGATGCCGGCAACCCGGCGGTCTCCAGAATTGCCGAAAGGCTCATGGAAGGATACGAACGGTGAGATTCCTCAAAAGGTTGTTCGGTGAGAAGCGCGGAAAGAGGCTGAGTTCCACCCTGAGGACGTTCACCTTTCCGGAGAATGTGAGGAATCCCGGTGCAGTGGGGGTTTTTGCCCCTGCAGAGGCCGGGGGCGTATGGTCATCGCTTTACATGGCAAGGGCCCTCCAGGAATCCTATCGCAACACGCCTGTACATCTGGTCATACACAGGGACTACCAGGAAATGGCGGGTTTCCTGCCCTGGAAGCCGGAGATCCATGTCTATGAAGGGGACCACGGCTCCCCCAGCCCGGAGGCTCCCCCGGACATCCTTCTCTTCTCCACCGAACCCGACGATGGACTGTCCGCTTACGTGGAAGGAACACAGCCATCGGCCTGTGTCTCCTTCAGGGAACACCCGGCGGTGAACATACGGGTGAGGATGCAGAACGAGCCCCTTCCCGGAGCCGTGAACGGTATGATGTCCGTTCTGGGTCTGGCCGGTTTCGGAGCCTGGAAGCCCGAAGCTCCCTCGATCCTTTCAGACAAGGCAGCTGCAATACTTTCCCCGGTATCCCATAGGACGCTGCCCTACATGCTGGCAACCGAGGAGGCCGCGGGGATACTCGAGAAAAAAAGGGCCGAGATACCCCTGAAACTGGTGATAACCAACGGGAAGAATCCCGGGATACCCGCCGATACCGGCCCTTCCCTCATGGCCGCCATCGTGGCCGGCTCATCCGCGGTGATAACCACCGAGCGGGATCTCTGGCTCCACGGAACCGCCCTTGGAATACCGGTGATAGCGCTGGACAGAAAGGGATCCTTCACAGGCTGGGATTCTGAACCCGCCACAGGGGAGACCCAGTTCCTGGAGCAGTGGGCGGCACTCATCAGGAGGGGCTGGTAGCATGATCAAAGTTATCACCTACGGCACGTTCGACCTGTTCCACATCGGGCATCTCAACCTTCTCCGAAGGGCCCGGGAACTGGGGGACTATCTCATAGTGGCCGTATCCACCGACTCGTTCAACGCCACGAAGCACAAGCAGTGCATATACCCCTGGGAGCACCGGGCCGAGATAGTAGGCGCCATCAGGTATGTGGACGAGGTGATCCCTGAAACCTGCTGGGAACAGAAGAGGGAGGATGTGATCCGCCACGGGGTGGGGGTGTTCGTCATCGGTGAAGACTGGAAGGGGGAGTTCGACTTCCTTCAGGACCTCTGCCGGGTGGTCTACCTCCCCAGGACCGAATCCATCTCCACCACCACCATCAGAAGCAGCGTCCGGAAAGGCGAACCGATCCGTTGAAGCTGCTCTTCTACGTTTCCAAGCTCTATTCCATACCGGTTGTGCTGCCTGTTCTGAAAGAGGCTCTGAGCAGAGGGATACCAAGTGCCTTTTTCGTGAGCGGCAAGGTGGCCAGGAACCTGCCTGATCAGTTCTCCGGGGTCCCGGTCTTCATGGACCTGGCCCGGGCCTCTGACTGGGGACCGGACTATGTCCTTTGTCCGGGGAACTTCGTGGACTTCAGGCTGCCGGGGATAAAGGTCGAGCTGTTCCACGGAATAGGTATTGAGAAACCTTCCCATTACGCCATCAGGCATTTCTTCGATATCTACCTCACATCCGGTCCGGTGGTGACCAGCCGGTTCCTGGAACTCCAGGGGAAGTACGGCTACTTCCGGGTCTTCGAGACCGGCTGGCCGAAGATGGACCACATAATGCGTTACGATGCCTCCGGCGTGCGGAGGGAACTGGGGGTGGAACCGGATTCCAGGGTGGTACTCTACGCCCCTACCCACAGCAGGTCCATGGAGTCCGCGGGCATGCTGCTGCCGGTACTGGCAGAAACGCCGCGTCCGGGGGAGATCTGGTTCTGCAAGCCCCACGAGTTCATGGATCAGCAGGCAGTACGCCGTCTGGAGAGTTCAGGCATAAGAATGGCCACAGGATATGACATAACCCCCTTCCTGCACATGGCGGACGTGCTCGTTTCCGATACATCCTCGGTGGTCTACGAATTCGTGGCCCTGGACAAGCCGGTGGTTACCTTCAGAACCATGGGAAGAAGGGACAAAGGCATCGACATCACCGCCCCGGGGGAACTCCGGGGAGCGGTGGACAGATGCCTCAGGCATCCCGGGGAGTTCAGCTCCATGCGCAGGGAGCACATGCAGATGGTGAACCCAAGGCTGGACGGAACCGTATCCGGGAAAATAATTGACCTTCTGGAAACCCGGCCCGGACCCGCTGGAAGGAAACCGCTGAACCTCTTCAGGAAGGGTCAGATCGTCTGGCATTCCATTTTCAGGAAGGGCTATCTCAGGTAGTCGAGAAGCCCGCTGAAAGCCTGGAACACCTCCCCGGGTTCCAGCCCCAGCCGGTCGTCGGTCCTTTCATGCAGGGCCTGGCTCATCACATGCCGGTGGACGGGCATGTGCCACGCTGTCCATTTCCAGGGGTTGGTTCCCGGCCCGAATATCGTCAGAGTAGGGGTTCCCATGGCCGTGGCCAGGTGGTGAACCCCGCCGTTGTTGCCTATGTACGCCCTGGCCTTCTCCAGGAATGCCCCTGCTTCGTTGAAGGTGGTCGCCGGTGCTGCCAGGGACTCCCTTTTCATTCCGGAGGTTATCTCCCTGACTTTTTCCAGCTCCCCCGGTCCCCAGAGGAACACAACCCTGAGCCCGGTACGGGATACGATCATGTCCGCCAGCTCCCCGTAGCACCGGAGGTTCCACTGGCGCCTGGCTATTGGAGTGACAGGGGAGATGATCACGGTATCATCCCCTGAGAGGCCGTTCCCGCGGAACCAGGCAGCCGCCTTCTCCCTGGAGCTTCCGGTTATGTGCATGAAAGTTCCTGATCCGTCATACCGTATCCCCAGAGGTTCAAGGAGGCCGAACCTGGCCTTTGCGGCGTAGCTGCGGTGATCCCTGACCGCGCGGTGGTTGTATATGAGGTTGCTCCACTTCCCGGGTCTGTGCCAACCCAGCCTGTGCCTGGCGCAGCTTGCCAGGGTCATCCAGGCCGAGGCCGGTCCCCTGGCCTGATCAATGACCATGTCGTAGCCCCGACGGCGGATCTCCCCCAGCACCCTCAACCGCTCCCGGGCGTAGCCGGCGGTGCCCTTCTTCCTTCTCTCCATGATCAGCAGACGATCAAGGCTTGGGTTGTCCTGAAGGATGACGTTGTATGGCCTTTGCACGAGGTATTCGATCTCTGAATCGGGGAAAGCCTCCCTGAGCGCCGGAAGATACGCAGTGTTAAGGAGTACATCGCCGAAGGGCTTGTACTGTATGATCAGTATCCTTTTCACCCTGGAGAGGGCATCGGGAGGGATGCGGCCCTTCATTCCGAATAGTCCGCGTATTCCTTCTCCTCAACGAGAAGGGAACCGGTCCTCCGGTTGATCTCCCTTTTGAGCCGGGCCCTGGTGTCATTGAGCCTGTAGACGCTCCGGGCGCATTCGACGAAGTCCTCCCCGAAGTCCCCGGCGGCCTCCAGCTTCCTTATGCGGTCCTCTATCTCCCAGAGCTCCAGGTTCACGGAGCGCAGGTCAGTGAACTCCCGGGAGCGCGGGGTGATCCCCAGCCCTTCCATGGCAGCCGAAAGCAGATCGTACTCCCTTCGGACATTGGATAGCTTGTCCGGGTCGGTTATCTTTGCCAGCTTGATGGAAAGGATGGTTACCTTGTCTACCACTTCACCGTGGGGAACCTCTATCTTCATGTCAACTCCATACCGTATGTCTGGGTGGTCAGGAACCGTGGAATTATAATGTGGGCCTTACCCGCAGGTGAAGGGTGCGCAGGGTGACCAGAACAGTATTCCTCTTCTTCAACGGGCTTCACCAGCTCTACCATACCGCCGGAACCGCCATGGAGACCGGCCGTATGGCAGGTCCGGGGCATCAGGTGCTCTGCCTTTCCTGCAACCGTCTGCATACCGAAGCGCTGGAGAGGGTCAGGGAACTCTTTCCGGGTACCGCCGCGGAGATAGTGGAGATACCCCAGCCCTTCAGATACAGGCACCTGAACCTGAAGGGAAAACTGTATCCCTCTGTTAACGCCATGGTGCGGAGAGCGCGTCGGATACTCAGGGACGCCGACGCGGTGGTGACAACCTCCCACGGAACCCCCGGCATCTTCGGAAAGCACGGCATAACGGGGCCCAGGATCATCTACCAGTACCACGGCTGCGGTGACAGGAGCTATGGATTCGAAAAGGGTTTCAGGAGGATGGACATGATGCTCCTGCCTGGGGAATACCATCTGCAGAGACTCCGGGATGAAGGGATCCTGCATGACATGCCATGGAAGATCGTAGGCTGGCCCAAGTTCGACATCACATCGGGATACACCGGGAAACCCTTTCCCAACGGGAACCCTGCCCTTCTCTACTGCCCCCACTGGGAGCCGGGGCTTACCTCTTACAACGCGTTCTCCCGCTGGATCCTGGAATACTTCCGACATCGTACCGACATGAACCTGATATTCGCCCCGCACCTTCTTGTGAAGCACTGGAGGGTCCACCACGGATACGAGGTGTTCCGCCAGGAGGACCAGGGGGACAACGTGATCATCGATTACGGAAGCACCAGAGCAGTGGACGGAACCTGGCTCAGGGCCGCCGACTTCTACGCCGGCGACGTGAGCAGCATGGTCTACGAGTTCATCGCCGTGAAGCCCAGGCCGTGCGTCTTCCTGAACGCCCACGGTGTTAAGTGGAGAGGGGAGAGGAACTACAGGTTCTGGGAGTACGGTCCGGTGGCTGACGAAACCTCCGAACTGGAGGCGATCCTGAATGAACTGCCTTCCACTGATGAAAAGTACCTTGAACTTCAAAGGGAAAGGATACCGATGTATTTCCACATAACGGAGAAGCCTTCCTCGAGAAGGGCAGCGGAAGCCATCCTGGAATATCTGGAGGGCATATGAAACTGGGTGTGCTGAAGAGCTTCTGCGGAGAGTACATGCACTACGTCCGGTCCTGCAGGGATCTGGGCATCGAACACGAAGTGGTTGACATAATAGCGCCGGACTGGATGGAGAAGGTGGAGAGGAGCGGCTGCGACGGCTACCTCTGCCGGCCTCCTTCGAAGGTCCAGGAACGCAAGACCATGTTCGACGAGAGGCTCACCATTCTCAACAGGTTCATGAAAAGGGAGATATATCCCTCCCTTGACGAGATGCTCATCTACGAGAACAAGAGGATGGCCCACTACTGGCTGAAGCTCCAGGG
>DAINQE010000021.1:21718-33921 GCA_036743055.1 Candidatus Sabulitectum sp. | reverse complement strand
ACCACGACCATCATGATCTCCACAAGGGTGAATCCCCTTACTCTTTCCATGATGTCCTCCGCTCTTCCAAGTTACTGCCTATATGTATCATACAAGATCATCGGTAATATCGATATCCCCCTGGTCCGGGGGGTCCACAAGCCAGCTGAAAACGTTCCACCTGCCCAGCATGGGAAAGTGCGGCGGATGCAGCGCACCGAGGCCCTGATCCCAGGATATCCCCAGCTCATAACCGCTGTTCGCCGACGAAAGCCTACCCATCTGTACCTGTGTAAGACTGCCGGAAACAGTAACCCTTGTCTGCTCCTGAGGTTTGTAGGGGGTCGCGGCCCGAAGCCCTCCCCCGGCGGCAACCACGGAAGCCCTTATGAGCATCGCTCCGTCCGTCTCTATCTGCCAGTCGCCAGGCCAGTCGCCGGTGCCGGAAAGGTCCGGGTCATCGGCGATCACCACGCTCCCCAGGGAGACAAGGCCCAGGGGACCTCCGGAACCGGCAACACCGCCGTCTATTCCCCCTCCTATGATCAGGTCACTCCTGGCAAGGATGGTAAGTGGCTCTTCCAGCCGCCTTACCGACTTCACTATCACCGGGCTGAAACCGTTCTCAACCAGCAGCAGGTCCACTCCGGAAAGGTCGAGAACCCTCTCCTCGGCTCCTTCTGTCTCTTTGAACCGCACCCTGTTCCCGTCGAGGAGCAGCCTTGCGGCGGTAATCCTCACTCCCTCGGCGCTTGATGCCAGGTTCCTGAAATGCGAGCTCATCCTGGAGAAGTCCACCGGCGGGGAACAGGGTCTCCAGTAGGGTGAACCCTGCCTGTGGTTGGCATAGGGCCTTACCCAGATGGAGCTTCCCTCGGGATGGGGAACGGTGGAGAAACCGCTGTCAGAGAAACGGAAGCCGCCATCGGAGGTGGTGGAGAACATCTCTCCCTTGGGGTCTCCGGTGGAATCGGGAGAGTAACTGGAGAACTCTATCACCCCATTGGAGTGAACCGCTCCGTTGATCTCCCTGCCGTCGGAGAAAAACCCGTTCCCGATACCCCCATCGGTGAGAAGGGCAAAGCTGGAAGGATAAGCGGGGGAAGCCCCCGCCACAACTTCACGGCTAACATTGCCGGCCAGACCTTCCGTCCTTATCTGAACGGAGCCGTTGCCAAGGCCGGCCATCAGGGTACCGTTGTACGGGTCTATGACAACCATTGCCCGGCCGCCCCCTGGCAGCATGGTCCATCCCATGCTGTCGCCCTCCATCGAGAGCAGGAACGGATCTCCCTCAGGCAGCTCGTCAAGGGACTGGAGGTGATGAACCGCGAGGGCGACTCCGGCCTCTGCGCTTGCCAGTGCCCTTGTGCGGTTCATGGTGAAGGCCATGGTCCTGGCGTTCATGGTGAAGTAGGTGTAGGTAACACCCACCAGAGCGAACAGCGCCGCCGCAACTATCACCACCGTTGCCAGTACAGAGCCCCTTTTCCCCTTCATTCTGCTATTCTCCCTCTAATAGGGCTGGTAGAGTCCTCCGTCCACATCCTCCGGGGTCATTTCCTCCCTGTCTGACCACATTACAGTATTCCAGTTTGCCGTTGTGGGAAAGTAAGGGGGATGCATGGTGAGAAGTCTCGGATCGAACCACACCGAAATGTCGAATCCCTGGCCGCTGGCGGTGCCTGTGTATCCCTCCTCCTGTATCATGTACCCGCCTAAGAGAGTGAATTGAGCGCATTTACTTGTTCCAGGAGCCGGCAGCGGCTCCCAGTACTTCTCTGCCTCAAGGACTCCGTCCAGAGTGACAATGACCGCATCGAACTCAAATGACACATCGGTAAAGATCTGAAAACCTTCCCAGCCAGGCTCAGGCCCGTCGGGATCGTCAGCGATTATCAGATCTCCTCTCACGCACATGAGACCCAGAATGACCTTGTTGTCGGGATCTTCGAACTCTCTGTTCGCGTACAGGAGAGGTCCGCTCATATAGAGGCTTCCCATCAAGCCTATGGTAAGGGACATATCCCACGTTGGGAACTGGTCTCCGGATAGATACACTCTCTCATCGTCTTCGTTCGCTATCCAGACCACCGGGTTGTCCAGAGTCGCGAGATCATAGGTTTCATCCGCCCCGCCGGCGGTGCGCCTGACCACCATGGTGCTGTCCCCCTCAAGCCTTATTCTGGCGCCGTCCTCAAGGTCCAGAACCAGCCCTCCGTTCTGTGCGGCGGTCCTCACCCCCTCCCAGTCAAGCTCATCCGAACCGAAGGGGATGGGTTCGATGCCCAGCTCGAAGTATGGAGAGCCCATCATAAGCCTGTTGTAGGGCTGCATCTGCAGATTCCCCGCGGCTGGGGTGGTCTCGTGGGATCCGCCGGCGCCGGTTCCGTAGATGTAGTAATCTGAGGTGAGCTGCAGGCTGTAGAAGAACGGGTCGTTCTCGTGGGTGGGGCTGCTGCTGTAGATGCAGACGGGCCCGTTGGCGTAGAAAGGGCCGTCGAACCTGTACCCGTCGGCGTAGTAGCCGTCGGTGGATGGATCGTCCATGAAGACGGAGAACCTGGCCAGGTTCTCAGGCATAACTACTGCCTCCATTCCGTAGGTTTCGGTGGTGCTTCCCTGAACCTCGGCGATGCACCTCAGCATGAAGGCGTTTGCACTGGTTACCACATAGTTGCTGTCATTGGGATCCACCGTTACGAATGCGGATCCCATCTCCCCTGGCAATGTCTCGAAGGATGATATGGTTCCCAGAATCGGAGTTGGAGTAAGGGTGTCCGGAAGGCTTGCACCGGCAACCAGCATGTGGGTGGCCAGGTTTATGGCCGCCTCGGCGGAAAACCGGGCCTGCATCCTGTCCCTTGTCCAAATCTGGGTGTCCACATTGCTCTTCAAGTATGTGTAAAGCGCGCCGGTGAGGATGATCAGGAAAATGGCGGCGACAACGACCAGCATCAGTGCGGATCCTCTTCTTCCATTGTTGTTCATCGCTATCCTCCTATATGCCGTTGCGGCCGTAGAAGCCCACATTGTCTATGTTCCAGCCGCCTTTTTCGGCCCATGGGCCGCTGGACAGAACGAACCGCACGAAGTAGTAGTTCTTTCCGTCGGCTATCGCCTGATCGAAGTAAAAAGTAAGCTGGAGCACATCGCCTGTCCAGTTGGTGTCATCGTAATCGCAGGTCTTCACTGTTATCCAGTCGGATTCCGAAGTGGGCGGGGTATCCGTATCGGTGAAGGCCATCTGTATGAAGGCAAGGTCGTTGAACGACCTTCTCAGACACCTGTCGTAGCTCATGGCAATGGAATCGTAGGCCGCGGCCTCGGAAAGGTCGTATGCTCCTGACCTTATCCAGCACCAGGCGTTGGGATCGTAGTTCCCGTCGTCGGTAAGGTCGTTGCCAGCTATGCTGTTCTCGTTAATGGGGGCAAGGGCCGGGTCGATATCCGGGGTGAAGATCGGAGCGCCGATCTCCCAGTCGTCGTTGGTTCCACCGTGGACCCATGCCACTTCGCCGCTGAAGCCAAGTTCCGCGAGGGTGTAGATGCCCTCGAAGTCCCCAAAGATGGAGTTGAAGGCAAGGGGCATCACAGGGCTGGATGAAGCCGCAGACTGGAAGACGAACCTGTCGCCGTGGTCAAGAAGGGATACCATGAGGGCAGGCCTTACGCTGCCCAGGTTCAGGTCCGAAGGATCGGCGGTGCCGGATGTGGCCCACCTGCTCATGTTGGTGGATGGCTCAGCCACCCACTCGTAACCGGTGGCCGGCGAAGCCTGGTTCATCTCGAGCTTCACCAGAAGGTTCCGGGACTCGGGAAGTATGAAGTCCTCGCTGAGGTTTATCACCGCCCATTCCCCCACAGGGGCATTAACGGTGTAGGTTCCCGCAAAGGTGAGCTCTCCCTTGTTCCATTCCCCTGAGCCTGTGAACTCGTCGGCTGAAACGCCGCCCAGCCACACATCCACATTGTCGAAGACCCAGGAGCCGCCTGTTGTGACGGGCTTGAACCCTATGGCCTGCACGGCTATGCCCACCACCTTGCAGGTGGCGTGGAAGTCATCCAGCACCCAGCCGCTCCTGGTTACGCTTCCGTCGGAGTGGAACATGAACCTGAGTGTGATGCTCTGGCCCACGTAGTCCTCCAGACTCAGGTTGAGGGTGCTGGGGGATATGGTGCCCGAAAACGCGTCGTGCCCGTTGTAACTCTGCCCCGGGGTATAGGCATCGGATTCGAAGAACTGCCAGGTAGAGCCTCCGTTGGTGGACACCTCTATCCAGGCGTAATCGTAGCCGCTCTCAAGCTCCATCTGATGGCTTATGGTGAGCCGGGCGTCGGAGGCCCCGGCGGGAATGGAGAACTCAGGTGCCTGCAGCCAGCAGTCTGTGCTGTTGCTGTAGTGGGTGGGATCGTTGGCGTGGAGGGTCCAGCGGTGGTCACCGGAGATCTCTTCCAGGAGCCAGTCATCGGTTCCACCGGCGGCCACAGGGCCGTGGGTCCACCCTGGAAGGGTGTAGTACTCATCTATGTATCCTATCTCGAAGTTCCTCCAGTGCATGCCGTAGGTGCTCCAGGGGCCCAGCCCGTACTGGCTCAGGGCTATGCCGTAGTCGGCTGTGAAGGGGGCTCCGTGGATAACGGCCTGGTCGTCGAGGTCTACGCCTATGGGCTGCCAGTCGGCGCTGGTTGAGGGTACTCCGACCCTGCTGAGGGTAAGGGTGGAGTTATCGGCCACTATAACCACATCGTCAAAGCTTATGCCGTCGCTCCCTGTGGCACTGGTAGCGGTGCGGTCGTCGTACTGGCTGAAGATCACATATAGTGTGGATGGCATTGTTCCCGGAGGGGTGAATGTAAACTCCCTGTCGTACCACTGGCCGTTAGTATAGGACTGCGGACTGAGGTGAATGTAATCCTCGATGGGATCAGCGATGTCTTCACCCAGGCTCCATCCAACGTAGTCGCCGCTTCCTGTGGAGGAGTTGTAGTTGTTGTTCTCGTCACCTTGATCGCTCATCCTGAAGTAGACGGTTATGGGTGTGCCGTCATCCAGGGTGGAGGTGTCCACCTCTATGATCATCCTGGCCCTGCCGTAGTTCCCGTTAACCCTGGTGTCCAGTGTGACGAAGGAGGTGCCGTTGTTCCAGCCGGGGGAGTGAACCCTGTGGCGGCCGTAGAGGTCGCCCCAGAACTCCACATCACCTCCGGCCAGGAGAAGGCTTTCGAAGTCCTCATTCACCAGTTCGGTAACCGAACCGCCCATTGAGTAGAGGAAAACACCGTCTTCGGCGTTTATGGTCTCGGAGGTTCCCTTCCAGGAGTCAACGGTTATGTAGAGATCGTCGGTAAGGGCGTTGTATGGGGAAAGGTCCACCGACGCCGCGGCTATGTTCCTGTCGAAGGCGCCGGAGACCGTTCTTTCCATCTCAAGGGTGTTGTCGCCCAGCCTGGTGATGGCGCCGGAGCCTGTGGATGTCGTGGTCCATACCATGCCCGGGGCTCCAGAGGGCTCGAAATCGGTGTAGATGGGTATCGAGTCGGGCATCATCACCCCGCCCTCGAGGTCGTCCTCCCAGATGGTGAGGTCTATCTCGCCGGGGGATTCCCCTTCGAAGGTTTCCCTCTCTATCTCGTCACCCAGGGGAGGTTCGCTCTGGGAAGAACCCAGACCCCATTTAATCACATTATAGAGGAAGCGGTCTCCGTCCGCACAATAGTGCTCGAATGCCGGAGCGCAATAATGGATGCGCCTTGAAGAGGGCAGGAAGTCGTTTATCACCGAGACCCCTGAAAGGCTGTCGCCAGCGATTCCTGTGAAACGGGTGATGAGGTCGGTGCCCGGGGCCAGGGAGTCTATGAAGTTGACAGGGGCGTTGACCTCGAGGCTGTCGTAGATGCTGAAGGTGAGGCTGGACGAGTTGTAACGAGGTACCTGGTAATGGATGTCGTGGTTCACAATTACTTTGGCCATGGGAGATATATGGTTGGTGGCGTCTGTTGCTCCATAGGCCATGTGGAAGATCCTCACGGCGTCGTCGGGGTCAAGTACTATTATGGGTATGGGAATGGCCTGAAGTGCCACGCTGTCGGCGAAGTGCCCGATGCCCGGGAAGGTGTTGATATCCCTTAGTATCAGCAGGTCGGCGGGAAGGCTGTCATATGGGAATACCGGGACCTCGCTGTCCACGAGTATCTCAACTCTGTGTCCCCATGCGATAAGTTTTTCGATGAGGGCCTGTTCATCGTTGGTGGGAACTGGTTCATCCTCTCCATACACATTCACCAGAATGTTGCCCGGTGTCTGGGGTGGCAGGTAGAAAAGAGGGTCGAAGTTATGCTGAACACCCAGGTTCAGCGGGGTCACCATGGTCTGAAGGACTGTCTGGTACACATCACCCATGTATGTGTCCTGAAGGGTAAGTTTTATCTGAATGTGCCGCACGGCGTCCCTGTCGGTGGCGTTCAGAGGCTTGGCCAGAAGGTTGCCCTGTGCGTCGAAGAAGTTGAACTGAAGTGCGGTTATGTCCGTTCCAGCAACTATGCTGTAGGAAGCGTCGTCGGTTATCCTTACGATGTCGTCTGTGCCACGGAAAACATTCCTGTGGTCTTCGTCTGTGAGGTTAGAGCTCCAGTCGAAGTCCGCGTAAAACTGAAGCTGGTTCTCTTCGGCCACTTCGATGGGATGCCACTGATCTTGGGGCCAGCCTCCTGCGGGCATATAACCTGCCCATCTTATCTCGTCGGATATAATTTCCAGGGCGAGCCTTCCCTGGGTTGCGAGCTGATTCTGGCGCCTTGCGAAGTGGAACTGCTCGGTACCCTTGGTAAAGAACATGTAGACGGCGGTGAACAGTATTCCCAGAATACCGATCACTATCATAAGCTCGATCAGGGACATTCCCCTTCCGTTCTTCTGCTTTTTCATCCTGTTCACCTCCTCTAGAACAGCGTGCTAAGGTCCAGGCTGTCCGGACCCTCCACGCCTGTCCAGTTCACCCTGCACATCACATGCTTGGCTTCCGGGTACTGAGCGTAGGGTGTGTCCACCCATATCCTTCTGGTGAAGCCCTCCACCGTTTCAGGGGACTGCCAGCCGTCGGACATGGAAACGACATCCTGTGTCCTGAGCATCTCCAGGCCTTCCCTGCACAGTTCGAGGGCCCTGGTCTGATCATCCATCCTGTCGGACAACTTTATCATATGCATGAAGAAGAAAGCGATGCCCGTGACGATGATCGCCAGAAGGATAGAGGCGATCACCACCTCAACAAGGGTGAAGCCGCCTTCACCCCGTTTTCTGTAAAAGACTTGCTCCATACTGTCTCCAATCTTCTTTCCGTTAGTGTTACTGACTTTCATTATCGTAAAACCTTCTTGTGAGGTCTATGGAGAGGGTATCTCCGGAGGCCACGGCGACTGTTACTTCAATGGCGTTGTCGCCGCCTGAGATTACAGATGTCTCCACGGTGTAGTGATTGCCCCAGATGGAGTCGGCCCGACTGGTGATTCCCTGGGCGGGGAGAAGCATGCTTCTCTCCATCTCGGCGAGCTCGAGCCTGGCAAGGGTAAGGGCGCCGTCCTGGAGTTCGATGGCCCGGCTTCCCCGGGCAAATGACATCAGGGCAACCGCCAGGGCCGTGAGGACAACGAGTATTATCACCGAGGCGATCATGATCTCAGCCAGGGTGAAGCCCCTTTTCATGACCTGTCCCCCTCCAGAGTGTGGAAGACCCTTCTTCCGCTCTCTGTCTCGAAAACCGAAAAAACATGTGTGTTCCCAGGATGATCCTCCCCCTGGTACTTGTTCCGAGCCTGGAAGATCAGCTGGATACCATCGCCGTTCACGGGGTTGAAGACTGCCTCCAGCCCGTCTTCGGTAAGACGGAAGAAATCAATGGAGCCTCCGTCGGCGTTACCGGTGTAAACATTTCCCTCCAGCAGCTGCTGCAGGTATCCCGAGGTGGACGCCACGACGGCAGCGCCGTCGATGAAGCCGGCGAAGGTGTTACCCAGGCCGGTGAAGCGGCCCTCCCACCCCTTCGTATAGATCATATCGGGCAGGAACTCTGCGAAGCCGTCGTATCCCAGGCGGAGCCAGAGTTCCTCACCCCCTGGGGTGCTCCACATCCCTGAGATGCCGTTCCTTCCAGGCACATCCCCCCAGCATACCAGGGACCCTCCTGGCATGGCCCTGTGTATCTCGCCGCTTGCCCCGGAGTAGACCATGAGGGAATAGGAGGTGGCGAAGGCTATGTCCTGGATGCCGTCGTTGTTGAAGTCTCCCTGAAAAGCGTCCCTGACCCTGGCGATGCTGAAAACCGAACCGCTTGCCGTGGAGCCGAAGACCGTGCCGTCGTCCATGACGAAGGGGCATGTGCCCGGCGGCGATGACAGCTGGGTGGTGTTCCCCGTTTCCAGGTCAACCAGGTTTCCGGAAGAACCTCCGGATGTGACCGCAAGAAGCGGGTTCCCGGATGCAGAGGTTCCCGCTGAAAGTATGTCGCCGCCTGAAACAGCAATGGCGCCTGCTGCGGAAGAGGAAGCTATGCCTCCGGGGGTTACAACGAGGAACATTGTCTCTCCCCCGCCCTGGAGCACCACCACCGCTCCGTTCTCGCCGTCGATGGTGATGCCGGTGCCGGCCACCGGCCGCATGTCGGTTGATATGGTGAACTCCACCATGGTGTTAACCGTGTTCTCTCCCCAGAAGGATACGGTTACGGTCTCCCCGTTGGTGGAGACCGTTGCCAGCCTGCTTCCTGTGGGTATGATCACCGTTCCTCTGGGATCGGAAAGCTGATAGAAGCCGGTCCTGATCCCGGCGGTGCCCGTTTCCAGAAGCGTGAAGTCGGTATCCACGCCGGCGAGCTGGAAGGACTCGCCCCCTGCTATGGCGCCTGTTCCAGCGGTGCGGATTAGCTGGGCAAGCCCGTCGGCGGCGCTGGCCTCGGAAAGGGACACCTGGGCCTGTATGAGCCTTTCGCTGTGTGAACTTACCATTCTCTCGGTAAGTGTCAGGAGCAGCGTTGCGGCCAGCATCACCACCAGGGCGGTGATGAGGGCGATCATCAGGGCGGCGCCCCTTTCATTGCAGACCGAGCCATCTATCTTGTTTTTCATCATGCCACAGTTATATGCAAGAACGATGCCACATCTGTGATGCATTTTACATTATTTATATTGTGCCTATACTGACTCTGATGTGCAGTGCGCTGCACAGGTGTGAACCCGGCTTCACACCTGGGTGAGCGAGGCGTAAACGTTCCCCGGCCTGCGGATCACCCTTCCCTCCATCTCAAGCTTCACCAGCGCTGCGGTAACCTCTTCTATGGGAAGACCCGTTTCCAGCGAGAGGGCCCCGGGGGTTTTGCCTGCCCCTTCTGTAAGCAGCAGCAGAGGGTGATCTCCAGGCACGGGGGAAGGCGAACTCACCAGACCCAGCTCTCCCAGGAGCTCTTCAGGAGAAAGCACTATACCGGCGCCGTCGCGGAGAAGCCGGTTGGTTCCCCGGCTGGTAGACCTGCCCATCTCCCCGGGCACTGCGTATACCTCACGGCCCTGATCCAGAGCGGTTCCAACGGTGATCATGGTTCCGCTTCGCTCGCCGGCCTCCACAACCACCACCGCCGATACGAGACCGCTGATTATCCGGTTCCTCTCGGCGAAGGTGTACCTTGCGGGTTTGAAACCCGGCGGGTATTCGGAAAGGAGGCATCCCCCGGGGAGGATTTTTTCTGCCAGGGACCTGTGCTCAGGCGGGTAAACGGTATCCAGGCCACCTGCGAATACGGCGCAGGTTGCGCCTCCTGCGTCGACGGCACCCCTGTGAGCCTCGCCGTCGATGCCCCTGGCCAGCCCGCTTACCACGCAGGCACCGGCTCCGGCAAGGGCGGCGGCTATGCTTCTGGCGGACTTCCTGCCGTACATCGAGCACCTTCTGGAGCCTATTACAGCCACGGCGGGATTTCCCTGGACTGATTCCAGCGACCCCCTGCAGAACAGCATGGCCGGGGGATCGGGAATGGCCCTCAGTGATGGCGGGTAGAGTTCATGGGTAATGGGCAGACAGCGGATTTCCAGCCTCTTGCAGGCTTCATCTGCCCGGAGTGATTCCTCCGATGGACGCACCAGAGACTGGAGCTCATGGGTATTCCTGCTGAGAAGGAGCCTTACGAGTTCCGGCCGGGATGCTCCCGAGAGGGCGAGGGCGAGGAGGGTCCCGGTTCCTGGTTCGAGCCTTTCAGCTCCAGTATCAGTTTTCCCAGACGGTGTATGAATTCCCGCACCCCCTTCCCGGTGACGGAACTGATGGGCATGGTGCCCGGAGGAAGATCCTGGAGAATCTCCTGTTCAACTTCCGGCGGGATGGTGTCGCACTTGGAGAGAACTGCCATGGCCCTGATGCCGGTGAGGTCCCCTGCATATTCGGTAAGCTCCCTTCTGAGTATTTCCAGCTGCTCAACAGGAGTTACCGCCAGATCCGGCGAAAGTACAAACACCAGTATCCTGTTCCTCTGGGCATGGCGGAGGAACCTGTGCCCCAGACCCACCCCCCGGCTTGCTCCCTCCAGGAGTCCGGGGAGGTCCGCCACGGTGAAGCTCCTCCCGGTTCCCAGGCTGACCACACCCAGTGAGGGCGAGAGTGTGGTGAAGGGATAATCTGCGGTCCTGGGTCTGGCGGCGCTTATCCTGGAGAGAAGGGTGGACTTTCCCGCGTTGGGGAAGCCCACCAGCCCCGCGTCGGCCATGAGCTTCAGGTCCAGGCGGAGCTTCAGTTCCTCTCCGGGTTTGCCCCTGGTGCAGATCCGGGGGGTCCTTCTGGTGGGAGTGGCGAAGGAGGCATTTCCCCTTCCAGGTTCTCCCCCCCTGGCTATCCTGAACCTGTCGCCGGGTTCCGTCATGTCCGCCAGGAGCTCCCCTGTGGACTGATCATGGATCTCCGTGCCGGGAGGTATCCTGAGGATGAGATCTTCCCCGCAGGCCCCGGTCATGTTGTTCCTCCCGCCGGGAGTTCCATTGGAGGCCCTGAAGAATGCCCCGTTGGTAAAATCCGCAAGAGTCGTCAGCCTGGGGTCCACCAGGAACCACACGCTGCCGCCTTTGCCACCGCTGCCGCCGCTGGGGCCGCCCTTGGGAACGTAGGCCTCCCTTCTGAATGCAACGATGCCGTCGCCACCGCGTCCGGCTCTCACCGTTATCACCACTCTGTCAAGGAATCGTCCCTCCAGGGCTGCCTCCATGAAAACCGGGGGAACGCCGCCGGGCGCTCCCCCGAAACGAAAGGTTAGTTCAGCCGCTTACTGGGAGTAGCGGTTGACCCTGTCTATCTTCTCCTCGCAGAGACTGATGGCGTTCTGCGCGGCGCTGACCATGTTCTGGGCCTGACTGGCACGGTAGCCCGTGACCTGGTTCAGGTAGGTTATTGCGGTGGAGAGCTCGCTTATGGCGGACTCCCATGTGGAAACGTTCTCCGGGATCAGTTCGCTTACCCTGGCCTTGGAGGTGCCGCTCTGGTAATAGAAGGCGCCCACCATGTAGTTGGCGATGGGGTCACCGGGATATGCGCTGTGGAGCCTGTTGAAGACCGACTGCATGGAACCGCGCTGACCGCTGTCGCGGTAAACCGTTGCCAGAAGGAGGTAAGCCTGCCTGCTGCCGGTGGAGGAAATTATTCCCTCGAGGCGGTTGACCGCGTCGCTGGTCCTTCCCGCCCTGGCCTCGTACTGGGCCACATAGAGAGCAAGCTCGGTGTCGTCAGGCCTGTCCTGGAGTATCATCAAGGCGTTGTCGGCTGCCATCCCGTACTGGCCTGTCTCGGCGTATGCGTTGGCCAGGGCCATTCTCAGGTTGCTGTAGTCCGGGCGGGCCTGCAGGACCGTTTCGAGGTGGGG
This sequence comes from Candidatus Sabulitectum sp., assembly GCA_036743055.1. Taxonomy (GTDB): domain Bacteria; phylum Fermentibacterota; class Fermentibacteria; order Fermentibacterales; family JCC-6; genus Sabulitectum. The sequence continues at coordinate 22,048 of DAINQE010000021.1, read as the reverse complement.
TATGGCGTTCTGGTAGTCGTCCTGCTCAACATACAGTAGACCCAGGGCATAACTGGCCTGGAGGTTGCCCGGGTTTGCAGCCAGTGCGGTCTCGAAGCTGTTTATGGCCTCGTCGGTCATGCCCATGGCGGTGTAAGCCGCCGCAAGACCTGAGTAGGCTGCTGTGTTGTCGGGGTCGGCGGCTATTGCCTGGTCGAAGTACTCCCTTGCGGTTTCGTACTGCTCGTTCTTTATGGCCACGTTGCCGAGGCCTGTGAGGGCCACAGAGCTTCCGGGGTCCATCTCCAGTATGGCCGAGTACATTTCCTCCGCCCTGGCTACGGAATCCAC
>DAINQE010000021.1:13406-21618 GCA_036743055.1 Candidatus Sabulitectum sp. | reverse complement strand
GGTCCATCTCCAGTATGGCCGAGTACATTTCCTCCGCCCTGGCTACGGAATCCACATCGCTCTTCAGGTAGATGGCGGCCAGCTCCTGCATGGCGTCAAGGTGCTGCGGATCAACCTCGAGCACCTGAAGGTAGGAGGTTATGGCTCCGGGCCAGTTGCTGTTGGAACGGTGGTACCTGGCCATGTTCAATGACTCTTCGGCCCTGGCGCCCACATGCGTATTGATCTCGGCGACTATCGTTCCGGCGAGGTCCCTTACCGGATCGGTGTTCTTCTGGACCATCACGGGAGGAGGGGAAATGGTATTGGAACTGGCCACCACCACAACATTCCACATCGCCTGGTACTGGTCGCCGCCTGCGGGTACCACGAAACCGAAAACGATAAGGTCGGCCCCCATTCCCTGACCCGCCTGGGTGATCATCTCGGGGGGCACTCCGTACTGGAACTGGTTGGGGTCGAAGCCGATATCCTCGAAGGCGTCCTCCAGATCATCCTCGCTTATCAGCACGAAGTCGCTGCTGGATTCGATGCCGTCGCGGAGGAAATCGCTGAGCTTCTCGCTTATCCATCTTGAATTATCATCACTGTATCCGAAGGGTATTATGCCCACTGCGGAGCCCTCTCCGCCGTTGTCGGCTATTGCCGTGGAACAGGCGGCGATAAGCGCCAGGGGAAGGAGCAGCAGCAGTTTCTTCAATTCAGTCTCCTCTCGGGGGATGGTATTCATGCTCATGATATGGGTGCCGAATATGATAATCTGATGGCTCTTCTGCAAGCCACATGATATTGCGGAGGGGGGTTCCGTTCCTTCTGTGGCTGTGAAGCCCCGGGGTTTCCAGGGTGCAGCTGTTCAAGCTGATCACCGGGAATCCGGCGCCACGGACCTTCCTGGCCCGCCTCAGCGCACCACCCCTGAGATCAGCTCTGCCGGGAGGGTGTCCTGCAATTCCCATGGGATCTCCCCGGGCAACCGACTCCCGGACATCCTCGCCCACTTCGTAGCATCCGCTGCAGATGCATGGGCCAAACACAAGGATCAGGGGAGGCTCATCCACGGCATTGAGGAGGTTCTCCACGACTCCCTGCGCGAGACCCCTCCAGCCGGCGTGGGCAGCTCCTGTGAACCCTTTCCAGAAGGCGAAGACCGGGAGACAGTCGGCGACCCTGAGACCGGGACAGCCTTTGCCGCGGGGCATAACCATGCCGTCGGCCTCCTCTCTTCCTTCAGGTGAGAACACCACCCTCGAGCCATGGACCTGGGTCAGGAAGGTCACCCCCGCCGGGGGTTCAAGTTCCGGGGCTTCCTGAATGATGTTCAGTTTCAGCCGGATGCCTTCGATATCTATCTCCAAGGCGTCTCCCTTCAAGGAGTGGTACCCCCGGAACGCCGGGTCTGTTCCCTGAGGAAATCCATTGCATCGGGTACGGAACACCTTCTGTAGCCGGGGATGGATCTGAGAAGGATGCCGGCGTAGCCAGCGGTCTTCATTCTTCGGTCGAGTATGAACACGGCTCCTGTGTCAACGGAGGACCTTATGAGCCTGCCGGTGCCCTGCTTGAGCCTGGTGGCGGCCTCCGGGAGCATCAGGTGGGTGAAGCTGCTGGTTCCCAGTTCCTCCAGGTTCTTCATGCGGGCTTCTGTCAGGGGATGCCCCGGGCTGGGGAAGGGTATCCTGTCTATTATCAGCGCCTGGAGCATCTCACCCGGCAGGTCAACACCTTCCCAGAAACTGGCTGTTCCCAGTATGACGGATCCGGGGTCCTGCCTGAATTTGTCCAGGATGGTCGAGCGGCTCATCTCGCCCTGAACCAGCATATGGATGCCGGAAGGGGGACACTCCAGCGCGGCGTCCCTGCAGAGCTCCATGTTCCTGTAGCTGGTAAAGAGGACCATGGTCCTTCCTCCGAGTATCTCCGAGGTTTCCCTGGCTATCCTCCAGGCCTCCCGTGCCACCGCCGGATGGTCGTTATGGTCCGGCGGATCCTCCGGAAAGGCCAGCACCGCCTGCCGGGAGTAGTCGAATGGACTCTGGAATATCCTTCTCTCAGCCTCCTCGGGAATCCCCAGCAGGGAATCGCTGTAGGCGAAGGAACCGCCGGAGGTAAGGGTTGCGCTGGTGAGAAGCACAGCTGGAAATGAACCGTAAAGGGTTTCCCTCATCAGAGGACCCGGGTTGACGGGAACGCAGCGGAAGGCGCCGTTCCGGCCGCGCCCCGTGATGTAGGTGCACCATTTGCCCTGGTCCGCATTGGCCACCGCAAGGGCGGTCTTCTCGATGCGGGAAAGCACCAGGGATGCCCCGGCAAGGTTCTCTTCCCCCTCCATTTCCATCCGAAGCTCCGCGGAACCGTCGGCGAGGTCCTGCAGCTGGTCCAGGAGCGCAGCACGGTCCACCGAACCGTTCTCAGACCCTGAATCCAGCAGACCCTGTATCATAGAGGCAAGCTCCCTGGCCCTGGACAGGTAGCGCTCCTTCTCCTCAACGGCTCCACTGCCCAGGGTGACCGAATCGAAAACGCCATTCATCAGGTTCGGGGTGAGTACATGCCCCAGGGTGGCCAGGGCTGCCTTGTGAAGAGCATGGGCCTCATCCGCCACAAGGAGCCATGACTGGGGAATGAGGTCGCCGTTCCGTATACCGCAGAGCAGGAGATGATGATTCACGATGAGAAGGGGAACCGATGATGCCCTGGACCGGGCCCTGTAGTAATGGCAATCGCTGAACCTGGAGCATCTGCTGCCCAGACAGTCCAGATAGTCTCCGGTAAGTTTTCCCGGTACCGCTCCGGGGAAAGAGGCGGTATCGCCGTCGCCGGACGAGACCCAGTGGGAAAGGCCAGGTGAAACCCTGGTTCCCCAGAGGTCCCACTTCCTGAGACAGAGATAGTTGGAGCGTCCTTTCAGAACGGCGGCTTCGGTATCGCATCCCAGTATCCTGCCCACAGCCGGCACATCTTTGTCCAGGAGCTGGTCCTGAAGGGTGATGGTGGCCGTGGAGATCACCGAGGCCTGTCCTGAAAGTACCGCAGGTATGAGGTAGGCAAGGCTCTTGCCCACGCCGGTTCCGGCTTCCAGCGCCGCAACTCCCCCGGCTTCTGCAAGACAGGCGGCAACCCTTGCCATCTCGATCTGGGAATCACGGATGGAAGCCCCTGGAAGTACCTCCATGAAACGCCTTCCCCTGAAGGCCTCCTCGGTCAGACTGACAAGGCTCAAATCCGCCTCTCCGCCGCCGGCTTGAAATCCTCCATCACCAGCTGGACGGAATCCCCGCCCCGCCAGGAATCAGGTTTCAGCCTGAAGGCAATGTCCACCGGACGGCCCAGTTCCGAGGTCCTGTCACCCATGTTGAAGCCTATGGCCCTCAGGGTGGTCCCCTGGGCGTCAAAGCTTGCCTGCAGGTGTCTGCTGTCCCTGCCCACGGTGCGGAATGAGGCGGCGAACAGACCCCTTGCCATCCATACCGGCTCCGGGTTGCCCTCTCCGAAGGGTTCGAGAACGGAAAGGGCCCTCAGTGTATCCATGGTGCATTCCCGGGGCATTAGCCGCCCGTCGATGTAGAGTACGGGCCTTTCTGCTTCCCCGAAAAGCTCCCTTGCTTCCCTCTGTATGAACTTCCTGAAATCGTCGTAGCAGGTTCTGGAAATGGTGAGCCCTGCGGCCATGGAATGCCCCCCGAACCTCTCAAGGAGCCCCTGATCCATGGCGGCGGAGAGAACCCCGTGAACCTCCATGCCCGGAAGACCCCTGGCGCTTCCCCGCCCCTGCTCCCCGTCCCAGGCGATCAGCACCGCGGGACGGTTGAGCTTCCTGGAAAGCCTTGATGCGGATATCCCGATCACCCCGGGATGCCACCGGTCCGAAGCAGCAACGGCCAGCGGCGCATCGGTGCCGTCGAGCTGTGCCAGGGCTTCTTCGTAGACCTTTGCGTCAAGGTCCTTCCTTTTCTCGTTGAAGCTGCCCAGCTGTGCGGCATACTCGGCTGCCTGCCTTGGATCGGTCTCGAGAAGGAGCCTGAGGGAGGTGTCAGCGTGGGCCACCCTCCCGGCGGAGTTGATCCTGGGTCCGAGTCCGAACCCGATGTCCATGACTCCAGCTTCACCGGGGGAAGCTCCCGATTCCCGCAGTAGTGCCAGTATTCCCGGTGGAGGGCTTTCGTTGATCACCTGAAGCCCCCTTCTTACCAGTATCCTGTTGTCCCCTGTCAGTGGCACCATATCGCAGACCGTACCAATGGCGGCAAGGTCCGGTTCCAGATCGGCTGATTCGGGGTTCGGATGCACCCCCCTGAGAACGGTGTGGATGACCCCGGCACCTGACAGATGGCGCCAGGGAGCCCCGGTGTTCCCCGATATGAGGGGATCAACCACCGCATCCGCAGGAGGCAGGGTTTCACCGGGAACATGATGGTCGGTAACAACGACACTGACACCGTTCTTCCTGAGGGCCTCCACCTGTTCCACGGCGGTTATCCCGCAGTCAACGGTAAGGAAAAGGTCAATACCCTCGTCGAGGCATCTGCGGACTCCCTCTTCCCCAACTCCGTAGCCTTCTTCGAAACGGCAGGGGAGGTGGTGGGTCACCGATGCCCCCATGGACCTGAGAACCCTTACCGCTGTGGCCGTTGCCGTTATGCCGTCGGCGTCGAAGTCGCCGTGTACCAGTATGCGGCCGCGGTTCTCCGCGGCACTCCTGATGATCGCTGCGGCTTCCTTCGCGCCCGGGAGGTGGTCCCAAGGGGAAAGGGCGGAATAAGGAGCCTCCATGAACGCCCTGTCCACGCCCCTTCGCCTGAGCAGTTCAGCCACCGGCTCAGGCAGTTCCCCTGCATTAACCGGTTCCCCGGCATCCTCCGGGGGTCTTGCCATCCATGTGTATCTCAAAATGCTCTCCTGAACCGTATGCTGGATCCGGCGGGGCTGTAAGCCGGGTTCTGTATCGCTTTCGCGACGGCGGCCATCCGTCTAAACCGGCCGTTACCGGACGGCTTCAGCGGCCAACCCGAAGAACAGGGGGAACGGGCAGCTCCCCAGCCCTGAGGCTGTTCTTCCTATTTGACCTTGCACCGGACGGGGTTTGCCCCTTTTCACCCTTTCGCCGGCAAGCCGGCACAGGTATCGTTTCTGTGGCACTTTCCCTGCATTGCTGCACCAGGGATTTCCCCTGCGTCCCGCCCTGCGGAGCCCGGACTTTCCTCCCGGCATCAATGCCAGGCGACCGCCCGCCCCACCGGATAAGTTAACATGTCAGATGGTACTGTCGGAAGTCCACACCACGAAGCTGCCGCAAATCGGGCAGGAAAAGGTCTTGCCCCCTCTGATCTCACCGGCGCTCTGCGCGGGGATCTTGGTAAGGCAGCTTCCGCAGGCTCCGTCCCTTATTCCTGTAACCGCTTCCCGGTGACCGTTCTCCCTTGCCTTCTCATACCTTCGCAGGTACTTCGGTTCCACCTGGGCGGCGGCGGCGGCCCTCTGCTCCTCCAGTCCGCTCAGTCTGCCCTTAAGCTCTTCCAGCTTTTCCAGGAGCAGTTTTTCCCGGGCTTCGGAGCGGTTCACCGCCCTGTCCCTCTCCTTGCGGGCTCTCTCCACGGTTTCCCTGGCCTCATCCTCTAGGTACATCGCTTCGAGGATCCTGTCATCTATGGTGTCGATGAGTTTCTCAGCGTGGCCTATCTGTGACAACATGGCTGAGTATTCCTCGTTCGTTTTCAGTGAGAGAAGCCTGCTCTTGTAGTCTGAGATCTTCGCCAGGGTATCCGATCTTTCCCCGGCAAGGGACTTCTGGCTGTCCTCGAGGTCCCTGAGGGTCTTCTCCTGCTGGAGGAACCTCTCGTCGTGACCCTCTATCTCCCTCTTGTGTATGGATATCTCCCCGGGTATCGAGGCTATGTCCGCTTTGAGCCTGTCAAGTTCCCTGTCGATATCCTGGAGTTCAAGAAGCCTCGCAATGTTGTCTTCCACTTCAGCCCGTCCGTTCAGCTATAAAAAAAAGCGGACACCTTCCGGTGTCCGCCGTCTGGTGGGCGGGACAGGGCTCGAACCTGCGACCCCAAACGTGTGAAGCTTGTGCTCTACCAACTGAGCTACCCGCCCTTCAATATGCATTCTGGTGGGCCCACCTGGACTCGAACCAGGGACCGACCGGTTATGAGCCGGTGGCTCTAGCCAACTGAGCTATGGGCCCTTTGAACGCCGAATTTACCTTCGAGGGGCAAAATTGTCAAGGTTGCCCGGGGGAAGACCATTGGTTACATTCGGTAACCGTGCCGGAGTGGCGGAATGGCAGACGCGGCGGACTCAAAATCCGCTGTCCCCAGGGGCATGAGGGTTCAAGTCCCTCCTCCGGTACCATCGCTTCAAGCGTTGCTCATCCGCTTACTTCGGATACCGCCGAGGCCAGCAGATTTATGCTCAGAGGCGGGGGCACCTTCACCAGCCTCAGGTCCCTGCCATGGGTGAAATCGTTGTCTGACACGAGGACCATGCCTATGCCGGCCCTTTCGAGTTCGACCCCCACTGTGATAAGGTCCGGATCTTCGGTGAAGTCGTCGGAGACCACGAAGTGGAAACGCCCGGGATTCTCCTCAATGAGTATGGCAGCGCTGGACGGGGATTCCACCTCCACCACCTGGAAGCCGATCATGCCCAGCATCTCCTTTCCCGAGTATTCGGCCTCGGGGGAGGTGATATAGAGAACCGCCCGCCTTATGCCGCTGCTGAGCTGGCTCTTCCTGGTCCTGAGCCTCTTCTTCTGATCGGATTCCGCAGGGAAGGTTATCAGGACCTGCCCTCCCGGGTCGGTGAAGAGCTTCATGGGGCTGCAGTCTCGAAGCTCGATGAACTTCTCCCCTCCATTACGGGATAGTATCAGGGCGTTCTCGACTATCCTCGCGGCATTCACCGCCGAGAAGAGTTCCGAGACGGAAGTCCCGGGAGTTACCTTTCCCTTCAGGTCCGGTGGGAGTTCGCCGCCGGTCTCCGTCACCACGAGGTCCCTCTCCAGCGCTTCACCTGAGATGGCAGCCAGCACGAAGGGCGTCTCCGATTCGGAAAGGGCCCTCTTGAACAGGTTGAACCCTACCTCCGCCGTCCTTTTCCCTCCCAGCAGTGTTGAATCCACCAGTATGATGATGTCGGCCTTCCTGCCGTTGATCCTTATGCGCCTTCTGAAGGTCATCACCGGCACCGAGACTCCGCTGTTGTCCTTCACGGTTCCCATGGCGGGCTGACCAGGGGCCGACATGCCCCCCTCTTCTCCGGTCTCGAGGGAGAGACCAATACTGTTGAGGGTCTGCCCCACCAGGGAGAACCTCTGAACCCCGAAAAGGTCTAGAGCGTAGTCGTTGGCTTCGAGTATAAGGCCTTCTTCGGCGTCCCTGACAAGGAGACCGCAGGGCATGTTCCGCAGGATGGTGTTCTGGCCTTCGGCGTCGGGGCTGAAAGCGGAGAGCTGGGGTTCGTCGGCGGCCCTGAGCTTGGCCAGCAGGTCACGGACATTATCGGTCATCTTGAACCGCACCTTCCGGCGGATAGTGAAAAGACATCCTGTATATTGTTCACCGCTTTTCTTTTCTCGTCAAGTCCCCGGCCCCAAGGGCTCCGGCGGCCACGGCGGCGGATGCCGAGACCGCTCTGCTGCTGCTCCTTATGAAGTCCTCAAGGAGAGAACCCGGCCCGATTCCGCCCCTGCCGGATACCCACCGCAGAAAGGCGCAGAGCCCCCCCTCGCTGAGGACTCCCCCCGAGCGCACTTTCCTGGCGACCCTGGCAACGCAGGAGCCGTCAGCCTGTATTCCCATTATGTCCAGCACCCTGATCAGCCTCTCGAAAAGGTCGCCTTCCAGGTCGCCAAGGCTCTTCCTTAAAAGAGAGACCGTTTCGCCGCTCCTCAGTACTCCGCATCCCTCGAAGAACCTCAGTGCCGCCGAGGCATTCCTCCCCCCTGCTGACATGGAGCGCCTGGCTAGTTCCTCGAGAGCTTCCAGGTTCTTTGAACTCACGGAGTAAAGGTTGACTACCTGCGGAATTCCAGCCTTCCTTCTCAATATCTCTTCCGCAGCCGTGTCGGTCCCAAGGGAGCAGAGGCATTCATAGGCGGTTTCCAGGGGAGCATAGCCGGGTGTTCTCAAAAGGGACAGTGCAAAACCCGCCAGATCCGGATTGCCCATCAGGGCCATCCCTTCAAGGGCAGCCCTTCTCTCCTCCACAG
>DAINQE010000021.1:0-13306 GCA_036743055.1 Candidatus Sabulitectum sp. | reverse complement strand
TCCGGATTGCCCATCAGGGCCATCCCTTCAAGGGCAGCCCTTCTCTCCTCCACAGTGTTGATCCGCGGTCCTGGTGCCACGGCAGCCGCTGCCTTCTCCAGTACTTCCGTTCCCCCCGGCCAGCCTGATTGACCCAGACCCCTGTAAACGGCCCTTCTGACCCAGGTCGAACGGTCCCGCCACATTGGCTCTATCACCGGCCCGGCAGCGCTTCCCTCCGCAAGCACCAGTCCATGGACGGAGCGTGTCCTCACATGGGGATTGGAATCGGCAAGGGAACTGCGGAGTATTGCGGCGCAGTCAGGTCCACCAATATATCCCAGAGCCAGGGCTGCGCTTTTGCGAAGGCTCCAGGGGTAGTTTCCAGAGAGTATCCGGGAGAGCACCTCCACGGCGGCTTCTTCCCTGAGAACCCCGCAGGCCTCGATCACGGCCTTCTTGTCCTCTGTGGACCATTCGTCGGAGTCAATGAGCTTTTCGAGAACAGGGTGAACCGGTTCCGCGGTGGTCTCGCCCTTCATCAGTTTCTTGCGCTTCCCCGCCAGGGCCGCCAGTTCCTCCACGGAGCCGCAGGCTTCATCCTCTTTAACGAACACCACCGCAAGATCCAGCATTGGGAAGAAGCGGAAGCTGCCGCTCCTGTCGAAGGTCTCTATTCCGCCCTGTTCCCGGTCCCTCCGTGTGTAGAACCCTCCGGCCAGGCTTCGGAAGCGCTGACGGGCGTTCAGCACCGTGGAAGCGAAGTCACCCTCACCTGCACATATGAAGTCGTCGCCTCCTATGTGTCCCACGAATCCCCCGGGAAGCGCTTCGGAGAGCACCATGGCCAGCCTTCTTATCACAGCGTCACCCAGGGCGAATCCGTAGTGATCGTTGAAGGGCTTGAAGTTGACAATATCCACATAGGCTGCTGACATGCCCCCGCCTATGACCTTCTCCCTGAGAACCTTCTCTATGGACCTGTTGCCCGGAAGCCCGGTAAGGGGATTCAGGTCATTCAACGGCTTCCTCCGGCAGAAGGTGGCTGAGTATCACAGCCGGGGTTATCAGAAGCGCCGGCTGCCCGCGATTGTCGAGGATAACCCCCGCCACCGCCCGGGACCTCCAAAGCTGGGGCAGTATCTTCAGAGCCGGGAAGTCCGAAGAGAAATATGGAAGACCGGTAACGATGGATGTGATGGACCCTGTTCCGGTCCATCTTACCAGGCTTGAGGCCCTGACGGCTCCCAGCAGGGTGACCCCCGGTTCCTCCCAGACCAGAAGGAAATCCTCCCCGGATTCCATGAGCCTGTTCACCGCATCCTTCCTGGCGCATGAGGCATCCACCGACGGATAGGATTCAAGTGATCGTGCGTAGCGTCCCACACCGGTGTTACCCAGGGCGATCACGGAGGATGCGAGCCTGCCCTGCCGCCCTCCCGACTCCACCAGAAGCCCCCTGATCTCCTCCCTGCTCTCGAAGAACCGATTCTGTTCCGACGGGCCTGAGATGAGCCTCGACGCAGCGGTTGCCGCCGCGATCAGAGGATAGAGCAGGCCCCTGATAAGCCTGAGCACGGGAGCCGCGGCGATGGTTGCCGCATCGCTTCTGAAAAGAGCCAGGTGCTTGGGAACGATCTCGGAGAAAACCAGCAGGAAAAGAGCTGTGAAGAAGGCAAAGAGTATCTCCCATTCACCTCCCAGCCCGCCGCCCCAGGAATGGCCCACACTGGATGCCACCACGGTTCCCACGTTCGTTCCAACGAGACTGGCAACAAGATATCTGGAGGGATCATCCAGGAACCAGAGGGCCGTACGGGCCTTCCTTCCCGCAGCTGCAATGCGCACGCGTGAGGATGCGCTGAAGGCTGTCTCGGATCCGCTGCAGAAACCGGACAGTACGCACGCCGCAAGATAAATGAAAACGCCGGTCACTCTTTCACTCCCGGGGTAACCAGGACCAGGCTCACGGCCTTTCCCCTGGTCTCAAGGACCTTGAAGGCGATATCCAGGTAAACCACCACCTCACCCTTTTCCGGAAGCTTGCCGGTCAGCTCCTGAAGGAAACCTCCGCATGACTCGGCATACTCGGACTGGAGGTATTCAGCTTCCAGAAGGGAGGCCAGCACATCCACGGGCAGGTCGCCGGGAACAACGAGGGAGTCTCCCTTTCTGGAAACACCTTCCGGCAGGGACAGGGACGGTGTTCCGGCGAAAATGGCCCTCTCCAGGATGTCGGAAACCGAGACTATTCCGGACCAGTCCCCGTACTCGTCGATAACGGCGCTTATTCCGCCCCCTGCGGCCCTCAGCTTCTCCAGGACCCTGTTGAGCCTGGCGGTCTCAGGGAAAAAGAGGACATCCCTTAGTCTGAACTCGCCCCTTCCAAGCAGGTCACGCACGTCAACCACACCGGTCATCCTTCCCGTTTCAGGGTTGACCACCGGGTAAGCGGTATGGCCGGTGGAAAGGGCCTCCTGCTCCATGCGCTCTGGTGACCAGTCCTCCATGAAGAAGACAACCTGTTCCCTGGGAACCATGGCAGAGGCGCAGCTGCGCTCCTCCAGCTCCAGGATCGCCGAAGCGATGTCCGCCTCCCCGCCGATGAAACCCTCTTCCCGGGCCATCTCCATGAGTATGTTCAGCTCGGCGTCCCTGTAGGTGCCGGTCCTGTCCCTCCCCGGCACGATCCTGTCCAGAACCTCCGCAGGGTACTTGAGAAGTGTGCTTCCCCTGGAAAAAACCCTGACGAGAAAGATCATCAGCGGAGCGGCGGTCTCGGCCCAACGCCTGTTCCTCGTCCTTGCTATGGTCTTGGGGCTGATCTCACCCAGGACCAGAAGAAGGAAGGTCATCGCCAGGACACCCGCCGTCATTCCCAGAGGTCCGGGAAAAAGAGATGCTGTGATCCCGGCGGCAATCGAGGACGCAGCCACATTGACGAAGGTGTTGCATAGGAGGATCGTGGTGAGGAGCCCACCTGGATTCTCCAGCAGTTTCAGGACCCTGCGTCCTTTGCCCGTGAAGGCCATTCTGGTCCTCTGCAGGCCATCGAGACTGAAACAGGCAGTCTCAGTGCCGCTGAAGAAGGCGGAAACTCCAAGGAGGAGAGCCAGAAGGGCGTAACTCAGCTGGTCCTCCTTACCGGGTCGTCACCCTCCGCATCGGTCCCCGTATCCCGCATCTGGAAGATCCTCGTCCAGTTCTTCTCGAAGTATGTTCTGCTGGAGTAGACCGGTTCCAGGTTTATCTCAAGGGTGTACTCCCCGGCGGGAAGCCCCCTGTCCTGAAGGGTCCTTCCGTTCCAGTCCAGCTCGAAGTACCCCGGGGAACGCCTTCCGGCGTAGATATTCCTGGCAAGGGTTCCGTCGGGCTTCATAACGTTCACTATCATGGTGGCGGTTTCCGTGAGGGTCCCGGATACGGTGCAGCCCGTTCCGTCCGATGAGAATGACGGGTTCCTGATGTCCGTGCCCACCCAGAAGTACCTGGCTCCGCTGCTCTCGGCTATGAATATCTGGCCGAACCTGTCCCAGATGGCTATACCGGTAGGGTTCAAGAACTGGTCGTCGGCGTCTCCGCGCCCCCTGCCCCAGCTGTCCAGATAGTTCAGGGAAGGGTCGAACTTGTGTATCACGCAGCTCACGGAATCCGTTACCCACGCGTTGCCGTGATAATCCAGCTCCACGTAGTTGAACGACCCGCCTCCGCAGCTGGAGAGATCCACGGTGCGCACCGCCTCGCCGTCCATTATCCGGGTAAGGGCGGTGCCGTCTCCGGTAATGACCACCTGACATGGGTCATGGCCGTTGGTGTATTCTCCGTAGCCGGTTGCGGCCACCCCCCTGGGGGAGTCCAGCTGGATAACAAGAGGTGATGCATCCTCCGGAGAGGAGTATCTGCTGAGGGTTCCAGCGGCCCTGTCGGTGACCCATATGTACCTGCCGTCCAGGGCAACGTCCCAGGGCTCGGAGAAACCCGTTATGAAGCCGTCGGGTGTTATCCTTTGCCCCCGTCTCTTGAGCACCGCCACCCTTCCGTTCCCTGTGTCCGCAACATAGACGGTTCCTCCGGTGGTGGCGGCTATTCCGTGGGGTGATGAGAGCTGGGCGTCACCGGACCCTGTTCCCCCGTAGTATCCCAGGGTGTACATGGACGCATTGTAGATGATGTGGCCCGTGCCGCTGTTGACTCCGTATACGGCCAGTTCGTCGTCGTCTCCCGGGTCGCTGGTGTCCCACTCGTCGGGGAGGACCGCCGCCATCCCCTGGGGATCGTCGAAGACAAGCATGCCGCCCAGGAGCATGCTCAGCTGCTCCTGCCCCGCCCGGTAAATGCCCATGCAGTGACCGTAGGGGGGATAGACCATGGTGGTGTGCTCGTTGGGAACCGCGGTGAAGGAAAGCATCACCGCCGGGAGGAGCGTCAGTGGGTTCATCTTCTAATCCTTCCGTATATCCAGGCTGACCGCTGGACCTTCTTTGCGTAAAGCCTGGTCTCCCTGTAGGTGATCTGCTCGATGTAGAGCTCCTGATCATCGGGGTCGAAACCGTGCATTTCGATCCATCTCGATGCGTTTCCCGGACCTGCATTGTATGCAGCAAGGAACACCGCAGGGTGCTGATACCTTCTTGCCTGTGAATTGATGTAAAGGCTTCCGTAGAGCACCGAGTGCTCAGGTATGAAGAACTCTTCAGGAGTAAGCCTGGGAAGTCCGTTCCACCTGGCCACGTCGGAAGCGGTTGCGGGCATGAGCTGGATAAGCCCGGCGGCTCCGGCGCTGGAGATCACGAACCTGTTGAAGTAGCTTTCCTCTCTCATTATCCCCCTTATGTAGGAGGGGTCCAGTGACATTGTATCCGTAACGCTCATCACCAGTTCCCTGTAGGGATCCGGGAAGTACCAGCCCAGAAGGCTGTCGGGAAGCATACCCATGCCTGCGTCCCTGTATTCCGTATCCATCGTCCTCATAAGGGATATTGAGAGACCGTGCTCGCCCAGAAGACCCAGGGCAACGGCGTTGTGGCCGCGGTCGCCCACCGAACCGTAAGCGAGTATCTCGGTGGCGGCGGTGCCATAACCCGAAGCCATCAGTACCGCCGCCTGGGAAAGGACCGGGTCATCAGAAATAACCGGGCTGACCACCGGGAGTTCCAGGGTAAGGGGCTGCTGAAGCCTTTCGGATGCCAGCATACCGTAGAACTCCCAGGGGTGCTCCAGCGCCACCTGCTCCAGAAGACGCCTTTCATTCCCTGGGGAACCCTGCCTGTTGGCGTACCTGGCCCTCCAGAAAAGCATCTCATCCCGCCAGTGGCTGAAGGGATACACCGAGCATCCCGCCTCCCAGAGGGAATCCCCCAGGAAACCTCTGCCGTTCATGTAAAGGCAGAAACCGCCCCTCCAGTGGCCCCGGGAATCACCCTCCCAAGTGCCGGATGACCTGAGGCTGGCAAGATACGCGTCCGCCGCCTCTCCCCAGTTCTGTTCGCTGTCGAAGTACTTCCCCGCAAGGTATCCCGCTTCCCTGGCCACTGGATGCCAGGGGTATTCTGCGGAAAAAGCCGAGTACGCCCTGTAGGCGCTGTCGTTCTGCCTCAGGGCCCTGAGCGCCCTTGCCCGGAACAGTGCCGCCCTGGCCCTGAGTTCAACCGGAGCGTCGGAGGGGATCGAATCGCAAAGGGATATGAGTTCGGCGTTCCTGCCGGCGCTCCTGAGAACTGTCATTCGAATGCCGGCTGAGAATGAAGGGTCACCTGACGGCCTTGCGCAGGAAATACCGGCGTCGGAGAGAGCGTCGAATATCTCCCAGTCAACCCTCTCCGGCCATCTTCTGGAGATCTCAGTCGCCGCGGCGGTGGATCCCCACCGGTCGAAAATGCCTTTCAGCGAGGGATAGTCCCCCGTGCCAAGCTTGATCATCCTGTGAACGGTGAGTTCAGCCGTGGTCTGGTCGTCCAGCCCCGGGTCGTAGAGCTTCAGGGCGTCATCCCACCATGTGCCTGGCGATCCAGAGGCCAGTTCCAGCTCCTCCCTGACCCTGGGCCCAACGGTCACCGGGAGGGAAACCACATCCGACGCCGCCAGCATCAGCTGTTCCGGTGTGATTCCGGGAGGGGCGATGAGCAGCCTTGCTGCCCTTTCCCCCAGATGACCGGGAACCGGTATACCCCCCGCCGGGGGGAAGTAATCCGCGTCGTCCCTGGAAAGCCAGGCTGAAAGGAGGATGTCCCCGGGCTGAACCAGTTCCAGGGCGGAAGCCCGATCCCTGTTGATGTCCATAAGGGATATCTTCCATCCCCTGAGGTCTCCCCAGCCGGCTGTTTCCAGACTGTCCAGCATGCCGAGACCCCCGTCGAGCATTCCCCTTCCGTTGTACGCGCCCACAAGCCTCCAGAGGATGTCGTCGCGGCGGCCGGAGGGATCCATTGCCCTGAGAAGCCGGATCGCCTGATCCTGATATCCAGACTGGATCAGGGAGTCGATTCTTTGAAAGGGAGAAACGGCAGGCTGACCAGGAAGGGGTATCAACCCGGTGGACCCGTTGTCGTTCACCGCCCTGCAGGATGCAAGCAGGAGGGCGGCAAGGATAAGAAAGCTTCTCATATGACCGCCTAGTGCCTGAAGTGCCTTGTCTCCGTGAACACCATGGCTATTCCGTGCTGATCGCATGCCTCAATCACCTCCTGGTCCCTGATGGAACCACCCGGCTGAACGATGGCCTTTACACCTGCTTCCGCAGCCCTGTCGGGACCGTCCCTGAAAGGAAAGAAGGCATCACTGGCCAGAACCGAACCCTTCAGGTAATTCCCCTCCCTGAGAGCCCTGCGGACCGCCAGATCGAGGCTCTCTATCCTGCTGGGCTGGCCTATGCCCACACCCAGGGTACCCAATTCGTCCCCTATCACGATGGCGTTGCTCTTCACACCCTTGACCACCCGCCATGCAAGGTCCATGGCCGCCAGTTCCGAGGCTCCAGGCTTCCTGGCTGTAACCGTTCTCCAGTTCTCGGGCGCTTCCACGGAAAGGTCCGGCTGCTGGACCAGAAAACCCCCGCTGATCGATCTCAACTGTAGCGCTCCGTCGGGCACGGGATCCATGCGTATTATTCTCAGGTTCTTCCTTTTTCTGAGCCTCTTCAGGGCTTCCCCGTCATATGAAGGCGCTATTACGATCTCCAGGAAGATGCCCTTAAGCTCGGCCACCAGATCCATATCCACCATTTCAGTACAGACCATTATGCCGCCGTAGGGCGACGTCCTGTCAGCCCTGAAGGCGTTCCTGAAAGCCTCCAGCGGAGAATCACCTGTTCCCGCACCGCAGGGATTTCCGTGCTTCGCAAGGACCACGGCCGGTTTCCCTCCCCTGAGGTCCGCGGCTATGGAACATGCGGCGGAGGCGTCTAGATAGTTGTTGTAACTCAACGCCTTTCCGCCAAGATAGTCGGCGGCTCCCAGACCGGCCCTCGGCCAGCTGAAATGAACCGCTGCCTTCTGATGAGGGTTCTCGCCGTACCTGAGCTCCGGCGATATTCCCTCCTCAAGCTTCAGGGAGACCATCAGATCGTACTCCGAAGTGATGGAGAAGGTCCTGCCGGCCATTTCCCGTCTGAACTCCCGGCCGTCCTCGCCCCTCCTTATGGTCTCCAGGACCACGGGGAAAATGTCCGCACCGGTGGCGCTGATCACATGGAACCAGTTCTTGGCCGCTCCTCTGGCCATGGTGGGGCCGCCTATGTCAACCAGCTCGATGGTATCCTTCGCCTCGGGGTCAAGATCAAGGGCTTCCCTGAATGGATAGAAGTCCACCGCCACCAGGTCGAAGACCGGTTTTCCGCTCCTTATCCGCTCATCCCTGTGGGGACCGCCGGCAAGTATGGACGCGTGAAGTTCCGGGTGAAGTGTTTTCACCCTTCCATCGAGGATGGAACTGATCCCGGTGAGTTCTGAGGTTTCCCTCACCGGAACGCCGTGTTCCAGAATGGCGGATGCCGTGCCGCCGGAAGCCCACAGCTCCCAGCCCATTTCGTGGAGACCCTTCGCGAAAACGGTGAGTCCCTTCTTGTTCCAGGCGCTGATCAGCGCTTTTCTTCTCATATCAGCCATCCAGCAACCCCCTGGCGTGGAAGAAGGGTATGGGCTCCCTCTTGTGGGCGCTGCCGGAGTAGAGTTCTGCTATCCTGCCGGCGGCGGCATCGGGAACGCTCTCCCTTCCCTGTGTGTGGTATTTCTTTATCTGATCGTAGGTAACGCCCATTTCCCCCTCGTCGGTCTGCCCCTTCCAGAGCCCCGCTGAGGGAACTCTGGATACCAGCCATTCAGGAAGGCCCATGTGTTCCGCCAGTTTCGCCACTTCGTCCTTCCACAGTTCAGCAAGGGGAAGGAAGTCGGCGGCGCCGTCGCCCCATTTCGTCCAGTAGCCGGTTACGGTCTCCGACAGATTCCCCGTTCCGGCAACCAGCCTTCCGCTGGAGCAGGCGTACTCCATGGCCATTCTGAGCCTGGCCTTCACGTTGGCCAGATTCAGTCTGTCGCCGGTATCCAGTTCACCTGCAGCGGCGAAGGCTTCCAGCACCCTGGTAAGGTCGATCTCCCTGGCCTCTATTCCTAGGAAATCCGCAATACGGTGGCCATCCTCCGTGTCTTCGGCTATGCTCCCGCAGGGCATGATGAGCCCCAGCACGTTTTCTTTTCCCACTGCTTCAGCGCAGAGGGCGGCGGTGACCCCGGAGTCTATGCCCCCGCTCAGGCCAATTACAACGCCATTCATTCCGGCGTTCTCAACTCTGGAGGCTATCCAGCGGACGATCTCCCTGCGCAGATCCCCGTATACGCTTTTCTCAGTCATCCCCTTCTTTCCTCTCCTCCTTCGCAGGGACCAGGGAGAGCCTTCTCTCCAATGGGTCCGAATACTCCACTTTCACTGTAACCGCCCTTCCCGGCTTCAGGTCCACGGGAACCAGTCCTGGGTTCTCCCTTATGGTGGAAATATGCATAAGGCCCTCCACGGGGACATCGAGAAGCCTCACGAAGCACCCGAAATCCACGGAATCCCTTATCACTCCCCTGAAGGTTTCTCCTGTCCTGCCTGAGAGGTAAAGCAGAGCCATGAGTTCCGTGGCGGATCTCTCGGCGGCTTCAGCCCTGCGCTCGTTCTCTGAACAGGCAACAGCGGCTGAGGAAGCGGATACACCTCCGGCAAAGACCCTCCCGCCCTCATATGCTGTGAGGGCCTGGTGCACCATGAGGTCAGGATACCTTCTGATGGGGCTGGTGAAATGGGCGTAGTTCCTCAGGGCAAGGCCGTAGTGCCCGGTATCCGAGGGTGAATAAACCGCCCTCTGCATGGATTTGAGGACCGCCTCCCTCACAAGGGGGTACATGGGGGTTCCCCTGGCTTCCTCCACCGCCTTCGAAAGGGCTGACGCCCCGGGAGAACCGTGCCCGGGTACGGCGAAGCCGTATATGGAAAGTGTTCTCCTGAGCTTATCCGCAGCCTCCGGAACAGGGTCCTGGTGAACTCTGTAAAGAACATCGAGCTCCAGCCACCCGCAGTATTCAGCCACGGCTGAGTTGGCCTCCACCATGAAGTTCTCGATCATCCTGTGGGCATTGTCGTCGGGAACGGGCTCGAATCCCGCCGGCGATCCGTCGGGGCCGAACACAGTCCTGAACTCAGATGCTCCCAGGTCCACCGCGCCCCTCTTCATCCTGGCTTTATCCAGCAGAGTGCTCAGGGCTGAGAAATCCTGGAATGACCGGTCGATGCCCTCATCCCCCGACGAAGCCCCCTCAATCACCTCCAGCGCCTGGGAATAGTTCATCCTCTTCCTTGACCGGATCCTGGAGGAAAAAACGGAGAAACCCTTCCTGGAGCCTTCTGCGTCGTATTCCAGCATCACGGTCTTCGTGAGCCTTTCCACATCGGGCTGAAGGGAACACGCTCCGTTGGAGAGGACCTCCGGTATCATGGGGATTACCCTGTCCGGAAGGTAAACGCTTGTTCCTCTTGAAAATGCCTCGGCGTCCAGGGGTGACCCAGGGGTGACGAAAACGGATACGTCGGCGATGTGAACACCCAGTTTGTAACCGCCGTCTGAAAGCCTTTCGATGGAAATGGCGTCGTCAAAATCCCTGGCATCGGCTGGATCGATGGTAATGGTCTGAAGCCCTGTGAGATCCCTGCGTGATGCCAGGATCTCCGGAGCGGAGGCGGCATCTTCAGCGGCGGTTTTCACGGCTTCAGGGAAGTCATCCGGAAGACCGGAGTCGATGCACACCGAGTCTATGAGTGCCCTGGGAGAATCGGGGGTTCCCACAGTACCGGCAAGCCTCACCTTGAGCCTTCCCTTACCGTAAACGATGGAACACGCCACCAGATCGCCCTCCCTGATGTCCTCTGACTCGCCGGTATCCATGGGTATTCCCGAGGGAAGACCTGGTTCCAGTGGATCGAGGAACCATTTCCCGGAGTTTTTCCTGGCGATACCGGCCATTTCCGTTCGGCGTCGGTCTATCACTTCGACGACCCTGCCCCTGTATCCTCCCCGGTTCAGTTCCGGCTCAAGAAGCCGGGCGACCACGGTATCTCCGTCAAGGGCTCCGGCGGTGTTCTCCGCCGGTATCTCTATCCTAAGCGGATCCTCTCCCCTGGAGAACATCACCGCTGAGCCGTCATTCCTCATCCTGAGGGAGCCGAGTTCCATGCCAAGAACCCCCAGGGACGCATAGCGGCCTTTCCCGGCGTGCCAGACTGCTCCCGCCTCCAGAAGCTCCTCCACTGCCTCAGCTCTTCGGGGAACATCCGGAAGCCTTTCTCCTATGGCCTTGAGAGACAGTCTTTCCCCTGAATCCTCCAGAAGGGCGAGTATCTTCTTCGCTTCGTCACTTAAACCCAAGGGTGATCCTCCCCCCGGTATCGGTCCAGTTCTCGACGGCCAGTACGAAACCTCCCATGAGACAGAGCGAGCCCGTTATCCTGAGAACTTCCGCCGCCTGTTCCCTCCCTGGCATGTGGGAACTGCCCGTGGAGGGTCTCTCCCATTCCAGGGAGAACTTTTCTTCGGATGTTTCACCCCTTATGGCGCCGCTGCCTCCCAGGCAAAGCACACACCAGGTGCCCATGCCTGTAAGGACCTCTTCGAGGAGTTCCGGAGATCCCGCCTGAAGAAAGCCCTCCCCCCGGAGATCGAGGTCCAGAAAGGAGACGCTCCTGCCGCATGCCGCCCGGATCCTTGTGAGGACCCTCTGCAGGAGATCGCTCCGGGTCGAATCCGAATAGGAACCGGAAATGTCCCTGATGAAGTCGACAACGGACCCAGTGGCGGCCCTGGCGGCATTCATCTTGGGTTCCACCCTGGAAATGTCAGGCATGAACATTCCGGCCAGGTCCAGGTTTCCCATCACCCCAACCATAAGGTTGTTCAGGTTGTGCAGATAGTATGGCAGCAGTGTGCCTGCGAACAGACAGCGTGCAGTTTCAGGCGAGCAGGCCGTCGGGAAATGCTCCATCCCGGAAAACCTGTTCATGCAGCCCGCAGCGTACATCCCGGGCTCGAAGCCGGAGATGCCCCCCCCTGGTTCAATTTCCTTTATCGCAGGAGGTTTTTCCATTCCCTCTCCCCTCTTCCTTCCTTGCCTTTGATCGCTTTTCCTTCCATTCAGCCAGCTGTCTGCGGATCCCCGCCTCCCTGCCCTGTGAACCGGGCTGGTAGAACTCCTCGTTCTCCATACCCGCGGGAAGGTTGTGATGGGTTACGGTTCCGCCGGGAACATCATGGGCATACTGGTACCCGCTTCCATATCCAAGCTCCTTCATGAGCCCGGTGGGGGCATTACGAAGGTGCAGGGGAACAGGAAGGCTGCCTGAACTCTTCACCCTGGAAACGGTTTTCTTCCAGGCCTTGTAGATGCTGTTCGATTTAGGGGCCATGCAGAGGTAGACCACCGCTTCCGCAAGGGCCAGGTCTCCCTCCGGAGAGCCCAGGAACCTGTAGGAGTCAACGGCGCGCATGGCCACGGTAAGGCCCGAGGGATCAGCCAGGCCTATGTCCTCGGTCGCGAACCGGACTATCCTGCGGCCGATGTACAGAGGGTCTTCACCGGATTCCATCATTCTCCCGAGCCAGTAAAGGGCGGCATCGGGGTCGCTTGAGCGCATCGACTTGTGCAGCGCGCTTATGAGGTTGTAATGCTCCTCCCCGGACCGGTCATAAAGGAGGGGAGCATTCTGTATGAGCTTTTTCGCCGAGTCCTCAGTCAAACCCTGCTCGTCGGAGGTCCCGGTGAGCTGCTCCAGCAGATTGAGTGCCCTTCTGGCATCACCGTCGGCGGCCAGGGAGAGGAGCTTCAGCGCCCCTTCCTCGACCTGGAACGGGAAGATGGAAGTGTACTCCCCGGTGGACACCACCCTGAAGAGAAGCTCCTGTATGTCCGCTGCGGAAAGCTGTTTCAGCACATGAACCGAACACCTGCTGAGAAGGGGAGCGTTCACTGTGAATGAAGGGTTCTCGGTGGTGGCGCCAACCAGCCTTATTGTTCCGTTCTCCACATGGGGCAGGAAGGCGTCCTGCTGGGATCTGCTGAACCTGTGGATCTCATCCACGAAGAGGATCGTCCCCCGGCCGGTTTCCCTCAGGGATGAGGCTTCAGCCACTATGCGTCTTACATCGGCAACACCGCCGGTAACGGCGCTGAACCTTACGAATCTCTCACTGACATGGCCGGCGACGATAAGGGCCAGGGTGGTCTTCCCGCACCCGGGAGGACCCCACAGGATGAACGAACCAAGGGAACCGGTTTCCAGTGACTTCCTGAAGGGTGCGCCCCTGGAGAGAAGTTCTGACTGCCCCGCCATTTCGTCCAGGGTCCTGGGACGGAAAAGCTCGGCAAATGGCGGATTCACCTTGTCCGATGGCTGAAACAGTGTATTCTCCATTGCCTGAATATAAGAAAGCAATACTGACGAAAGGACGGGCGTGGATCCCACGCCCGTCCTTCAGGATAACTATGTGCGGTCAGGGCTACTGAATGGCCGCTCCCTGATTCTGGAACTGGGAAGCCATTCCCTGAAGCATCATCGCAACTGGGATCACCTGGTCGGGTTCGCCGGTCATGAGGTTCTCGGCGCCCTCATAACCGTAACCGGTAACCATGATGGCTCCGCCTTCTTCCTCGGGATCCATGGGGATCACCCTTGCCTCCATGAGAGGAACGATGGGCAGTTCAGGGGAGACAACCGCTTCCAGGGTTCCCTTCTCGTCGTGGGTGGCGGTGAACCTCATGCACTGAAGCCCGTCGACCTCGACTTCCTCGGCGGTGAACTGAGCCTG
>DAINQE010000020.1:15764-36364 GCA_036743055.1 Candidatus Sabulitectum sp. | reverse complement strand
TCGTCGGGCATGAAGATCACCGGGGTCCTGAAGGACTCGGCCAGGTTGAAGGCGCGTACCGTCAGGCGGAAACACTCTTCCACATCGGACGGAGCTATCACGATGGCGGGATGGTCGCCGTGGGTGCCCCACCTTGACTGCATTACGTCGCCCTGTGACACCTGGGTGGGCAGCCCCGTGGAAGGCCCCCCCCTCATCACGTTCACCAGCACCAGGGGAACCTCGGTCATGCAGGCGTAACCTATCCCCTCCTGCATAAGGCTGAACCCGGGACCGCTGGTGGCGGTCATGGACCTGCCGCCGGCCAGGCTTGCACCGATGATGGCGCTTATGCTGGCGATCTCGTCCTCCATCTGAATCCACTTTTTTCCCACCAGCGGCATTTCCCTTGCAAGGATCTCCGCCACTTCGGTGGATGGGGTTATGGGGTATCCGGCGAAGAAGTCTATTCCGGCGGCGAGTGCTCCCAGAGCAACCGCTTCGTTGCCCTGAACCAGCCTGGTTTCACCCCAGGGAACTCCGCTCATTTTTCACCACCGTTCTTCTTGCTGTCCCTGAGTTTCTCGTCGCTTACGAAAACTGCGAACTCAGGGCACCTGCGAGCGCAGAGGGCGCACTCGATGCATTTTTCGGGATAGGTAACATGTGCTTTCTGGTCGTCTCCCATTGTGAGGACCTGCTTCGGACAGAAGGCCACGCATATGCCGCAGCCCTTGCACCACTCCGGGAAGATGTGCACGGCGTTCTTCCGCTTCACCTCACAGGGTTCCGTTTTTGTCTGTCCCTTTGCGGGCTTCTCAGACATCGAAAAGTACCTCCAGAAGATGCGCCTGAAGGCAAGGCCCATCCGGGCCCTGCCTTCCAGCGAAAATGCCGCTCATGCGGACGGCTGCTACTTCGTAAAGGGCTTAAGGACTTCAGCGAGGTCGGGTTTGCCGATCTCCTGCAGATCGTAGGTTACCTTCACGGTGGGTTTGTCTATTTTTACCACCCTGGCCAGGTCGATGGGGGTTCCGATGACGACCACGTCGCAGTCGATGGAGTTTATGGTTTCCTCGAGATCCTTCATCTGTGCGTCGCCGTAGCCCATTGCGGGAAGGATCGCGGTTTCCTCAACGCCGGGGTAGTACTTGTCGAAGGTTGCCCTGATGGTTCTCACGGCATGGGGAACGGGGTTGGCGAACTCCGCTGCGCCGTACTTCTCGGCGGCCACGTAGCCGGCTCCGTATTCCATCTCTCCGTGGGTAAGTGTGGGGCCGTCCTCAACGACCAGGACCCTCTTGCCGTTGACCAGCTCGGGGCGGTCCACGGTGACAGGGCTTGCCCCGTCGATTATCCTGGCTGTGGGGTTGATCCGGCGGATGTTCTTCCTAACCTCTTCCACATCCTCGGGGTAGGCGCTGTCGATCTTGTTGATCACCACCACATCGGCGAGGCGGGCGTTGATCTGGCCGGGGTAGTAGCTGATCTCGTGGCCGGGCCTGTGGGGGTCGGCAACGGTGATGGTGAGGTCCGGGGCGTAGAAGGAGGTGTCGTTGTTGCCGCCGTCCCAGAGGATGATGTCCGCCTCTTTCTCGGCTTCCCTGAGGATGGCCTCGTAGTCCACGCCTGCGTAGATAACGTTGCCCCGGCTGATGTGAGGCTCGTACTCCTCCATCTCCTCGATGGTGCAATCGTGCTTCTTGAGGTCATCGATGGTGGCGAAGCGCTGAACCTTCTGCTTCACCAGGTCGCCGTAGGGCATCGGGTGGCGAATAGCAACGACCTTCTTGCCGGCGGCGGTGAGTTCCTCCACCACCCTGCGGGTGGTCTGGCTCTTGCCGCATCCGGTGCGCACCGCGGTGATGGCAACCACCGGTTTGGTGCTCTTGATCATGGTGCGGCCGGCGCCTATCATGGTGAAATCCGCACCGGCGGCGTTCACCCTGCTGGCCAGGGCCATCACGGTGCTGTCGGAGAGATCGCTGTAGGACATCACGCAGAGCTCGATATTCTCCTTCTCGATGATGCTTTCAAGCTGGCCTTCATCGAGGATGGGAATGCCCTGGGGATACAGGTCACCGGCGAGTTCGGCGGGGTACTTCCTGCCGTCGATGTCGGGGATCTGGGTGGCGGTGAAGGCCACTACCTCGTAGTTCTCGTCTTTCCTGTAAAGGGTGTTGAAGTTGTGAAAATCGCGCCCGGCGGCGCCCAGGATCAGGGTTCTCTTTCTGCTCATTGCAGTCGTCCTTTCCGCAAGTTGAACATTTGCTTGCGGAAGAGCAACAGCGAACCGTCCGGTTCGGCCTCTTCCACCATATCTGTGGATACCGGCTTCCCGCCGGTTGGCATCAAATCTCACTCATTCGGGAAGATTTGTCAATGCTTTACATGCGTTTCAGCCGGTGTGGGCACCTGATTCCAGGAGCACGCATATCCCGGTTCCCGCCAGCAGGCCGGTTATCAGTCTTATCCAGTTTGTGCTCTGGTAAAGACCGGCGTACTGAAGGGTCCCGTCCAGCACCAGGGGCGCTATCATCATGAGCCCTGCCTTAACGGAACCGGGCAGTTTCCTGAAGTACATGAAGGGAAGCGAAATGGTCATTCCGATCCAGAAGAAGGTGCATCTGGCGCAGAGACCTGGAGCCCATGACCATGACCGTTCCGGAAGCCTGTGGCATGTCATCCTGAGAAGGGGTCTCAGGGGCTCCCAGTCGGTGAAGGCCCCGGCGGTGAAAACACCGGCCATGGCGAAAAGCACTATTACGGCGGTTTTCCTCAGATCAGCCGTCCGCCCAGGTGCTGGGGCTCCAGTCGAAGTTCTCCCTCACAGAGCCCTCACCAAGCGTTTCCAGGGCGGCGCACCGCCCCATCTCTATGGAATGGTCCATGTTGTTGTACCTGAAAAGACCCTGTCTGCCGCAGGTAACCGAGCCATCGAGAAGTTCCAGTGCGTCCAGTACCGTTCTGGATGCCCTGCCGTAGTTCAGGTCGTATATGGGGTATGCCTCAGGCTCCCTGTGAATCGAAGCTCCCCGGATCATCCCCCTTGTGAAAAGGCCCAGGTGCTCCGCCCCTGGAACAGTCTGCTCGAGAAGCCTCTCCATGGGAGCGTTCCATAACTCGTCGCCCTCCTGGCAGGAGAACTCGAAGATCACCTGGGAGGGGGAACCGGGATCGAAGTTCCTCGATATGGAGAGCCGGTTGAATGGATACCTGTTCTCGGAGGTGTATATCCAGTGATCGCCGTGGGGAACCTCCCCGTTCAGAAGGACGGAAAGGAACACCAGCCCCCGGAACCTGAGTTCTCCGGCCGCCTGGTGAACATCTTCCGCCATCATGTCTCCCAGAAGCGAAACGTAACTGCCCACCGGTATGGTGCTTATGATGGAGTCGGAGGTGTGGATCCCCTGGGATGTCCTGACCTTCCAGAGGAAGTCTTCCTTCGAGATATCCATGGGCAGCGTTCCGGTGAGTATACTCCCTCCGGACTCCTCCACTGCCCTCTGAAGACCACGGGATATCATCCCGATCCCCCCGCGGGGGTAATGAAAGGTGCTTACCAGGCTCCTCACTGTCTTCCTTGACGGCGCCACGGTTTCCCTCACCAGTCCGGCCAGGCTGGGAACGGTTATCCTCTGACTGGCCCAGTCGGCGCTGAGCTGGGAAGGCTCGATACCCCAGAGCTTACTGTTATAGGGGGCGAGATAGAGATTGTACAGACCCCTTCCGAACCTGCTCATCACCCATCCCTCGAAGGTGCTCTGGTCCCTGCGGGAAACAAGGCCCCTGGTCTTCTCCCAGAGGAAGCTGAGGAGCATCCCGGCCCCCTTCGCAGGTGGCATTTTCGACAGAACGTTACCCAGGGAGAGGGGATAGTCGAAATACCTGTCCAGAAGCCTTATCCTGCTCACCCTGGACAGCTCCTCCAGGCGAACCCCGGGCAGCTCCTCCACGAACCGCAGTATTTCCGGATTCTCGGTGTGGAACCTGTGCGGGCCCAGGTCGTACCGGAACTCCCCATGGGAGATCGTGGAGGCCAGACCCCCCACACCGGGGGACCTTTCAATGACAGTCACCTCCACCCCGCGGCGGGCGAGTTCCAGCGCTGCGCTGAGACCGGCAAGGCCCGCACCTAGGATCAGGGTTCTCAAAGGGCTACCTTTCCTCCTCTATCCACACGATCCTCATGACATTGTCCGGGGATATGGGGGAAACGGCGGCGATGTGATCCGTTACGGCCTGCAACAGGGTTATCCCTGCGTAGGAGGCCTGGTGCTCCAGCATTATGCCGTAGCCCACATTGCCCTGGGCGAGGTAGCCGGTGGTGGCAAGGGTATAGACCTTCGCCGGATCCAGAGGCTCTCCGCCCACCATAGGGTCCTCTATCTTCTCCCCGTCGGGGCTGAGCTGGTTCCTCCTGCAGGTGAAGCCGGAGATCTCCATGTCCCTTCTTCTGCCCTGCATGCCGGTTTCCAGGATCGCCAGAAGCTCTTCTCCGGTCACCTCGATGATGTAAAGGTCTTCCTCGAAGGGAATGGCCGTGTAGATGATACGGGGGGTAATTGGTCCCCTGGGAATGGCGGCACGGATCCCGCCGCGGTTAAGCAGCCCCACGTCGGCGCCTGTCGCGGACCTGATGGCATCGCTCATAAGCCTGCCCAGGGGATGTTCGGCGCCGCCCCTGGGTATCTCGGAAACGGCTTCGCCTATCACGCTGTCCATGCCAGCTTCCGCCACCAGGCGGTATTCCTCGATCATCTCCTGCTGCTCCAAGTCCGGCCAGAACCTGTCATGGAGAAGGCTGATGTACTCCTCGCCGTCGGGGCAGTCGTAACCCACTATCGTTGCGGTCTCGGTGTCGATGGCCAGCCTTATGTGACCTATCCCGGTTCCGTTGGCGTAGCCCTGAACCACTATGGTGTGGGTTATCGGATTGACCCAGGGCTCCCTGAGGGCCACATGGGTGTGGCCGCTTAGCACCAGGTCGATTCCCTCCACCATGCAGGTGAGTTCAGCGGAGTTGTAGGCAAAGTCCTTGGTGTACTCCTCACCCCGTTCCCACGCTTCGAAGACCCTTTCGGTGTACCTTTCGGCGTCGGGGGGATGGCCCAGATGGGAGACAAGGACGATCATGTCAGCGCCTTCGTCCTGAACCTCCTCCATGGCACGGCGAACGACCGGCAGCTCCGGCGCGATCTCATAGCCGGCAAGGAGCTCCGGGTCCACCAGACCGTAGGTGTCCGATGTGTTCACACCGATGAATGCAACGTCCAGACCGCCGATCTCCCTGAATATCCAGGGTTTTACCGGATCCGGAATATTGCCCTCGTCATCCAGGAAGTTGGCGGAGAGAACCGGGAACTCAGCAGCCCTGGCGTTACTGATGGCGACCTCGGCGCCGTGGTCGAAGTCGTGGTTCCCCAGGGTCATCATGTCGTAGCCCATGGAGTTCATCCACTGGACCATGAACTCACCGGAGTTCCAGTTCCCCACAGGGGTTCCCTGCCAGATATCGCCGCAGTCAACGAGGAGGAAGTACTCTCCACTTGCTTCGCAGTGGTCCCTCACCTGGTTCACATAGGATGCTATCCAGGCGCCTCCCCCTATTCCCGGAGGAAAATCCGGGTTCATGAAGGAAGCCTGTTGGGAGGGGATGCCTCCGTGCATGTCATTGGTGTGCAGTATGTTGAGGTAGATGATCTCGCCGGAGGAAGCCGCAGCCGCCGCAAGGCAAAGTAATAGAATTCTCAGCATTGTGTCCTCCTCCCTAGAACCACCTTGTTACCCCAAGGGAAAAGGCCGTTCTGCTGGACTCCACCACCAGGGAATCCGTGCCCTGGAAAGTTGGCAGACCCTCCGCTTCGTACTGATCCCATCTCACGGGAGAGAATGCAAGTGCGGCATCCACAGCGGTGTTGCCAATACGCCAGCCTATGCCTCCAGTGAAACCCATCCTGTCCAGGGCGGAGGAGATGGGAGAGGCTTCGTAGTTGAACCCCGCTCTGACTATGGTGTTACCGGGAAGGGTGTTCTCCACCCCGGCCCCGAAGCCCCATGAGTTACCCAGACCCGGGTCGGTGTCGTCTATCTCCACTTCGGAAGTCGGTGACCACCAGAAGTCCGCGGCGAAAACGCTCATGAGCCTGTTGCCCGGGGCGTATACCGCTCCGGATCGTATCTTCATGGGAAGGGTGAGATCTGTGTCAACACCCTCGGTTTCCCACTTCCAGCCCATTGGCTGCTCCACCCCGGCGGTGAGTACCAGCCTGCCCATATCCGCCATCGCGGAACCCCTCACCACCATTCCCGAGAGGGACTGGTCGGTGTCCAGGATAACGTCCGCCTGGGTGGGGTCAACGTATTCTATGGTGTACTCCGAGCTTCTGGTCCCGGTAATGAAGCCGCCTCCTGCTCCCAGGGAGATCAGGCCTCCGCTGCTCCAGCTGCCTGAGAACGAGAAGTCGCTTAGAAGCCCTGAGATGTCCAGGGTCTCGTCGGCCACCTTAACGTAGTTGTCGTCGTTCATCACCCTTCCGTAGCCGTAGGAGAAGGTGCCCACTGCCCTCCAGCCGGCGGCGGCGGAGAAGGTGCCGTCGGACCAGCCGGCGGCGGCCCCGCCGGGAAAAGGAGTGAACCCCTGGTTGAAGGCGTATTCCGACTCGCCCACTACACCCCCGAAACTATCGTAGACCCTTCGGGACCTCTTCTCTATGTCAAGCGCAGCCCCGCCGGTCACCCCGGCGGAAAACCCGCGGGGAAGCGAGGAGGCCATCACCGGGTTCTCAAGGGCGCCCTGGGGGGAGCCGTCGGCGTACCAGGTCTCGCCCATTCCCGCCGCGGCGGCTGAACCCGCCATGCCCCCGTTGCCCAGCCACATGATCTCCGGAAGGCCGCCGGAGATGGCCAGAAGGATCGTCATGACGCATGCAGTTATTCCCATGTCTCCTCCTGCCTACCAGCGGAAATCGAGCTGGCAGCGTATGCCGTAATCGGTGACGTGGTCACCGAAATCAGTTACCGTTTCATCCGGAGATCCCTGGTAGTGGTACTGGTCCTCGGGGTCCGGTCTGTAGAATCCGTTGTGGGGGAAGAATGTGTCCTTCCTCACGAACTTGAGCCTGAGCTGCAGGTTGTCCGACAGGGTGTTCTTGAAGGTAACGTAGAACTTGGTGCCGCTGCCGTCGAGGAAATCTATGCCGGTGTCCTCGAACTCCCACTGGCTCATACCGTTGGTGGTCCACAGAGTGGTCCCCCCCAGCACCGAAAGGCTTCCGGTGAAGTCGTGCTCGTACCTCATGGCCAGGAAACCGCCGCTCATGTTCCTGTCATCACCGTAGAGGGGATTGGGAGTGAGTTCAACGCTTCCGTAGCGGAGCTCTATGTTGAAGTAGTCGCCCCCGACGGGGAGTGAGAAGGTCCTGAAGGTGTACTCCTGGGTCCTGGAATTGGTGGGCACGATGTCCTTGGCGTTTATCTTGTCCTGGAACTTGTACTTCAGCCTGAACCTCACCGGCCAGGCTGGCCTGTACTCCACCTCGCCCTGGAACCTGAGGTTCTCACTGCTGTAGGCGAGATTTCTCCAGACATCCAGATAGACCCTGGTGAAGGTTACCTGCTGGCTCACCTGGAATCTGGTCTCGATGTAAACGCCCTCCTCCGGCTTGGGCACGGGAAGGTCGGCCAGCTGGGAGGCCAGAGGGTCGTTGAGCCTGTATGGGCTCTCGAAAACGGTGTCGTCGAACCTGTGCTGCTCCGCGAACCCTCTGTTGTAAGGATTCATGAAGTCCAGGGCGTAGTTCCTGTATGAGCCTGTCACATGGAACCAGTTGTTCTGCCAGGTGGCGGTTGCCAGCGTGGCCCATGCCCCATTGTCCTGTCTCACCGCCTCCACTTCAGCGCTCATGTTCCTGAACACCGTCTGGGCTGCTCCAGCGACATAGGTGAGCCTCTCCCCGGAAGGCATGTTCGCGTATTCGGGACAGTTCCACTGGTAGGTATCGTTGGGTATGTCCAGCCCGGCCACCGAGGGGTTCAGGGAATCGCTGTACTGTATCCCCAGCCCGCCTATTCCCAGAGCGGTTCCAACCGGAAGCACACCCCCCATGTCATAGAAGGCGTATCCTCCCACGGTGGTTTCTTCCAGGACACCGCTGTACTCATCGGTCCTGAACTCCCCCTGGTAGAGTACGTTGGGGGAGCCGTCGAGATTGGTTATGGCATCCCTGGGCGTGTGGGAGGCGAAGGCGTATCCCAGCACCGGACCGGCTTCGATCTGGGCGGCGGCTCCGAAGAGGGCGCTCTGCCTGGAGGATGTGAGGTCCGGGGTGAGTCCCCAGGTGCGGTAGGTGTTCCTGTACATCAGCTCGTCGGAGTTGTCGATCAGGAGGCCCTGCGCAAGGGAGATCCGGTAGTTGCCGGCGATCGCCTGGCGTACTATTCCGTCGTCCTGGAAGGAGAGGTAGGCCTTGCCCACATCGAACCTGTCGTTCACCGGGGCGTCCAGCCCTGTGAACAGTTCGCTTCCGGCAATGGAGTTCTCCCCCCTGGAAAGCCTGGCTCCCAGGCGGTACCTGTCGCCCATTCCCACCCTCACGCGGTGAGTGAAGCCGGCGGTGTTACGGGCCTGAAGCAGCTGGTCGTACTCGGACTGGAGCCTGGTGATCAGCTCCAGGCTGTCTATGGAGGTGGAGGAAAGCTCCCTCCCCCCGGCGAGGATGTCCGAGATGGCGGATTTCATCTCCGAGATCTGGCCCTCGAGACCGTCCTCTATGCCCGCCCTTCCGGAACCGTCCTCGTAGATCAACCGGTAGTTGCCGAAGAACTCCCGGGAGGAATAGTCCGGTTCCCTCACGGATATGTAGTCCCTCATGTTCCTGTATCCGTAGTAGCGAAGGTTCTCCGTTCCCCTCAGGGAGGTAACGGAGGAAACCGGCCCCAGTGTCCTGAGCCTGGCATCCACGGCGGCGGCGTCCACGAAGCTGACCCTGTCCAGGCTTCTCAGGTCCCACCACCTTGCGGTGTTCACGGGCATGGGGCGGAGGAGAAGGTCCTCCCAGTACTCCACCGCCGCGTCCCCGGGGCCGTCCTCTGTGGCCAGCCTTTCCATTACGTCCAGAACCTGAGGGGATATGCTTCCCGCTTCAGGAGGGATCACTATGCAGTTCTCCCTGAGCCACAGCATGGTCTCGGGATCGAAGCCAGGCAGTTCCGCCACCTCGTAGATGGTCTGAAGACCGCCGGTGGCCCAGATGTGTTCGTACAGGGTCTCGGCCTGTTCGCCGGTGAGGCCTGAAATGGCCTGGAGTTCCTGAAGGGTGGCGGAGTTCAGGTCGAAACCCGGAGGCGAAACCTGGGCGATCAGAAGGGTCAGTATCAGGCTAGAAACCATGGCTCACCCCGAAGGAATGTGAAAGGTTCAGCTCGGGGTGGGTAACCACCGCGTAGGAGAGCCCCACTCCCTTCACCTGGGCTGAAAACCCTCCCGTGAGTGCGGCGGGGCCGCTCATGGCGCCTGCGTACATGGTTACCGGTCCCAGGGGAAGGGCTCCGCCCACACGGACCCTGGTGCCCCTGAAGTCCCTGGAAAGGGCGAACGCCGTTACGAAACCCTCGGCGGGTTCATAGGATACTCCGGCGTCCATCTGCCTGTGCATGTACTCCTGGGAATCGCCGATCCTGGACTCGAAGGGGTTCTTCACCGAGGCGGCGAAGACCCATCTGTCGTACATGTCTATCCTGAATCCGGCGTTGACCGAGAACGCCGTTGCGGAGCCGTAGCTGCTCACGCCGTCCTCGATGGCCACCCTGGAGACCACCGGCTGCAGACCCAGGGAGAAATCCCTGCTCAGCTTTCCGGCAACCGTGACCGCAAGCATCTGTTCGCTGTAGAGGTCTCCCCCGAACCACCGCGCCGAACCGGCCAGATTCCACCGGGGAGAGAGGGCGAATCCGCCGTCGACACCAGCCGTGGTAAAATCCAGGTTCGTGTAAGGCAGCTTTCCGGAAACCGTTACCGATGCCTCCCCTTCGGTGGCCGGCGACGCAGGGTTCCAGAGAGCTCCCTGAAAACCTCCGAAAACCACGCCTGTACCACCCATTGCCATGGCGGGAATACCCATCTCCATTTCCTCGAAGGCGGCGGCAGCCGGCAGGGCAAGGAGGAAAAGCGCAGCCAGTCCCAAAGTTCTGCTTCTCATCGTGTCCCTCCTATTCCAGCGGAGCCGCGATTACCACGGTTTCCGTCGTTGTGAGCCTGTCGCCGTCGGGATACACCGCCTCGAGAAGGAGGAGGTACTGGCCCATGGGCAGGTACTGGTTCATGTCGTCTCGTCCGTCCCAGCTGAAGACATCGCCGGCCGGGGAATTGATCGCCAGGCCGGCGAGGTCCCTCCCCGCCCTGTCGTAGACGGTAAGGTTGAACCTTACTCCCTGGGGTCCGCCGTATTCTATGGTGCATGTTTCACCGAGTACAGGAGCAAAGGGGTTTCCGCTCACATCCAGGTGGAAATAGTTGTCTATTGCAGGATTGAAAACGGTGATGTCGGTCTGGTACCTGGGAAGGAGCTGGTAGCCTGAATCGTAGGGTTCGGTGGAGTCGTACTGTCCGCCGATGCCCTTCAGGAAGAGCCTGGTTCCCTGCGAAATTCCCGATACGTCTATCCCGGTGGTCTCGTTCACCCTCACCGGTATCACGGTCTGTCCGTTCCACACGTCGAAGTTGTAGCCCCCTCCGGCGTAGGACGGGCTGGTGGCAACGGTGACCCACTGGACCAGACCCGGGTTCCCGGCGGCAAGGAGCATGCCCTCAAGGGACTCCGATACAGGCTGGTTCCTCAGAAGCTGAACCGGCTGGGGCATACCGGGGTTTCCCACATACTCGTAATCGTCCACGGAGGAGGGGGATATCTCGGTCAGGCCGTTGTAGACCTTTATCTCCCCGGTAATCTCCCATTCCTCTCCGGGCATCAGGTCCATGGGGGCTTCATATGCGTAAACATTGATGCCGGCGGTTGCGTCCTGTACGTAGAAGCTCACGCCGCTGGTTGAGAACAGCGTTGTCTCGCAGGTTGCTACCCCGCTGATGGTAACCGTCTGCCCCAGGAGATCGGGTATGCCGTCGCCGTCGGCGTCCTCCCTGGCCTGGGCAATGGTAAGGACCTGGGCACCGGCCATGCCAAAGAGCAGCAGCGCCGGCAGTAAAGCCTTTGTCATCGTTCCTCCCTCTTCCGGCCTAGCGGCCTGTTCTTATCTCGGCATCCGCCAGGTTGGCGGCCCTTGAGAGGGCCTCCTCCGGCGTCATTCTTCCGTAAAGCACTATCTCCACCGACTCGGACAGAAACTCCCTGCCGTCGTACCAGGCGGTTATCTGGGGTTCGAAAACGGCGTAGTAGAGCTGGTCCACCACACCCTGAAGCCCCGGGTATCTCTCGACTTTCTCCAGGAACCAGGGCTCCTGAAGGCTGCTCATCCTGGCGGGAAGGTAGCCGCTCCCGGCAAACCACCTTGCCTGTATGTCCGGCCTGGTGAACCACTTGATGAAGACCCATCCGGCCTCCACCTTCCGGGGATCCTGGTTCCTGAAGAGAACCACGTTGGTTCCGGCTATGTAAACCCCCTGCTGCCTCCCCGCTGGAAGGGGTGCGGTGCCTATGGTGAAGGTGGGCATTCCGCTCTCGGCCCTGCTTTCCATGTCCCTGGTCATGAAGGCCAGGCTGGTGACCGACCCCTGCACCTGGGCTACCCTGCCGTCGGCAA
The DNA here is from genome assembly GCA_036743055.1 of Candidatus Sabulitectum sp. Classification (GTDB taxonomy): domain Bacteria; phylum Fermentibacterota; class Fermentibacteria; order Fermentibacterales; family JCC-6; genus Sabulitectum. Next base: position 24,628 of record DAINQE010000020.1, on the reverse strand, counting down.
AGGCGTTCTGGTGGTCGTATCCGGATGTCAGGTAAGCTGTTGAATCATTGTAAAGGAGCCCGGTCATGTAGTTCAGGGCTTCCACGCCCTCGGGGGAGTTGAAGGCGGTAGCGGTTGAGTCGGCGTTCAGGAGGGAACCGCCTGCCTGGGCCAGGAAGCACTCAAAGGTCCACACCGAAGTGCCGAATGCCGTTCCCCAGCGGTCTTCGGAATCCAGCATGTCGCCGTCCTCATTCACGTCCCTGGTCAGAAGCCTTAGGTTCTCGCTCTGTTCCTCCCAGGTCGCCGCCGGCTTTATTCCCAGGCTGTCGAACCACTCGGTGTTGTAGTAGATAAGCGGAACGCTCTTGTTGAACGGAAAGCTGTAGACACTTCCGTCGAAGGTGTTGTTAGCCTGAAAGACCGGGAAGAAATCGTTCCACATCTCATCGGTGAACCCGGGATCGGCATCCATGAGGGAATCCAGGGGAACCAGGGCACCGCCTCTGATGAGCTGTGCCGTCCAGGTTTCGTAGGCCTGCGCCAGCACCGGCGGGGAACCCGCCATTACCCCCGCCATGATCTTCTGGCTCAGGGCCCGGTAGTTGCCCATGCACACGGGAACTATCTCAATATCAGGATGTGTGCGGTTGAACTCGGCTATCAGCGAGTCCTCGAGCATGTCCCCCAGGGGGCCGCCCATGGCATGCCAGAAAATCACCTGGACCTTACCAGTGTCACCGGCCTCCTCCCCTCCGCATGACAGCAGAAGTGTAATCACGCCAAGGAGGAAAGCGGCGTTCTTCATGTGTTTCAGTGGAGACTCCCTTCGGAGATAAGGTTTACCCTCCGGCGGAAACGTAACACCTAATATACCCCAGGGGGAAGCCGGGGAAAGTGAAGGTTTACCCCGGGGTATTTGCTCCCGGTATAAAAATGGCTATAATCAGCCCGAACGTTGATTGCTCAACCGTTCGGGCAGAACATGTACACAGGGGTTATTCTGGTTAGCCCGTGATGACACGAACTCAAACACAAACAGGAGGGATCGAACAATGAAGAAACTTGCTCTTGCTCTCGCAGCGGTATTCGTACTTGCAATGGCCTGCGGCGGCGCTTCCACGCCGGACGCCGTGGTCAAGAAGGCCATCGACGCAATGGAGAACAAGGACGGCAACGCCCTTATCAGCTGCCTTTCCGCCGAGGCCGTCGAGGAACTCAACGCCCAGGTCGAGGAAATGAAGGCCGCCCCTGAAGAGAGCGCCGCTTTCATGGCAATGATGGGTATCGAGGTCACCGCCGAGGAGATCGAGAACATGAGCGCCGGCGACTTCATCACCAAGCTCTTCGAGAGCCCCATGATGGCCGATGAACTCCCCGACTTCAGCACCATCGAGATCGGCGAGACCGTTATCGACGGCGAGACCGCCACTGTCGAGGTTACCCTCGAGGGCGAGACCGATACCGTTGAACTGGTACTCGAAGACGGCCAGTGGAAACTGGGCGACATGATGGGTATGTAGGGATCAATTCCCTTCGGGCGCCCCTAGGGGCGCCCTTTTTTTATTCGTCAGAAGACGCGGGGCAGGTGGGGCATGACGGGCAGGAGGAGCATTCCCCGGAGGGTTTCGCCGGCTTCTTCTTGTAGTCGGTCTCGTAGAAACCGCCCCCTTTGAAAAGCACTCCGGCCCCGGTACCTATGAGCCTTCTCACAGGGCTGCCGCACTGGGGGCACTCCCTGTCGGCGTCTGAGGACATGGGCTGGAACTTCTCGTACCTGTGCCCGCACTTCTCGCATTCGTAGTCGTATGTAGGCATGGCTCCCTTTCAGGTCGTTTCGTGAATTCCGTGAATTATACTACAATCGGTCAAGCCGCCGGTTCCACAGGCGCATCGACCTTCAGATTTCCCCTGGAGACAACCAGCCCGGCCAGTATCACCGGAAGGAACTGTGTGGCGTGGAAAAAAATGGCCATCGCCTTCGCCTGGGGCTCCATTATACCGGTAATCGCCGGATAGAGAACTCCCAGGGCATAGTGGACCGTTCCAGCGCCTGCGGGGGTTGGAATGAGCATGCCGAAGCCGGCAAGGACCAGCACCAGGGCCGGGGAGTACCATTCCCACGGGATATCCAGCGCCATGAACACCGGTATCACGGAAAGGCAGAGGGATACCCATACAAGAATGGAGAAGAGGGTCACCTTCACAAGCTCCCCGGGGTCCTTCAGTATGTCCAGCCCTGCGGCGAAATCGAGGAGGAGCTTCTCCATCCTTTCCGCCAGGGGGCGCAGACCCAGCTTCCTGAACGGCCATACCAGCACCGACACCGTTCTGCCGTGCCACTTCCTCAGTGCAACGAGTACCAGTAGCACTGCAATGTAGCCGCATCCAGCGGCTATCAGGCCGCTCCTCACCGTCTGGGAGAGCCTTTCCCACATGGCGGCCATCACCACAAGGGTGAGCCCTGTCAGTGAAAGGCCGTCGAAGAGCCTGGCCACCACCACCGTGGCGAAGGTTGAAGCGAAGGGTATGCCGGTCTTCCTGGTGAGCAGCGCGGAACGGGCGAACTCTCCCAGCCTGCCGGGAAGAACGCTGTTCAGCATGAAACCGGTTATCAGAGGCGGGGCGGCGGTTGCCTTGCGAACCTTTCCCACCGGGCCCAGCAGGGCAACCCATCGGTATATCCTGAAAATGTAGCTTGCCGCCAGTGCGGGAAGGACGGCCAGGGCGTATCCCCAGCCCGCCGTCTGGAAGACACCCAGCAGTTCAGGCCAGTCGGTCTTTCTGAAGGTGAGCCAGATCGTGAGCCCTGCTATCAGTATTCCGATCAGCAGTTTCAGGGAACGGTCATGTTCCTTTCGCAAGGAGCTCCTCCAGACCCAGGCAGATCCCGTGGAGCACTATCATCATCTGCTCCTGGGCATGGCTGGTCTCCCGGGAGGGAGCCCGCCAGTGGACATGGGCCCAGGGTGCGCTCTCGCAGGCTGCGGAAGTAAGCGCTATCACCTTCATCCCAATCCTGCCGGCACTCTCCGCCGCCTTGACGATATTGGGGCTCGCCCCGCTGGTGGTGAGGGCCAGCAGTGCGTCGCCCGGGGCACCCAGGGCTTCCACCTGCCTCTGGAACACCCTGTCGAAGCCGTAGTCGTTCCCCAGGGCGGTGAGAACGGCGGTGTCCGCTGACAGGGACACCGCGGGAATGCCCCGGCGTTCCAGGCGAAACCTGCCCACCAGTTCACCGGCGAAATGGGAGCCGTCGGCTGCGCTTCCGCCGTTGCCGCAGACCAGTATCTTTCCTCCCCCGCGGAGCACTTCCAGAAGGGTATCCAGCACCGGAGCCGCCTCCCTGGGATCCAGCCGGGAAACACCCGCCACAGCGGACCTTATGTAGTCTTCGATATGATTCTTTTCACGCATGTCTCAAACGCCTCTTCGTATGCTGGCAGCAGCAGGTCCCTCATTGTGGCAAGGGCGGACCATACCGGCCGCGGAGCGGGAAGGCTCAGGTCCTTCCACCTCACGGGCAGCACGGTTCCCCTTCCCAGGATCGCCTGAAGTCTGCTGGCCAGATGGTACGGTGTCACCGGACCCTGGTTCACGCAATGATACAATCCAGTTCGGCTTTCATCAAACACCAGTGTCCCCAGGGCCACGGTCAGGTGTTCCGCAAGGGTGATGCAGGAGGTCTGGTCGGCCACCGCATTTACGGTGCCTCCTCCGGCGAGGATCCCGGCCATCCTCGGTATCATGCCCTTTTCACCGATCAGCCAGCTGGTCCTCACCACTGCGGCTGAGGAACAGGAAAGTGCGATGGACTCACCCTCCAGCTTGGAACGGGCGTAGAAGTTCGCGGGATCAGCGGAGGAATCCTCCCCAAGCGGTGTTCCACGACCGTTCCTGAAGACCTGGTCAGTGGATACGGTAATGAGCCGCACTCCGGTTCGGACGAGGTGCCCCACCGCGTCGCGGTGGAGCTTCATGGCCTCCTGCGGCCTTTCTTCGCACCTGTCCACATCTGTGATGGCGGCTGTGTTGATGATAACGTCAGGCCTGAAACTCTCCACCGCCCTTTCCACCGAATCACTCAGCGTGATATCGGTCTCGGGAAGGTCCACGCCTGAGCAGTCAGCGGGGAGATTCTTCATGAGCATTGAGCCCAGTGTTCCCCTGGAGCCTGTTATCAGTATCCTCTTACTCACCAGTCTTCCTTCCTCAGCGGCAGCTCCGGAAGGGGGAGGTCTTCCAGGATCATGGAGGGGATCTCCCACGTGTATACTTCCCATGGAACGAGAATGTCCGGGGCGAGCCCGCTTCGAAGCTTCTCTCCCAGTATCGCGTCCCGGTCGCTGTGGGCGTCGCTGCACAGACCGTGGGCGAATCCCCCCTCCAGGAGCCTCCTCGCCTCCGGGGCGTGCTTCCGGTTCTGCAGGGACCTGGCGCTGACCAGGACTCCGCAGCCCATCCTGGAAAGCTTCACCAGCCTGTCGCTCCTTCCCCGGCACCAGTGGTACCTTTCCGGATGGGCCAGCAAGGGTCTGTAGCCACGGCGAAGGACCCTTCTTACCTGCAGCAGGGTCTCCATCCAGGTTATCCCGGAGAAGAACTCTATGAGCACATGGCCGGTTCCCGGGTATCTGCACCTCTCCAGGTTCTCCAGGGCGAAGCCGCTGAGCATCAGCTCCCCGGCGGCCATGAGCCTCAGATGGGTGAGCTTTTCCGCGCCTTCGATGAATCTGATCGCCGAATCGGACTTTCCCCTCGCCACCCTTCCGGGCATGTAAGCGGTGAAATGGGGTGTGAGGACCACCGTGGAACCCGCGGGATACTCCCTTCCCATCCGCTCCAGTATCCTCAGGGCTTCCCCGTGGGTACCGGCTCCGTCATCCACGCCGGGAACCAAATGTGAGTGAAGGTCTATTACTGGCAGAATTGGTACTTCCCTTCCGGCGGGGGATATATTCGCCCTGGAATATTCAGGGATGGGGGATTGGTGTCAAAGACGCTTCTTGTTCTGCTCACCATCATGTGGGCGATTCCATGCATGGCACAGACCGGTGAGGAGAGGGCGCTTTCACGGCTGGCCCTCACCACCGACAGGCTCATTGCCATCGGTGAGGAAATGGTGGGGGAACCGGTAAGCGGAATGCTTGTGACCGGCGATTCGCTGCTCATACCGGTGAACCTCTCCTCCAGCTACGGCTACTCCTTCATCATCTGGACCGACTCGGCTTTCAACTATGTTGATTTCTGGCTCACCTCCCCGCTGGGGGTCACACCCCGGGGAGACGTGAGCGACCATACCACCCTTGCCATAATACCGGACTCCACGGAGAACGGAAGGTGGGAACTGGGGCTGGAACTCCTTGAAGGAGCCTACTCAGACACCGCCTGGTACGCCGCGGCCATCTTCAGGAACCCCAGGATATCCCAGTAGGGCCTCCAGGGCAAAGGCCCCCCCATCACTCAGTCTCCCTATGCGGCTGAAACCCGCAGCCCTCAGGCAGGTCTCCGACTCCAGGATCCGCTCTTCCCTGCATGAAAGCAGCATGGTGCCGCCGGGTCTCAGCAGAAACGCACCGGAGAAAACGAACCGCGCCTGGAGAAGTGGATCGCCCATCCTGGAGAGCCTTCTGTACTCCCCCGGGGGAGTCCTTCCCGAACCCCGGTGAAAGTAGGGGGGATTGGCGGTAACCAGATCGGCGCATCCTTTCCTGAAGACCGAGGGGATCATCTCTACGGGACAGAGCACCGGGGAACCGGCATCCGAGGGAAACCCGGCAAGTGCCTCGAAGGAGATATCTACGCCTATCCTGAGGCCGTCCCCGGAAAGCAGATTACGAAGGACTCCTCCTGTGCCGGTGCCCAGGTCGATGCAGACGCGGAACGGGATCCTGGAAGCCGCCCGGGCAAGTAGCAGCGTATCAGAGGTGATCTTCCCTCCGGGAAGGCAGGTCAGCGGTAAACCGCCTTGGCCACCGCCCAGGTCTTGTAGGGGGTCGACTGGTCGAACCTGTTGTCGTACCATTCCCCAACTGACCAGAGACCGTCCTCGTCCTCCACCATGTGAAGCTCCGCTATCCCGAATGCCGGGCTGTGCTGTGCCCCGGGCAGGATGATGGTGTACTGTCTGTAGATGGTAACGCTGTCCTCCGGTGCCGGTGGATCAGGATTACCGGCCACCAGAAGGAACTCCGCCTGAATGGTGGTGTCGGAGGGGACCGATGAGTAGATCTGCCCCACGGTGAGGTTCTCAACGCTCTTCGTCCAGTCGGAGAAGTTCAGTGTGGGATAATCGTCGATGTCGCTGGTGTCCGCGTAGAAAAGGAATGAATCGTCCAGACAGTCCAGATAGAGGACCGACGCGCCGTTCAGCGCTGAGACCATGTTCTCAACCACGATGTCCGGGCTGGTGGGGGTCTGCCAGACCACACCGCCCTGGCTGGGGTCCGCAGGTGTCCTGGGATCGAAGAGACTGCATGAGAGGAACAGAAGGAACATGGTCGGTACAAGCGCTTTCATCATCATCTTCACCATAAATCACATCCTCAGGTCAAATCCCACATTGGCCTTCCAGTAACTCTCCCTGTCCGAATCACTGTAGAAAGACCTTGTGATATTGGCGTTCAGGGTGCCTCCCATCGCGTCGATGGCGGAGCGAATGCCCACATGGTGGATGTGATCCACCGTTTTCACCCCGTACGCCATTCTGTTCCTTGCGTAATACTGGTATGAGTAGGTGGGGGTTATCCCCACGGACCTGGACACATGGAAGCCGGCGTCCAGGGTTATGGTGTTGTTCAGGGTCTCCTCGGTCCTGAGGTAGAGACCGTCCTCCAGGGTTCCCTGGTCGTTGAAGGTGAACCGGTGGGAGATGCCCAGTGTGGTGCTGTCGGTGGAAGTCCTGGAGAGGGAGAAGGACTCGTCCAGCCTCCTGAACAGCCTGTCGCTCTGCCCGGACTCCTCCGGGAAGAGGTAGTTCGTGTATGTGGCGGTGATCTTCATGGACTGGCTGAGCTTCCAGTTGCGGCCCAGATCGTACCTGTAGCCGGGGTTGAAGGCATAGGTGGATGTGCGCTTCGAGTTGGCGCTCTGGGATGACATGAGGTAATAGAGGCTCCGCTCCTGGCCGTTCATGGAGCAGAGCAGCGTGAGCCTTTCGGTAATGGGTATCGTGGAGCTTATGGAGAGGAGTTCCCTGTACTCGTCGCGGTCGTAGTCGTTCACGTACATCAGAGTATCGGCGTTCTCTATCTCGGTATCGTAGGAATAGAGTTCCACCAGGCGCTGGAAGGTTATCCTGGACCTTCCCGGGGTGTAGCTGAGGGTGATGTTCAGGAGCTTGTCGTCGGTGAACTCGTTCAGCTGATAGTAGTCGGATGTTCCGTAGATTATGGAGGTGTTCTCCTGGTCCTGGTGGGACCTGTCGAAAGAGAAGCTCAGCTCGATGTCTTCGGAGGCCTCGTAGACCAGGCTGGATCCCAGGTATCTGTCGTACCTGTCATTGTTCCGGGGGTCGTCGATGGTGGAATCCGGGTGGGAACTCTCGTAGCGGTCATTAGTGTCGTTCCAACCGGTGTTGAAACTGATGAACATTCCTGGTATGAGCTCAGGAAGCTCCACCGACTCCGCATGCCCCCAGGACTCCCCCACCCTGGTCTGAAGGGAGTCCAGGTAGTTGATGGTGTTCCTCTCCCCGGTGATCTGGGCGTTAAGGCTTCCTCCCCGGTAGTCCTCGGGGAAGTAGTAGCTCAGCCTGGCGTTGAGGCCGTCGGAGAAGTTCTCGGTCTCGTTGCCGTAGGATCTGTTCTCTGTGAAACCCATGGATGTGTTGATGCCGCCGAAAACGGTCTTTGTCACGGTGGCGCCCACGCGGTAGAAGTCTCCATCGTTGTTGCCTGTGGTTACGGTATCCCCGGAAGACCTGATGTAGTCGATGTTCTGCAGACCCACCGATATGGTGGTATTCAGCCAGTCCACCCCTGCGTACCGTATCGAGCCGGTTGCCGATGAGGTCCTGTCGTCCCTTACCCTGTCACCGTACCTGTCCTCCAGGGAAACGCTCCGGAGGAAGGATGTGGACATCTCCACACCGCTGATCGGCCTCCAGCTCATCATTCCGTTGCCGGTGCGGTAGTCGGTGAACCTGTCGAGCCCTTCGGTCCTCTCGGCTGAAAAGGTGCCTCCACCTGACAGGCTCACCTGGGGCGAGACCGATTCGGTTGCGGTGAAGGAATTGGTCAGCTTGCTGGTTTCCTTGATCTGATCCATGGTCAATGAATAACTGAAGTCGAATCCCAGGCATACTGCCAGGGGAATGGCGAGAAGGATCAGGTGCTTCAAATCTCAACCTTTCCAGCGAGTTCTGCGAATTTCTCCGGGGGGATCCTCTCGGCCCGGAGATCGGGGTCCACCGATGCCGATTCAAGGAGGGCCAGGGCGGCGTTCCGTCCCAGAGTCGGAGCAAGACAGTTTATAATCTTTTTCCTCCGTGAGGAGAAGGCGGCCTTCACTATTTTTGAGAATACCTCATAACCGCTCCTGGAAAGGGGAGGATCGCTCCTTCTGCGGAGGACGACCACCCTGGAATCCACCTTCGGCCTGGGCATGAACTCTCCGGGGCTCAGATCGAACAGCTTTGTCACGGAGAACCAGGGCCATACCATCAGTGAGAGCCGGCCGTACTCCCTCCCCCCCAGGAGACAGCCCAGCCTCTCGGCCATCTCCCTCTGGAGCATGAGAACCGCCGTGTCCACATGGGAGTACTCGGTCTCACAGAGCTTGAGGACAGCCTGGGAGGATATGTTGTAGGGAAGGTTGGAGGCAACGGCCCGGAAAGGGTAACCAGGCACGGAGTCAGGCTTCACCTGAAGGAAATCCCCCTGGAC
>DAINQE010000020.1:12993-15664 GCA_036743055.1 Candidatus Sabulitectum sp. | reverse complement strand
GGCCGGCAGATCCTGTTGTATTCAGAGGCCCCTGAAGCGTTAAGGCTCACGTTGATGGAATCGAAACTCCTTACCAGCTCCGCCGCCTTCTCCCTTGAGAGGAAGGAGGTGCACAGACCATTGGTGTTGAGCCTTGTCCTGATACCCCTTCGGGAAAGCCTTCCGGCGCAATCCAGAAGCAGGTCGCTCCTGAGGGTGGGTTCACCGAATCCGCAGAAAACCACCTCTGGAAAGTCCTCCAGGGGCAGGGCGTCTATGGCGGATATGACCTTTTCCGCAGGAGGGTCCTCCCTGTGGCGAAGGTAGCTTCCCCCGACCCCGTCCGCAAAGCGCCTGATGCAGAAACGGCAGTCGTTCCCGCATCGGGAGGTAAGGTTCACATAGGCGGAATCCCCGTAGGTATAAACTATTTCTGCCCTTCTGTCTTCCGGGTGCAGCAGGAACGCCCTCATGGCGTTCTCCCAGAGCATGAACGAGATGCCCTCTATAGATTCGGTCCCGCCCCTGAGTTCCCGTATGGTCTGAACCACGCGGATCGCATGGGCAGGTTCGTTCCTCCGGCCCCTGCAGGGCTCCGGTGGGAGGAAGGGGGAATCCGTTTCGCAGAGAAGAAGTTCCCCGGGAACTCCCTGGATCACCCTGCGGTACCTGCCGTTCTTCGGATAGGTGAGAGGCCCGCCTGCGCCTATGTAAAAACCCCTCTCTACGGCCCTGGCAGTGGCGTCTGCGTCTCCTCCCCAGCAGTGGAGTATCACAGGCACATCCAGGGACCGGGGCAGGGCGTCGAGCACCTCTCCCTCGGCCTTTCGCGAGTGGATGATGATGGGATAGCCAAGGGCTGAGGCAAGATCGATATGCCTTCCGAACCACCGCAGCTGATCGTCCACTGAAAATGTCCCGTGGTGGTTGTCGAGACCCGTTTCCCCCACGGCCACCGTACGGGGATCCAGAAGGACCCTGCGAATCCCCCGCCATGCTTCTTCTGAGTCATCCCCAGGAAGATGCTCAGGGTGGAAGGCCGCCGCTGAGAAACAGCGGCGCCCTGAGGACATGGCGATGGACGAGGCCCTCCGCGCCGAGACCAGGTCAACGGAGGGTATCATCACATTGGTGATGCCGGCCCGTTCCGCTCTCATGAGAACTTCCTGGAGGTCGTCGTCGAAATGACTGAAATGCAGGTGGGCGTGGCTGTCGAAACCCGGGCTAGCGCCAGATGACATCTTCACGGCGGGGTCCTGTGGAAACGGAATCCACCTTCACCCCGATAACCTTCTCTATGGTCTCGACATAGTTCCTGGCGGCGGCTGGAAGTGAATCCCACCTCGTTTCGCCCCGGATGTCTTCCCCCCATCCTGGAAGGATCGCGTACTCGGGGACCATTTTCTCCATTCCCCTGCCGGTCCGCAGCTCTCCGCCGCGGTAGCCTGTGCAGATCTTCAGCTCTCCCAGGCCGGAAAGCACGTCCAGGAGGGTAACCGTTACCGAGGTGCATCCGTTCAGCTCCGCGGTGTACCTGCCCAGAACCCCGTCGAGCCAGCCGCATCGTCTTGGCCTTCCGGTGGTGGTTCCGTACTCGTTCCCGGCTCGGCGGATCTCCTCGCCGGTTTCGTTGTCCTGCTCGGTGGGGAACGGCCCGGCGCCCACCCTGGTGGTGTAGGCCTTCAGCACCCCGTGGACCCGGTCAACCTGCGTGGGCCCGAATCCAAGGCCGGAGCAGGCCCCGCCGGCAACGCACTGTCCGCATGTCACGAAGGGATATGAGCCGTGGTCCGGATCCAGAAGGGAACCCTGTGCGCCTTCGGCTATGACCCTTTCGCCCCTCGCAAGGAGTTCTCCAATACCGCGGGAGACGTCGCCGCACCAGGTCGCCACCTTGAAGGAAGCCTCGGTGAAGACCTCCGCCTCTTTCCTGAGGATCGCCTTCTCCTCCCCGGTCAGCTTCAGGGAAACGGCGAATTCGTCGGTTACCGATCCGGTCATCGATACGAAGTTCTCCTTTTCCAGGGCGTCCTCCAGCCGGAGACCGCACCGGCGGAACTTCATCTCGTAGGTGGGTCCTATGCCCCTTCCTGTGGTGCCTATCCTCCCCTGCCCCATGGCCTCTTCCCGGCGCTTCTCCAGAAGCCTGTAGGCAGGGTGGGTCAGGTTCGTCTTCCCGGATATCGTCAGGCGGCTGCCCACGGGGACACCGGCTTCCTCCAGGGACGCGACTTCCTGAAGCAGCGTCACCGGGTCCATCACGCAGGCCGCGCCTATCATTGCCTTCATTTCGGGTCTCACCAGCCCGGAGGGGAGCAGGTGCAGGGCGAATTTTCCACCGCCGGCCTCCACGGTGTGGCCTGCGTTTGATCCCCCGCTGAATCTGGCCACCGCCGAAGCGCTTTCGGCGAGGTGGTCAACCATTTTGCCCTTGCCCTCGTCTCCCCACTGGAGTCCCACTACGATGCTTACTGGCATTCTAGCTCCCCACTGGCATCCCGGCAGCCGTAGTGTCGGCCAGCCATCTGCATAGTTCGTTCATTCCGCTGCCGTCCATGGAGGACACGGGAATGACCGGCCCCATCTCCCCCGCCTGCCTTACAGAGGCGGCGAGCTTTCCGCGCTTCAGTTTGTCGCTCTTGGTAAGGGCGACTATGTAGGGCTTTCCCCCCTCCATGAGGTACTCCGCCAT
>DAINQE010000020.1:0-12893 GCA_036743055.1 Candidatus Sabulitectum sp. | reverse complement strand
GGGAGGCCGTCGGTGGGCAGACCCTCCCTTCCGGGGCAGCTTTTCAGGAACTCGATGGTAAGCTTGGCCAAGTCAGACGGCTTCCCTGCTCCTGGTCCTGGGTATCTCCGTGGGCTTCGCGCCTTCGGTGATGCAGTCCTCGTCCACCACTATTCTTTCAACGGATTCTTTCCTGGAGGGGAGGTCGTACATCGTGTCCAGAAGCACCTTCTCCACTATCGAGCGAAGCCCCCTGGCGCCGCTTTCGCTCTTCCTGGCCTCCCTGGCTATTGCAAGAAGCGCTTTCCTGGTGAACTCCAGCTTGATGTCCTCCAGGGAGAACATGTACATGTACTGCTTCACCAGGGCGTTCTTCGGCTCGGTGAGCACATGGACCAGGTCTTCTTCGGAAAGGTCGTCAAGTGTGACCATTATGGGCAGACGCCCTGCAAGCTCGGGGATTATGCCGTAGTGGACGAGATCGTAGACCTCGGCCTTCTTCAGTATCTTCATCCCCTGGAACTCGTCTTCCTCTGTGATAGAGGCGTTGAAGCCCAGGGATGAACTCCTCACCCTCCTGGATATGATCCTCTCGATTCCGTGAAAGGCTCCTCCGCAGATGAAAAGGATGTTGGTAGTATCCACCTGGATATGGTCCTGATAGGGGTGCTTGCGGCCGCCTCCCGGGGGAACACCGGCCACCGTTCCCTCAACGATCTTCAGAAGGGCCTGCTGCACTCCCTCGCCGGAAACGTCCCTGGTGATGGAGGAGTTCTCGGACTTCCGGGCGATCTTGTCTATCTCGTCTATGTAGATGATACCCTGCTGGGCGGTTTCAACGTCCATGTCCGTCACCTGGAGGAGGCGAAGAAGGATGTTCTCCACATCCTCACCCACGTATCCCGCCTCGGTGAGAGTGGTGGCGTCGGCTATGGCGAAGGGTACGTCCAGTATCCTGGCCAGGGTCCTGGCAAGGAGGGTCTTGCCCACGCCGGTGGGTCCCAGGAGCATGATGTTGCTCTTCTCCAGTTCCACCGAAGCCTTGGTGTCCCTGTGGCTCAGGAGCCTTCTGTAGTGGTTGTAGACCGCCACTGAGAGAACCCTCTTGGCTTCCTCCTGACCCACAACGTAAAGATCGAGCTGTTCCTTTATCTCCCTGGGGGTGGGAAGCTTCTTCCTGAGAAAGGCCGGGGTGGAGTCCTTCTTCGAGGATCCGGTCTCGGATACGATCTCATGGCAGTACCTTACGCAGTCGTCGCAGATGAAAACGCCGGGGCCCTGTATGAGATGTCTTACCTCGTTGGTCGGTCTGTTGCAGAAAGAACACCTGTTTTCCTTTGGCATGCTACCCTCTATTCACAAGAACGCTGTCCACTATTCCGTACTCCAGTGCCTCCTCGGCGTTCATCCAGAAGTTCCTGTCGCTGTCGGAGTTGATCTTCTCCACCGGCTGGCCTGTGTGCCTGGCAAGTATGATGTCCATCTGTTCCCGGATCTTCAGGATCTCCCTGGCCTCGATCTGTATGTCCGAGGACTGACCCCTCACCCCGCCCATGGGCTGGTGTATCATCACCCTGGCGTGGGGAAGGATGCTCCTCTTGCCCTTCGTACCTGCGGCAAGGAGCACCGACGCCATGGAAGCGGCACTGCCCATGCAGAAGGTGGAGATGTCAGGCTTGATGAACTGCATGGTGTCATAGATCGCAAGACCGGCGGAAACCGAACCGCCGGGGCTGTGGATGTACATGTTGATGTCCCTCTTGGGATCCTGCCCCTCGAGGAAGAGAAGCTGGGCCACCACCAGGCTGGCTGTCTGCGAGGATATCGCGTCGCCTATGAAGATGATGCGGTCCTTGAGCAGCCGTGAGTAGATGTCGTAGGACCTCTCCGAGTTGCCGTCTCTCTCCACTACGAAGGGAATAACCGACATCATTCCTCTCCTTCGGTTTCGGTCTTATCACCGGAGGGCTCAACGGAGACCCACCGCCAGGGCACCGTATTGATATCCCCTGACTCCTCTTCCGGTTCCTCAGGGGCCTTCTCCTCTATTATCGCACTGTCGAGCACCAGCTCCAATGCCTTCTCGTTTCGGCTCCTGTCCAGGTAGGCGGAGGCGGAGTCTCCCTGCTCAACCGCTTCGGCTATCTCCTCCTCGGATATCTCCAGGCTCTCCTTTATTGCTATCTCGCGGAGAAGAAGGAACTCCCGTACCTTCCTGGCGGCCATTTCCTCGGCTGCCTTCACCGTGGCCTCGTCGCGCTCCTCATCGTCCAGCCTCTCCAGGAAGTCCCTCTTCAGGTTGTCCACCATGAAAGCGGGTACCTCGAACTCGTTGCTGTCCAGCAGGCTGTCGATGGCAAGCCTTTCCTTGTAGCTCTTCATCTCGGCGTCGTGGCGGGTCTGAAGGTCTTCCCTCACCTTGGCCCTGAACTCGTCGAGGGTCTCGAATCCCCCGGCCTTGGAGGCGAACTCGTCGTCAAGGTCCGGGAAGGAATGTGCCTTGACCTCTTTCACCGTGAAGGTGTGTGCCGGGCCGGCCATCTCCTCCTCACCGTCCTTGGTGATCTTCATCTGCATGGTGAAGGTGTCGCCGGGTTTCACACCGGTCAACAGCTCGTCGAACCCCGGGCCCATGTCGTTCTGCCCGATGACCGCGGTAAGCTCCCTGGGCTTGTCATCCTTGGCGTCCGGCGAGGGATAGGTAAGGACAACGAGGTCGTTCTCCCCTGCTGGACTGTCGGTTTCGGTAAAGTCCACGAACTGCTTCCGGAGCCTTTCCATGGTGTCTTCGGTCATCTTCTCCAGGTCCACCAGGGGAAGGGTGAGTTTGATCTCCCTGTAGTCAACCGGCTCAGGGGTCTGGAAGGTGGTGTAGGTTACGGTGTACTCGTAGTCCTCGCCCTCCACAGGAAGCAGGTTCTCGAAGGATGGGTCCTCGTCGGAGAGCACCCAGTCGTACTGATCGAACAGTCCCTCGGACAGCTCCTTGTGAGCCATCTCGGCCACTTCGGCGATTATCAGGTTGCCGTACTTTTTCTCCAGTATGCCATCGGGAACGTGACCCGGCCTGAAGCCGGGAATGCTGATCTCCCTGGATATATCCCTCTTGACCTTCCTGAAAAGCCTCTTCAGGTCCGACGCCGGCATGGTGAACCGAACCACCTTTTTCGCGCCGTCTTCCTCTATCAGTTCGTAGCCCATGGTGTCCTCGTTTTCTGATTGCATGAAAGCGCAAAGGGGCCGATACCGCAGGCGGTTGAGCCATGCGGCTGCAGCCCATTAAATTGCGCGCTTCCAGGGGGAAACGGTGTTAACTCCTCAGCCGGGGAATATGGTTAAATCACCCGGCTTTCGCCAAACGAAGCTAACGGCCCCCGCCGTCCCTTCTTCTGCCGGATATGAGCCTGGCCTCCTCACTGGCGGGGTATATCTCCAGGATCAGCGATTCCAGCCTGTTCATGTCCGCCTCGGCGGAATGCGCTCCGTAGATCGCCGCGGCCCTGGCCAGGGCGGTGGGAGCCTTGTCGGAGGCGGGGTACCGGAAGTACACCGCAACGAACTCCTCGATGGCCCTGTGTGTCTCCCCGAGATTCTGATGGCAGAGGGCAAGGTAGTAGAGAGCGTCCGGAGCAACCTGCGAATCCGGGTTACCCATTGCCACTTCAAAGAACCCCTGGGACGCCACGGAATAACCGCCCTGCTGGTACTGCCTGTAGGCCTCGTCGAAGGCGGTCTGAACCGACTCCGGGGTGGATGAGCCCACTGACTGAGCGCCGGCGGCAAGCATCCGCTCCAGCTGATCTATCATCTCCCTGAGGTCGTCCATCTCCCCGGTGCCCCGCATGCCCGCCTGGGCCTGTATGGCCCTGAGCAGGGTTTCGTTCTGAGCCGTTACCGTCCTCACCGAGTCCAGCGTACGCGCCATTTCATCGGTGCGGATGTCGATGTTCTCCACCCTTCCCGGGGAGTCTATCCATTTGCCGCCCCAGCAGCCGGCGGAGATCAAGACTGAGACGAGAATAATCCTTCCAGCCTTCATGATCACTCCGGAAGTACTCGGAGGTGGACCCTCCTGTTCTGGGAGTACGCCCACTCGTCGGTACCTGTGACGAAGGGCCTTTCCTTGCCGTAGCTCACGGTTTCCAGCCTGGAGGCGGGAATGCCGTAGTTCACCAGGTAGTCGTACACCGACTGAGCCCTTCGCTCGCCCAGGGCGAGGTTGTAGTCGATGGTGCCCCTCTCGTCGCAGTGGCCTTCCAGCAGCACCCTGAAGCCGGTGTTGGTCATCATGTAGCCGGCATCGGCCATGAGCACCTCCAGCATCTGTGCTGAAAGCTCCTCGGAGTTGTACTCGAAGAACACGTCGTCCAGGGCAAGCTGGTGGCGGTTCAGCTCCTCGGCGTAGGTCTCGATGGTATCATCGGCCCATACCCCTGTGTCCAGTGTATCGTCGGGCACGAAGGCGAGGGAATCAGGGTCGGTGCCTCCGCCGTCGGTGTCGTCGGGTCTGCAGCCGGTTACCGCCAGAAGGGCGATAAAACACAAAAGTATCGGTGCAAGGGTTTTCATTGGGTTCCTCCCTGGCTGGAGACAGGCGACCATGTGGCACAATAGCTCTCGCCGCCGTCTGAAAGCCTGTAAAGTGTTAGCTTGTTCAGTTCAAGAAGATAGATGGAGCGCGTTCCTTCACTGTCGCTGGAAAAGGCGAGGTGCCTTCCCGTGGGCGACCAGACAGGGTCCTCGTTAAGTGTTCCCTCTGTGGTAACCTGCCTTATCTCGGTTCCGTCGGCGTTCATCACGAAGATGTGAAAATCGCCTCCGGACCTTGCGCAATAGGCGATCCTGTCGCCTGTGGGAGACCATGACGGGCTGTCGCAGTAGCCATGGGCGAAACCCGCCCTCTCGGTAGTGCCCCCGGCCGAATCCATTATGTAAAGCTGCGGATAGCCCACCCGGTCGCTGGTGAGTATCATCTGCTGACCGGTGGGAGAAAACGATGCGGAAGTCTCGATGGAACCCCTTGCCGTGAGCCTTTGAAGTTCTTCTGTGGCCTTGTCGTACCTGTAGATGTCGGAGTTTCCGTCCACGCTCCTGGTGAAGGCCAGGTATCGGGAGCCGGGGGCCCAGGCTGGAGCTGTGTTCACCCCTCCGGACACTATCCTGGAAGCGGAGCCGCCGGAGAAGGAATAGAGGTAGAGGTCTCCGGTGCCCTGCCTGTACGAAGTGAACGCTATGACAGAACCGTCGGGGCTCCAGGACGGGGTGGTTATCACCTCGTCGTCGCTGATGATGGTCTGCGGGGCCCTGTGGTCCAGAGTGGCCGCCACCAGGGAATACACGCCGTTGCTGCGGGTAATGTACGCCACCCTGGTCGAGGCGATGCCCTGTTCACCTGAAAGCAGAAAGACCAGCTCGTCGGCAAAACGGTGGATCAGAGGCTCCCACGACGGCCCGGAATACTCCTTCTTCAGAAGCATCTCGCCCTCGGCGCCGTCCACATCGGCGGAAAGGGTATAGCTCCCGTCCCTTCCTGAGAGCACCACGGTTGCGTGGGCGTATGCCTCTCCCTCAGGGGCGGTTTCGAGGATGCCGGAAAAATCTATGTCGAACTCGAGCTGCTCCCCGGCGGGGCGGCTTCCTGTGAAGCTCAGGCTCACCGGGATGCACTCGTTACCCATGGGCGTCATGGGTATGAACTCCGAACCCGTGGCCACCGAAAAGGCGGCCGCCATGATCAGCAATGTGGTCGTTCGCATGAACCCTCCTGAAATGTATACAACACCGCTACTATACTATTCCGCGGTTTGTTCCAGACGGTTCAGGAGAGGAACTCCCTGATCTCGCCGGGCGAGGGGATCCTGCCCGAGGATCTCACCACGCCGTCCACGGCCAGCGCCGGGGTCATCATTACCCCGAAGGACATTATCTCCTTAAGGTCCTTGACCTTGACCAGCTCATAGTCAACGCCCATCTCCCCTGCAACCGCCTCTACGGCCTCCGCGAGCTTCTCACACTTGGGGCAGCCCATTCCAAGTATCTGTATCCTCATCATCACTCCTCAGAAGAAGGTTCCGAAAACCAGGCCGCTGACCGTTGCCATGGCAACCACCAGCAGCACGAACACTAGCGTTCTCGCGGTACCCATGACGCTCCTTATGACAAGCATGTTGGGCAGGCTCAGCGCCGGCCCCGCGAGCAGCAGCGCAAGGGCGGGTCCCTGGCCCATTCCGCTCTCCAGCAGCCCCTGAAGTATTGGTATCTCGGTGAGGGTGGCGAAGTACATGAACGCCCCGGCCACGGATGCAAACAGGTTAGCCCGGAGGGAATTGCCCCCAACGGCCCATTCCACCCAGGAAGAGGGAATGATACCCTCCCCACGGACCCTGCCAAGCAGGAACCCGGCTACCAGCACTCCGGCGAAGAGCAGGGGCAGTATCTGCCTGGCGAAACCCCATGTTGATTCGATCCACTCCTTACCTTCACCCCCTCCGGAGGCCAGTACGATGCTCAGGCCTGCCATTCCCGTCACAAACGGAACCAGTATCCCGGAGAACGCAAAGGAAGCGCCGGCGACAACAGCAGCCAAGGCAATCACCTTCCAGGGTTTCAGCCCCATCCACAGTATCAGCACCAGCCCCAGCAGGCAGGACAGCCCGGCGAGAAGCGGACCCTTCACCGAATACACGGCGTTCTGAAAACCCCCGGCGCACTCGCCGCATCCGCCCCAGGTGGCGGTAACCATTATCAGGACCATAAGCAGGAAGAACACACCGTTCTGCCAGAGGGGGCGGGATCTTTCAGAAGGAACCTGCAAAGGAGCGGAGGCAAGCCTTTCCTCCTCCTTCCGGTGGAATACCAGGTTCATCAGCAGACCGATCACAACGCTGAAGACAACGGCTCCCAGGGCCCTGGCGATCCCCAGTTCAAGGCCCAGCACCCTGGCGGTGAGTATCACGGCAAGAACGTTGATCGCCGGCCCTGCATACAGGAAAGCGGTGGCGGGGCCTATTCCGGCACCCATTCCGTAGATCCCTGCGAAGAGGGGCAGAACCGTGCATGAGCAGACGGCGAGAACGGAACCTGATACCGAGGCCACTGCGTAGGAGAGGGCTTTCTTCGCTCCGGCACCCAGGTACTTCATAACGGCGCCCTGGCTCACGAACACCCCGATGGCCCCGGCAATGAAAAAGGCCGGAAGCAGGCAGAGCAGAACGTGTTCCCTGGCATAGGACCTGGCCAGGTAGAGGGCCTCCATCACCGCGTTGTCGAACCTGGCATGTCCCAGGGGCATGAAGTAAACCCCAAGGAACACCGCCAGGGTCCACAGCATTGTCTTCCACTGATTCCTAATGCTCATCATTCTCCTCCAGAGGGGTCAGGCACAGGGCATCCCTCTCCGCGTTCTTTCTAAGCACCTCGTCGAAGCAGCTCAGAAAGCTAAGCACGCAGGGCACCCTGAGGCTGTAGAACACCCTCTTTCCGCTTCTGCGGTACCCCGCTATCCCTGCTTTTCGAAGCACCGCCAGGTGCCTGGATATCGTTGAGTAATCTATATCCAGCCTGTTATTGAACTCGCACACGCACAGCTCTCCGCCGGAGAGCATCTCCACCATGAGGAGTCTGTGCGGATTGGCAAGTGCGGCAATGAGTTCAGCCCGCCTGCGGTAAAGATCGAAACCCTCCAGAATCCACCTCCATCTCATACTCATTTGCAAACATATGCATATATGCAATATTGTCAATGCACTTCCTGGCCTTCAGTTCAGCTTGCTTTTCCCCAGCGCAGAGGTGAGATTATGGAAGAAAGGAGGAAAGATGAAACACACGCACCTTGATGATCACCGTGACGCCAGAGGCTTCGTGGTGAACCCGTTCGAGCATCTCGAGGACACCGGAGAGGTTACCAACTTTCATGTTTTCTCCATAGAGCCGGGGCATGCCAGGGGCGACCACCGCCACCCTGCAAGGAACGAGCAGGTCCTGGTGGTGGCCGGATGCATCACGGTGAGGACCGACGCCGGTTCCACCGTTCTCCGCAGGGAACCCTCCGCCATGCTCACCATTCCCATGGGCATGAACCACACCTTCGTCAACGAAGGAACTGAAACCGCAGTGGTGATGTGCTGGAGCAGCGAAAGACGGGAAGACCACGATGGTGAGGATACCGTAAGGGGCTGACGGTCAGAATACCGTCTTCAGCCACCCCCAGCTCACCGCCTCCATGCCGGGCAGCTGCAGACAAGAAGGCCGTTCCCAGACAGGGCGCAGATGGAGCGGTTCCAAAAACCCCTTCTCGCTCACATCCCTGGAGTGACCGGGTCGTCCTCCAGCAGTTCCGTTGCGAGAACGTACACCAGGAAACCCGATGCGATAACAGCCGCTGAAACCAGAAGGACCGTGCGCCCCGTATCGCTTGCATCGATCTCCATCATGCTCACATCGCCATATGGAACGGTCATTGAACTGCCGTCGCCCAGAACCCCGTGGATCTCCCCGTTCACCAGGGAGGCTCCCCTGCCGGAAAACCTGGGGAACTCCTCCTCGGAAAAGGTACTCGATACAACTGACTCCACTTCGCGCCCTGCATACTCCACCGTGTCCGCATCGGTGGTAATGACCCTGTATATGCATGCGTCCTGGCCTGTCTCATATGAACCCGGTGAAACCCACTGCCTCGAGGTGCATGCCGTGGTTAAAAAAAGAGCGATTAGCAGCGTTGCAGCAGCCCTATGCCTGAATATCAAAGTCAGACCTCCTTTTAAGTGTTTTGAGTTCTGATACTTCGCTGCAATATAATTGTTCCAGCACTTCTCTCACAGATCGATGAACAAAGAAATCAGCAGTTCAGAACAGTACTTCTGGAAGATACCCTGATATCCTGCCTGGCTGCAGAACTGAACTTCAACCACATAGGTGCTCAGGGTAACACCGATGAACAACTTCGGGATCCCGGTATGACTATTCGTCAGCAATAACTATGAAACGCCCTGCAAACTCTTCTGAACCAGCAAGACACCTGTAGATATACGATCCACTGGGAAGGTCGCCCAGGAAAAACGCATGGGTCCCGCTGTTGAAGAAACCTGAGACCGGGGCAGCAACTGTCCTCCCGGTTATGTCCAGTATTTCCACAGTTACACTTGAACCTTCCTGCAGGTCAACAGAAATCCATGCAGAACCGAAGCTTGGGTTCGATGTTATCCCCACCATCGCGCTCCGCTTAGGGTCGCTGCCTGTTCCCATATCGGCATAGTCGATCCGAACCTCCTGAAGCTCAGGGTAAGACTCGGTGTTCTCCGCTTCCAGGATAACCCTGTATTGCAGATAATTTGCATAGTCAGGCAAAACACCATGAAGGCTGCTACCGGAAACAGAGATAGTATCTGACCATTCCCCAAGGTCGAGAGGGTTATCAGAGGCTCTTACAAGAAAGGAAATTGAGGACCCCTCAGGCTCAGACGAATCCCAGCTGATCGATTCCCAATGAGGGTCACTCGAAAGCTCGACCACAGAAGAAGTGAGTACTCCGCAATTTGCCTTTTCAGCTGTCTGCCACCAGGCAATATTTCCGTCGGACCAGCATGCCAGTACATCATCGATGCCGTCTGAATTCACGTCCACGGCATACACATCGCCACTCCCGCTTGATGCGGGTGTCAAATACTGAACAGACCAGTCTTCGCCACGGTAATCCTCGTTCCACACCATTGATACGAATGCATAGCTCCATCTTGCCAGGTCAGTGTCCCCATCATGGTCGAAATCCCCTGAAGCGAGTTCAGGATGATATGCGCTTGGTGGATAGTTGTTGAAACCCTTTTCAGCCCATTCCATACCGTCCCCGGTGACATTCTCGAACCATTTGCCTCCTGAGCACCAGTCTCCAGCTGCGTCAATATCCCCGTCACAGTCGAAATCGCCACCTGCAACGGCCCAGGCTCCGGTGGTAGATGATATCTCGCATCCTGTGTACCATTTGAGCCCGTACCCCCAGTATCTGGCGGTAATCACATCGATGTAGCCGTCAGAGTTCACATCAGCGAAAACAAAATCGCGTTGGATTGTGTCAATTCCGCTCATTTCCCAACTGTATCCAGTTCCGTCATTTTCCATGTAACACAGCTCTCCGTACCAGCTCAGTTCCCATATCAGCATCAGGTCCATATCTCCGTCTGAAGAGCCGTCGAAGGATCGGATACAGTAGACCTGACGACTTGTCTGAACTGCATCCGGATAGAATATGGATCCAAGCTGATAAAGAATGCTGATATAGCCGCTGTAAGTACCAAGGACTATATCCATTTCTCCGTTAGCATCCAGATCAGCACAGGTAATTGAGCTCAGATCCTCAAATAAATAATCGAACACTTCTATTTCATGATTTATCCAGGTATTTCCGGAAGTGTTTTCAAACCAGTGAACCGACTGGTCAATCTGGTTTATACAGAGAATGTCCATGTCTCCATCGAAATCGAAGTCGATTGGACAGAGATCGATGAATCCTTGTGAATCGGATATCATGTAGCATGAATCAGATCTTATGGCACCGGGATAGAGATACCCGGAAAGAGAAAACCAGTCGCAACTGGTACAAGAGAGGAAACAATCATCCCAGTTGGCGTAGATTTCCGTTTCACATGGACCACCGCTCCAGCTTGTCTGGGAAACAGTTTCAGCAGATACGGATGAAGTAAGAGTAAGGATAAACAGCATATATCTTTTATTTTTCATTACACTCACCTTCATGTAAACCATAGTTCTATTTATTGATGGAGTCAACTCCCAGTCATATCAGGTGATTAACTGCCGGAGAGTTCCAGTGATTGCCGAATCCCTACTGGCATTCACAGAGCAATTCATCCAATCATCGTGATCACAAACTCGTTGGGAGCTACACAGGCCGATGCTAATGCCACATTGAATCCGATTGGCTCCTTATCTACAAGGTCGACAATGACCATCTCATCTTCGAGAGATGTGGCTCTCACCCTGAGCTCTTCAAGTTGTTGTAGCTACCGGCACTCCGTAATGGATGCGTTTCGAACTCGAGAAGAGTCTTGCCAGCCGGTAGATTTGTAGTATATTGTATTACATAGGAATACTCAGCAGCACAAACAGGAGGCAAAATGAGCACTGCAATATCAGTCAGGCTCTCTGATGAGATTGCATCTGAGTTGGGAGAGATTGCCAGGGAAACAGACAGGTCGAAATCCTATCTGATACAGAAAGCAATCGAGGCATACCTTGAGGATCTGGCTGATCTTCAGGTTTCTCTGGATAGACTCCAGGATCCGACAGACAAGGTCATCTCACTCGATGAAATGAAGAAGAGTCTTGGCCTATAGAATTACCTTCAAGAGTTCTGTTTCCAGGGACTTGAAGAAACTCGACAGAAGCGATGCTGAAAGAGTTCTCAAACACAATACTGAAGAGCTGCCGCATATTGCCGATTCTCTTCCAGAACTTAAGGGCAAGTTCGCAGGCTTCCGAAAGTACCGATTCGGGGATTACCGTGTGGTTTTCACCATCCTTGATGATTCGATACTCATTACCAGAGTCAGACACCGTCGAGAAGCTTACAATCACTGACCCCTTCCTGGTAGCCCTTATTGGACGGTTTTCGTACCAGCTTCGATCGAAGTGAGATCTATCCCTTAAGATAGTTATCCAAGTCCCTGTAGTAGTTCTCGTGAGGACCGAGCATAATCAGTTCCAGGACTCTTGAATCGCACCTGTAAGCGAGAAGAAACAGACTGTTATGTATTTTGAACTTGTGAACGAAGATGCCCTTCAGCGCACCTCTCTTCTCCTGACCTATTGACGGGTCACCGATGATCTTTCTGATCTCGTCATCGAGAACTGCTTTTTGCCGGGAAGAGAGCTTCTTGACTGTCTTCGAGAACAATCTGGTTTGAAGTACCTTCACAACAGGTCAGCCAAACCTGTACTCGGAGACTTCACCCTGTTCAAGCTCCTCAAGCCCAAGAAGAATGTCCTTGATCAGATTGAATGTGAGATCGGGGTTTTCTTCAGCGCACTTGCCTATCTTGGCCCAATACTCAATCTGACCAGTAACCGACCTATTCTCAACCGAACTGACAAGCCTGGCTTCCTTCAGAAGAAGGTCAGATACCCTTACAGCAGTAGCCATATTCACCTCCCTGCTCACACATCATACAACATAATATAGCATTATGCAATACCACTAATATTGACTTCGATCCCGTGAGCAACTGGTTGGAGAATCTGCTTCGGGTACCCCGTAGTGGACACATTTGGCACCTTCTACCGTGGTACCCACTAGTGGGCACTCTTAGAACCGATATCGCGCAATCAGATCTCCTTCCTGTAATAGCGCAACACGCGTGAGGAGTGGACATGCCCAGATCGTATCCCGTATTTTCTCAGATTGAGAAAGGACATCCAATGGAGCTAAGTATTCAGCTTGATAAGATGACAGCTGTGGAAAAACTGGCCGCAATTGAGACCATCTGGCAAAACCTGCTCCGGTCTGACGAGGAGGTCCCATCCCCTTCCTGGCACAAGGATATTCTCGGATCGAGGCAATCCCGAGTTGCTGAAGGCATTTCCGAGTTTCACGAGTGGTCTGAATCGAAAGCACGAATCCGTTCTGAATCCACATGAGAATTCAGATTCTCGATGAAGCATAGCAGGATCTTATTGACGGGTTCAGGTTCTATGAATCAAGAGAGATTGGTTTGGGGAGTTATTTCCTGGACTCTCTGATAGCCGATATTGATTCCCTCCAGCTTTACGCAGGCATCCATCCTGTTGTTTTCGGTTACCACAGAATGCTGGCGCAGCGTTTTCCCTATGCCATTTATTATGATGTGAGTCGTTCATCCGCCAGAGTATGGGCCGTACTTGACTGTCGCAGAAATCCAGTCATCGCT
>DAINQE010000019.1:0-40790 GCA_036743055.1 Candidatus Sabulitectum sp. | reverse complement strand
GCTGCTTTTGTTTACAGCCGGCGGTCAATCGGGTCAGATTATTCTGATCCTGCCGACAACTTCCATGAAGAACTCTTTCGACCAGACATCTACGGCTTCAGGATGCAGAAGGAAGGGTCTCACATCACTCTTCGCCTGTTCAATCGAAAGCCTGGCTATTGCATCAGTCAGATATTGCTTCAGAAGATCCGGTGTCAGATCCACATCCCTATCGATGTCTTCGGACTGCCTCATTCTCTCTGCAAGATGAGACAGATGGAGTTCCGGATGATTGGAAAGATACCACACCATGTCGTACCAGTCCCTGCCCTTGACCCTGTTCTTCCACTTCCTGCACAGAACTGCATGAAGCTTCCCGGCGAACATGTCGGGCAGCCGGTAAGAGATAACGCTGAAGGGTATCGGCCGAAGGAGGTACCTGCTCTCAGTCAGGAATCCTCCAGGCGGATCGGTATCGACTTCCAGCCTGATCTTGAAGATCGAATCCGGGTGAAGACCCCCTGTCACACCTTCCGGTGCACCCACGAGAAGCAGATGATCCAGAGTGTTTCCCTTTAGGAATGCTGAATCGATCTTTGCTCTCTTCCTCCGGGCATGCATCTCTATCTCGAAACCCAAACCGCTCAATTCCCGGCACAGGTAGTCACTATACTCCTCAAGCCGGAATGAGGGGTCGGGAGCTTTCAGGCTGAAGTCCATGTCTTCGGAAAACCTGTCCAGCCCGTAAAGAATTCGCAGAGCTGTTCCGCCGTAGAATACCGCTTTCTCGAAGAACCTGCTTCTCCAGAGTCCAAACAGGGCCGTCTGCTGGATTATCTCTCTGAGAGCATTTCGATAATCATCGTTCGTTTCGAGAGAATAGCCATCAAGCATTCTGTGTATTGCAGGATTCATCTCTTCTCTCCGATGAACTTCGCAAGAAATGCAGTGAAACTGGTGATCTTCTCTGATGAATATGCATCGGTTATTCCTCGAAGCATGCCAGGAGAGAAGTCCGATAACTTGTCCATATCCAGCCGCAGATCGTCCTCCAGATACTCCAGCCAGCGCCTGGAGGTTGATCTGGTTGCTCGTCTGTCACTCCAGACCTTGTCTATCAGAGCCTTTTCCGGAGATGCGATCAGAAAACTTATACTGTCTGAATTCTCCATAGATATCCCAGTGGAGTACCGGTCACTTCTAAGCATCCGATAGGAATAATGCCCGAAGGGAGTCGAGAATTCTCTCGACCTGCCGACGGAAACCGATGTTACTGTGAATACCTTCTCTGGGATCATGGAGTAGAAACTCAGGGCGTAGTCCAGACTGATATAGGATGGCCCATATATCAGGTTGGCAAGGTATTCTCTGCTGACCCGATGCTTTCTCAGAAGCTCCCCGAAGGTGTAAAGACCCCTCCTGATCCTGACAAGCGATCCCTCCCTGACAAGCCTGGCAGTCAAATCCCTGGGTTTGCTGACCCTTTCACCAAGGATTTCTGTCAGTGTCTGATAGTCAAAAACATCCTGGGTTATTGACTTTCTGAGCAGAAGAGCACTGTCCATATACACCTGCTTGCATCTATGTCCACTTCCATTGGACATAGCATACATCTTTTGCATGCATCAAGTCAATCGATCTGTTCCTAAATCTGATGCAACGCAGGCTGAAGGAGTTCTGAAAGCATCCGGTATGGCGTACCAGAACTGATACTTTCAGAAAATGGCGTATATGAACGGGGCCAGGGCAGAGCCCTGGGCGGCCACGAGGATGAGGCCGAGCAGTATCAGCAGCACAATTACCGGCGCGAGCCAGTACTTCTTCCTGGTGGATATGAAACCCAGTATGTCCGATACCTTGCCCATTTTTCCTCCGCTTCAGGGAAGTGCTCACCTAGCTGCAGGAAAATAGGCGGTACCCCCACCGGGGTCAACCGGCTGCTAAGCAGTTCTCAAGCAGTTGACACCGGCAACGGCAAATGCCTTTTTATTTGAAAGCAATGCTAAGGTCAGGGAGGTAGTTATGAAAGTATTCATGGTTCTCTTTCTTCTGGCCGCGGTTGGATTTGCGGAGGTTCCGGCAACCGTCTGCGACGGATACTTCAACCCCGCCCCCCTCAGCAACGAGATCGACCAGAATCAGCCCATCGGAGCAGACTACATGGCCGGCTTTGCCCAGGGCGACCTTGCCCAGTCCTTCCAGCAGACCAATGCCAGAGAGTGGGCAGACGTTTTCCGGACGGCGGTGGAGATCACCCCGGCAACCACCTGCTACCTGGTGTTCACCGGCAACACCACATTGGGTGTTAACGGCGCCCTGAACAATCCCTACCACTACGGCTGGGTGTTCGCCAACCCCGGTTACAACCCTTTCCCCAGCTATGACTACGCCTTCCGCACCTACTACGACACCCAGGTGAATCTTCTGCGCAATACCTGGGCCGGGCTCAAGGTTTTCTTCGAATAGTCCTCATTGTTTCCCGGGGCTGGTTTTCCGGCCCCGTTTTTTTGTGCACTTGACAATCGGGAAGGATTACTGCAGATAGTAATGGTGGATGTTGTAACAACTTAGCCGTTTTGCGGCTGCGGAAAGGTTGGTCCATATACTTTGGGTATTCGACGGGTAGAAGGAAAATCATTAGAGCTTTACTTGAGAGAAATCGGTTCTAAAGAATCTTTAACATCTGAAGAAGAGGCAGACCTGGCCCGTCGAATAAAGGCGGACGACACCGACGCCCAGGAAGTTCTTGTGGAGGCCAATCTCAGGTTCGTGGTAAGCATCGCCAAGCAGTACGCCAACCAGGGTGTGGCCCTGGAAGACCTTATCAGCGAGGGCAACGTCGGTCTCATCAGGGCTGCCAGGGGCTTCGACGAGAACAGGGGCTGCAGGTTCATCACATACGCCGTATGGTGGATCCGGCAGGCCATCCTTCAAACGCTGGCGGAGAACTCCCGGATCGTACGGCTGCCCCTGAACAGGGTGAACGAACTTTATCGAATGGGCAGGGCCACCCGGGAACTGGGGCATTCCCTGGGCAGGGCGCCCTCAGCCGATGAGATAGCAGGTAAGCTGGATGTTCCCAGGAAGAACATCGAGGGCATGCTCTCCATACACAGCACCCATCTCTCCCTGGACAGACCGGTATACGACGGCAGCGACAAGACCTTTCAGGAAATGATGGCATCCGAGGGGGATGAAGCCCCTGAGAACGCCGTTGCCGAAGACTCCCTTAAAAGCAGCGTCCAGGAGATGCTCGCCATGCTGGACATGCGGGAAAAGACAATCATCAGCCTGTTCTTCGGTCTCAGCACCAACCGCAGGCACACCCTGGCGGAAATAGGCAGGACCATGGGGATAAGCAGGGAAAGGGTGCGTCAGCTGAAGAACAGGGCGATTGACAAGCTGCAGGAGCTGGCGGATTCCGACAAGGTGCTGATGTACCTCGAGTAAGCCGGTCAGCTTGAGTAGCAGCGGGCCCCCGGTCCCGGGCCGGCATGTTCCTCTATCCTCTCGGGAGAAAGCCCCTTCTCCCCTGCTATCCTGATGAAATCTTCGCCGTCCTCGGCCCTGACCGAAACGCACATGCCGCAGTCGGTGGAGAGGTTCCTGGGAATGGGCACAAGCCTGCACTGTATGCCGTGCTTCCTGGCGGCCCTCTCGGCGGTGAGAACATGGGTCATGGACTTGAAGATCATGTAAAGGTATTCACTCACGGTAGGACCTCACCGCTTCAAGGGTTTTCTCTATTTCTTCCATGGTCGTGAATATCCCCGGACTGAGCCGCACCGTACCTCCGGGAAAGGTACCTATCGTCCTGTGGGCACAGGATGCGCAGTGGAAACCGTGTCTGCAGCATATGTCGTGCTCCACTGCGAGGTAGTGGGCCACCGAGGCGGTACAGCTGTTTTTCAGGGTGAAAGAGACCACCGCTGTCCACCGCTGCCCCCATTCCGGCTTGAAGACCCTGGCGCCGGGTATCTCCATTATCCCCCTGGCCAGGGTTCCGGCGATCTTCATCTTCCTCTCGTACACGGTGTCCAGCCCCAGCTCCCTCAGGTAGCCTACCCCTGCGAGAAGACCCGCCAGCCCCGGTCCGTTCATGGTTCCCGCCTCGAACCTGTCCGGCATGAAATCCGGCTGCCTGGTCTCCTCGGAGAGACTCCCGGTACCCCCCTGGGCCAGGGGCTTCACAGTGGATGTGTCGAAACGGTCGGCGAAGACAAGACCCCCTGTGCCGGGAACTCCAAGAAGCCCCTTATGACCGGTGAATGCGATGATGTCTGCTCCGGAATCCATTCCCACGGGCACTATCCCGGCGCTCTGGGCGGCATCCACCATCAGAACGGTTCCCGCTTCCCTGCATATCCTTGAGATGGCGGGTATGTCCTGGACCGTTCCGGTTACGTTGGAACCGTGGTTGATAACTGCTATCCTGCACCCTGGAACACTTTTCTCGAAGGCATCGAGATCAAGGACGCCCAGATGGTTGCATGGACAGTAGGTTACCTCTATTCCTCTGGTCTTCAGGTCACTCAGCGGCCTGGTGACCGCGTTGTGCTCCATTGTGGAGGTTATCACCCTGTCCCCGGGGTCGGTGATGCCGTGGAGTACGGTGTTTATTCCCCAGGTGACATTGTGTGTAAAAACGACATTCATGGGGTTGCTGGACCCGAAGAACTCCGCTATTGCCTCCCGGCAGTCCAGCACGACACCCATGGCCTCCAGAGCGGCGGTGCAGTTGCCCCTGGCGGGACTGGCTCCCACATTCCTTATGTAGCCTGATACGGCTTCGACCACCGAATCGGGCTTGGGCCAGGAAGTGGAGGCATTGTCGAGGTATATCACGGAGTTCCTTTCTTTCGCAGTGGAATATAGGGGAAAGGAGCCGCCGCTGGAAGCTATTTCCCCAGTAATTCCAGGAGACATCCGACAAGGTAGCGATACTGCTCAGGGGAGTTGTAGAGCTGGGCTGATACCCTTATCAGCCGTCTGGTCCTTCCCTGTATCTCCGTTACGGGAACCACTATTCCGTAATCGCTCCTCAGGCGGGCCTGGAGGGGATCCATCCACTGAATGTCCCGGGGACCGGCAGGATTCGCCGAGGGAAGCTCCACCGACGCCATCGAACCCACCATGGAGTCGGGGCACGGTGGTGCAACATCCAGTGCTTCGCAGAGCATATCCCGGGCCTTCAGGGCGAGGCTCCGGTTCCGCTTACGTATCCCTTCCCAGCCGCCCTTCACCAGCGAGGCCATGTGATCCATGGCGAAGGGAATGGAAAGGGCCGGGGTGGGGTCCGGGGTTCCGTTCCATCTGAAGCGCAGCTGAAAAGCCGAAAGCCCTGTCTGGAAGTCTTCGGGAAGATGGCTTACCTGAAGCGGAAGGAAACCTTCCTGAAAGTCCGGTCGAACATAAAGAAGAGCGGCTGACCTGGGACTGCAGAGCCACTTGTGACAGTTCCCCGTATAGGCCATACAGCCAAGCCCTTCAAGCTGCAGATCGAGCTGCCCGGGGCCGTGTGCGCCGTCGACCACGGTTTCCACCCCCATGGATCCCAGTAGAGAGATTATTCTCTTCAGCGGCAGGACCATCCCGGTGGAACTGACCACATGGTCCACCAGGGCATAACGGGCTCCGGCTTCAGCCGCTTCAGCGAACGCCTCGATGATCGCCTGTTCACTCATGGGCCAGGGCAGTGCCACCTTGCGCACCCTGAGGCCCTTCCTCATGGCAAGGACCTGCAGCGCGTTGGCTGAGGAGAAGTATTCCTGATCGGTCACCAGCAGGGTGTCACCGGTCTTTACTGGCAGGTTGGCCAGAATGGTGTTCACCGCAGTGGTGGCGTTCTCCACAATGATAATGGAACCGGACTGGGCTCCGGTGAACGACTCCAGACGGTGGAGCACCTCTTCCAGAAGGGGCTGATAATCCTGAAGAAGGAAATCCATTGGATTTCGTTCGATCCCTGCCAGCAGCTCCTTCCTGAAATCCATCACGGCCAGTGGACAGGCTCCGAAGGAGCCGTGGTTCAGAAAAACGATCTCCTCATCGAGGCGCCAGCCGGATGAAAGGACTCCTGGTGCGGGCAGCTCCCTATGAACACTCACAGGTGAGGCTGGCTTCCTTGAGTATGTGGCCCTTCATTGAGGCCATGAGTCTCTCGGCGTTGGCGGCGGGATCCGAGAGGCCAAGCCTGCTGTCCAGGGCATAGAGGGTAAGTGTGAGGCTCATGCCCTCTTTCCTGCCTTCGGGACCTGTCCAGCCCGTATCCCCGAAATCGTTGACTCCCTGAATAATGCCGTCGGAGAGCTTCCCTTCGGAGGGCTGCTTTCCGTAGATGGTCTTCAGGGTGTTGGGAATGTTCCACATGACCCAGTGAACATTGCCGGCGGATGACCTGCAGATAAGGGCCAGGGAAACGGTTCCCTCCGGCTCGCCGTCCCACCCGAATGGCGGTGAGGCGTTGAGACCCGCGCCGCAGTACCATGCCGGAAGATGATCCCCCTGGCAGAACGCGCTGCTGCAAAGCTTGAACTCCATCATGCACCTCTTTCGGTTCTTTTTCAGCAACATATTTCATTATTAGCGTTGCCGCAACTAAATCCCGTGATAACAGCGATCCGCGTCTCCGCATGGGGCCCATGGCTCGACCCTTGCCATTACGTCCATGATGGAAGGGTCCAGAGCAAGGATCGCCTCTTCCACCTTCTTTCCTGTGAGGAAGGCTCTCTCTATCTGTATCTTTCCTTCCACCTGAACATGCAGGTCAACAAAAACACCGCCTGCCTGCATCCTGGCCCTGAGCCTGTGAACACTGGTGACCCCATCGGTTGCAAGCGCCGCGTCCCTTATTCTCTCCACCAGCTCCAACGAAGGAGAGGTATTAACCAGCTGGGCAACACAGGGTTTCAGGACCCCGATGCCCGAGATTACCACGAAAACGGATACTACAGCTCCAGCGACACCGTCAATGAAGGCCAGGTCCGGTGAAAGCGCAGACATGGCCAGTGCCACGAGAACAGGAATGGAACTCAGCGCATCGCTCCTGTTATGCTTCGCATTAGCCGCCAGGGCAGCTGATCTCGTTTCCCTGCTCTTCCGAATCGTCCAGCGGTAGAGTATCTCCTTGAACACCACTGACACAACTGCAGCAGCAATTGCCGCGGGTCCCGGAGCAACGGCGTTTCCAGCCTCACCAAGTGATCTCAATGAGTCGTAGCCGATGCCGGCGCCTGCGGTGATGAGCATCAGTCCCGTGAACATTGCAACGGCGGTCTCTATGCCGCTGTGCCCCATGGGATGGGTATCGTCCGCCGGGCGGCTCCAGAATCTGGAGCCAATTACAATGGCCAGGTCCGTGGACAGATCAGAAAGACTGTGAACTGCGTCGGCGGTGAGGGCTCTGCTTCCGTAAATTACTCCGGCGGCTCCCTTCAGGAGCACAAGTAAGCTGTTGACGGAAAGTGAAACGAGTCCGACTCTCCTAACGGAGTGATCCCTTTCCCGCTGCCCGGACGATGTACTCACAATAGAACCTCACACAGTTCGTATAGTCTTCCTCTGAAATGCTTTCGTCCGGGGAATGGAGAACCGACAGTCCCGCCGCTCCCAGTCTCACCGGCATGAACCTGTACACATTCCGGGCCAGCGTGCCGTACCGCCTTGAATCTGTGGCGGCGGGGAACACCCCTGTGACCAGATGTATGGAACTGCCCAGTACGGCTTTCACAGCCGAAGTCAGGCACATGAAATCGTCGTTCGTATCCGAGGAGACCCTGGAAGGTTCGGAAAGGCTGGGTCCCCGGAGGAGCTCAACTCCTACTCCCAGTGGTTCCAGAAGGTTCCGGATATGCTGGTCTATCCCGTCGACTGAACTGCCGGGTGCGGGTCTGGTGTTCACCAGGGCACAGGCCGATCCGGGAAGAACGTTCTCCTTCTCCCCGCCGGAGATGATCGTGGGAGCGAAAGTGGTATCCGCCGGATCATCGGTGTTCTCGTTCTCCAGTATGGCAATTGCCCTGGAAAGAGTGCCGATGGCGGTACTTTTCGGAGGGACCGACGAGTGGCCCTGCCTCCCGAAGGCGGTGATACGGAAAGTTGCGTAACCCTTTTCCGCAAGACCCACCACAGCGGTCTCGCTTTCCCGGGTTCCATAGATGTATCCCCCCTCGTCGAGAACGCTGGAGAGAACCACTCCTGAAGCGGTCAGGTATTCGGTGATGGCTCCGGCTCCCCTGGCTCCACCCACTTCCTCATCGTGCCCGAAGGCGAAGCAGATGGTCCTTGCCGGCTGAAAACCGCCGGCGAGAAGAAGGCTTGCGGCCTCTAGCATGCCGGCGTAGCCGCACTTGTAGTCCACAGCGCCCCTTCCCCATATCCTTCCCCCCTCAACCTTTCCGGCGAAGGGGTCAAAGGACCACCCCTCCCCTGGCGGTACCACATCCTGGTGGGCGGTGAGCATGAGCGGTTCGCTGGACTCAGAGAGACCCCGCCAGCGGAGCAGAAGGGAGGCCTCCCTGAAAACAATGACCTCCAGGGTATTGAAAACGGAGGGCCAGGCTCTCCTTGAAAACTCCTGAAGCTCGAGAAAGGGTTTCAGGGAAAAGTCGCCCGGCGAAGAGACCGTAGGAAAGCGAATGGTTCCTGCGAACCTCTCCGCCGGGGAAAGACTACTCGGTGACATTGACCCACTTGATGTGGAATCCTGAGTATCCCAGCGTATCGGTGTAGACCTGTACCGACTCGGTTATGGCGACCGCTTCGAGAAGGGTAGAAGTGCCAGGGAAGAGCAGTGTGATGTGAACGGGTCTTCCATCGGTATTCCTTCTGGAAATTGCCCTTTCCGCCTGCCCGAGAAGCCTGGTGAAAAGCATTGAATCAAAGCCGTAGCCACCTGCGGGTTCAACGATGTCCGTGTTGTACTCCTCAACGATGAAGCGCAGCCAGTCATCTGTAAAGAGTATCTTGAGATCCACCGGCTGGACCACCGTGGAATCCTGTTCCGGAGAGGGTACGGGCTTCAGGACCGGGACCGATGCATATGCAGTCTCGGTGGAGTCAAGCCATGCGTAGAGCGAATCGCTGGAGAGATACCTGAAATCGGAGCCGTTGAGCTTCTGCTGCATGTAGTTCACCACAGGCTGGATGGAAAGCGATCCCGAAGCCAGGAAGGAGACTCCGGTCCCCTCGGGAATAAGGGCCAGGTCGACGTTGGTCCTGGGAGCCGCTGAGGTGCCTTCATCGTTGAAGACGTATACGATATCGGTGCCAAGCCTTATGGGAAGGGAATCCAGGGGAACCTCCTCCTCGATTGCGGCGAGTTCCTCGAGGTCGATCTCCGGCTCGTACACGGATCTCTCGAAGCTGCTTAGGATGAAAACAGCTCCAGCTAACCCCACCAGGAAAATCAGAAGACCCAGCAGCCCGGGGTGATGCTTCTTCCTGGGAACGAGTTCGGGCGGCGTTTCGCCCCGATGCTCACGGGAGCCGTTCATGGGCTTCTGAAGGGCGGAAC
Source organism: Candidatus Sabulitectum sp. (assembly GCA_036743055.1). Taxonomy (GTDB): domain Bacteria; phylum Fermentibacterota; class Fermentibacteria; order Fermentibacterales; family JCC-6; genus Sabulitectum. The sequence goes on along the minus strand of DAINQE010000019.1, from coordinate 31,297 downwards.
GAAGCTCCCTGAGGGGCAGGTTCTGGTCGTCCAGTCTGAAACCGCAGTTGTCGCACTTCCCAGTACTCCTGCCTGGGTTTTCGTGACCGCAGCTCCTACAGCGCATCGGTTACCTCCTCTGAACCCCCTGATACCGCCGTGGTGTCGGCCTGCTCCGAGGGAACGTAGAACTCCTGGAAGAACTCATTATCAACATAGGGATGATAAACAGCTTCAAGGCTGTCTACAAGCCCCCCGATGATCTCTATCTCCAGGCGTTCCTCCGCCTCGGCCACCACCCTGTCGCGTATCTCGGAAAACTCAGGGGAACGCTGCGGCTCGACGGAAACCAGGCGGAACCAGAGAGATGTGGTGTCGGTAAGGGAGATGATCGCCTCCCCGCCCTGCTCGAGCCCGAAAAGGGTGTCCCTGTCGCCTTCCGGTATCATCATCTCCGTCATGGGAACGGTAAGGTATGTCTCACCTTCGGCGAGGATGGGAGGGAATGTCTCGAACCGGTCAGTCATGGTCATCATGTCACCGCCGGAGTCCATAACCGACCCGGCCTCGGCAACTGCAGCGGAGTTCTGCAGGAAAAGCACGTTGAAGACCCTCTTCTCCGGAACCGGCATTGTCTCCCTGAGTTCGTCGTAGATCTGGGCAAGGAAAACGGAGTCGGGCTGGATGCGGGGCTGTATGATGTTCTCGTAGTATGCGTCCAGAAGCGTTTCAAGCTCCTTCACCCTGAGCTGCCTTGCCGTGGCCTCCACGGTATCCAGGCCCAGGGAGAGGGCCATTTCCATCTCTATGTCGAAAAGGGCAAGCCTATCGGCGTACTCCGCCAGCCAGAGAGGGTCGGCGGTGCTCCTTGGAAGGTAGGCGGGAAGACCAAGGATGTTCCGTGAGACACTGTAGATGTCCCTGCTTCCTCCGTTCCACTCCACCGCCGGCAACTCCTGCTCTTCTTCGGTGAAAGGTTCGAAACCGGCGCCGTTGCCCCTTGAGGCCATGAGCTCCATGGCTTCCATGCTGACGGTGACCTGCAAGGCTGTCTTCAGGCTGTCTTCCACGAACTGCTTCCTGATCTCCCGCTCTCTTGAGAGAAGCATTCTGGCAATGCTCTGGGAATCCTCCTGGAAGGGGCCGGGCTGATAGGTCCAGACCGAGTCAATCCTGAGTATCCTCTGACCCACCGGAACGGGGAACGGCCCGATAACGCTGCCCTCCACCGGTTCGCTGAGATGGTCAAGGTCCATGATATTGGCATATAGCCTGTCGGGAATGTCGATCCGCCCTCCCGTGGTCCTCGTGATGTTGTCGATGCCGTGGATGGAGGCAAGACGGGAAAGATCGGCCCCGGAAGCCACCAGATCGGCAATGCTGTCCATGAGAAGCGTGTCCCTGAGGGAGAGGGCCGTGTAGGAGACACCGGTTCCCAGGTTCTCCCAGAATGATCTCACCGCTTCCGTATCGGACGGGACCTGATCAAGTTCATGGGAGAGCCACGCCGACTGGAGGATCTCCCTCCTCCTCTCATGAACCAGCCTCTGAACCTCCCTGTCCTCATGGAGCCCCAGGTCCCTGGCGTGGGCCAGGAACAGCTCCCTGGCAAGTATGTTGTCCCTGAGCACGTCGACCGCGATGGAGTCCCCCCTGTATCTCTCGAAGGTCTCCGCCACTTCATCCGCCAGTACGGAACTGCCGTTGACGGTTATCACCGCCCCCGGTTCACCCGGCGCAGGATCGCCGCCGCAGGACAGGACAAGCAGGACAATGGCCGTAAGCAGAAGGTATGCAGTGTTCCCCATGGGGTTTCTCCGTTCCGTAAGTCAGTGTTTTACTTGTGTTCCTGAGAGCATTATTTTTACGGTCTCGAAGAGGAATGTCAACTGCCAGCGCGAAGGAGAAAGAGTGATACCGGTTCTAGCAATGCTTGTTCTCTTCCCGGGCCTGCCGGAGCTGCCTGCTTCATGGGAGCTGGGGGTGTTCGCCCTGGATGCGGAAACCGGAGAGGTTCTGATCGACATCAACGGAACCGTTCCCTTCAGGCCTGCCAGCACGGTAAAGGCGGTAACCACCCTTGCCGCCCTCGAGCACCTGGGCGCCGCCTATCTCTACAACACCTCCATAGCGGCGGATACCTCCTCGGGAAGCCTGTACCTCATTGGTTCCGGCGCTCCTCTCCTTTCCGCGGAAGACGTCACCAGAACCGCCATCGAAACAGCGGCTGCCCTGCCCGGCAGGAACGGCTGGAACCTCTTCCTCGACCCATCGGCCATTGCTTCGGAGACTCACCTGCCCGGGTGGGACGAGAGCGACTGGGACAGGACCTATTGCCCCCCTGTGGAACCCTTATGCATTGGCGACAATGTACTTGAAATAGTGGTATCCGCAGTGGATGGGCCGCTGCGGGTCTACACCTATCCACCACTGCCCTCGCTGGTGGTGAACACCGGCCAGCTCAGGACGGGATCCTCGACCTCAATAACCGCGACGGGCGGCAACTGGGAGACGGGTTCCCCGGAGCTGACGCTTTCCGGCACCATCGAGGCGGGAACCCGGGAGATCATCTACAAGCCCTTCGCAGGGGCTCCCCTGGAACTGGCCCTCTACCTCGAGGGGGAGCTGAACCGGTATGGCGTTCCCGCCGTTTTCGGGGGTGTACGCCTGGAGGAGGGCGGGGCATCCGTGCCCGGAGTCACCTCCACCATGTACTCCGACCCGCTGTGGGTAATTCTCGGAACGATGAACAAATGGAGCAGGAACATGGTGGCGGAGCAGGTGCTGAGGACTGTGGCCTTCCACGTCACCGGAGAGCCCGGTTCCACCAGGGCCGGCTGCGACGTGTCGGGAGCCCTTCTGGACAGCATCTGCCCGGGCATTCAGGGCTGGCAGCTGGCGGATGGATCGGGCCTGTCAAGGCTTAACATGCTTGCCCCGGAACAGCTGGCAAGGGTTTTCCTCGAAGGCTGGTCCTCACTCTCATACGGACCGGAATTCATGGCTTCTTTCCCCGCCAGCGGAACCGACGGCACACTGGCAGCCAGGATGAATGGCATCCCACCGGGAGCTTTCCGGGGAAAGACCGGTTCCCTTAACGATACCTGCACCATAGCAGGCATCCTGACCACTGAAAACGGGCGGAAGGTTGCCCTTGCGGTGTTCATTCAGATGCCCAGGGGACACATCTGGAGAGCCAGATCGTGGCAGGACGGTTACATAGAGGAGCTGTACAGGAGCCTTTAGCCCTTAGCCCTCTCCATGTACTCCCTTGTCCTGGTGTCCACCCTGATCCTCTCGCCCTCCTCGACGAACAGTGGAACCTGGACCACAACGCCGGTCTCCAGTGTGGCTGGCTTGGTTCCGCCGGTGGCGGTATCACCCTTAAGCCCGGGATCCGACTTCGTTATAAGCAGCTCCACGAAACTAGGGGCTTCCACCATGATTGGTTTGCTGCCCACGAAGAGAACGTCCAGTTCGGTGTTGTCGGTGAGAAAATCGGCGGCATCTCCCACAAGATGAGCGGGAAGGTCGATCTGCTCGTAGGTGTTGGGATCCATTACCGTGTACATGTCATCGGTGTGGTAGAGCAGCTGGTAGACCCTTCTTTCCAGACGGATCTCGGTCACCTTCTCGCCGGCTCTCCAGGTCTTCTCAAGAACCTTGCCCTGAAGGACGTCCTTCAGTTTGGACCTGACGAATGCTGCGCCCTTTCCAGGGTTCACGTGCTGGAATTCGAGTATGGAGTAGTACTTCCCGTCGATGTCCAGTACCATTCCCCTTCTGAAGTCGTTAGATGTGGCCATTGGCTACCTCCGAAGCAGTTCCATGATTATTTCCATCGCGGAAAGATAGCCCCTGGTCCCGGCGCCGGATATGACCACATCCGCTCCCATGGCGGTGAGCATCCTGTGCCTGAAGGGTTCCCTCCTGTGGATCTGTGATATGTGTACCTCTATGACAGGGCCCTGGAAGGCCCGCATCGCGTCCATTACGGCAACTGATGTGTGGGAGAAGGCGCCGGGATTGATGATAAGCCCCTCCGACACCCCGGATGCCGCGCTTATCGCCTCTGTTAGCCCTCCCTGGGTCTCATGCCGGGAGAACTCTACTTTGCATCCCAGTTTCCCGCCGAACTCCCTGAGCGATTCCTCCAGCTCGAAGGCGGTGACATCGCCGTAGACCTCCGGCTCCCGATGGCCCAGAGAACCCAGGTTGGGTCCGTTCAAAACCGTTATAGTAATCATTTGTCGTAGGATGAAAGCCCCAGCTCTTCGCATTCTTCCGGGGTGAACAGGTCGAACAGGCTCCTGGGAGCACGGCTGCTGTTCTCCCTTTTCGGCGCTGCATCTTCAGGAGCGTCGGCGCTTCCTTCACGGGACTCACCCGGGACACCTGACTGCTGGGCTGCCAGGATAGAGGCCATCCTGCCGGTCTCCGGATATTCCACATCCTGCCCGGTGAGCCTGGCCTCCCTTCTGGCCTCTTCTTTCTTCTTCCTGCCCTTTTCCAGCATTTCCTCTATCTCGGGATCGCCGGGGTACTCGAAAAGGTATTCCTCGCAGAGCTCGATGGAACGGTTCCAGTTCTCCCTCTCGAAGTGGAGCTCGGCCAGACTCTTGATGGCGATGAGATTCAGAGGATCGATGGAGATCACCTTCTCGAACACCTTCATCGCGTCGTCGAAGAGACGCTGATCAAGGGCGCAGCGCCCGAAGACCACGTTCACCGATATGTTTTCGGGCCAGTCTTCAAGACCCTTCCGGGAAACATCCAGGGCCTCTTCGCTTCTCCCGGACCTGCGAAGCTTACCGGCCAGCCGAACACAGACAGCAGGAGAAGGATCCGAGAGCCACTCCTGATATAGCTCCTGTATTTCGTTTTCGCCGTTGGGCATTGTTACTCCTTAACGAAGGTATCCATAATTATCCAGCCTTCGCGAAGGTAAGGTTCCTTCGCGTGGCCCGGATTGTATACTTCCAGGTCGAGAATATACCACTCGTCACCGGCATCGAGCACCCTGCTTGTAAAGGAGCCTGCGTTAAGATATTCCGGGTTGCGCCACACACCAGTGAGCTGTATGCCCGAAAGACCCCCTGAAGTCACCGGTTCGAATGTTGTCCTGGCCCTGTCCACAGAGTCCTCCGAAGCGTCGAAGAACCAGGTCCTGGCCATGGCCTCCCTGGCCAGCATTGCGTTCTCCGGGGTGAGCTCCGTCTGTGAGAAACCGTGGATGACATTTATGCTGAGAAGGAGCATGCACTCCTCGTCGGGCTGCCGCTGGTACTGAACGAATCCGTCTTCGGCGGTCCACTTCCTCGTTTCATAGGATTTCGGAACATCCAAGGAGAAACCCAGGGACCTGAGGCTGTCGATCCGCGCCTGGGAGGTCATGGAGGTGCTCACGAAGCTCCTGTAGAGATATGCGTGCATCTGCTGGTCATAGGCTTCCTCTATCACAGCGGGAAGCTCTTCGGGGATCCCGCCGCCGTTCACCACCACGGCGAAAACATGCTGGTTCAGAGCCCAGATGTCCCTGCCGGAGTATATGCCGCCGGATGTTTCCTCGAGGTCTCCGGGTATCTGCCCCTGGTCTTCCGGCGAAAGGAGCATAAGCACTATTCGCCTTTCCCTGAGAGTTCCCGTGAACTCCTGAAGATTGGCGTAGGAAAAACTGAGTACCTGTTCGGGATCAACGGTCTCCACAACGAGATGCAGATCCTCCAGCCCCCCTCCGTCAATGAATTCGGCCAGCTCAGGACTGTACACCACCATCACCCCGTTAAGGGGGCCGATGGATTCCTGCCTGCACGAGAGGAGAAAAAGGAATGACAGCAAAAGAAGGGCTTTTCTCACTTCTTCCCCCTTCGGGAAAAGAGCGGTTTTACCAGCTTGATCAGGCCCACCGCCGCGGGGAGGTAGCTTACCGCTCCCCCTATCACCGCAGGCGCGCTGCCGGCATTGACCTTCCGTGTGAGCACCCTGACTTCGGCGGCGGTCTGACCAACCTCCTGCCCCGTCTTCTCCATTTCCCTGAGGGTTTCCGACATCACCGGGGTAAGCTCCGCCAAGTCACCCTGGACTCGGTTCAGGGTGGCTTCCAGCGTCTCAAGTGTCTTCCTCAGCCTTATGAAAAAACCCGCCGCCAGCCCCAGGGCACCCCAGAAGCTCACAAGCCCTACAAGAAGTACTATGGATGTTGCATTCATATCAATACAGCCCCTTCCCGGGTCATCTTCTGAGAATTACAATCTCAACCCTTCTGTTGAGGGCTCTTCCCGCCTGGTCGTCGTTGGCGGCGGCGGGCCGCCTCTCTCCGAACCAGGTGGGCTCTATCTCTATGTCGTACCCCGCAAGCTGGGTCTCCAGGTACTCGGCCACGTTCAGCGCCCTGTCCTTGGAGAGCCCGTCGTTGAATCCGAAGGTTCCGTCGCTGTCCGCGTGACCCTCCACGGAAACGAAGACTCCGGGGTTGTTCCTGAGGGTCTGGACGATCCTGTCCAAGTCGGGATACTGGTCATCCCTGATCTCGGCCACATTGTGGTCGAAGTAGATGGTCGACATGGAAAGACCCTCCCTCTCCCTGGCCACTATCATGAACTGGAAAAGGTTGATAGGGTCGGTCTCGTAGTAGAGGTAGTTCAGGTCTTCGTCCACCTGGGTGCAGCGCACGTCCAGGGGAACCCCGCCCCTTACCCTGGTGAGGCCAAGTGTTGCGGGATCAATTCTGTTCTGGTCCATCCAGATCTTGCTGACCCTGAAGCTCAGACTGGCCTCGATGATATCCACGCTGTCCACATCGCCGTAGACCGTCTGGGGCTCCACCATGACCAGTTCCGCATGGCGGGAGGTTATCAGAAAATCGTCGATCCTGTCCAGGGAAGCCTCGAAATAGTAGTAACCCTCGTCTTCATCCACCAGGGCCGACGGCATCCGTTCCAGGGTGTTGTCGGGATTCACCCTGAAGAGCCTCAGGAGCCTCAGTTCCACATTGTTCTGCTCGAACCAGTACCTGGGGACCCTGAAGGAGGCGCTGAGGTCCCTTATGTCCTCCTCGGTGAAAGTGGCCCTGGCGGGGAAGTAGGCGTACAGCACCTGGCCCTGGTCGAGCCTGAGGGTGCTGTTCAGGGGGATCTGATCGTACTGGGCCACGGTGAGGGAGTCGTTCTGCACATCCCTTCCAGCCCAAAGGCTGACCTCCGAGAGATCGGTTCCCGTCTGCCATGTCCTTCTGTCCACCATGGGCGGCAGGGGGACCCTGGGTTCCTCGTCCACCCACTGGGAACCGCCAAGCCTGAAAGTAAGCCCTGCCCTGTGTCTGCCCCATGTTGACTGCAGGTCGTTGAGGGGAAGGGCGAAGGAGTAGTCGAAGGAGAGCGGAATGGTCCCTTCGTACCTTGCGGAAACACCTGCGGTGACCTCGGATGCGGCTCCCAGGGCCATTGTTCTGAACCCGGTTCTGAAGCCCCAGTTCTCGCCCTCTCCGATCCATTTCTCCAGGCCCAGGGCTATGTCGATGTCGGTATCTCCGTTTACCTCTTCCAGGGACCAGTCCGCCTGGATCACAGGAGTTATGAACCTTGGATAGAAAGCGAATCCAAGGGAGACCTCCATGGGCTCGGGATCCTCCTCCCCTATGCCCATATCCGGCTGAAGGATGTTCCTTGCAACTCCGGCGAAGGTCACCCGCCTTCCCAGCTCAGCCTGAAATCCCGCATCCAGGGATATTCCCTTGGCCCGGAGGCCACCGGCGAAGAGGGGATCGTAGGATGTGAACTCGTTGTCGGCGTACTCTCTGAAATGGTATCCCCCTGCAAGTCCGAATGACACCGGAAAGATCCCCGGCCTGAAAGCGAAGGCCAGGAGACCCTCCCCCTGGGTGCACTGGTCGGAGGCGCTGAGAAAACCCGCCCCCAGTCCGAAAGCGGCGAAACGGGTGATGGGCTGCACATAGCCCACCGCTCCCAGATCTATGGTGTTAAGGTCCATGTTGGGATAGAGGCTTGTGTACTCCGCCCCGAACATTATCCTCCCCGAACGGAGAAGCCCCGCGGGGTTCCACCAGCAGGCCCAGCCGTCGTCGGCCAGGGGTATGAAGGCCCCGGCCATTCCCATGGCCCTCGCCCCGGGATCGAGAACGCTTCCCGCAGCGGTGGCGGAAATCATAAGAACGAGGAAAATGGTCTTCATCGCGCCACGCATACCGTTCCCGTCACCTCCCCCTGGGGAGAAGCCCCGTGGAAAAGATATACCCCTGAAGGCACCGGCTGCCCCGAGTCGTCGTTGCCGTTCCAGACCGGCTCAGGGGACGAGATCCGCCTCACCGGAACCCCCTCCAGGGTGTAGATGAAAAGGTCTATCACAGAACCCGAGGCCGCCGGCCAGACAAAGGACGCCGTGTCGTTGATTCCGTCGGAGTTAGGCGTGAAGGGTGTGGGGATAACGGTCATGCCGGGGCTGAAATCCCTTACGAGACCTATATCGAACTCCGTAAATACATCCTCTTCAACGGATGCCGTGTCGGAAAATACAAGGTAGGGGTCCTGGTCAACGAAAACCGGCACCGGCCCCACGGGAACGTCTTCGAAATAGTAGAAGCCCGTGTCGTCGGTTACCGAGGTGATCCCCAGGCCAAAGATCGAAACGACGATGTCCGGCAGGTCACGGCCTGTGTAAACATCGGTTACCGTGCCGCCCAGTGAGCCGGTGGGCCCCTGGGCGGTTGCCGAGGCCATGTTGCTGTACACGCTCTCCCCGCCGGGGCTGGTGTAGACGCATGTAGCCCAGTAGTAGTAGCCCACCCCATTAACCACAAGGGAATCCACCCACTCCAGGGTGTCCGTGCCGATCTCGACTATGGGGTCGGGTTCAGGTCCCAGGGGCGATATGGACCTGTAGAGCCTGTAGGATGTAAGACCCCTCGAACCGTCACGGGAAGCGGCCTCAGGCGGATCCCAGGAGAGGGGGATGAAGCCGTCGTTGCCGCTCTCGGCCACCAGGTTCACCGGGGGGGCGAACTCTCCGGACACATTGAAGGGGCCGTAGCTTCCGGAGTTGTTGCCCTCGTTCTGCTCGATCACGGTGGAGTCCGGGTCCACGACGGCCACAAGGAATCTGCTTCCGATGTCGAAATATGTGAACCTGTACCCCTCTTTGAATGACGCCGTTTCCCCGCTTTCCAGGGGAGGCACCTCAAGGAAGGCGATGGGGTCCGACAGGGAATCCGGATCGTCGGTGAGGTAATAGGCGAGCTGGGTGCCCTGGCTGGGACCCTCTCCGTCGTTGCTCACCACCACGCTGAAATCAACGGTCTGCCCCACTGCAAAGGGCGGAGGGATATCCGGGGAGGGTATGGAGACAGTAAGGTCCGGATACGCGAGTACGATGGTGAACTGTCCGGCTGCGTCCTCCATGCCCAGGTTGGCGCCGCCGGCGAGTATGTCCACGAGATGGGTGCCGGGCTGATCCGGGCACTGAAGGGTGAACTCCGCGGAAGCGGAGGCATTCTTATAGACCAGGTTCCCCAGGAAGACCGGATCGTTCACATCCCCTGTGAAGGAATCCGGGGGATCAAGTAGAGTCCATGCGCCCACGGCAATGTAACCGCCGCTGTTGGTGACCGTTACAGGTATCTGAAGATCGCCCCCCGGGGGGGCGTATATGGTGGTGTCCACCGGGAAGGTTACCGTGAGCTGAGGATCCCTGCTGTACCTGTAGGTGGCAAGGGAGAACTGCTGCTCCTCACTGGGGTTCCCCGGGTCGGCCCAGGAATCTGCGGTTACAACCACCGTCCAGGCCCCGGGCTCCGGGTTCTCCACCACCACCCTCTCAACGGGACTCTCGGCGGTAACACCCGGCGGAAGCTGAAATGAATGGACTGTGCTGGAGGGAGACACCAGCGTAAGGTCAAGGTCCACCTGGAGCTGCGAGGATGCGGATGGAACGTCTGCGTAGCCCAGGCCTGTGGATATCCAGCTGGTGTAGGCCGGCACGTACATGACCCATTCCCTGGAAGCCTGACCTTCCACGATGTTGGAGTTTATCCACAGGGGTCTGTCCACCTCTTCGGAAAAGTAGGTGCCGGGAAGGTGATAACCGTCCAGCAGGCCGAAACCGTGACCGGAGTCAGCATATCCCGTTGCGGCGGTGCCCTGGGTTCCTTTCAGTGGTATGGCGCAGGCGGCGGCCAGGGCCATTGCGTCCTCGGGACGGAAAAGGGATCCGTACTTCTCCTTGCAGAGGGCCATTGCCGCTGAAACGAAGGCCGCCGACATGCTGGTCCCCGTTCGCCTGGTGTAGGATTCCTCCCCGGGCCAGCGGTTGGCTGGGTCGTCGAGCCAGGCGCCTCCGTAGTAGGCATTGGCGGTGGCCACACCCAGCTGCATGGTGGACTGGAGGTACTCTCCCCCGGGAGCCAGTATCTCCGGTTTCAGCCTGCCGTCCCCGGTGGGGCCGCGTCCGCTGTAGGATGCCAGCACCACGTTCTCACCTTCGCTCGGGATGAAGCTGACCGCACCGCTGGTAATGGCGTTCCTTGAGATGGCGGGAGAGGGTATTGCCCCGGGATCCGGGTCGTTGCCGGAACTGAAAACGGCTATCCCGCCGTCCCTCACCCATTGATCCACAGCCAGGCAGAAGCCGTCGTAGGTGTGGGAGCCCTCCAGACCCCAGGAGTTGTTCACAATGCTGCAGGAGTTGTCCGTAAAGGTGTTCAGGAAACCGGCGAACTCCGATGGTGTCATCGATTCCGGGCGCTGGATCACGTACAGCTCCGCATCTGGAGCGCCTCCGCTCCCGTTATGCTCGCAGTTCAGGTCCACGCCCCCTGCTGAGGCGATAGCCCCGCAGACCGCTGTTCCATGGCCGTCGGGATCCGGCGGGCCGGATACTATCGAGCCTGTCAGGTCAGGGTGTTCGGACCATACCCCTGTGTCAAGCACGCCGACCCTGACCCCAAGCCCGGTGTAGTAGGACCAGAGGTCAGGAAGCCCTGCTGCTTCCCGGCTGTCGTCCGCCTGTGTACCCAGGGCATGGTTCACAGCCCTGGCCGCTCTGTCGGGAACGGCCTGGATGACCCCGCTTTCAGGGGGAGAACCGGTAAGCCACCAGTTCCCCGTTACCTGCACGCCTTCCGCCGGCACGAAGCCCGGGGCCATCAGGACAAGCCAGTTTCCCCGCCAGGACGTCCATGGCCCTGCTGCCCGGGAGAAGGTCCAGTCGGAAAGGCTCCGTGCGAACCCGGAGCCTGTGAGAACGGAGGGGTCGAGAACGCCTGTTCGAAGAGCTATGAAGGAATTCCCGTCGGGAGCCGAGCCCGAGGGTTTGAGACCCGCTTCAGCAAGTGAGATCAGGTCGGTGGGAACAAGGGGCCTGTAAACCTCCACCAGAACCAGGCCGGAGCCCTCCGGTGATGCCGAGGAACCCAGGAACGGCCCTGAATCGTACACCGGGTACGATCCGTTCTCCTGGATCTCGGAGAGAAGATCTGATCTTTCTCCAGGCGTTAATGAATAAATATGATTGATAGTTGGAACATCAATAAGGTCTACAACCGGATAGTCCGCATAGGCGGTTACAGCAAGCGAAAGAAGAATGAAAGCCGTCATACACATCTCCATGGGTTGCGGTCACCATTCATAGAGATACTATCTCGGCCATCGTTCCGTCAACCGCGGCACATAAGGAAAACCCGGGCATTCAATAATGGAACACCCGGGAATTATATCGCCATGAATGAAGGAACTAGTCTGCGAAGCAGCCGGTCCTTGCCCTCAGGGTGTTCTCCAGGAGGAAAGCGATCGTCAGCGGACCAACGCCCCCGGGCACCGGGGTGATAGCCGATGCTTTCCCGAAGACCGCCTGATAATCCACATCACCGCAGAGGTCGCCGTTCTCGTCCCTGTTCATGCCCACGTCGATAACCACGGCGCCTTCCGAGACCCAGTCAGGTCCGATCATCCGGGGTCTGCCCACCGCCGCGATCAGAATGTCAGCCCTGGAACACATCGCAGGAAGGTTCACCGTTCTGCTGTGGGCTATTGTGACCGTGCAGTTCTCCCTGAGGAGGAGCGCAGCCATCGGCTTGCCCACTATGCTGGACCTGCCCAGTACCAGAGCGTTCTTCCCCTCCAGGGGAATGTCATGACGCTTCAGGAGGCCCATTATGCCCATTGGAGTGCAGGGGAATAGACCCTTCTCCCCCCTCCACAGCCTGCCAACGTTCACTGGATGAAAACCGTCTACATCCTTTGCCGGATCCACAGCTGCGGCCACCGCGTCAGGGGAGATGTGTGCCGGAACGGGAAGCTGAACGAGAATGCCGTGGATGGAATCGTCCCGGTTCAGTTCATGAACCCTGCCCAGGACCTGATCTTCGGTGGAGGATTCATCCAGGCGGATGACCCTGCTGAGGAACCCGGCCTTCCGGCAGGCTCGTTCCTTGGAGGCCACATACACCGAGCTGGCAGGATCGTCACCCACCATTATAACCGCAAGACCCGGCGGCGGGCCCTGAAGCCCGGCTGCCCGCTCCTTGACGGACTTCCTTACCTCCCTGGCATAGTCCTTACCGGAGAGAACCAGGGCCATGTCAGCCCTTGGTGATCTTGTCGATCTGAACCCAGGTCTTGTCCTGCCTGTGACCTGTCTTCCTCTCGTAACCCTTACGCTTCTTCCTCTTGAAGACGGTTACCTTGGGGCCTCTGGTCTGTTCGAGGATCTTCGCGGAGACCTTGATCCCGTCGATGAAAGGATGACCCACTACCACCTTCTCGTCCTTGGCCACGAGAAGAACGTCATTGAACACGTAAGTGGAGCCCTCATCCCCCTGAACTCCGGGAACGAGAACCTTCATCCCGGGCTCAACCCTGAACTGAACCCCACCGGTCTTGATAATAGCGTACAAAGCGTACCTCCGTTTTATAAGAAATATTCTTGATTTGCATTGGTTTCAGCCGCCGCCGGAACAGCGCAATCATATACCAGCAAACACCCTCCGGGTCAACCTTTGCCGCCGGGGACGTAGAGGTCGGTGATCTCATCGTGGGTATCCAGGGAGAACACCTTGAATTCAGCCTGTCCCAGCCTTGAATCCTCGTGAAGGTGCACAGAAAGTCTGTCGCTTCGACTGGTAAGGTACTCCAGCCGCCTGCCGTCGTCCTCGATGAGATAACTGGCAACGGCGGGATTGACCGAGACCACCAGATTGCTGTGCTTTCCCTTGCCGGCGGCTCTCTCCAGGAATCTCTCGATGTTGGTGAGAACGCTCAGGGGAGCCTGTATCCTGCCGGTTCCCCCGCAGTGCTCGCATACGCCGGACATGGACTGCACGAGGCTGGGCCTGACCCTCTTCCTGGTCATCTCCACCAGGCCCATGGGGCTCACGGCGCAGGTCTTGGTGGGGGAGCGGTCCCTTCCCAGTTCGCTTCTCAGGCAGTTCACCACTTTGTCCTTGTGGCCTGAATCGTCCATATCGATGAAGTCTATGACGATTATTCCGCCCAGGTCCCTGAGCCTCAGCTGTCTGGCGACCTCCCTGGCTGCCTCCATGTTGGTCTTCAGAATGGTGTCTTCCTGTTTCCTGCGGCCCACATACCGCTTGGTGTTCACATCGATTGCCACAAGGGCCTCGGTGTGGTCTATCACAAGGGATCCTCCGCTCTTCAGGGGGACCTCCCTGGTGACCAGACCGGATATCTCCTTTTCGATGCCGTAGTGGTCGAAGATCGGGGTCTTGCCTCTGTATACCCTTACCTTTCCCGCCACGGCGGGGTCGAAGGTTTTCAGATACTTGCGGATCTGTCTGGCCACTATTCGGGAATCACAGACGATGGAGTTCACGTCGGGGGATACCATGTCGCGGACGGTCATGGTTATCAGGTCGTGCTCCTGGTGCAGCAGGGCGGGGGCCTTGGACTTCAGGGCAAGGGCCCCTATTTCCTTCCACTTCTCGACGATTCTCTCCACGTCGGTCTTGAAGCTTTCCTCATCCTTCTCCGTTCCTGCGGTCCTGGCTATTATCCCGTAACCGTCGGTACGGACTTCTCCAACTATCTTGCGCAGCCGGCCCCTTTCCTTCCTGTCGGTTATCTTGCGGGAAACCCCGGAGACCGTATCGCCGGGCATGCTTACCACATACCTGCCGGCTATGGATATCCTTGTGGTTACCCTGGCACCCTTGGTGCCTATGGGCTCCTTGGTGACCTGGACGAGTATGGACTTGCCCTTTTCCAGAACCTTTTCGATGGGTCTGCGGGTTTCGTCGGCCCTTGGGGGCTTCCCCTCGGTAAGCGCCTTCGCGAAACCCCTGTCGTCCGCCATTTTTTCGCGCACATCGGACACATGGAGGAAAGCGCTCCTCTCCAGTCCAATGTCCACGAATGCAGCCTGCATGCCGGGAAGAACCGCATTGATCTTCCCCAGGTAGATGTTGCCCACGATGTGTTTGTCGCTGGCCATCTCCACTATCAGTTCCATTAGCCTGCCGTCTTCCAGAACCGCTATTCTGGTGACTTCAGGATGCTGGTTGACTATGAAATCAACCTTCATTGCACAGTTCTCCTTCCGCCGCGGGGAGCAGCGGCACCAGCCGCCCGTTCATGCCCCCGGCGTATATCTCTTTTCTGGTTATGCTCTTCCACCGTACCCCCAGCGCATCAAGAAGCCTGTCGGGCCTTGAGGCGCCTTTCCCGGGATCGGTGATTATTCTCAAGACTCCGCCGCTATCAATACGGCAGGAGATCACCATTTCATTCTCTTTCAGCCGGTTCTCGACCGAACCGGGATCATCGATTCCTCTTACAATATACTCAGCCGCCGCAGCGGAAGCGTCAGGTGCCCTGTACTTCCCAGCCGGCTCCCCTGCGGCAAGCACCCTTATGCCCCTGGGAAGGGCCTCCTTCAGCGCTGCTGCAATTTCGGACAAACCGACCCTGCGGTCGAGCTGAAAGTCCACGTACTCGCTTACGCTTCCCATTCCCAGCGGAACTGGATGGGAGAAGGCAAGCTTCACCCTTCTGGAATACCCCGATGTGTAGTGAACGGGAAGACCGGTGCGTCTCAGGGTTCTGGTCCACATCCTTACCATGTCCAGGTGAGAGGAAAAAACCGCCAGGCCGCTCTTGCCGTACCTTATCCTTACCCTCTGCACCGCAGCAGGTTCCACTTCTCTGCCGGTGACCTTGATTTCGGGCTCCACACCGGGGCTCGGAACAGGGGGCACATCCCCCCCGCAGGCTCCGCAGCCGGAGCATCCCGCCTCCCGGCAGTCCGGCAGAGGCTCCTCCCCGAGGCTTCGCCGGTACTCCTCCACCAGCCACTCTTTGCTTACGCCCAGATCCACCATGTCCCAGGGAAGGGGATCCCCCGGCAGGTATTCCTCCTGGGTGGTCCCTTCCAGAATGTTCTTCCATACTTCCCATTTGAACAGGTCGCTCCAGCCGTCGAAAACGGCACCCCTGGCAAACGCCTCCTCAAGGAGTTCAGCCGTTTCCATGCCGCCCCTGGCAAGAAGACCCTCCACCGTGGAAACACGGGGGTCGTTCCAGGAAACGGAGGCTTTCCGGCAGGCTCCCCTTACAATGGAGATCCTTCTCCACATCTCCCTGTGATCAGGCTGGGAAGCCCACTGAAAAGGGGTGTGCGGTTTGGGCACGAACGGGGACAGCGCAGCGGTGACAGGTCTCTTCCTGCCCATGATCGCCGATATCTCATCCGCCAGGGCAGCCACAGCCAGCAGGTCCTCATCGGTCTCACCGGGGAGGCCCACCATGAAATAGAGCTTTATGCCCCTTGCTCCCATCCTGGAGGCGGCTGTTGCGGCGGCTGTTATCTCGTCGTGGGTAATGGGCTTGTTGATGATCCTTCTCAGCCTCTCCGTACCAGCCTCCGGAGCCATGGTGAGGCTGCCCCTGAAGAAGCGCTTCGCCTGGAGCCCCGGAAGGGTGTCCGGGCGGAGGGAGGGCTGGGAGACCCTGGCGTGGAGGTCCCTTTCCAGTGGACCAAGCCCCTTCAGCAGCTCTTTCAGGCCGGAGTAGTCGCTGTAAGAGAGGGTGAGAAGACCCGCCTGCTCCCAGCCGGTGAGCTTCACAGCCTCCTCTATGAGGCATAATGCCTCCTCCGGGGTCCTCTCCCTCACAGGCCTGGACAGCTGGGACGCCTGGCAGAACCTGCAGCCCCTGGTACAGCCCCTGGAGAGCTCCACCACAGCCCTGTCGTGGGTGATCTGGCCCAGCGGAACTATCTGGCGCACCGGGGCGTCCCCTGTGGAAAGGGATCGAGCCCTTACCCACCTGACAGGCTCCCCGCGGTGAAGAGAAGGGATCAGCACACCGGGAAGGCCTGATGCCCTTTCCAGCTTCTCCTCCCTGGGAATGGGTGAGCACAGCAGATTCATCAGGGGCAAGAGACCAGCCTCGGCCTCCCCGAGGAAGATGACATCCATGAAGGGCATCAGTGGAGCGGGATTCCCCAGCCCTCCGCCTCCGGCCAGGAGGATGGGGGCGTCATGGGATCTTGCGGCGGCCCTGAGCTGCAGCCCCATCAGGTCGATCAGGGAAAGGACATTGGTGTAAAGGATCTCCGAGGCAATTCCGAACCCCACAACGGAACTCCGCACCACCGGTTCCCCGGCCTCCTGATCAAGCCAGGGGAGCTGTCGCTCCTTCATGAGCCGGTGCATGTCCGGACCGGGATGGAAGGCCCTTCGAACGGAGAACGAACCCGTTTCCGCCAGCAGGTGGCGAACCACCCTGAGACCGAAATTGCTTGCTCCGAGTTCATACACGTCGGGGTATACCAGGGTTACCACCGGGGAATCGATGTTGCTGTCGGCGTTGTATTCCAGGCCTATGTATCTCTGGGGCTTCTCCACCAGGGAAAGGGCTTCCCTGAACTCTCCCGTCCTCAGGTCCAGGGAAGGACCTCCTGGAAGATGGGATTGCTAAGGAGCCCGCCTGTCCTGCTTCCGCTAACCGCCAGGTCCATGGCCAGCCTGCTGGCCAGGGACTCGTCTATCTCATTCAGATAGCCAAGGGACCAGAGGGTTCCCCTGCGAACGGAAAGCACAGGGAATCCCCTTCTCTTGAGAATCTCAGCCCAGTCGGAGCCAACGGCGTCTTCCCTGTCCTTTACCAGAAGACCGGTCCAGTGCAGATCACCTCCCTGACCCGGTACGGCCTCGCCGGGACTCACGAAGGTCCAGAGATGCTTGTTGGGATTCACTATGTCGGTGAAATGCCCCACTATCTCCCGCACGGCTTCCTCGCCGCCGCTCTCCAGTTCGAACCTCCAGATGTCGTATCGCTCCAGCCTGGCCGGGGGAAGCTGCACTCCCATGCCCGACAGGGCGTTGAGGACCGTGACCGCCGCGGGATCCGGGGCCTTGAGCTTCACTGCGATGGTGTACTCGTTCATTTCTGCACCCCCAGGTACTCGGCAAGGCCTCTGAATATGATCTCCCCGGGGCCGGGGTCGGCCCCCAGGTCGCCGGGGGAGGCTGCCCTTCTGGCATCTCCCCAGCTTCCGGCAAGGGACGATGGCACCTGCCAGAGGTCGTAGGCCCGTTCCGGATGCGGCATCATGGCCAGGACGTTTCCCCTTGTGTTCATCAGCGCAGCCGCGTTGAGCATGGAGCCGTTTGGGTTGTCCGGCCATCCCGCCGCTTCAGTGCCCTCCGGGTCGCAGTAGGCAAGGGCCACCTGACCGGAGGCCCTGTTCAGGTCGTCCGGTCTGAAAACGAAACGTCCCTCTGCATGGGCTATGGGAACCGGCACCGGATCGTCGCCCATGGCCTGGAGCCAGGGACAGGAGGGAACCCCCGTGGTCTTCTTCAGGAAGACCCATCTTGAAAGGTAGCCGCTTCTTCCGTGAACCATGTTGGAAGCCAGCGCCGCCTGAACCGCACCTGGTTTCCACCCGGGCACAAGCCCGGCCTCCAGAAGGATCTGAGCTCCGTTGCAGATGCCCAGCACAGGTTTTCCCTGGGCGGCTTCCTCGTAAATGATGTCCATTATCCGTTCCCTGGAGGCTATCACCCCGGCCCGGACCCTGTCCTGGAAGGAAAAACCCCCGGGAAGGACATAGGCATCGGCCCTGGCCGATGAAAGCTCCAGGGTCTGATTCCAGTTGTATATCCTGGAGTCCACCCCGGAACGGCGGAGAACCTCGGCGGTCTCGAACTCGCAGTTGGAGCCCGGGAACCTGATAACAGCAGCGCTGGCCATCAGATCTCCTCCTCTCTCCAGATAACCCTGTGGAGCCGGTTCTCCCACCGCTGCCTCACCGACCCCAGGTCCAGGCTCCAGCCGACGCCGCTGAGGAAGCTCTCCGGGCAGACGGTGCCAACCCTGGAGACGAACTCGGGAAGGGTGGCCGATTCGGCGAAATCCTCACTGACCTCGACCAGGTATCCCGGCGTCTCCGAATAGAGGTTCACCGGGTTCGAGTCCAGATTGAGTTCGATGCCGAGCCTCCCTGAGGCCAGGCACATCTCAGCGGCGGCAATGGCAAGGCCGCCGGTGCTTATGTCGTGAACGGAAAGGGCCTTACCATCCCTTACCGCATCCAGGACCCATTCCGCCATCTTCTTCTCGTGCGCTCCCCTGAACCTGGGAACCGTTCCGCCCCTGTGCTTCAGGCAGGTCCGGTAGAACAGACCTCCGCCCAGTTCATCCTTTCTGGCGCCCACCAGAAGAATGGCGCTGCCGGGCTTCCTCAGGACCATGTCCGTTGCCTTCCTGTGGTCGTGGATCTTTCCGAAGACCGCCACTATCGGCGAGGGGGGAATGGCCTTGCCCCGGGAGGACTGGTTGTAGAAGCTCACATTCCCGGATACGATGGGCAGCGGATAGGCCCCGCCGCTGAATCCCAGCGCTCTGCAGGCGTCGGCGATTCCCCTTACCGACTCCTGGAACTGATGGAAGGCCGCAGGATCCTCCGGGTTCCCGAAGTTCAGGCAGTCGGTGGCGCAAATGGGTGTGGCACCTGTGGCGACCACGTTCCTGACCGCCTCTCCAACGGCATGGGCTCCTCCCAGGTACGGGTCCAGCTCACCGTACCAGGGATTGCCGTCGCCGCTAACGGCGAGACCTGTCCTGGAACCCCTTACTGGAACGGAAACGCAGGCGTCGGCCTCTCCGGGGCGCAGCATGGTTGCCCCCTGTACCTCGGAATCGTAGTAGGACCATACCGCTCCCCTGCTGCATCCGGCGATGGAGGTGAGCATGTCGGTTATGTCCCCTGCGGGACTGGAGTGTCTCTCGGGTGGTTCAGGGGTCGAGATCTCCACACGCTCCCCGGGCCTGTCATAAACCACGCCTTCGGTGATGTATTCGATGGGGGTCTCCGCAGCCCGTTCTCCCCTGCAGGAGACATCGTAGACCTTTTCCTCGGTGAACCTTCCTATCACCGCCGCCCTGCAGTTGGGGAAAAGCCTGGGCATCTCGAACTTCTCGTTGTAGATGCTCAGCACTTCGTCGGCGACGGACTCGGGAACCGCCAGCCCGTACCTCTCCTGGGTCTCACTGCAGGCTATCACCTCAGGTGGAAGCCCCTTCACTGAAACAGGCACCGCGTCCAGGTCCACCTTAATCCCCAGGCCGCCGTGGGCCGCCAGTTCGCTGGTAACGCAGGCGATGCCGCCGGCACCAAGATCTTTGAAACCGAACTCCACACCCTTGCTGAAGAGCATGTCCAGCACCTGGGCGTTAGCCTCGGAGAGCACCCTTTTCAGGAACGGGTCGGCCACCTGGACCGCCCCCATACCCTGTTCTCCGTCAAGGTCGGCACTGGCGAATGTGGCTCCGCCGAACCCGGTGTCGTCTGTGGGCTTGCCGGTGAGGATGAGCACATAGGGTTCCCGGTGGGCGCGGGAAGGCACGAAACTGTGCACCACCCGGTCTGCGGGAACCATGCCGAAGGCAACCACGTTCACCAGGCAGTTGTCGTCGTAGCCGGGATGGAACTCGGTATCCCCGCCCATGTTGGGCACACCCAGAGCATTGCCGTACTTCCAGATGCCCTCCACGACGCCCCTGGCGATCGATCTTACTGTCTCGCCGTTCTCGCCCAGGGGATCGCCGAACCTGAGCAGGTCCAGGGAACCTGTGACCCTGGCCCCCATGCAGTAAACATCCCGGACTATTCCACCAATGCCCGTTGCGGCTCCCTCAACGGGAAGCACCTGGGACGGGTGGTTGTGGCTCTCGTGGGCAACCACCAGGTTCCATTCCCTTCCCTCGTGGGTACAGAACTTCACCACTCCCGCGTCCTCGCCGGGACCTATCACCACGCCCGGGGCGTCGGTTGGAAGAGTCTTCAAGACCTTCCTGGAGCTTTTGTAGGAACAGTGCTCGCTCCACATTGTATCGAACAGGTGGAACTCCAGGGGAGTGGGCATACGTCCAACGTATCCCGCCAGTTTCACCGCCTCATCCTCGGTCATTGCCAGACCGCGGGATGCAATGGCTTCCCTCAGCTCTTCCCTTCCGGGTAAATCACTCATATCGCCTTCCTATGTCTCGTAATATCCGTCGAACTCCATGGGCTCCCTGCTTCGGAGCATTTCAAGCAGCTCCATGGAAGAAAGCCTCTCCCCTCCCTGGACCACGCATCCCCTTATGGAAATGGTGCCCACGGTGGAGCCGTCCTCTACCTGTATCCGGGGAAGCTCGCCCCCCAGTTTGCCTGTAACGCTGTCAAGACCCTTTTCGCCGGTACCGGGAAGCAGCAGCACCACCGATGCCCTGCCTGTCCGTACGCCTATGTCTATGTTCCGCAGCGCTCCTCGCAGGTGGCTGGACGCAGCGGAAAGCTTCTGCCTGGAGACCAGGCCGTCATGGGCGTCGGCGGACTTGATCACAAGCTCCATCACCGCCAGCGGGCTGCCGAAGCGCTCTACCCTCTCAAGCTCGTTCTCAAGGGTGGACTCCAGGCTGGACTTACCGGAGAAACCGGTTTCGGGGTCCAGGTCGGAGGTCCTTCCGAACCTCTCAAGGATGCGCACATTGTTAAGCGCCGCGGCACCCACCGCCGCCAGGGCACGAAGAGTCTCCTTGCGCATGGCGTCGGTCCCCTCGAAGGCTCCCACGGTAATAACGCCGAACAGGACCCCCTCGGACTGCATGGGCGCGGCATACTCAGGCTTGAAACCGGCCAGGTCGGTCATTATCATGTTCCTTCTGACCAGAACGCTCTCATTCTCCATCTCGGCCCTGTCCAGGAGCCTTCCGGTCTCGGCGGCCAGGCCGGTGAAGCCCTCTCCCAGGCCGATGTTCACATGGTGACCCAGCACCTCCTTCAGCCCCGTGGAGGCGGAAAGGCCCAGCCTTGCTCCGCTCCTGTCGGCAAGGAAAACAGCCGATTCGTTGGCCTTCAGCAGGTTCTGGCAGGCCCGGTTGATGTAGTCTACCACTTCATCGCTGTCCTTGCCGCTGAAGATCATCTTGATGAGGTCCGGGAACAGCAGGATGAGGTCCTGCCCCTCCCGCATCTGTTCCTCCAGGTTCTTCAGGTCGAGACGAAGCCGTGAAGCTTCGGCTGAAGACCTTCTGGCGGCAGCGGTAAGGCTGTCCGCTTTTTCGGACCATTCCTTTTCCAAGCTGCTCGCCCGGCGGAACATTATGAACCACCCGACAGTCCCTCCTATTATCAGTCCTGCTGCCAGCCCAACAATCATGTCTCCCCCTTCCCGCGCATGGATCAGTGAAGGCCGAGCCTGGCCAGGATGTATTCCTCGTTGCGCAGATGATTGTCCATGGTGCAGATATTGCCAAGTTCCTCCGCCGGGACAACCCCGGTTATACCCGGATCGACCTTTGCCGCTTCCGCAAAGGATGTTCCGTTCTCCATGGCCTTCATGGCGGTTGCCTGTACCGCGGCGTAGGCATCCTCCCTTGTAAGCCCCCTTCGGACCAGGGCCAGCATCACTCCCTGGGAGAAGAAACGGTCACCGGCTCCGCGAACGTTCCGCTCGACGGCTTCCGGGAATACCCTCAGCCCCGAAGCCAGGTCGGCCGCCTTTCGCAGCCCGTAAAGGGCCACCCCGCATGCGTCGGGGAAGATGAACCTCTCCGCGGCGGAGTGGCTTATATCCCGCTCGTGCCACAGAGGAGTGTTCTCCAGGGCTACCTGAAGGTATCCACGGAGGAGCCTGGCCAGGCCGCAGAGCCGCTCGCCGACTATGGGGTTCCTCTTGTGGGGCATGGCGCTGGAGCCCTTCTGACCCTTGCCGAACCGCTCCTCCACCTCCCCCACTTCCGTTCTCTGAAGATGCCTGCATTCAGTGGCGAACCTCTCCATGGCGCCCCCCAACGCGGCCAGGGCGTACATGAACTGGGCATGGCGGTCCCGGGCCACGACCTGTGTGGGAGCCTCCTCGATACCCAGGCCAAGTTTCCCGCAAACGAACTCCTCCACCGAGGGATCCAGGTAGGCGAAAGTGCCCACGGCGCCGGATATGGTGCCCACGCAGGCGGAGGCGATGCCCTCCTCCAGCCTCTTTTTGCAGCGGAGGTATTCGGAATAGTGCCCGGCGAACTTCAGGGCCATGGTGGTGGGCTCGGCATTCATGCCGTGGGTCCTGCCCATGCAAACGATGCCCCTGGTCCGCTTAACCAGCCCGGCCAGAGCCTCTCCGTAACGGTCCAGCTCATCCATGATGAGCTTTCCCGAATCCCGTATCTGCATTGCCAGGCATGTATCCAGTATGTCGCTTGAAGTCATGCCGTAGTGTATGTGCCTGCTCTCGGGTCCCAGGGATTCTGAGACGGAGGTCAGGAAGGCTATCACGTCGTGCCTGGTGACCTCCTCGATCTCGTTGACCCTGTCGGTATCGAAGGAGGCGTTCTCCCTTATCTTCCTGAAGTCCTCCTCCGGAACCAGCCCGGCCCTGGATCTGGCCTCCACGGCGAGTATCTCTATCTCCAGCCACCGTGAATACCTCGCCTCGGTTGTCCAGATGGCCGTCATTTCCGGAATCGCGTATCTCTCTATCATTGCTGCTCCCCGCTACCGGGCATGGTGGCTCCGGAGGTAAGTGGCGAATATATCCATGCGAAAAGTGACTTCTCGGGCACGTACACCCGGTACCAGTCCGGGGCCTCCCCGGTAACCATGAGCGTATCCCCTGAAACCGCGGACCCCACCACGGCATACTGGGTGCCCGGCCCCTGCCTCAGGTTCACCACGCTTCCGGTGACCACCACCGACTGGAAGGGGTTGTTCCCTGGAAACCCCGTTGGAGGGGGTTCGGGATCAGGAACAATGGTTTCCCCGCAGCCGGCGAGGACAAGAATGAAAAATAGAAAAATGGATAATGGCCTCATGACACTCCCTGAATGGTACAAAGCAGATAAGGGACCAGCCCCGCAAGCAGCAGGCTTCCGTCGGAAAGTACCCTGACCCATAGCTCCGACGGGAAGTGGCTCCTCTCAAGGAACAGGTACGCGAATGCAAGCAGAGCCGGCGCCAGGGCGAAACCCCCGGCACAGGCCGGAAGCCCCTCAAGCACCACGGCGGCCAGCTGAACCACCGCGGCGGAACCGGCGGCGGCCAGGAGGATGGCGCGGCACCGGGCGGCGCCAAGGTGAATGGGAAGGGTGTCCATCCCCAGCAGGGCATCCCCCTGCAGGTCCACAAGATCGATGAGCAGTGACCTGGAGAAGAACAGGAATGCCAGTGAGACCGGCCACACGAGAAGCCTGGGCCCGAAATCCATCCCCGCCAGGATGACAGAGGGAAGAACGCAAACCAGGAATCCCCATGCTACGGTGAAGAGCACCTCCCTGGAACCTGGGATCCTTCTGAGGAAATCGAAGAACTGATTCTCCTGAATAAGTGGAAGGGCATAGAGAATGCATGAAAGCACTGCAACCGCGGTCCACACCATCCATACCGTTCCCAGCCCCCAGGATACAACCATTGCAAGGGCAAGCCCTCCCCCGGCAAGGAAAAGCATAAGCCCCTCGTGGCTCCTTATGAACTCCTGCCTCTTCTGGCTGGTTATGGTTATCCGCCTGCACTCCAGCACGGCGGTGAAGCTTGTGAAGCTCCAGAGGAGGAAACCCGCCGCCAGCCCCGCCCGGGCCCAGCCGTGGCCGCCTATTGTAACTCCCTGGGCAAGGGCCAGGAAAAGGGCGATAAGTGGAATGTGTGCCCCGCTGAAGACAAGGTTCCTGAAGGCACTCCTTATCCATCCCGCTCCTGAGGACTGCCCCTGTATCTCAAGCAGCCTCTCCCTCACCTTCCTTATGCTCCACTCCGGGGTAGAGGCCCCAGCTGAGAGCAGCACCCTCCTGTAGCCCGCCAGCGCTTCAGGATCAAGTTCCTCGTGGGTCTCCACCCTGAAGACCGGCAGACCGGTCTCGCCTGCGATGGAGGCGAGCCTTCCCGTGTTGGCGCTGTTCCGCCCCCCCACGATCACAACAGCGTCCGCCTTGTCCATCAGTTCCCGGAGCTCCTTCTGGCGTTTGGCGGTGGAGTCGCAGATGGTCTCGGCGAACTCGATGCCTGGCCACCTCCTGCGGAGCGCTTCCAGAAGCTCACGGAACTCCCTGGTGTTCTGGGTGGTCTGGGAAAGAAGGAACGGTTTTCTCAGTTCGGGAAGCTCAACCGCTTCCTCCACCGATGATATGACCCTTCCGGAAGGGCCTGCGGCGGAGAGTATTGCCTTCACCTCGTGGTGGCCGGGGTCGCCGAATATTAGAACGTCGTACCCCTTAGAGGCCATCTTCATGGAAATGGAGAGGGCCCTTCCCACCCTGGGGCAGGTGAGGTCCTTGAGCTTCAGGTTCAGCCGGGAGAGCCTCTCCCTCTCCTCCACGGTTACGCCGTGGGTCCTGAGGAAAAGTGTTCCCCCCTTCTCGTCCCAGGGCTCGGAGCAGGTGGCAACGCCCCGGTCCCTGAGGGCCTCGATAACCTGCGGATTGTGCACAAGGGGCCCGTAAACGCGGAAGGGGGCGTCACCTTTCTTGATCTCGGTGACTACCCTGTCTACGGCCCTTCTTACTCCCCAGCAGAAACCTGCGGTCCTTGCTACTGTCACGCTCATTGCGCAAAGATACAAAAAACCCGGCGTTCCCCGTTAACGGGAAGAGGGTCTTCAAACTGGGGAATCTGTCAGAAAACCGCCTTGATCCCCGCCCAGGTGGTTTCAGCAAGGGATTCCCCCATTTGTGCGGAAACAAAGTAGTTGCAGGCTCCGTCTATATCCCAAGGCTCCCATGAGATGAAGTCGTCGCTGAAGAAGCTGTGGTATACGGTACCCTGAGCTCCGTCTCCCAGTATGGAGGGCCAGCCGCCTGCGCTCAGCTCGGTGTTGGCCAGTGCCCAGAACTCAGGTTCGGCCACAGCAGGTGAGAAATCGGCATAGACAGGCGAATAGTGAAGAGCTGTGACCATATCTTCCGCCAGCAGCACCTGGGGGCCCTCAACCCCGCCATTCCATAGTTCAAGGCTGACATCGCTTGTATCCCAGGGGTAGGAGCTGTGGTGGTAGAACCAGAACTCGCATTGCGGCACCGGTCCGGAACCTCCACCTGGTACGAAATCATTGATATTGAACCACACGCCCCGGTAGGTGCCGTCCCATGAGAGCCACTCAGGTGAGCCGTTGTCATAATAAAGCCAATCGCCGTCCCTCTCGATGCTGCCGGGGTGCACCTCCACATTCCCAGCCATGGATGCGGCAGCAATTGCTGTAAGGAGAATAATCGTTCTCATTGCATCTCCACTCGATAGAAAGTTTTCAATGCTAATATAGAATTACATACTGGCAGGAGAAGGCCAGCTTTCAGGCTCCGCTGACGGATTACTGGAATGTGGCCTTCAGTGAACCCCAAGTGAGGTTGTGGAAAGTTGAGGGGTTAGAAGTCCAGTAGACGGCCACAAAGTAGTTGCAGGCTCCGCCTATATCCCAAGGCTCCCAGACGATGAAGTCATCGCTGAAGAAGCTGTGGAACACGCTGCCCTGCTCGCCGTCGCCGAGCATTGAGGGCCATCCGCCGGCGCTCATCTCTGTGTTGGCGATGGCCCAGAAGTTATTCTCGACTGGAACTGTGAAGCTGTAGGTTGCGTATACCGGAGCGTAGTGTACGGCTGTGACAATTGTCTGATCTACCCGGGTCTGGGGACCCATTGGTCCACCGTTCCATATCTCCAGGCAGACATCGCCTGTGTCCCAGGGATAGGAGCTGTGGTGGTAGAACCAGAACTCGCTCTGTTCAAGGAACCCCCAATAAGCAGCCGGCAGAAAGTCCTCGATGTTGAACCAAACACCCCTGTAGGTGCCGTCCCATGAGAGCCACTCTGGTGTGCCGTTGTCGTAAACGAGCCAGTCGCCGTCCCTCTCGATGCAGCCGGGGTGAACCTCAATGTTTCCAGCCAGGGCTGAAGCAGCAATTACAGTTAGCATAACCAGCTGTTTCATGGATTACCCTTCGATAAAGTGCTTCCAGTTCCAATATAGAAAACTGCACGGCACACGAAAAAGGCCGGCCCGAAGGCCGGCCTTAAGGCACTGCTGTACGGTGTACTAGAACGTGGCCTTGAGCGAACCCCAGGTGGTGTTGTCGAAGGCACCGGGATTCCAGTTGACGGACACGAAGTAGTTGCAGGCTCCGTTGATGTCCCAGGGCTCCCAGACGATGAAGTCATCGCTGAAGAAGCTGTGGAAGATGGTTCCGGGGTTGTGACCGTCGCCGAGGATTGCGGGCCAGCCGCCTGCGCTCATCTCGGTGTTGGCAAGGGCCCAGAAGTTGGCCTCTACACCTACCATGGGATCATAGCTGGCGTATACCGGAGCGTAGTGGACGGCGGTGATCATTGTCTGATCGAGCTGGCTCATGGGGCCCATTGCGTCGCCGTTCCATATCTCGAGGTAGACATCACTGGTGTCCCAGGGATAGGAGCTGTGGTGGTAGAACCAGAACTCGCTCTGCTCGAGCATGCCGTTGCCGCCACCGGGGATGAAGTCCTCGATGTTGAACCAGACACCCCTGTAGGTACCGCCCCAAGTGAGCCACTTGGGTGAACCGTCGTCGTACACGAGCCAATCGCCGTCTCTTTCTACCGGGTTGAGGTCTACAGCGACCTGGCCGGCGAAAGCAACGAGTGAAAGTACAGCAAGAACTGCCATTGCCTTCTTCATGACTCTCCTTTCTTCTGTGTTTGAGTAGCACGAACCCCTAAGTTTCCCGTGTCACGACTGAAACATTCAGCCTGCCAGAAGCCATGTCAAGCCCCTGCGAGGGGGGTGCTACCCCTTTTCCTCCATGAGTTTCCTCATGATGTCCCTGAGCCTTGCCGCCTCTTCAAACTCAAGCCTGGAAGCGGCTTCCATCATCATGCGCTCCAGTTCGGGAACGCTTTTCGCCTCTGTTTCCTGCCTGGTACCGGTTCCCCGGGCCTTCCGCTTTCCGCCCATTATGTCCGCGATGCCCGTGGACCTCATTATCTCTTCCCTTGTCTTCCTCACAGTTTCCGGGGTAACGCCATGGGTGCGATTGTACTCCAGCTGTATCTCCCTGCGCCTGGCGGTCTCCTCCAGGGCGTACTTCATTGAGTCCGTGACCGCGTCTGCGTAAAAGATCACCTTCCCCACATTGTTCCTGGCGGCCCTGCCCGCGGTCTGGACAAGGCTGGTCCTGGAGCGTAGGAAGCCCTCCTTGTCGGCGTCCATCACGGCCACCAGGGTGACCTCGGGCAGGTCAAGCCCTTCCCTGAGGAGGTTTACCCCCACCAGTACATCGAACTGGGCCAGTCTCAGCTCCCTGAGTATGGAGACCCTTTCCAGGGCGTCTATCTCACTGTGCATGTACCTGGTGGTTATCTCAAGTCCCTTCAGGTAGCCGGTGAGTTCCTCGGCCATTTTCTTGGTGAGTGTGGTGACAAGGACCCTGCCACCGGTCTCCACGGCCCTCCTTATCTGCTCCACCAGATCGTCCACCTGGCCCTCCGCAGGGCGAACCTCTATCTCGGGGTCCACAAGGCCCGTTGGCCTGACGATCTGTTCCACCACCGCGGATGACCTCTCCATCTCGTAGTCCGCCGGGGTGGCGGACATGCAGAGCTTCCTGCCGGTCATCTCCTCGAACTCCTCAAGGAAAAGAGGGCGGTTGTCCAGGGCTGACGGGAGCCTGAAGCCGTGGGTGACCAGGGTTTCCTTCCTGGAGCGGTCTCCCCGGTACATGCCCCTTATCTGTGGAAGGGTTCTGTGGCTCTCGTCTATGAACACCAGGTAGTCGTCGGGGAAGTAGTCCAGGAGGCAGAAGGGTCTCTCCCCTTCCTCCCTGCCCTCTATGTGCCTGCTGTAGTTCTCGATCCCTGCGCAGTAGCCTGTTTCACCCATCATCTCCAGGTCGAACCTGGTGCGGGTCTCCAGCCTGTGGGCCTCAAGCATCCTCCCCTGGAGCTTCAGGTCGGCGACCCTGGCCTCCATCTCCCGCTCTATCCTGCCCATGGCAAGGTTCAGCTTCGCGTCCCCGGCCACGAAGTGCTTCGCCGGGAAGACCATCGTCCTCTCCAGGGACTCAAGCACCGTTCCGGTGATGTGGTCCATTCCCCTTATGGAGTCAACTGTGCTGCCGAAGAACTCGATGCGGATGCCGGTGCTGGAATAGGAGGGGACCAGGTCGACTATGTCCCCCCTGACCCTGAAGTACCCCCTGGCAAGGGCGATGTCGTTCCTTCTGTACTGCATGTCCACGAGTTTTGCCAGAAGGAGGTCCCTGGAAAGTGGCTCTCCCTCCCTTATCTCCATGCCCGTTGCGGTGAAGTCCCTGGGATTGCCCAGACCGTAGAGGCAGCTCACCGAGGCAACCACGATAACGTCGCTCCTGCTCAGGAGACTGGCGGTGGCCCTGAGACGAAGTCTGTCCAGCTCCTCGTTCAGGCTGGCGTCCTTCTCTATGAACATGTCCCGGGCGGGAATGTAGGCCTCGGGCTGGTAGTAATCGTAGTAGCTCACGAAGTACTCCACGGCGTTGTCGGGAAAGAAGCCGGAGAGTTCGCCGAAAAGCTGGGCCGCGAGGGTTTTGTTGTGGCTTACCACAAGCACCGGCAGATTCATCCGTTCTATCACCGATGCCATGGTGAAGGTTTTGCCGGAGCCTGTAACCCCCAGGAGGGTCTGCCACTGGTGCCCCTTTTCGAATCCCTCCACTATGCTCTCTATGGCCTTCGGCTGATCGCCGGAGGGCGCGAAGGGAGCCTTGAGCCTGAAGTTCGCCAGAGCTACCCCAGCCTTTCCAGGACCAGCTCGAAACCCGCCACCGGGACGGTTATACCCCAGGAATCCAGCACTCCGGGGTGGAACTCCCCGATGATCCCAGCGTCCTGCCCGTCTATGAGCACCCTGGCGCTCCTTCCCGGAATGAACCTTGGATCATCGGTCTCCTCCAGGGAGAGGTTCAGGCTTCTGTAATGGCAGAGCGCCCCGAGTATCGAATGGACGTCGCCGAAATCCGCATCCCCTGCGGTGAGGGCAAGGTTCACCACTGTTTCGCACATCCCTTCCGGGGTCCTCTGAAGAACCTCACCCACAGTGAAGACCCTGTGGGGGAACGCCGCGTGCCCGCTTACGGACTCCACCTCCAGAAGCGCCGGGAGGAGGGTGTTCGAAACAACACCGTACTCGGCGGTCATGGGATTCCTTATGGCAATGGGGTCACCGGGGGTCCTTGTAAGGCTTGTGATCTTCTCCCGGCTGGTGAGGACCGGCCTGACGATCTCCTCGCACCCGGCTCCCACAAGGAGGTCCTTCACCGAACGGGCCAGCATCTCCACAGGAGCGGCGGAACCCACCGTGTACTCCGATGGGAGAAGGGGTTCCAGATTGTTGAGCCCCCTGCCTATGGCTATGTCCTCTATCATGTCCATGGGGTGTATGCCGTCCCTCCGGTAAGGGGGCATCACACCGGTGACAGTTTTCCCGGAAACGCGGACGCTTCCGTAGTCCATCTTCTCCAGAAGCTTCTTCAGAGGAAGCTCCCGGGCCTCCTCGCCCAGCACTCTGGAGACCTGGTCCAGGTCTGCGGTGAGTGTATCTGCATAGATCACCGGGGTGACCGTATCCTCCATGTCGCCGTAGCGAATCTCCACAGGCTCTATCGCCGCCCCCCTGTCCTCCAGGTTGCAGGCAAGGATGGTTGCGGTGAGGTTCACGGTGTGCCAGTCGGTCCCCGTTACCTCGCAGAACAGCGCCGACTGCCCGGGGACCACCCTGCCGGTTCCGTTGCTGTTCAGCACCGGCGGGAACGAGAGCATCTGTCCGGAACGGTCCCGGAGCACCGGGTACCTGGTAAGGCCCTGGAGAAGCCCGGCATACTTGATACCGGCCTCTGTACGCTCAAGCACTTCATTGAGGCTCATCTCCCCCTCCTCGCCCAGGGGGTGGAACCTGGCGGCGGGGGTTTCCGTTCTGTAGCTCACCGGGAAGTCAATGCCATCCAGGGCGTAGAAGCCGATGGCCGCCGTCCTCCGATCCCGCCCGAAACTGGCGGCAAGCTTCTCCTGGGCGGCGATCAGCGCTTCCAGACCCTGCTCCGTAACCGTCCAGCCAGTTGCGGTGAAGGCGGCTATGTAGGGCCTTATGCCCTTAAGGTCGTCGCTTACCTCTATGTATCTTGCGGGTTCGCCCAGGTCCTGGAGGTGCTCCTCGGAGCGTTCCCCGGCGTAGCACCTAAGTGCCCTGGCAACACCCTCCGCGGTCCAGAGGTCGGGTCTGTTGGTGTCGTTCAGTTCGATCTTCACATAGTCGCCGTCGAATCCGTCAAGTTCAGCCTTAAGGGGCTCCAGCTTCTCCTCCAGTCCTTCGGTGCTGTCCATTTTCGCCAGGGCGAGCAGGTCTTCCAGGGGAATCTCTATCTTAGGCATTAGCGCCACCTCCAAGAAGCTTCTCCGGTTTGGCCCGCATCCCCCTGAGCCGGCTCAGGTCCGGGGTGAGAAGGTCCCTTATGTCCGACAGGTTCAGTGCCATCAGGGCCATCCTGTCCAGCCCGAGACCCCATGCTATCACCGGCACGTCAATCCCCATGGGCTGGCACACCTCCCTCCTGAACAGACCCGCCCCTCCCATCTCGAACCACCCCAGCACGGGATGCTTGATGTGTATCTCCACCGAGGGCTCGGTGAAGGGGAAGTAGGCCGGTACGAACTTGTAGTCCGAAGCTCCGGCCACCTCGGTGGCGAAGAGCTTAAGAAGACCCAGAAGATGCCTCAGGTTGATCTCCTCCCCCAGGACTATTCCCTCCACCTGGTAGAAGTCAGGCAGATGGGTGGCGTCCACCTGGTCGTAGCGGAAGCACTTGGCTATGCCGAAGTACTT